>NZ_JAQFWQ010000010.1 GCF_027706725.1 Nocardiopsis endophytica
GGGAGAAACGACGCTAAAACCGGCCCGGTAGGGGCGCTTTCCCCGAGATCAACGAAGAGGCGCACCGGGCCCACGGCCGCCACGAGCGCGGGCGACCACGCACCCACCCGGCCGCGCCGCCGCCCGGACCGCGAGGAACCTGATGGACGGCAGGCAGGGCCTGGGAACCGCCCCGCTCTCGCCGTCGCCGCCCTCCACGGTGACCGCGCACACGCGCCGCGCCCGACAGCGCTGCGGCGCGGGCCGCCGACCTTCGTCGTCGCCGCCCTCTCGCTCACGCTCCGACGGCCCAACGCCCGGCCGGGGCCCTGAAACGGGGTACCTGCTCAGCCGCCCGGCGGCCTGGACCGTGAGGACCGGGGTCTGGGCCGCGAGGGCCTGGGGCCGGCCCCGGCGACAGGTGCTCAGTGCTTCACGGCCGGGACGTTACCAGCCCGCCTCGGGGAAGCGCCTGCGGATTTCGGGCAGGGACGCCTCCAGCACCGTGGTGAACCAGACGGAGAAGACCGAGCGCTCGCGCAGCGCGGCCAGCTCGACCGGGGAGGCGAACGCGGTCTCGGCGACCTCGTCGGGGTCGGGGCGCAGCCGCTCGGGAGCCTCCCCCACGAACAGGTGGTTGTACTCGCGCTCGACCAGCCCGGAGTCGGGGTCCTGCAGCTCGTAGACGACCGTCCCGGCCTCGGCCAGCATCACGGGCGCCGCCCCCAGCTCCTCGGCGGTGCGGCGGGCGGCCGCCAGGAACGGGGCCTCGCCCGGGTGGGGGTGGCCGCAGCAGGTGTTGGACCACACCAGTGGTGAGTGGTACTTGCCGCCCGCGCGCCGCTGCAGCAGCAGGCGGCCCCGGGCGTCGAAGAGGAAGACGGAGAAGGCGCGGTGGAGCCGGCCGGGCGCCAGGTGCGCGTCAAGCTTCCCCTCGGTGCCCACCGTCGTCCCGTCGCGGTCCACCAGCTCCACCCGGATCGCGGTCTCCGACGGCTTCTCCCCCACCTGGCCCGCCACGCGGCCTCCCTGTTCGCTCGCGGAACGGCGCGCCCACGCGCACCGCACCTCCACCGTCGCACACGGGGCCCCGGCGGCGGGGCGGAAGCCGCGAACCCGCCGCGGCGCCCGCGGAACGCCCCGCGCGCCCACGGGGCCGCACCCGCCGCGGCGCCGCCGGTTCACCGGCCTGAGCTGCACAAAGAGCGGAACGGACCCAGGGGGTCTACCCGTTTTGTCATGGGTTGAACCAAATTTTTCCGTCACCTATCGTTCATGACTCACATCAATCGTTCAGTGAACGAATCAGCCGTTCGCCGAACGATCCGTCCATCCCCCACCCCCGACCACGAGGTGACAAGTCCCCATGCCGCGTTCACGCCAGGGCGACGGCGGGCCCCCGGCCATCGCGCGCCGCACCGCCCTGCTGGGCGGCCTGGGCGCCGTCGGCGCCGCCGCCCTGCTCTCCGGCTGCTCCCCGGGCGGCCGCACCGCCGCACCCGTGCTGTCCCGGGAGGCCGCCTCGGGCACCCCCGCGGCCGGGGGCGTGCTGCGCATCGCCCGCCCTCCGGCGTCCCAGGCCGAGACCCTGGACCCGGCGAGCTCCCTGTCGGCCTACGAGTACCTGGGCGCGCTGTACAACCGGCTGGTCCGGATGGACGCCGACGGGGAGACCGCCCCCGACCTCGCCGAGTCCTGGGAGTCCGACGACGAGGGCGTGCGCTGGACCTTCCGCCTGCGCGACGGCGTCCGGTTCCACGACGGGTCCCGGCTCACCTCCGCCGACGCCGCCTACACCCTGCGCCGCATCGTCGACCCCGACCTGGCCTCCCCCCAGGGCACGGTGCTCGCGCCGCTGGTCGACCCGGCCAAGGTCACCACGCCCGAGCCGGGCGTGCTGGTGGTGGAGCTCAAGGAGCCCAACTTCGAGTTCCCGGCGCTGCTGACCAACTACAACTGCTACGTCGTCCCCGAGGACTCGGGCGACTCCATCGGGAGCACCGGCGTGGGCACCGGGCCGTTCCGGCTGGAGTCGTTCGCCCCCGGCGGGCGCGGGCGCATCGTCGCCTACGACGACCACTGGGAGGGGCCGCCCGTCCTGGACGCCATCGAGATGTACTCGATGACCGACATCCAGGCGCGCACCAACGCCCTGCTGGCCGGGCAGATCGACCTGATCTCCCAGACCAACCTGGACTTCGCCACCGCCCGCGTCGTGGAGGCCTCCGATCGCGCCACCATCGCGCGCTCGGTGAACGCCCAGTGGTACGTCCTGCCGATGCTCACCACCGCCGAGCCCTTCACCGACCCCAAGGTGCGCAAGGCGATGAAGCTGGCCTACGACCCCGGGCACGTGGTTGACGTGGCCCTCCAGGGCACCGGGGTCCCCGGGAACGACAACCCCGTACCGCCGGGCACGCCGTACCACACCGACTACTCCGTGGAGCGCGACCCCGAGCGGGCCCGCGCGCTGCTCAAGGAGGCGGGCGCCGAAGGCCTGGAGGTGGACCTGTACACCTCCTCCTACGACCCGGTGTTCACGCCCATGGCTCTGGCCTACCGGGACTCGGCGGCCGAGGCCGGGATCGGGGTGACCGTGCGCAACGCCTCCGCGGACTCCTACTACACGCAGATCTGGATGAACAAGCCGCTGATGGCGACCTACTGGTACACCGGCCGCCCCGCCGACCAGCTCCTCAACCAGGTCTTCCGCAGCGGCTCGTCCTACAACGAGACCGCGTGGTCGAACGAGGACTTCGACGGCCTGCTCGACCAGGCCCGCCGCACCCGCGACCCGGAGCGGCGCATGGGCCTCTACCAGGACGCCCAGCGCCTGGTGGTGGACGAGGGCGGCGCCATGACGCCCATGTTCGCCGACCGCCTGGTCGGCCTGTCCCGGGACGTCCTCAACTACCGCGAGACCGGATTCGAGTTCGACTACCGCTCGATCGGACTGAGGCCCTGATGCTCACCTTCCTCACCCGGCGCCTGCTCTCGGCCGCCGGAACGGTCCTCCTGGCGTCGGTGCTCGTCTTCGCCTCGGTGCAGCTGCTGCCCGGCGACGTCGCCACCCAGGTGCTCGGCCAGGACGCCACCCCCGAGGCGGTGTCGGCCCTGCGCGACCAGCTCGACCTGAACCGCCCCGCCGTGCTCCGCTTCGCCGAGTGGCTGGCCGGGGCCGTCCGCGGCGACTTCGGCACCTCGCTGGTGTCGGGCGAGCCGGTCGCCGGTGCGCTCTGGCTCCACCTGCGCAACACCCTGCTCATCGCCGCCGCCACCGTCGCGGTGGCGGTGACCTCCTCCATCGTGCTGGGCGTGGTCGCCGGGCTGTACCGCGACCGCTGGCCCGACACGCTGATCTCCTCGCTCACCCTGGCCGGTATGAGCGTGCCCGAGTTCGTCGTGGCGACGCTGCTGGTCATGGCGCTGTCGATCAGCGTGCCGGTGCTCCCGGCCGTGGTGCTGGACGGGGCGTCGGCGCCGGTGGCCGACCTGCTCCCGTCGGTGGTGCTGCCCACGATCGCGCTGTCGGTGGTGATGACCGCCTACATCGTGCGGATGACCCGCACCAGCGTCATCGACGTGATGGCGAGCGAGTTCGTCACCACCGCCCGCCTCAAGGGGCTGGGCGCCTGGCGGGTGGTGGTGCGCCACGCCCTGCCCAGCGCGCTGCTGCCCACCCTGAACGTGATCGCGATGAACGTCGCCTGGCTGGTCGGCGGCGTGGTCGTGGTCGAGAACGTCTTCAACTACCCCGGCATCGGAAAACTCATGCTGGAGTCGGTGCACAGCCGCGACCTGCCGGTGCTGCAGGCCGTCGCGGTGGTGGGCGCGGCCGTGTACGTGCTGTGCAACCTCGCCGCCGACCTGGCCGCGATGGCGCTCAACCCGCGCCTGCGCACCGGTGAGAGGAGCGCCCGATGAGCGAGCCGAACCCCGTGGACGAGACCGCGCCCGAGAGCGCGCAGGCGGCTCCGGCCGAGGGCGCCGCCCCGGCCGGGATGGTCCGCACGACGCTGCGCTCCCTGCTGCGGTCCGGCCCGGCGACCGCGGGCCTGGTACTGGTGGCGGTGCACGTGCTCGTCGCCGTGCTGGCCCCGCTGCTCACCTCGTACGCGCCGACCGCCAACGCCCCCGACAGCGCCCTGCTCGGGCCGAGCGCCGCCCACTGGGCGGGCACCGACGCGCTCGGGCGGGACGTGCTGGCGCGCGTCCTGTACGGCGGCCGCTACGCCCTGATGGTGTCGTTCGCCGCCACGGCGTGCGCGGTGGCCCTGGGCACCGTGGTGGGATGCGCCGCCGCGCTCAAGGGCGGGTGGCTCGACGACCTGGTCATGCGGGTCCTCGACGCGGTCCTGGCGATCCCGCCGATCCTGGCGCTGCTGGTGGTCGTCACCGTGCTGGGCGCCGGTCCGGCCGTCATCGTGCTGGCGGTGACCGTCGTCTACGCCCCGCAGGTGGTGCGGGTGGTGCGCGCCGCCGCCATGGGCGTCGCCCCGCTGGACTACGTGACGGCGGCCCGCGCGCGCGGCGAGCGGACCCTGTCCATCCTCGTGCGCGAGGTACTGCCCAACATCGCCGACGTGGTGTCCGTGGAGTTCGCCATGCGCGCCTCCTGGGTGGTGCTGCTGATCAGCTCGCTGTCGTTCCTGGGCTTCGGGGCCAACCCGCCCACGCCCGACTGGGGGCTGATGATCGCGGAGAACCGCACCGCCATGACGGTGGTGCCGTGGGCGTCCCTGGCGCCGATCATCGCCCTGGCCACGCTGGTCCTCGGGCTGAACCTGTCCGCCGACGGCCTCGCCAAGGCGTGGGGCGTCGACCGCGTGAAGGAGGCCCGATGAGCACCGGGCAGGCGCCGCACACCGGCGCGGAGTCGGAGGCCGGGGCGGGCGCGCAGGCGCGGACCCCGGGCACGGGCGCCCGGCAGGGGGACGAAGGGCTGTACCTGCGCGAGGTCCCCGCCAGGGTGAAGGACCTGTCGGTGGCCTACCGCTCGAACGGGCGCGACATCACGGTCGCCGAGAACGTGTCCTTCGAGGTGGCGGCCGGGCGGACGCTGGCCGTGGTCGGCGAGTCCGGCAGCGGCAAGTCGACCGTCGCCGGCGCGCTCCTGGGCCACCTGCGCCACGGCTCGCGCATCACCTCCGGATCGGTGGAGGTCGCCGGGCGCGACGTCTTCTCCCTGGGCGGCCGGGACCTGCGCGCGCTGCGGGCCCACGACATCGCGATGGTGGGACAGAACGCGGGCAACGCGCTGACCCCGTCGATGCGCGTCGGCACGCAGCTCGAAGAGGCGCTGATGGCGCGCGTGCCGGCCCGCGCCGAGCGGCGCGCCGAGGCGCGCGCCCTGCTGGAGAAGGTCGGGCTCCCCGGCCCGGACCGCATCGGGCGCCGCTACCCGCACCAGCTCTCGGGCGGGCAGCAGCAGCGGGTGGCGATCGCGATGGCACTGGCCGCGCGCCCGCGCGTGCTGGTGCTGGACGAGCCTACGACCGCGCTGGACGTGGTCACCCAGGCCCGCATCCTGGACCTGGTGGCGGACCTGAGCGCCGAGCTGGGTCTGGCCACGGTCCTGGTCAGCCACGACCTGGGCGTGGTGGCGCGGATGGCCGACGAGGTCGTGGTCATGCGCGAGGGCGCGGTGGTGGAGGCGGCCCCGGCCGCCGAGCTGTTCGCCGCGCCGCGGCACCCCTACACGCGCCGCCTGCTGGCGAGCGTCCCGCGGGTGTCCGACGCGGGCCTGGCCGAGGTGGGCGAGGACGGGACGCGGACCGTCCGCGACCGCGCTCCGGTGCCCGAGGACGCCCCCGAGGTGGTGTCCCTGGAGGACGTCGTGGTCCGGTACGGGCGCAGCCGCGCGGTGGACGGGGTCTCCCTGGGGCTGCGCCGGGGCGAGGTGCTCGCCCTGGTCGGCGAGTCCGGCAGCGGCAAGTCCACGCTGGCGTGGTCCCTGGCGGGGCTGCGCGCCCCGGCGTCGGGGCGGATGCGCCTGCACGGGGAGCAGGAGGGCGACCTGGCGGCGGGGGCGCGCAAGCGGCCGCTCGCGCTGCGGCGGCGCATCCAGCTCGCGTTCCAGAACGCCGACACGTCGCTGAACCCGCGCAGGATCGCCCGTGAGGCGGTGCGGCGGCCGC
This sequence comes from Nocardiopsis endophytica, assembly GCF_027706725.1. Taxonomy (GTDB): domain Bacteria; phylum Actinomycetota; class Actinomycetes; order Streptosporangiales; family Streptosporangiaceae; genus Nocardiopsis_A; species Nocardiopsis_A endophytica. Next base: position 6,117 of record NZ_JAQFWQ010000010.1, read on the forward strand.
TGCGCTTCTTCGGGCTTGCCTCCCGTTCCGACGCCGACGCCCGCGCGCGCGGGCTGATCGAGGACGTCGCCCTGGACCCGGCCCTGTCGGACCGGCTGCCCCAGCAGCTGTCGGGTGGGCAGCGGCAGCGGGTCGGCATCGCCCGCGCACTGGCCGGAGGGCCGGACGTGGTCGTTGCCGACGAGGTCACCACGGCGCTGGACGTGTCCGTGCAGGCGTCGGTTCTGGCGCTGCTGGACGACCTGCGCACCGAGCGCGACCTGGCGTTCGTGTTCATCAGCCACGACCTGGCGGTGGTGCGGGGCATCGCCGACCGGGTGGCGGTGATGAAGGACGGACGCGTGGTCGAGGAGGGGCCGGTCGGGGCGGTGTTCGCCGGGCCGAACCACCCCTATACGCGCCGCCTGATGGAGGCGGTGCTGGAGCCGGACACCGCAGGGGGCGCGGGGTCCGACGCCGCCGGGGGCGCGGCCGGTGCCGCCCCTGACGCCTCTGAAGGGCCCGACGGGGCCGCCACCCAAGGCACCGCCGAGGGCGAATGGATCGACCTCGGCGGGGGCCACCGGATCCGGCGCGGCGGAGAGTGAGGGGCTCCGCCGCGCCGGGCCCGGGGCCCATCGGGTCCCGGGCCCACCCTTCGGGTCGGGCCGGCCGCACGGCTCTGCCGACCGACGCCGACCGACCGACCGCACCGAGCACACCGAACGACCGCACCGAAGACGAGGACACGGAGAGACGGGGGAGATGAAGTACCGCGAGGAGTTCCCGCGCGACGTCGAGATGCGCGAGATGTGGATCCCGATGCGCGACGGCACCCGCCTGCACGCGCGCGTGTGGCTGCCGACCGACGCCGTTGAGGAGCCGGTTCCGGCCCTGCTGGAGTACCTGCCCTACCGCAAGGGCGACTGGACGGCCCCGCGCGACGCCGAGCGCCACCCCTATTACGCGGGCCACGGGTACGCGTCGGTGCGGGTGGACCTGCGGGGCGCGGGCAACTCCGAGGGGGTGATGCTCGACGAGTACTCCCCGCAGGAGCTCGAGGACGGCGTCGCCGTCATCGAGTGGCTGGCCGCCCAGCCCTGGTGCACCGGGAGCGTCGGCATGTTCGGCATCTCCTGGGGCGGGTTCAACTCCCTGCAGATCGCGGCGCTGCGCCCTGAGGCGCTCAAGGCCGTGGTCACCGTGTGCTCCACCGACGACCGCTACGACAACGACGTCCATTACACGGGCGGTTCGGTGCTGGGCATCGACATGGCCGGGTGGTCGGGCACGATGCTGGCGTTCACCTCGCGCCCGCCGGACCCCGCGGCGGTGGGCGAGGACTGGCTGCCGATGTGGAAGCAGCGCCTGGACGCCCTGGAGCCGTTCGTCCACACGTGGCTGGACCACCAGGCGCGCGACGGGTACTGGCGGCACGGGAGCGTCTGCGAGGACTACTCGGCCGTGCAGGCCGCCGTGTTGGCCGTGGGCGGCTGGGCCGACCCGTACCGGGACACCGTGCTGCGGCTCGCCGAGAACCTGCCCGGCCCGGTGCGGGGCATCCTCGGCCCCTGGGCGCACCAGTACCCGGACCGGCCCCTGGAGCCGGGCCCGCAGATCGGGTTCCTGCAGGAGACGCTGCGCTGGTGGGACCACTGGCTCAAGGGCGCCGACAACGGCGCGATGGACACGCCCCTGCTGCGCTCCTACATCCAGGAGCCGGTCCCGCCGGCGACCGCCTATGCGGTGCGGGAGGGGCGGTGGGTCTCCGACGACGCCTGGCCGTCCCCGTCCACCGAATGGACCGAGCGCGCGCTGGGCCGCGGGGACGACGCGGGCCCGGTCGTCGTGCGCAGCCCGCAGCACACGGGGGTGGACGCCGGGCGGTTCTTCCCCTACGGCAACGCCACCGACCTCCCGCCGGACCAGCGCGAGGAGGACGGGCGTTCGACCTGCTTCGATTCGGCTCCCCTGGAGCGCCGTACCGAGATCCTCGGGCGCGCGCGGGTCCGCCTGCGCCTGGACTGCGACCGGCCGAAGGGGACGGTGGTGGTGCGCGTGTGCGACGTGGCGCCCGACGGGTCGTCGACGCTCGTCACGCGCGGGGTACTGAACCTGTCGTCGCGCCAGGGGCGGGACCGGGTCGTGCCCTGGGATCCGGGGACGCCGGAGGACGTGGAGGTCGAGCTGACCGGTACCGGGTACGCGTTCCCGGAGGGGCACCGCATCCGGGTCGCGGTATCGACCGCGTACTGGCCGTGGGTGTGGCCGCAACCGGACGGTGAGGCGCTGACGGTGTGGCCGGCGCGGAGCGCGCTGCTGCTGCCGGAGCGGCGGGGCGGCTTCGACGAGGGGCGCGCCGCGGTGGAGTTCGACGAGCCGGAGCAGGCGGCGCCGCTCCCGGTCGTGCTGGGCGAGGGCGAGCGCCGCCCGGAGCGTCTGGTCACGCACGACGTGGGGACCGGCGAGTGGGTGCTGGACGTGGACCCCAACTACGGGGGTTCGCGGACCTATCCGGACGGGCTCGTGTACACCGAGAAGGCCCGCGAGTACTACCGGATCCGGGTCGACGACCCTCTTTCGGCCGTGGCAGGCTCCCGGTGGGAGATCCGTATGCAGCGGGAGGGATGGGACATCACGGTGCGCACGTCGAGCGAGCTCACCGCCACCGCGGAGCACTTCATCGTGCAGAGCGCCGTGGAGGCCGTCTCGGGCGGGGACACCGTCGCGACGCGGGAGTGGCGCCGCGAGATCCCGAGGACGGCCGGATGAGCACGGACCTCGACACAACCGGGGACCCCGTGACCGCCGGGGACCGGTCAGCGGACGGGGACGGGGACGCGGGCCGCCGTACCGGTCCCAAGCGGCGGGCGGTGGCGCCGGGCCGCCGCACCCGCCAGCCGACCGAGGTCCGGCGGCGGCTGATCCTGGAGGCGGCCGTACCCCTGGTGGCCGAGAAGGGCGCCGGGCGCGTCGGCCTGCGCGACATCGCGCGCGCGGCCGGGGTGTCGGTCGGCACGGTGACGTACCACTTCGGCGGCGTGCAGGAGATCCTCACCGAGGCGGTCTCCATGGAGATCGACGGGTACTACCGGCCCCTGGGCGAGCGGATGCTGTCCCGGCCGACCGCCGCCGAAGGGCTGGAGGTGCTGGTGGAGGGGGTGTTCAGCCCCGAGACCGACCGGCACTGGCGGCTGTGGTTCGACAACTGGGCGGCCAGCGACGACGCGGCGCCCGACGACCGGCAGCGCCGCCGGTACGAGGAGTGGGCCGACCGGGTGGCCGAGCTGATCCGGCGCGGCTGCGCGGAGGGGTCGTTCGCGTGCGCGGACGTCACCGAGACGACGACGCGGTTCAACGCCCTGGTGGACGGCCTGGCCCTGCGCCGCCTGCGCGGGGCCCCTCCCCTGGACCTCGACCAGGCGAGGGCGCATCTGCGCCGCTTCCTCCGCTCCGAGCTGGGGCTGGAGGAGCCCGAGGCGAACGGGGTGGGACCAGGGCACTGACCTCCGTGCCCGCCCCCGCCACGCACGAACCGGCCGGTTCCTCCGCCGCCTCGCGGAAGGCGGTGACGGAACCGGCCGCCGTCGTTCCGGTTCCCCTCCTGTTCCCCCGTCGTGGCCGTTCCGTCACAACCGATCGGGACGGTACGGCGTCGAAGTGTCCGTGAGACCTCCCCGCGCCGGGGCCCACAGCGTCCACGGCGGCACGGGCGACGGAGATGGAGACGGAGACGGAGGACGCAGGTGGAGACCCCGACGGCGCCCCGCACGCCTCCGGTTTGGGCCGTCCGCCGCCCGCCCCGATACGGTGGACCCCGCACCGCGGAACCCGGAACGGGCGGGGATTCCCCTTCCGCCCTCCTGGGCCGCCACCCCGCCGGAGCCGACGGGACCGGCGGGGCCCACACCCGGAGCCGGAGGGCGGCTCTGTGGGCGGAAGCGGCTACCGTTTCCTCGGCGAGGACCACGCGGCCGTCGACGGCGGACCCGAGGGACCCCACCCCCACCGTCCAGGACGCCGCCCCAGAATCCGTGAGAACAAGCGAGCCATGAGCGATACCACCCCCCTCACCCCTTCGCGCTTCGCGCCGCTGCGCAGGGAGGACCCGCGAAGGATCGGCCCGTACACCCTGGACGGGCGTATCGGCATCGGGGGCATCGGCGCCGTGTACGCCGCGCACCAGCCGGGCATGCCCGGCCACGCCGCAGTCAAGACCGTCCGCGAGGAGCTGGCGGGCAACGCCGAGTTCCGCGCGCGCTTCGCCCGCGAGACCGTGCTCGCCAAGCGCGCGTCGGGGATGTGCCTGCCGTGCTACTACGACGGGGACACCGAAGCGAAGATGCCCTGGCTGGCGACCGAGTACATCCCCGGGCCGTCGCTGCGCACCTACGTCCAGAAGCGCGGCCCCCTGACCGGCGACCACCTGACCGCCCTCGGCGTCGGCCTGGCCGACGCCCTGACGCGCATCCACGCCCAGGGCGTCGTCCACCAGGACCTCAAGCCCGGCAACATCATCCTCGGCCCGGACGCGCCCAAGCTGGTCGACTTCGGCATCGCGCGCGCCGTCGACCAGACCGTCCTCGCCCGGAGCGGCGGCGCCCCGGGCACCGCCGGGTGGATGAGCCCGGAGGCCTGTGCGGGCGGCGAGCTCACCGGCCGCTCCGACGTGTTCTCCTGGGGTTCGCTGATGGCCTTCGCGGCCACGGGGCGCGAGCCGTTCGGCGCCGGGCCCGTGGACACCCTCGCCGACCGGGTGATGGAGGACGAGCCCGACATCGACGGGGTGCCGGAGCCCCTCCTGCCGCTGGTCCGGGCCGCGCTGTCCAAGGCCCCGCGGGAGCGGCCGGACGCGGTGGGGCTGGTGCCCGCGCTGGTCGAGCAGTGGTCCGGGAGGACGCCGGCCACGGCGCTGGCGGGCGTCCGGGCGATGCTGACCGAGGTCTGGACCGGGATGGCGGCCCCGATCCCGGCCCCCGCCCGGAGCGTGCGGCGCTTCGGGCGCGGCCTGGCGGCCGGTGTCGCCGCCGTCGCCGTGCTCGCCCTGGCGGGCACGGCTGCCGTGGGCGCTCCGTCCGCCCTCAAGGCGCTGGCCGGGGCCGGCGGCGGTGAACAGGGCGGACAGGACGCGAGCGGCGGCGAAAACGGGGGCGCCGACAGCGGCGAGGGCGGCGACACCGGGAACGCGGGCGCCGGAGGCGGCGGGGACGAAGGCGGCGACTCCGGGAGACCGGACGGCGGCGAGACGCCCTCCGGTCCTCCGCCCGAGGCCGTCGAACGGGCCACCGACCAGGGTGTGGGCGCCAACGCGGCGGTGGGCTCGGCCGACGGCACCACCGGGCTGTTCTCCGCCGACGGTGCGGCCACTCTGCACGCCAACGTCTACGGCGCCGTGTCCGGCCCCGAGGGCGTGCGGATCACGGTCAACGGGCAGTCGATGGGCGTCCGCGAGCAGGTCCCCTCGTTCGACCAGTCGAGCTTCTACATCCTCGCCGACGGCGAGCGGATCGAGCCCTCCCAGCCCTTCACCTACACACCGCAGCTCGAGTACCCGATGGAGCAGGAGCCCAACGAGAACACCCTGGTGTTCCCCGGTGCCCCCGAGACGGGCCTGCTCGTCTTCCAGACCCCGGAGATCGGCGGAGCACGGCCCGGCCCCGTGGGTCTGTGCTATTCGACCGGCCAAGGCGCCCGCTTCACGACGGACTACACCCGGTGCACGTGAGTGCCCCCACCGCTCCCGCCCCCGAACGGCGGGGAAGGCGGGCCTCCCCATTCGGCCCTCCCCCGCGTGTTCCGGAATTCGCCTGATCCGGGCCCCGCCCGCTGGAGCGGTGTCATTTCCGTCCCCCATGCCGACCCGCCCTCTGTGCCCTGACCGGCGACACGCCCTTCGGCGAAAGGCGGCCGCGGCCGGCGAAAGCGGCACCGCTCCGGCGAGTACCGTCCGCGGTGGCATTTTCCGCCGACGAACCGGCGATTTCCGCCGCTTGTGAATGCGCCTCCGCTCCTGCCGTTCCGGCCTTTTCCGCACAGGGGCCCAGGCGACGGCCGCATGCGGCCCCGCCAGGCCCGCTCCGCACCCGGGAACGCGCGGGCGCGGCCACTTCCGGTCATACGGCGGCGCGGCATACCCCCGGACAATCCGGGGCACAAGTACCGCAACACCGGCAACCCCCGCGACAGACCCCCCACAACCCCACAAACGTCGCCCGCGCGGACGGTCGGGTCCCGAACCGTGGGACCTCGCCGTCCGGTCCGACTGCGGAGAGTAGCGACGCTGCACCCGAGCGACGATCCAGGAGCCCCCATGACCCACTCGTCTCCCCTCACCGTCCTCATCGCCGACGACGATCTCGTCTTGCGCGCAGGACTCGCCAGCACCCTTCAGCGCGGGTCCGGACTCACCGTCGTGGAGACGGCGAGCGGCGCCGAGGCCGTCAAGATCGCGGAGGAGACCGGCCCCGACGCCGCGCTGGTCGGCGCCCGCATCCCCGCACTCGGCACCTCCGGGGCCGTCAAGGACCTGTCGGCGGTGGCACCGGTGGTCCTTCTCGCGTTCCCCGGCGACGGGGAGGCCGTCCGCGAGGCGGTGGCCCAGGGCGCCGCCGCCTCCCTGGTCTACGGATCGTTCACCCCGCCGGAGCTGGCCGAGGCACTGCGGGCGGTGGCCCGCTCCGGGGCCGGGCAGGACGAGGTGGACGCGATCACCGGTGTGCGCGGCCCGGCGGCGGCCGCGGCGCTGCGCGCCGACAGCGGCCTGACCGAGCGCGAGGCCCAGGTGCTGCGCCTGGTGGCGGGCGGCATGTCGAACGCGATGATCGCCGACCACCTGGTGGTGTCGGAGAAGACCGTCAAGAACCACATCAACCACATCTACGCCAAGCTGCACGTGCGCAACCGCACGCAGGCGATCGAGCGCTGGCGCGCGGCGGAGACCGTCGGCGTCTGAGCGGCCGGTGCGGCCCCGGACCGCCCCTGAGCGGCACCGGGGCCGATGGGCCCGAGGCACACCCCGCCGGACCCGGGGGCGGTCCGCGGGGTGTCGCCCGCCGAGAGGCGACCGGGCCATGTCCCCGGGGGCCGGTGCCCCGTTCCGCATCAGGCGCGCCCGGGCTCGCGCCGCCGGACCGCGCGGCCCGTAAAGGCCGCCCCCGTTGGGGTGTGGCCGAGGCGGCATCGAGGGTGGCGGATCCACCGCACGATCACCCCTGAGGCGGTCCGAACGGCCGCCTGCCACCGATGGTGTCCGCTGGAGCGGTGTGCCTGTCGTCGGCCGCGCCCGCCCGTCGGGGCCGACGAAGGCCGGAGTCCGGGCGGGAGCCGGTGGGACAGGCGTCGTGGTCGTGGCCCGACCGGACGGGGACGTGCCGGGGGCGGGGCCGCCTGCCGGGTGTTCGCCGCCGCCGGATCCTCACGCTGCGGCTCCTGCACGGCTCCGCGCACCCGGTTCGCGACGGATCGCGGAGAATTCTCTAGAGTTGGGGCACTCCTGCCCCCGCGCCGCCGGAGCCGTCGGCGCCTCCCCGTCCCCTCCGTCCGAAGGTGTTCCGTGCAGACCGGAGAGCCCCCGCGCCAGCCGACCCGCCGGTTCGCTCCCCTGTTGGCCGCCCTCGCCGTCCTCGCCGCCCCCGCCTGCACCGGCCCCGCGGCGGACGGCCCCGGCGGGACCGCCGAGCAGCAGGGGGCGGAGCACCGGGTGTTCGACCCGCCGACGGAGTTCGACACCGGCCGGGGCTTCGAGGTCGACCTCGGGGCGGACTCCCGCGACCAGGGACGCGCCCTGCGCCCGGCCATGGACGGCGGCACCGTCTACTACGGCGACGAGGACGGCCTGCACGCCGTGGACGCCGAGGGCGGACGCGAGCTCTGGTCGGTGCCCACCCGCCAGCCGGTCGTGGACACGCGGGCCGACAGCGCCGTGCTCGCCGAGATCGACGGCCGCGCCGTCGTCGTGGGCGCCTTCGAGACGCGCAACCCCGGCCGGAGCGGCGCCGTGCGGCAGGAGCGGCTGGAGGTCCTGGTCGCCGACGCCCGCAACGGCGCGCTGCTCTGGCAGGCCGAGCACATCCCCGACGGCCCGCCGCCCGACCCGGCGGACGTGTTCGCGGTGGGGGCCGACGACGACGCCGTCGTGGTGTCCTACGGGACGGCCGTCGCCTTCTCCCCCGGCGACGGCGGGCTGCTGTGGACCGACCCGGGCATGCGCCCTGAGGCCCTCACCGAGGGCGCGGTCGTCGGCTGGTCGGTCCCCGGGGCGGCGGGGGACGCCGGGACCGACGGGGCCGCCGGAGTGCTCACTGCGGCAGGGTCGGCCGACGGCGCCCACCGGTGGAGCCTGTGGGAGGCGGAGAGCGGCCAGGGCGCCACCGCGCCCCGCCCCCTGCGGATCTCCCCCATGGACGGCTCCCGGCTCCTCGTGGGCCGCGAGACGCCTCCGGAGACGGGTGCGGAGCCCGCCCCCGAGTGGGCGGTGGTCGACGCCGCGGCGGGCGAGGTCGCCTACTGGACCGAGCGCCTGCGCGACCAGGTGTGCCGCTACGACCAGCAGTCGATGCTGGTGTGCTGGAACGGCGGGCGCACCTCCCCCGAAGTGGACGTGTACACCGCCGAGGGCGGTGACCGCCTGTGGAACGACCCCGGATTCGGCGGCGGCGTCCCGACCGGCATCCGGGGCGTGTGGCACGGGGTCGTCTACACCGACAAGGGCCTGAACGGCGGCTCCCCCGGGATCTACAGCCTGGACTTCCAGAACGACCTGGAGCTGGACCCCGGGACCGCGCCGGACCTGACCGACGGCGTGGTGGGGCTGCGCTTCGCCGAGGACGGGACGGCCACCGCCTACCCCGCCGTGGCCTGAGCGGCGCCGCGCGCCCGGCCCGGTGCGGCCTGGTCCGCATTCGGTTCCGGAGGCACCGGAGGCGGCCATCTCCCGGTATCGGAGCGCATATCGTCGTCACCGCATATCGTCGCCTCGGAAGGGTCCCCCGCCCCGGCCCGAGACGTCACCGGTGTGCGGGACGATCCGTGGGTGCCGCAGGCTCCGTGGCCGCCGCAGGCGGGGGCCGCGCGGCTTCGGAAGGTGTGCGGCTGTGGAGGTGCGCTGATGGTTGACGGGATCCCCGAACCGCTCCCCCTGGAGGGGCTGGGGCCCGCGGTGGGCGGGTCGCCCGGGGTCGACGCGGCCGATACCTGGGTCGCGCTCGACTTCGAGACGGCCAACGAGGACAACGGCAGCGTCTGCCGCGTCGGCATGGTCCGCGTGCGCGGCGGCCGCGTCGCCGAGCGCCACCTGGAGTACGTCCGGCCGCCCGCGCCCGCCGACTGGTTCGACCCGGCGCTGGCGCCCTACAACGGCGGCGTCACCGCCGAGGACGTGCGCGACGCCCCCGAGTGGCCCGAGGCGCTCAAGCGCATCACCGCCTTCGCCGGGGAGGACCCCGTGGTGGCCCACTGGGCCCGCATGGAGATGGACGTCATCGAACGCGCCTGCGCCCACACCTCGGTCGACCTGCCGGAACTGCGCTTCTGCTGCTCGTATGTGCTCGCCGGCGCGGTGTGGCCGGACAGCCGCAACCACAAGTTGCCCACGCTGTGCGAGCGGATCGGCTTCCCGCTGGACCACCACAACCCGCTCTCCGACGCCGAGGGCAGCGCGGAGATCGTGCTGGCGCTCATGCGCGAGCGCGGCGCCCGCACCCTCCACGAGCTGTACACGGGCGAGAACGTCCTGCTGGGCCGCACATCCCCGGGGCAGCGCCCGCTGTGGTGCCGAAGGCGCGACCGCTCGCAGCGGCCCGACGGCCGCTTCGCGCGCTGGAGCGAGCACAGCAGGGCCGAGCCGCCCGAGCCCGATCTGGACGCCGACCCCGACGGCCCGCTGTACGGCGCGGTGGTCTGCCTGAGCGATACCCGGCGCGACAAGATCGAGCTGTGGGGCGAGATCGCCGCCGTCGGCGGCGCCATCGCCAAGAACGTCACCAAGAAGGTCACCGTGCTGGTGGTGGGCGACCACGCGCAGGCCACCAGCAAGCGCCGCAAGGCCGAGGAGTACCGCGCCAAGGGCCAGGCCATCAGCATCATCGACGAGGCCGAGCTGGAGCAGATCCTGCGCGAGGGGGCGTAGCCGCCGCCCGCGGTCCGGAGTACGCGAAACGGTGCGGCCCCGCTCCGAGGGTCGCTCGGGGCGGGGCCGCACCGCTGTGTCATGACCGGTGCGTCAGGCCGGGCGCCCTGCGCCCGGCCCACGGGCTACCGCTGGGGCAGCTCGGTCCAGCCGATGTCCTCGTAGTACCAACTGGACTGCAGGCCGGGCGCGCCGACGTTGGCCAGGCCGTCGGCCACGCCGTAGGTGCCGGTGCGCTGGAAGAACGGAATGCCCTGGCCGTTCTGCCACAGCAGCGCGTCGATCTCGTTGGCGAGCTTGCCGTACTCCTCCGGGTCGACGGTCTGGCGGAGCTGGTCGAACTTCTCGTTGATCTCGTCGGTGGAGGTCCGGGCGTTGTTGTTGCCCCAGTCCTCGCCCTTGTCGTCGAACGGTCCGGTGAAGTTCTCGAAGCTCTCCCCGACGTAGGGGGTGGTGCCGACCTGGACGAAGGAGGCCAGCTCGAAGTCGCCGGTGTAGATGTGGTCGTTGAAGAACGCCTCGGTGGGGATCGAGTCGGTGGTGACCTTGATGCCGATCTCGCCCAGCATCTCCTTGGTGACCTCGGCCTCGGACTCGCACGCCTTCACACCGGCCGGGCAGAAGTAGCGCATCTCCAGCTCTTCGCCGTCCTCGTTGGTGCGCACCTTGGCGTCCTCGCCGTCGAGGGTCCAGCCCGCCCCGTCCAGGAGCTCGCGCGCCCGGTCCTGGTCCTGCTCGCCCAGGTCACCGGAATTGTCCTGAAAGGCGGGGTCGGAGGAGCGCAGCAGGCGGTTGGCGGTGGGGTCGCTGGGCCAGTTGATGCCTTCCAGGGAGAGTTTGGCCAGCGCGCTGCGGTCGACGCCGAGCATGACGGCGTGCCGCACATCGACGTCGGACAGCACCGGGCTGTCGGCGTTCATCTCGATGTAGCGGTAGCCGTTGTCGATGGCCTGCGTGACGTGGCCGTCCTCGCGGGAGGCCGCCGTCTCGTAGGTCGCGGCCGTGTAGCCGACGTAGAAGGCGTCGATCTCGCCGTTGGCGAAGGCCTGCGCCTGGCCCTCGGGGTCGCCCGGCTGGAAGTGGATCTCGTCCAGCAGCGCCTTCTCGCCCCACCAGTCCTCGTTGCGCTCGACGATGGTGGTGTCGGACTTCTTGTCGATCTCCTTGAAGGAGAACGGCCCCGCGGTGATGGGGATGTCGTCCAGGTAGTCCTCGTTGAACTTGTCGGCGTCCTCCATCACCTCCTTCGGGTAGAGGTTCTCGAACAGCATCCCGTACTCGGCGAAGGGCTCGGAGAAGGTGACGGTGAACTCGTACTCGTTCTCGCCCTCTTCGATGTCCTCGACGCTCTGGTAGGCGTACACCTCGCCCGGCGCGCCGAAGTCGCCGTCCTCCTGCCCGGACAGCGTCTTCCACTGCTGCTCGTAGTCCTCCCAGGTGATCGGCTCACCGTTGGACCACTCGGCGTCCTTGTTGAGCACGAAGGTCATCTCCGTGCCCTCGTCGTTCTGCTCGAACGACTCGACGTAGGCCGGATTGGGCTCGGCCTCGCCCTTGTCGGTGAAGCGGAAGGCGCTCGGCATGACCGCCTTGATGATCTCGGCGACGGCCCCCAGGTTGCCGTCGGTGTGGTGCATGTTGTACTGGCTGACCGGCTGGGAGCTGCCGTAGATGAAGATGCCGCCCTCTTCGAGCTCCTCGCGCGGCTGCGGGTTGAGGTCGGAGGCCGCGATGTCGTCGAGCGACGGTGCGTCTCCCTCACCGCCGTCGTCGCCTCCGCCGCCGCACGCGGTGGCGGCCAGCGCCAGCGCCAGGACCGGAGCGGCGTAGGCCGCTGTCCGTCTCGTACGCATAACTGCTCATTCCTCCTTGATAAGCCGGCCGCGGCCGGAGCGGGGGATACGGGGGGTCAGACGACGGTGCGCCCCTGCGCGTAGTGGCAGGCGGCGGTGTGGTCGTCCTCGCCGGTGGGCTCCAGGTCCGGGGAGACCTCGATGCACGGGACGCGCTCGGCCTCGGAGAGCCCGGCGAACTTGGGGCAGCGGGGCCGGAACCGGCAGCCCGAAGGGGGGTTGGCCGGACTGGGCAGGTCGCCCTCCAGCACGATGTGCGTGCGGGCGCGCTCCTTCTCCGGGTCCGGCACCGGGATCGCCGACAGCAGCGCCTGCGTGTAGGGGTGGGCCGGGCTGCCGAAGATCCTCCCGACCTCGCCGATCTCCACGATCCGCCCCAGGTACATCACGGCGACCCGGTCGGCGATGTGCCGCACCACCGACAGGTCGTGCGCGACGAACAGGTAGGACAGGCCCAGCCGCACCTTCAGCTCTTCGAGCAGGTTGATGACCCCGGCCTGGATCGACACGTCGAGCGCCGAGACCGGCTCGTCCAGAATCAGCAGGCGCGGCTCCAGCGCGAGGGCGCGGGCGATGCCGATGCGCTGGCGCTGCCCGCCGGAGAACTCCTGGGGATAGCGCCCGGCGTGCGCCGGGTCCAGCCCGACCAGGTCCAGCAGCTCGTTCACCCGCGCGCGCAGCTTGTCCTTGGGGTAGCCGTGCGTGCGCAAGGGCTCGGCCACGACGTCGAAGACGAGCATGCGCGGGTCCAGGGAGCTCATCGGGTCCTGGAAGACGACCTGCACGTCGCGGCGGACGGCGAAGCGCTCGCGCGCGCTCATCGTGCCCGAGCGCCGCCCCAGCAGGTCGACCGTCCCGCTCTGCGGGCGCTCCAGGCTGAGGATCTCCATGAGGGTGCTGGACTTGCCGCAGCCGGACTCGCCGACCAGGCCCAGCGTCTCGCCCTCGGCGATGTCGAAGCTGACCCCGTCGACGGCGTAGACGGTGCCCACGCGGCGCTTGAACACCGCTCCCTTCATCAGCGGGTGGTGCTTGACCAGCCCGTCGACCTGGAGCACGGTCTCCCGGTCGGCCCGGCGGGTGCGGGCCGCGGGGGCCTCGCCGATCGCGGGCACCGGGTAGACGTCGGCGGCGGTCCAGCCCTCGCGTTCGATCTCGGGGGCGCGGATGCACGCGGCCGTGTGCCCGTCGCCGTGCCCGCCGCCGACCTCCAGCAGCTCCGGCTCCTCGGCGCGGCACTCGTCGGTGGCGATCGGGCAGCGCGGGGCGAAGGGGCACCCGGGCGGCAGGGCGCTCAGCGAGGGCGGGTTGCCCTCGATGGGCACCAGCGGGGCGTGCTCCTCGGTGTCCAGCCGGGGCACCGACCCGAGCAGTCCCATGGTGTAGGGCATGCGCGTGCGGTAGTAGACGTCGTCGACGGCGCCGACCTCGACCGGGCGCCCGGCGTACATGACCAGCACGCGGTCCACGAGCCCGGCGACCACGCCCAGGTCGTGGGTGATCATCACGATGGCGGCGCCGGTCTCGCGCTGCGCGGTCTTGAGCACCTCCAGGATCTGGGCCTGGATGGTGACGTCGAGCGCGGTGGTGGGCTCGTCGCAGATGATGACGTCGGGGTCGTTGGCGATCGCGATGGCGATCATGACGCGCTGGCGCATGCCGCCGGAGAACTCGTGCGGGAACGCCTTGGCCCGCTGGGCGGGGTTGGGGATGCCCACGAGGTCGAGCAGCTCCACCGCGCGCTCGGCGGCCCTCTCCTTGCCCATCTTGGGGTTGTGGACCCGGACCGCCTCGATGATCTGGTCGCCGACGGTGTACACGGGGGTGAGCCCGGACAGGGGGTCCTGGAACACCATGGCGATGCGGGAGCCGCGCTTGGCGGACATGGCCTTGTCGTCCAGGCCCAGCAGCTCCTCGCCGTGGAGCCGGATGGAGCCGGTGACGCGCGCGTTGTCGGGCAGCAGCCCCATGGCGGCCATGGAGGACACCGACTTGCCCGACCCGGACTCGCCGACGATCCCCAGGATCTCGCCGCGCCGCACGCTGTAGCCGACGCCGCGGACCGCCTTGACGTCGGGCTCCTTGCCCCGGCCGGGGAAGGTGACGTGCAGGTCCTCGATCTCCAGGACGGGCGCGCCGGTCTCGGCCGCCTCCGGGCCGCCGGCGCCGTTCGCGGTGATGGTCTCGGTCATGTCTTCCTCTCCCCTAGGCACGGCGCTTCGACTGCGGGTCGAGGGCGTCGCGCAGCCCGTCCCCGATCAGGTTGACGGCCAGGACCAGCAGCACGAGCAGGCCCGTGCTGAACACGAAGGTCCACGGATGGGTGACGGCCTGGCCGGCCCCGTCGGAGATGAGGGAGCCGAGCGAGACGTCGGGCGGCTGCACGCCGAACCCGAAGTAGGAGAGGCTGGTCTCGACGATGATGGCCGAGCTGACGTTGATCGTGGCGTCCACGATCAGCAGCGAGGACATGTTCGGGATGATGTGCCGGAAGATGATCTTCCAGGCGGGCACGCCCATGTACCGGGCGGCCAGCACGTACTCGCGCTCCTTGAGGGAGATGGTCATGCCGCGCACCATCTTGGCGGTGACCATCCACAGGAACGCCGCCAGCAGCGCGACGAACACCACCCAGCCCTGGTCGCGCAGGACCGGGTAGAGGATCGCCAGGATCAGGAAGCTCGGGAGCACCAGCAGCAGGTCGGTGATCCACATCAGGACCCGGTCGGTGACGCCGAGGAAGTACCCGGCGAAGGCTCCGACGACGGCGGCCACCATGGTGGACAGCACCGCCACCAGCAGGCCGATGATGACCGACTTCTGCAGTCCGACCATGGTGCTGACGAAGACGTCGCGGCCGGTGTTGTCGGTCCCCCACCAGTGGTCGGGCGAGGGCGGCTGCAGGAAGGCGGCGTAGTCGCGCTCGCCGAACTCCCAGGGGCTCAGCAGCGGCCCCACCCAGGCGATGACGACCATCAGCACGATGGTCACGACGCCGAACACGACGCGGCGCGTCTGAAGCATCTGGCGCAGCACGGAGGACCAGCGGCCCGGGGTGCGGGCCGGCGCCGGTCCCTCGCCGGGCGCGTCCGGCGCGGCGGTGCGCTCTGCGGACATGCTCATCGGATGGGCTCCTGGGCGGGGGTCGGGGGCGCGGTGCGCCCGGGCGGTGCGCTGTTCTGCCGGGCCATCAGCCCACCCTCACCCTCGGGTCGAGCCAGGCGTAGAGCAGGTCCGACAGGAACGCCGCCGCCATCACGCACACCGCCATGAAGCAGGAGACCGCGGCGACGGCGTGCACGTCGTTGGTGGCGATGGAGTCGATCAGCCAGGACCCCATGCCCTTCCAGTTGTAGACCTTCTCGGTGAAGGTGGTGCCGGCCATCATCACGCCGAAGGTGAAGGTGAAGTAGGTGACCGTGGGGATCAGCGCGGTGCGCAGGGCGTGCTTGAGCAGGGCCGCGCGCCGGGTCAGCCCCTTGGCGCGGGCGGTGCGCACGAAGTCCGATCCCAGGACGTCGAGCATCATGTTGCGCTGGTAGCGGCTGAACACGGCGAACTGGCCGAGCGCGAGGGCCACCGTCGGCAGGAACATGTGTTTGAGCCGGTCCCAGACGGTGCCGAAGAACCCGGCGTCCAGGCTGGGCGTGGCCTCCCCGTTGAACACCAGGAGCGTCTGCCCGGCGGCGCCGTTCAGCCAGATCGCGATCACCTGCAGGGTGATCGCCACCACCACGGCGGGCACGGCCAGCACGGTGAAGGCCGCGCCGGTCGACAGCTGGTCGAACAGCCCGTACTGCTTGACCGCGGCGTAGGCGCCGATGGCGACACCGGCGGTGGCGCCCAGGACGGTCCCCGCGACGATCAGGCGCAGCGAGACCAGGACGCGGATCTCCATCTGGTCGTTGACCGAGCTGCCGGTGACGGTCTTGCCGAAGTCACCGGTGACGACGTCGCCCGCCCAGACCATCCACCGCTCGGCCAGCGGTGTCTTGTCGTTGAGGTTGAGCTCGTCCAGGCGTGCGTCGACGGCCGCCTCGCTGGGGCGGGGGCTCTGGTTCTCGTAGTTGACGCGGGGGCTCAGCGCGGAGGCGGCCAGCAGGTAGGCGCAGGTCGTGGCCACGACGATCAGGACCAGATAGTTCACCAGTCGTCTGACCAGGAACAACCACAAAGCGGGCCTCCTACCCTGCGCGGGGCGGCACGTATGGGCGTGCCGGTGCGTCGGAGGCCGCGGGACGCGCGGGGGGCCGGAGCCGCGGGGAGCTCCCCCGTGACCGCGGGCGGTCAGGGTGGGGTGGGGATCCCGTGCGCCACCGGCGAGGTTCGCTCCCGACGACCACCGAAACGTGCGTTTTCTTCCGATTCACGGTCCGTGCCCGGAATTTCAACGAGTGTGCTGGGTCACTGGACACCGACCGGTCACCGTGACATCAAGAAAGCACAACGAGGGTCAGATCGTCCAATTTCAAAGCACCGCGGACGCCCTTCCGTCTCGCGGCGTCCCTGCGCACGGCCCCGTGTCCGAAATTGCGGCGCCATGCGCCGAATCGCGAGCGGCGGGCCGCGCCTTTCATGATCATCCCGCCGCACGTCGGCGCGGGGCGCGCCGGCCCTGCCGGGATCGGGGTGCGGCCTCTTCCACAGAAGAGGCCGCACCCCGATCCGGCGCTCCGATATCGGCCCTTTCCCATGACCGTTTTTCGCCGTTGTTAACGCGCGCTTACCCGTCGCCCCGCACATTCCGGCGGTCCGGCCCCCGGCCGCAGGCGGGGCCGGGCCCTGTACGGCGGGGCCCGGGCGGACCCGGCGCTCCTCCTATGGCCCCACCGGTCCGGATCCCCGTTGGTCTCGGGGGGATCGACGCTGAAAGCGCACTCGTAGGGGCGGTTTCCCCGAGATCAACGACGGTGGGGCGGGCGGGAGGACTCCGGACGGGACCTAGGACGCCGCGCCCTCGTCGCCGTGCAGGACCACTCCGCGGATGATCCGCCCCGCGTGCAGGTCCTCGTAGGCCGCGGCGATCTCGTCGAGCTTGTACCGGCGCGTGATCAGCTCGTCGAGCTTCAACCGCCCCGCCTTGTACATCTCCAGCAGGCGCGGGATGCCGTCGCCCGGGGTGTGCGTGCCGTACAGGGTCCCCTGGATGCGCTTCTCGGTCATCGCCAGCTCCCAGAGGCTGATCGGCAGCCCCACCTCGGCGGCGTCGCCGATCCCGGTGACGACGACCGTCGACCCGCGCCCGATCGCGGCGACCGCCTCGGCCACGTGCCCGGGGTCCAGGTTCCCCACGCACACGATGGCCGAATCGGCCCCCTGCCCGCCGGTGGCCAGCCGCGCGTGGTCGGCGGCCTCGGCCATGGTGGCGAAGGAGGCGGTGGCGCCGAACTCGCGCGCCGCCTCGCGCTTGAACGGGACCGGGTCGACGGCGATCACGTGCGCGGCGCCGCGCGCGGCCGCCCCCTGCAGGGCGTTCATGCCCACGCCGCCGGTGCCCATGACGATGACCGTGTCCCCGGCGCCCACTCCGGCGGCGTTGACCGCCGAGCCCCACCCCGTGAGCACGCCGCAGCTCACCAGCGCGGCCGCTTCGAAGGAGACGCCGTCGGGGATGGGCACCAGGGAGTACTGCGGCACCACGGCCCGCTCGGCGAAGGTGCCGAGCATCGTCATCTGGCCGGCCTCCCGCCCGTCGACGCGGGCCCGGTAGGTGCCGTCGGCCATGGACCCCGCCAGGCCCAGCATCGCCAGGTCGCACATGTTCATCCGGCCGCGGCGGCAGTTGGGGCAGCGCCCGCAGCTCGGCACGAACTGGGCCGCCACCCGGTCGCCCGGGGCCAGCCGGTCCACCCCGGGGCCGACCTCCTCCACCACCCCGGCGCCCTCGTGCCCGCCGATCAGCGGCAGCTTCGACACGGGCATCGCCCCGGAGGCGGCGTGGGCGTCGGAGTGGCACAGCCCCGCGGCCCTGAAGCGCACCAGGACCTCGCCGGTCCGCGGCTCGCCCGGTTCGACGTCGACGATCCGCCAGGATCCGGGCTGCTCCATGATCGCGGCGGCGCGCGCCGTCATCGGGGTGTTCGGCATCGTGGCGTCCGGCCTTCCGTGAGGGGGGTGGAAACGTCGCGCCGAGCGAGTGCTTGGTTGGCAGGCGGTACGCCGCCAGTGGACCACCGGGGCCCCGGGGTGTCAATACCCGCCTCCCCCGCCCCCACCCCGAACGCGTCAGAGGTCCGACGACACCACCACGGGCCATTTACCGCATCCGGCCGGGTGCCCGTGCCGACCGACCAAGGGGTATGGGTCACGAATCCGCGACCCTTCCGTCACGCCGCGGTCACCGCTCCTGGCGATCTTCGGAACCGGGCGCCGCGTATGTCACCCGGGATCACTCTTGGCCTCAGACGTCCCTCTTCGGCGCGGTCGTGTTTCAGAGTCCGGACCACTACCTTGCGTGACGGCCGGAGCGGCCACCCCGCCCCCGCCGGCCGCCCTTCCCCACCGAACCGGAGGACCCCCCATGAACTTCGCCCTGTTCGTGTTACCGCTCCTGGTGCTGGTCGCCGCCGTCCTGGGCTACGCGGCCACGGCCACGAAGGACCAGGGGGTGGAACGGTGAGCGACACCGCCGTCTCCGTGGACGCGAACTGGGCGGTCATCGCCTCCTTCGCGGTCTACCTCCTGCTCCTGGTCGGCATCGCCCTGTACGCGGCGGGCTCGCGCTCCGGCTCGATGACCGACTTCTTCCTCGGCGGCCGCGCGATGAAGCACTTCGTCGTGGCGATGAGCGCGGTGACCTCGGGCCGCAGCGGGTGGCTGGTGCTCGGCGTGACCGGCCTGGCCTTCGTCGACGGCGCCGCCGCCGTGTGGTCGGTGGTCGGCTACACCACGGTCGAACTGTTCCTGTTCCTGTTCGCCGCGCCCCGGCTGCGCCGCTTCACCGGCCGGATGAAGGACATCACCCTGCCCGACTTCTTCGCCAGCCGCCTGGGCGGTGGGCCGGGCCTGCGGGTGCTGATCGTGACGGTCGTCGTGCTGTTCATGACCGCCTACGTCTCCTCCCAGTTCGCCGCCGGGGGCAAGGCCTTCGCCGGCACGTTCGGCGTCGCCGACACCACCGGCGTGTGGATCACCGCCGGGGTCGTCCTGGTCTACACCCTGCTGGGCGGGTACGTGGCCGTGGCGCTGAGCGACGCCGTGCAGGCCATCTTCATGATCGTCGGCCTGGTGGTCCTTCCGCTGGTGGTGGTGGCCTCGCTGGGCTGGGGGCCGATGTTCGACACCCTGCGCGCCCTGGACCCCGCGCTGCTCGACCCCTACGCCATCGGCTTCGGCGGGATCATCGCCGCCGTGGGCATCGGCCTGGGCTCGCCCGGACAGCCGCACATCGTCGTGCGCTACATGTCCATCGACGACCCCGCCAGCCTGCGCCCGGCCGCCCTGTGGGGCACGGTCTGGAACGTGCTCATGGGCTGGGGCGCGGTGTTCATCGGCCTGTCCGGCCGCGCCGTCTACGGCGACGTGGAGGCCCTGCCCGGCGCCGACAGCGAGCAGCTGTTCCCGTTCCTGGCCAACGCCTACCTGCCGGGCATCATCGCCGGGCTGCTGATCGCGGCGGTCTTCGCGGCGATCATGTCCTCGGCCGACTCCCAGCTGCTCGTGGCGACCTCCGGCGTGGTCCGCGACATCTACCAGCGGCTCATCAAGAAGGACGCCGAGGACCTCAACCCGCGCCACCTGGTGATGGTCAGCCGCGTGGTGGTGCTGGTCATCTGCCTGCTGGCGGTGGGGCTGCTCTACGTCCCCGGCGTGGAGAGCCTGGTGTTCTGGCTGGTGCTGTTCGCCTGGGCCGGGCTGGGCGCGGCCTTCGGCCCGCCCCTGCTGCTGGCCCTGTTCTGGCGCGGCACCACCGCCGCCGGGGCCGCCGCGGGCATCATCGCCGGGGCGCTGGTGACCATCGCCTGGTACTACACCCTGTCCGACGTCCTCTACGAGCTGGTGCCCGGCGCCATCGCCTCCACCGTCGCGGTGGTGGCCGTCAGCGCCATGACCCGGCGGCCCGAGGGCGTCGACCGCATGATGGGCCTGCTCAAGGGCGGCTCGGGCGAGCGGGAGGACGTGCACGGCTGACCCGGCCGCCTCCGTCCGCGTCCCCGGGGACGCGGACGGGCCGGACCGTCGTGGGGGCGGGCGCCGCGCGCCCGCCCCCACGCGCGTCCGAACCCGCGATGATCTCGACAGAAGTGCTGCCAAAACCGCAGGAATGACAGCACCTTCGTCGAGATCATCGCCGAAGGGCGGGGCGTCACAGGTCGAGGGCGTAGCGCAGCTCGGTGAAGGTGATCCCGTTGCGCGTCTTG
Organism: Nocardiopsis endophytica; assembly: GCF_027706725.1. GTDB lineage: Bacteria > Actinomycetota > Actinomycetes > Streptosporangiales > Streptosporangiaceae > Nocardiopsis_A > Nocardiopsis_A endophytica. The sequence continues at coordinate 26,435 of NZ_JAQFWQ010000010.1, forward strand.
GAGCGGCGGCCGCCGTCGGGCTCCCAGCCCTCCCGGCGGTAGAAGGCGCGCGGGCGGTGGTTGGGCTCGGCCGTCCACAGGGTGGCCCGGCGCCGCCCCTCGGACCGCATCGACCTCAGCACCGCGTCCATCAGCACACGCGCCGTCCCGTCGCCCCAGTGGCCGGGGTGCACGTAGAACAGGTGCAGCTCGGCCTCGTCGCACGGGGCGGCCGGGTCGGTCGGAGGGCGCCACAGGGCGAACCCGGCGACCCGGTCCGAGGACGGGTCCTCGGCGACGAACACCCGCGTCTCCGGCGCACTGATCCCCGCGGCGTACACGGCGGGGCGCAGCGGCTCGGCCCGCAGCTCCTCCTCCGGCAGGAAGTGGGCCCAGCCCGCGGCCCCGGCCTCGCGGAACACCTCCGCCATCGCCTCGGCGTCCTCCGGCCGCGCACAGCGCACCGCGATCGTCATGCCGCCCATCGGCTCCCTTCCCTCCGTCCCGCCCCAAGCCCGTTGATCTCGGGAAAAGGGACGCTAAAACCGCGCCTGTAGGGGCGTTTCTCCCGAGATCAACGCGGACGCGGTCAGCCGTCGCTGGAGCGCTTCCAGATGTTGACGCCCAGCTCCTTGGAATGGGCGTCGATCGCGGACAGCTCATCGGCGGTCAGCTCGGGGCCGTGCACCGCCTGCAGGCTGTCCTCCAGCTGCTCCACGCTGCTGGCGCCGATCAGCACCGAGGTCACGCGCGGGTCGCGCATCGCCCACTGGAGGGCGAGCTGGGCCAGCGTCTGCCCGCGGTCGGCGGCGATGCCGTTCAGGGCGCGGACCGTCGCCAGGCTGTCGTCGTTGAGCCACTCGGGGCGGAAGGACTTCTTCCCGGACGCCGCCCGCGAGCCCTCGGGAACGCCGTCGAGGTACTTGCCGGTGAGCATGCCCTGGGCCAGCGGGGAGAAGGCGATGCAGCCCATCCCCTCGGCCTCCAGGGTGTCCAGCAGCCCGGTGTCCTCGATCCACCGGTTCACCATCGAGTAGGAGGGCTGGTGGATGAGCAGCGGGGTGCCCAGCCCCCGCATGATCGCGGCGGCCTCGGCGGTGCGCTCCGGGGAGTAGGAGGAGATCCCCGCGTAGAGCGCCTTGCCCGAGCGCACGGCGGCGTCCAGGGCGCCCATCGTCTCTTCCAGCGGGGTGTCGGGGTCGAACCGGTGGCTGTAGAAGATGTCGACGTGGTCCAGGCCCATCCGGGCCAGCGACTGGTCGAGGCTGGCCAGCAGGTACTTGCGCGATCCCCCGCCGCTGCCGTAGGGGCCGGGCCACATCTCGTACCCCGCCTTGGTGGAGACGACCAGCTCGTCCCGGTAGGCGCGGAAGTCCTCGCGCAGCACGCGGCCGAAGTTCAGCTCGGCCGAGCCGGGCGGCGGGCCGTAGTTGTTGGCCAGGTCGAAGTGGGTGACGCCGAGGTCGAAGGCCCGGCGCAGCACCGCCCGCTGGTCGGCCAGCGCCCGGTCGTCGCCGAAGTTGTGCCACAGCCCCAGCGAGATCGCCGGCAGGTCGAGCCCGCTGCGCCCCGTGCGCCGGTAGGGCATGCGCCCGTCGTAGCGGTCGGAGTCGGCGCGGTGGACCCCCGCGCTCGGAACGTCCAGTCGCGGAATGTCTGCTTCTCGCACCATGGGTCCCATCATTCCATCTCGGAACAGTGGGACGTGCACCGATGGGCGCCCCGCTGCCACCCCCCGCCCCCCTGGTCCGGCTACCGGGTCAGCAGCCGATGTCCTTGCCCTTGGAGTGCCAGATGGCCACCACCGAGGGGCGCGGGAAGTCCCCGAAGGGCCACGTGCTCTGCGGCTCCTCCGCGGTGCCGTCCTCACCGGGGTGCTGCGGCGCGATGAACACCGTCTTCTGGTCCTCGGTGATGAGCGGGCCGCAGCACTCGGCGCCCAGCGGCACGGTGGCGAAGGTCTTCAGCTCGCCCTTGTACTTGCCGTGCATGGGGACCGCGTGCAGGGCGTCGTTGATCTCCAGCTTGCCCTGGCCGTCGGTGGAGATCCACAGGTTGCCGTGCTCGTCGAAGGTGAGGTTGTCCGGCGACGAGATCGGCGCCACCTTCGACTTGTCGTACCCGGCGAAGTAGGTGCTCTCGTCCTCGGGGTCGCCGCAGACGATGGGCACGTCCCAGGTGAACTCCGTGGCCCCGGCGTCGTTCCCGGCCTCGGTGATCTCCAGGATGTGGCCGTGCTTGTTGGGCCCGCGCGGGTTGGGCTCGTCCGCCTGGCCGGGCTCGCGCGAGCTGTTGTTGGTCAGCGCGCAGTAGACCTTGCCGGTGACCGGGTTGGGCTCGAAGTCCTCGGGCCGGTCCATCTTGGTGGCGCCCGCCTTGTCGGCGGCGATGCGGGTGTAGACCAGCACCTCGGCCACGCTCATGCCCTCGACGAAGCTCTCGGTGTCGGTGCACAGCGCGACCCACTCGCCGACGCCGTCGAAGGCGCCGTCGGAGGGCAGCGCGCCGGAGCCGTCGATCTCCTCGGCCGGGCTGTTGCCGCTCAGCTTGGCGACGTAGAGCGTCCCGGTGTCGAGCAGGGTGGCGTTGTGCCGGGCCGAGCCCTCCCGGAACCTCTTGGCGCTGACGAACTTGTACATGTAGTCGAAGCGCTCGTCGTCGCCCAGGTAGACCGCCACGCGCCCGTCGTCGGTGATGCGCGGGTTGGCGCCCTCGTGCTTGAACCGGCCCAGCATGGTGCGCTTGCGCGGCTTGGCCTCGGGGTCGGTCGGGTCGATCTCGACGATCCAGCCGAAGCGGTTGGCCTCGTTGGGGTGCTTGGACAGGTCGAACCGCTCGTCGACGCGGTTCCAGCGCCGCCCCTCCTCGCCGCCGGTCATGCCGTAGCGGGCCAGCTTCTCCCGGACGTCCTCGGGGGCGCTGTCGGCGTTGACGAAGTACTGGTTGAAGTTCTCCTCGCCGGAGAGGAACGTGCCCCACGGGGTGGTGCCGCCGGAGCAGTTGTTCAGCATGCCGAGCACCTCGGTGCCCGACGGGTCGGCCTCGGTGCGCAGCAGCTCGTCCCCGGCGGCCGGGCCGGTGATCTCGAAGGGCGTGGTGCCGGTGATGCGCCGGTTGAAGGGCCGCTCGCCCCCGGCGGGCTTCCACTGCCCGGTGCGGCCCACCCGCTCGATCTCCACGACCGAGCCGCCGTGCGCCTCCATGGCGGTGCGGATCTGCTCCTCGGTGGCGGTGTCGTCGGAGTACCCGCGGAACATCAGCCCCTCGTTGGTGTACTCGTGGTTGACGTACAGCAGCGCGCGCTGCGGCCGGTGCCTGCCGCCCTTGCCGTAGCCGTTGCCGCGGTCCAGCGGGACGAAGCCGACGTAGTCGCAGTTGTAGCCGAACTGCTTGGCCTGGGCCTCGGCGGTCTGGTTCTCGAAGTCGAACTCGGGGGCGTCCGGCAGCACGGGGTCGCCCCAGCTGATGACGACCTCCTGCTCGTAGCCCTTGGGCACCTCGACGGCGTCCGAGTCGCCCGGCGGCAGGCCCTCGAAGCGCAGGCGCGGGTTGCCCCTGCCGTTCTTCGGGTCGGCCATGGCGGGCGCGGCCAGCCCGCCGAGGGCGGCGAACCCGGCGGCGGCCCCGGTGCCCACGGCCCCGGCGCGCAAGGCGTTCCGGCGCGAGACCATGGCGCTGAAGATGTCGCCGAAATAGGGGTTCGCGCTGGTGTTGGGGGCCTCGTGGAAGCAGGCGTCGCCGCAGCGGAGGCGGCAGGTGACCCTGGATCTCCCGCCGCCCGCCTGGCCGATGATCGGCAGGGAGCGTCGGGGCGCGGAATCGGGCACGGAACTCCTCCTGGAGGTCAACGGGGTGATGCGTGCGGGCCCCGTCGGCCGTGCGAGCCGTGGCCGGCGGCGCCCGGACCGTCCCGACACTGGCGAAGGCGCTGCTCGCGGCGGTGAAGACGCGGTGAATGCACCGCCAACACACCGGCACGCATTGCCCTCCCCTTGTGTCCGGGCCCACATCTGAGACGCACCGTAGCCGAAACACCTCTCGCCGTGGAGGCCCCTTCACCGGCCTGTCACCCGGCCCCTACCCGCGCGCGGCCCCGTGTCCACCCGGGCGTGCGTGCCGCATCCCCTGCCGCACGGGGGTTCCGTGCCGCACACCACCCCCCGTGCGACTCACCGGACGTCAGCGGGCGTATCCTGTCCGTTGGATTCGTCTCCCCTGACCGCGGACGGTGCCCCACCCCCTCCGGCGCCGACCGCCCGACAAGTCCACACCGTCCCCCAGACGAGCGGTCCTCGGCCGATTCCTCCAGCGCCGTGACCCGCGCGGGCATCGGACGCCGCCCGGCGAGGACCCGCTCGGACGCGCCCCGCGCCCGGGCACGATCCATCCGTCCATCGATCGTCCGGCGATGACCATGACAGAGCACCCCGCAGAGCCCGACGCCCCGGGGCCCCCGGCCCGCCGCCGGTTCCCGGGCCTGGCCCACCAGATCAAGCACGCGCGCCGCTTCGTGGAGCGGGCGCTGGCGCACAGCCCCGAGGCCGCGACCGCGACCCTGCTCACCAGCGAGCTGGCCACCAACGCCATCACCCACAGCGCCTCGGGGACCTCCGGGGGCAAGTTCGAGGTCACCGTGCGCACCGCCCCGGGGTGGACCCGGGTGGAGGTGCGCGACCTGGGCAGCCCCGAGCACCCGCGGGCCCAGCACCGCGACCCCTACGACACCGCCGAGCACGGGCGGGGGCTGGACCTGGTGGAGGCGCTGGCCGCCAAGTGGGGGACCGAGCACCGCCCCGGCGGGCTGGGCCGGACCGTCTGGTACGAGCTGGTCTGGGAGGAGGCCGACGAGGCCGCCCCGCACCCCGGACCGCTCGGCGAGGCCCCCGGGGAGCACCCCGAGAACCCACACGACCAACTCCCCGAAGGGGCCGCGGAGGACGCCGCCGGCCCCGGGGCCGCCGCCCGCCGCACCGCCTGAGGGGCCCACCCGAAGGGCCCCGGACACGACGAAGGGTCTCCCCCGCGGGGGAGACCCCGTCCGTCGGTACGTCGTCGCCGTGGTCGGCTGTGGCTGGGCCCAGGCCCGAGCACTACTCGCTCCTTTCGGCCCCGTCGGTCCGCGCGTCCTGCACGCCCTGCCCCTCCTGCTCGTCCGCGTCGGCGCCGAACACCTTGGCGCGGTACTTCTCGTAGAGTTCGCGGGCGTAGTCCTTGGCCTCCTGTGACGGTTCCTCCCCCAGTTCCTGGCGGACGAGGTCGTCGAGGTCCCTGTCCCTGCTATCCATAAAGGGCAGCTTGCCTGGGATAACAGCCGATCGCAAAACGGCGCGGCGGAGTCGGGGGACACCGCCGCGGGGGCTGCGGGCCAGGTCGGGGGGCCTACGGGGGCGCCGCCCCAGCGCACAGGCGCGCGGGGGCGGCGGGCGGTGTCCACCGCCCGCCGCCCCCGCGGGGGAATCCGGCTCCCCGCTCACGCGGGTTCCGGTCCGGCCGCGGCCGGACCGGGTCAGCCGGCCTCCGGCCCCTCGCCCGGGGCCGCGGCGGCCCCGGCGCGCTCGCGCTCCCGCTCGGCGCGGACCTCGGCCAGCGCGGCCTCGCGCTTGGCGGCCCGGCGCTTGGCGCGGCGCTCCTTGCGGCCCTCGGCCATGGTGTAGAGCACCGGCACGAGCACCAGGGTGAGCAGCGTCGAGGTGAACAGGCCGCCGATGACCACCAGGGCCAGCGGCTGGGAGATGAACGCCCCGCCGCCGGTGATGCCCAGCGCCATCGGGGTGAGCGCCCCCATGGTGGCCAGCGCCGTCATCAGGATCGGACGCAGCCGGTGCCGGGAGCCCTCCACGACCGCCTCGCGCAGCTCCATGCCCTGCGACCGGTACTGGTTGATCAGGTCGATCAGCACGATGGCGTTGGTGACCACCACGCCGATCAGCATCAGCAGGCCGATCATGGCCGGCAGCCCCAGCGGCTGGCCGGTGAGCATCAGCAGGCCCAGCGACCCGGTGGCGGCGAAGGGGATCGACACCAGCAGGATGAAGGGCTGCATGAGGCTCTTGAAGGTGGCGACCATGATCAGGTAGACGATCACCACCGCGGCCAGCATGGCGATGCCGAGCTGGGCGAAGGCCTCGCTCTGGTCGGAGCTGACGCCCCCGATCTCGGCCGAGGCGCCCTCGGGCAGGTCCAGCCCGTCCAGCGCCTGCGCCAGCTCGGCGCTGACCCTGCCCAGGTCGTCGGCGGTCGGCGAGGCCGACACCGTGGCGCTGGTGACGCCGTCGGCGCGGTTGAGCTCCGGCGCCTGCACGACCTCCTCGACGTCGGCGACGTCCTTGAGCTCGACCGTGCCGCCCGCGGGCGCGGCCAGCTCCAGCTGCTCCAGGTCCTCCACCGACTCGGGGGCGGCCTGGACGTGCACGACCACGTCGTGGCGGCGGTCGTCGACGGTGGCGCTGCCGACCGTCTCGCCCTGGAAGGCCCGGGAGACGGCCTGGCCGACCTGGGCCTCGCTCAGCCCCTCCTCGGCGGCCTCCTCCTTGTCGACCCGCACCTCCAGCATGGGCAGGGCGGCGGAGATGCTGTTCTCCACGTCGGCGGCGCCGTCGATGCCGCGCACGGCCTCCTCGACCTCGTCGGCGGCCTCCTCCAGCGTCTCCGGGTCGTCCGCGGTGACCTGGACCTCCAGCGCCGAGCCCATCCCGCCGGCGTCGGCGAGCACGACCTCGTTGTCGGTGTCCACGTCGGCGAAGGCCTGGCGCAGCTTCTCCTTGTAGACCGCCTGGTCGCCGTCGGGGTCGGTGGTGATGGTGAAGCTGGTGGAGCCGGCCCCGCCGCCGCCGGCCATCGCGGCCATCGGGTCGCCGCCGCCGATGGCGGCCTGGTAGGAGTCGACCCAGGCGAGCCCGTCCAGCTTCTCCTCGACCTTCTCGGCCTCGGCGTCGGCCTCCTCGACGGAGGTGCCGGGCGGCAGCTCCTGGGTGGCCTGGTAGGTGTTCTGCCCCTCGTCGCCGAGGAAGTTGGTCTTCAGGGCGGGGCTGAAGGCCAGCGCGAACGTGCCGATCAGCAGCGCGACGCAGGCGGTCAGGGACAGCACCCGGTGGCGGGTGGTCCACCGGATGACCGGCAGGTAGGCGCGCTGCAGCGGGGAGCGCAGCTCCTTGGCGCGCTCCTCGGCCATGATCCGCTCGGCCTCCTCCGGCGGGACCGGCCGCGGCTTCATGAACCAGTAGGCCAGCACCGGGATGATGGTCAGCGCCACCAGCAGGGAGGCGGCCAGGGCGATGCTGACGGTGACCGCGAAGGGCCGGAACAGCTCGCCGACCATGCCGCCGACGAAGCCGATCGGCAGGAACACGGCGATGGTGGTCAGCGTGGAGGAGGTGATCGCGGTGGCGACCTCGCGGGTGCCGGTGGCGACCGCCTCCATCTTCTCCTTGCCGTAGCCCAGGTGGCGGCGGATGTTCTCCAGCACCACGATGGAGTCGTCGACCACGCGGCCGATGGAGACGGTGATGGCGCCCAGGGTGAGGATGTTCAGGCTGTAGCCGAAGACCTCCATGCCGATCATCGACACCAGCAGCGACACCGGGATGGACACCGCCGCCACCAGCGTCGAGCGCACCGAGAGCAGGAACGCCAGGATGATGGCGATGGCGAAGGCCAGGCCGAGCACGCCCTCCTCGAACATCGCGACGATGGACTCGTCGATGTAGGGCGCCTGGTCGAAGACGACGCTGACATCGGCGTCGCCGCCCAGCGCCTGCTCGATGTCGCCCATGCGGTCCTGGACCGCCTCGGAGATCTCGACGGTGTTGCCCTCGGGGGTCTTCAGGATCATCAGGCCCAGGCTGGGCTTGCCGTCGGTGCGGGTGACCGAGCCGCTGTCCTCGGTCTCCATCGCGACGTCCGCGACCTCGCCCAGGCGCACCGGCTCGGGTGCGGCCTGCGGGGCCCCGGCCGCGCCGGCCGCCCCGGCCGCGCCCCCGGCACCTGCGGCACCCGCGGCGCCCTGGCCCCCGGCGGCGGCCCCGCCGCCCCCGGCACCGGGCACCACCTGGACGTCCTCGATGTCCTCCAGGGACTCAAGGCGCGATCCGGTGGTCACCGTCAGGGTGCGGTCGTCCTCGGTGATGTCGCCGCCGGGCGAGAGCACGCCGCTGGACTGCAGGGCGGCGGTGACGTCGGCCTCGCTGAGCCCGGCGTCCTCCAGCTCGTCCTCGTCGGGGGTGACCGCGACGGAGGACTCCTCGACACCGGTCACCGTCGCGGCGCGCACGCCGTCGATGGACTCGATCTCGGGGACCACGGTCTCCCGCAGCGGCTCGGCCAGCGCCTGGGCGTCGTCGTCGCCCGCGCCGACCGCCAGCATGACCACCGGCATGTCGTCCAGGCCGAAGGACTGGACGCTGGGGTCCACGTCGTCGGGCAGCTGCCCCTCGACCTGGTCGACGGCGCGCTGGACGTCGCGCACCACGTCGTCGGTGCTGTCGCCGTAGTCGAACTCGGCGACCACCTGCGCGCTCCCGTTGGAGGAGGTGGAGGTGTAGGAGGAGATGCCGGACACGCCCTTGACGGCCTGCTCCAGCGGCAGCGTGACCTCGTTCTCCACCACCTCGGGCGAGGCGCCCTGGTACTGGGCGCCGACCATCACCATGGGCAGGTCCATGGAGGGCATCAGCTCGCGCTTGGCCGAGCCTGCGGCGAGCACGCCGAAGACCACGGCCGACAGCGTGACCAGCAGGATCAGCGCGCGGTTGCCCAGGGACGTCGTGACCAGTCGGTTCATCGCGCGCCTCCGCTCAGCGGCGCGCCCGGGGACGGGCGGCCGGTCGCGGGGTCGCCAAGAGCGTTCTCGGCAAATGGGGACATGAGAGTCGGTGCTCCTCGACGGAAGTTCTGATCGTGCGGTCGCCGCCGCGCCGGACCGCGCGCCTGTGCGCGGTGCCGCGCCGGGCGGTCGGGAATCACCCGCGGGCGGGAACGGGGCCGCCGGGTGTGCCGGGCACGCGAATCACACGATACTTCGCGTCTCGGAGCAGGGTGGGGCGGGTGGGGCCGGATTCAGGGGTCTCTCAGGGGCGTGTCAGCCCCGTGTCAGGGTCGGCGTTACCGGCTCGTGTCCGGGGCCGGAACGGGACGGTCCGGGAGCGGCCGCGCGGGAACTCCGCGCGGTGGGGGGTCAGCCCGCGGGCACGGGGGTGCTCTCCCCCGGCGGGGTGTGCTCCTCGGCCACGCCCCAGACCACGTCCAGCAGGTCCTCCAGGGCGTGCGCGAGGGAGGCGTCGACCAGCTCGTAGGTGACCTGGCGGCCCTGCTGGCGGCCCTGCACCAGGCCGCATTCGCGCAGGCAGGCGAGGTGGTTCGAGACGTTCTGCCGGGTAAGACCCAGCGTGTCGGCGAGCCCGGCGGGGTGGCTGGGCCCCTCCAGCAGGGCGAGCAGCATGCGGCAGCGCGTCGGGTCGGCCAGGGCGCGGCCGAGGCGGTGGATCGCGGTCAGGCGCTGCTCGGAGGTCAACATGAAAACCATTTTACAGTATTTGCTGTATAGACAGCCGAGGCTGTATAAACAGTGACGGCTGAACCGTTTGGCGGCGCACCGCCGCCCGTACCGACAGGAGGCGCCATGGGAGCCGGCCACGGCCATGGACACGGGCACGCCACCGCCGGGGGCGCCCACCGCGGCCGCCTGGCCCTGGTCCTGGGGCTGATGCTGTCCGTCGCCGTCGTCCAGGTCGCCGGCGCCGCGTTCTCGGGCAGCCTGGCGCTCCTCGCCGACGCCGGGCACACCGTCACCGACTCGGCCGGGGTGATGCTGGCGCTGTTCGCGGTGTGGATCGCCGCGCGGCCGCCGGACAGCAGCCGCACCTTCGGCCTCCAGCGGGCCGAGGTGCTGGCCGCCGCCATCAACGCGGTGCTCCTCTTCCTGCTGTGCGCGTTCATCGCCTACGAGGCCATCGAGCGGATCAGCGAGCCCCGGGAGGTCGCCGGGCCCTGGGTGGTCGCCGTCGCCGCGTTCGGGCTGGCGGTCAACATCGTCGCGCTGCTGGTGCTGCGCTCGGGCCAGCAGGAGAGCCTGAACGTGCGCGGCGCCTACCTGGAGGTCATGGGCGACGCCATGGCCTCGGTCGGCGTCATCGTCGGCGGCGCCGTCATCTGGGCCACCGGCTGGTCGGCGGTGGACACCGCCATCTCGCTCATCATCGCCGCGATCATCGTGCCGCGCGCCTGGTCGCTGCTGCGCGAGTCGGTGCACGTGCTGCTGGAGGCGGTGCCCCGCGGGGTGGACCTGGAGGAGGTCCGCACCCACATGCTGCGCCAGCCCGGCGTGATCGACGTGCACGACCTGCACGCCTGGACCATCACCTCGGGGGTGCCGGTGCTGTCGGCCCACGTCGTGGTCGCCGACGACCACCTGGCCGACGCCGGGCGCATGCTGGACGAGCTGCACGCCTGCCTGGACGGCCACTTCGACGTGGAGCACTCCACACTCCAGCTCGAACCCGCCGGGCACGCCGAGCACGAGGGCGCCCGGCACCGCTAGGGCGGGGCCGCCGGGTGGAGGCGCGACACTCCCGGGTCCGCCTCCCCCGGACCTGGTGGTCCGATCCGGGACGCCCCATGAGTATCCTCGACGGGGTCGGGTCGACGGCGCCCCGTCCACGGCAGGCCCATGCGGCCCGGCGCATCCGCGCGGCGCGCCGCGCGGCGTTCCGGGGGCGCGGCTCTTCTCGTCCGCGGCCGCGAAGCCCCCCGCACGGCCGGTTCCGGGACGACGTCGGCACACGCCGCAGCAGGACAGCCGAGCCGGTTCGGGGGGAGCGCAACGCATGGCCTCACAACGCCGCGGCCTCAAAGGGGTCGCCGACCTTCTGCGCGAGGACGTGGTCGCGGGGTTCCTGCTGATCTTCGGCGCGGCGGCGGCGCTGATATGGGCCAACTCCCCCGCCGGCGGCTCCTACGAGGCCATCCGCACCTTCGCCTTCGGCCCCTCCGGGCTGCACCTGGACCTGTCGGTGGAGGCCTGGGCCTCCGACGCCCTGCTGGCGGTCTTCTTCTTCATCGTCGGGAACGAGCTCAAGCAGGAGTTCGTCCACGGCGAGCTGCGCAACCCGCGCCGGGCGGTGCTGCCCATCGTGGCCGCGGTGTGCGGCATGGCCGTGCCCGCGCTCATCTACGCCGGGATCAACCTGGGCCGCCCCGAGGCGCTGGGCGGCTGGGGCATCCCGATGGCCACCGACATCGCCTTCGCGGTGGCGGTGCTCGCCGTGATCGGGCGCTACCTGCCCCCGGCGCTGCGCACCTTCCTGCTGACCCTGGCGATCGTCGACGACCTGGGCGCGATCATCGTCATCGCGGTCTTCTACACCGACCACGTCTCCTTCGGCCCGCTGCTGGGCGCCATCGCCCTGCTGGCCGTCTTCGGCTACCTGCAGCGCGGCAAGGGCCTGGCGGCCCGCCTCAACGCCTCGCGGCTGCCCAACTGGACCGTCTACGTGCCGCTGGCCGCGGCCATCTGGGTGCTGGTGCACGGCAGCGGCGTGCACGCCACCATCGCCGGCGTCGCCATGGGCATGCTCATGCGCACGGTGGCCCACTCCGGGGAGTTCGAGGCGCCCTCGCACCGCGCCGAGCACCTGCTGCGGCCCTGGGCCCACGGGCTGGTGCTGCCGGTCTTCGCGCTGATGTCGGCCGGGGTGGTCTTCACCGGCTTCGGCACCATCTTCACCGACACCGCGGCGCTGGGCGTCATCCTGGGCCTGGTCGCCGGCAAGCTGATCGGCATCCTCGGCGGCTCCTGGGTGACCACCAAGCTCACCTCCGCCGAGCTGAACCCGACCCTGAGCTGGATCGACATCGCCGGGATGGCGATGCTCGCCGGGATCGGGTTCACCGTCTCCCTGCTCATCACCGAGCTGTCCTTCCCCGGCGACCTGCACATGATGGAGGACGCCAAGTCCGGCGTGCTCATCGCCTCCCTCATCGCGACCGTGCTCGCCACCTGCGTGCTGGCCGTCCGCAGCGCCCACTACCGGCGCCTGGGGGCGCGGACCGCCGACTCCGGCGGCGGCGGGGACGAGGCGGCCCGCGCGGAGGGCTGAACGGCGCGCCCGGAGCCGCCGACACGCCGGGCGGGCGGGGAACCCCGCCGTGCCCCGGACAGTTTCCAGGGACACTGACCCTCGAAGCCTTCCCGGCCCCTTCGGCGGCCCGGGCGCGGTACCAGGACGGAGCGGCTGAGCACGGATGGGACGAAGAACCGTCGCCCCGGGACACACCGACGCGGCGCGCGGGACGGGTCGGCGCGACGACCCCCTGCGCGGCCTGTGGAAGCGGCCCGCCAGCATCTTCGTGCTCTGCTTCGTGGCGGTGGACCTGGCCGGCGCCGGCCTGCTCATGCTGCCGGCCGCGCACGCCGGCGGTGAGGGCCTGACCTTCGTCGAGGCGCTGTTCACCTCGACGACCGCGCTGGCGGTGTGCGGCCTGTCCGTCATCGACCTGGGCGCCCGGCTCACCCACTTCGGCGAGATCACCGTGATGGTGCTGATCCAGATCGGCGGGATCGGCATCATGACGCTGGCCTCGGTGCTGGGCGTGGTGGTGATCCACCGCTTCGGGCTGCGCATGCAGCTCAGCGTGCAGGCCGAGACGCGCGCCCTGCAGGTGGGAGACCTGCGCGGGGTGGTGGGCCGGGTGGTGGTGGCCAGCCTGGCCTGCGAGGCCGCGGTCGCCGCCGTGCTCGTCCCCCGCTTCTGGCTGGAGCACGGCATGGCGCCGCTCTCGGCGGTGTACCGGGGCGTGTTCCACTCGGTGTCGGCGTTCAACAACGCGGGGCTGTCGCTGTACCCCGACAGCCTCACCCGTTTCGCCGCCGACCCGCTGGTGGTGCTGCCCGCGGCGCTGGCCACGGTCCTGGGCGGGCTGGGCTTCCCGGTGCTGCTGGAGCTGCGGCGCCACCTGGCGCGCCCGCGCCGCTGGACGCTGCACACCAAGCTCACGGTGGTCACCACGGTGCTGCTGTTCGCGGGCGGCGCCGCCGCGGTCACCGCCCTGGAGTGGAACAACCCGGCGACGCTGGGGCACATGGCCTGGTGGCAGCGGGTGCTGGACGGCACCTTCCACGGGATCATGCCGCGCAGCGGCGGGTTCAACGTGGTCGACGTCGGCGCGATGAACGACTCCACGCTGATGGTGGTCATGATGCTGATGTTCGTCGGCGGGGGCAGCGCCGGGACCGCCGGGGGCATCAAGGTGGCCACCCTGGCGGTGATCCTCCTCGTGGTGTGGGCGGAGATCCGCGGCAACCCGCACGTCCACGTGTTCGGGCGCAAGCTGTCCCCGGGCGTGGTCCGCCAGTCGCTCAGCCTGCTGTTCCTGTCGATGACGGTGGTGGTGGTCTCCACCGTCGCCGTCGTCGCCGCCACCCCCTTCGAACTCGTGCCGGTGCTGTTCGAGGTGATCTCGGCCTCCGGCGTGGTCGGCCTGTCCATGGGCATCACCGCCGACCTGCCCCCGGGCGCGCATATCCTGCTGGTCGTGCTCATGGTCGCCGGGCGCATCGGCCCGGTGACCTTCGCGGCGGCCCTGGCCCTGCGGGAGCGGGCCAAGCGCTATGACCTGCCGGAGTCGCGCCCGATCATCGGATAGTCGAACAAGGAGATACGCCAGTGCCGCGCAGCAAGACCAACGACAAGCGCGTCCTCGTCATCGGGCTGGGCCGGTTCGGCAGCTCGCTGGCCCTGGAGCTGGTGGCGCACAACTGGGAGGTCCTGGGCATGGACTCCAGCCCGCGGCTGGTCCAGGCCTACGCCGAGTCGCTCACCCACACCGTGGTCGCCGACGCCACCGACGAGGAGGCCCTGCGCCAGATCGGCGCCCAGGAGTTCACCCGCGCGGTGGTGGCGATCGGCACCCACCTGGAGGAGAGCATCCTGGCCGCCTCGCTGCTGGTGGACATGGGGGTGCCGCACATCTGGGCCAAGGCGGTCAGCCGCCGCCACGGGCGCATCCTGCAGCAGGTGGGCGTGCACCACGTGGTGCTGCCCGAGCACGACATGGGTGAGCGGGTGGCGCACCTGGTCTCCGGCCGGATGCTCGACTACGTCGAGATCGAGGAGGGGTTCGCGCTGGGCAAGACGCGGGCCCCGCGCGAGGTCATCGGCCGCCGCCTGGGCGACACCGGGATCCGCGCCAAGTACGGGATCACCGTGGTCAGCATCAAGCACCACGGGGAGCAGTTCACCTACGCCACCGAGAACACCGTGCCGCAGAAGGGCGATGTGATCGTGGTCGCAGGAAAGACCGACGACGTGGAGCGGTTCGCCGAGATCAACTGAGCCGCCGGGGGTGCGCGCCCACCCGTCGGGGGACCGGACGAATCGGGCGAATTGACAACCATTTTCATTTTCCCGATCATCGTCCTATGAGAACCAGGACGACGGTCAAGGTGATGGCGGCCGGAGCGGCCGCCGCGGTCGCGCTCACCGGGTGCGGGAACGCCAGCGGGGGCGGCGGGGGCGAAGGCGGCGCCGAGGTCACCGTCGTCACCGGTGTCTATCCCCTGCAGTGGCTGGCCGAACAGGTCGGCGGGGACCGCGTCGCGGTCTCCAACCTCACCGAGCCCGGGACCGAGCCGCACGACCTGGAGCTGACCGGGCGGCAGACCGGCGAGGTCGCCGACGCCGACGTGGTCTTCTACGTGAACGGGCTGCAGCCGGCCGTGGACGACGCCGTCGCCGAGGTCGCCGCCGAGGGCACCGCGCTCGACGTGGCCGACCTGGTCGAGCTGCGCCCGAACGACCCCGGCGAGGACGGGCACGACGAGGGCGGTCACGACGAGGAGGCGCACGGGGACGAGGGCCACGCCGAGGAGGGCCACGGCGACGAGCACGCCGAGGAGGAGGGCGAACACTCCGAGGGCGACGGCCACGAGCACGGCGAGCTGGACCCGCACATGTGGCTGGACACCGGGCGGATGGCCGAGACCGCCGACGGCCTCGCCGACCGCCTGGCCGAGGCCGACCCCGACGGCGCGGACGCCTACCGGGCCAACGCCGAGAAGATCCGCGGCGAGCTGGAGGAGATCGGCGGGGAGTACGACGACGGGCTGGCCGAGTGCGACAGCCGCGAGCTGGTGGTCAACCACTCCGCCTTCGGCTACCTGGCCGACGCCCACGACCTGGAGCAGATCGGCATCTCGGGCCTGGACCCCGAGACCGAGCCCTCCCCCGCCCGCATCGCCGAGGTGGCCGACCTGGTCAAGGAGCACGACGTGACCACGGTGTTCACCGAGACCCTGGTGAGCCCGGCGGTCGCGGAGACCATCGCCGACGAGGCCGGGGCCCAGACCGCGGTGCTCGACCCGATCGAGGGCATCACCGACGACTCCCCCGGCGACGACTACCCCTCGGTCATGCGCGCCAACCTGGAGACCCTGCGCGAGGGGCTCGGCTGCTCCTGACCCCCGACGACCCCGCCGCGCGCCCCGGGCGCGCCGCCCCCCACGGGCCCCGCCGTACGGCGGGGCCCGTTCTCATGCAATCCCGAAGCGAGGGATTGCACGTGCTTACAAGCCGCCTACATCCGGAGAAAAGCACCCCACGCGCCCGATGCACGTGCGCTATCCTGATCAAAGTACGGTGCTAATGCACGTGCATCGACACTTGCACAGCGCCGCGACACACAAGGATGAAGGAGGAACGCAGCATCATGAGCGCGTACAACGGCATCCCGGCGACCGAGCTCACGGACGCCGCCTGGCAGAAGAGCCGGCGGAGCAACTCCCGCGGCTCGTGCGTGGAGATGGCCAAGCTCCCCGACGGCTCGATCGCGGTGCGCAACTCCCGGTTCCCGGGTGGGCCGGCGCTGGTCTACACCCAGGCCGAGATCGACGCCCTGATCCTGGGCGCCAAGGACGGGGACTTCGACAACTTCCTCAGCTGACCTCTGACCGACCCCTCGCGACGACCCGCGGTGAGCCCGCGGAGGGAGTTCCGGACGACCAGAGCGGGGGACGGAGCTCTCGCTCCCCTCGGCCCCGCCCCGACGCACACCGGGGCGGGGTGTGTACCGTGCTCGGCCCTCCGGCCCCCGGGGCCGAGCCGTCCCGGCGAAGACGACGGTGCCGCCGGCCCCACCGGGTCGGCGGCACCGCCCGTCTGCAGAGGGGCCGCACGGGCAACACATACCGGACACACCGGGCGGTCGACGTGGGGGCGGGCGTCGTGGAATCGACGCTTCTCAGCGGATCGGATGTCGATTCCACCACTCAGGATGCCCCGGCACCCGACGGCGGAGGCAGCGGGAGCGCGCTCCGCGTTGATCTCGGGAGAAACGACGCTACCGGGCCGCTTTTAGGGGCGCATTCCCCGAGATCAACGACGCAGGGGCAGCGCTCGGGGGGCGGAGTCGGCGGGAGCCGGACCCCTGCGGTCCGCCCGCCTACGCGCGCCGGCTCTTAGAACTCGTCGACCATGTCCTTGAGGATCTCCTGCGTCTCGTTGGGAGGGCAGGCGATCACGCTGAGCTTCTCCATGGCCATCGTGTAGGCGTCGACCTCGGCGCGCTTGTCCAGGCACAGCGAGCCGGTCAGGTGCTCGACGTAGACGATGTCGGACAGCTCGAAGTCCGGGTAGCGCAGGATGGAGAAGGACCCGGCCTCGGCCGCGTGCACACCGGCGCTGAAGGGCACGATCTGCAGCGTGATGTGCGGGTGGTCGCACAGCTCCACCAGCCGCTGCATCTGCCGGCGCATCAGCTCGGGCCCGCCGACGGGGCGCCGCACGGCGGCCTCGTCGAGGATGGCCCACAGCTTCACGTTGGGCTCGTCGAGCCGCCGCTGGCGCCGCATGCGCACCTTGACGCGGTCCTCGGTGGCCTGGTCGGGCAGGCCGACGCCGCCGTTGATGACCGCGCGGGCGTACTCCTCGGTCTGCAGCAGGCCGTGGATGAACTGGGCCTCGTAGACGCGGATGCGGCTGGCCGCCTCCTCCAGGCCGACGTAGACCTGGAACCAGTTGGGCAGCGCCTCACCGTACTGCTGCCACCAGCCGGGCTTGTTGGTGTCCCGGGCCATCTGGCCCATGGTGCGGATGAGGTCGCGGTCGGTGACGCCGTAGAGCAGGAGCAGGTCCTCCACGTCGCGGGCCTTGAACCCGACGCGGCCCAGCTCCATGCGGCTGATCTTGGACTCCGAGCCGCGGATGTGGTGGCCCGCCTCGCCGCGCGAGATCCCGGCCTTCTCCCGGTACTTGCGCAGCTCCGACCCGAGCAGCATCCGGCGCACGGTGGGGCCGGCGCCCTGCTTGATGCGCGCGATGCCGCTCATGACCGCTGCCTCCCCAGACGTGGCCGTCCGGCGCCGCCCTGTGCTCGGCCTCGGAGCGGCCGGGCGCCGTGGAACTCACTCCTGCATCCCCCCACGATAGCGCCGACGCGGACGCGTGTTCGGTCGGCGGCGGGTGGGACCGCTCTCACCTGAGGGACGGGGCAGGGGTCGGCGCACCTCGGCGCGGGGCCGTCAGGGAGGGTGCGCTCAGTCGAACAGCGCCCAGACGTACTTTCCGCGGGGCGGGACGGGCAGCACGCCCCACTCCCGCGAAAAGCACCCGACCAGGTGCAATCCCCTCCCCGTCTCCAGCAGCAGGTCGGGCTCGCGGGGTGCGGGGACCAGGACGGAGGCGTCCTGGACGGCGCAGACCGCCTGGCGGCCGCGGCGCAGGAAGCGGATGCGGATAACGTTCCCATATCCGTACGAGGCGGCCTCCCCCGGCGTGCCGTGCCGGACGGCGTTGGTGACCAGTTCGGACAGCACCAGCTCGGCGTCGCCGACGAACCCGCCCATCCCCCAGACCCCGAGGACCCGGGCGCCGATCTCGCGCGCCGCGCCGGGCGCCCCGGGCGCGGCGGGGAGGTCGAAGGCGACGTCCCCGCGCCCGCGGGCGGCCTCCACCGCGATGCTCGCGGGGGGCTCCCCCGACCGGAGCGCCTCCGGCCACCAGGGGGCCGCGCCCACCCCTCCCGCCGGGGCCGTCTCCGTCCCCCCGCCCGGCACTGCCCCTTCCCGTGACGGTCCGCTCACCGCGATCCCCTCGCAGTCGTGTCGAGTCCCGAGCTCCAGGGCCGGTTCCGGCCGCGTGCACCGGCTTCCGGCGGCCGAGGCGCTCCGCGCACGGCCCATATGCACGTGCATCTTCCTCATGCACGCATCCTAGGACACCGGACGCGCGCCGTTCAGGGGATTCCGATAGTTCATCCCCGTACTTTCTGCGGCCCCCGGGAAGCCCCAGGCAGGGGGCCTGCAACGGCGGCCCTGCCGGGCGCGGGGCGGGCGCGGGCGGGCCGCCGGGCCGCCGGTTCAGGCGGCGAGGAGCGCCTCCCCGGCCACCCGGTCGGGGTAGTCGGTGATGATGCCGTCCACGCCGTCGCGCACCAGCCGCCGGATGGCTCCGGGGTGGTTGACGGTCCAGCCGAACATGCCCATCCCCTGGTCGTGGACCTGGCGCACGTAGGGGGCGGTGACCCGGAGGTGGTGCGGGTGGACCTGGCGGGCGTAGCGGGCCAGGCGGCGCAGCCCGATCCGCCCGTAGGGGCGGCCGAGGGCGGCCGTGCACAGGCCGGGGAGCGACTCGGTCAGCGCGCGCAGCACGACCCAGTCGAAGCTCTGCAGCATGAGGGTGCCGTCGCGGCGCGCGCTGCGCCAGTAGGGGTCGCGGGCGAGGAACTCCAGCATGCGCGAGCACAGCAGCGGGTCGCGCCGCTGCACCTTCAGCTCGACGAGGGCGCCGCAGCCGTGCTGCCGCAGCACGTCCAGGGCCTCGCCCAGGGTGGGGACGCGCTGCCCGGCGTAGCGGTCGGAGAACCAGAACCCGGCGTCGAGGGTGCGGATCTCGGCGAGGGTGAAGTCCTGGACGCGCCAGGGGCGCCGCCCGGGGTAGCGCAGGGCGGCGTCGGTGGTGCGGGCCAGCGTGGGGTCGTGCACGACGACGAGCTCCCCGTCGGCGGTGCGGCGCACGTCGATCTCGGCCATGTGCGCGCCGAGCCGCGGCGCGGCCTCCAGGGCGGCGAGGGTGTTCTCCGGCGCGTAGGCGGAGGCGCCCCGGTGTGCGACGACGATCACCGTCCACCCACCCCCGACCTTCTGCGCGGAACCGACCGATCGAACTCGTAGCGTTACGATACCCGGATTTCCGGCCGAATTTCGTCACTGAACGTAGTCGCCAGTGGCCTCTACCGCCCCGGTGGTGCCACCCCTACGAGGGCGGTGGGGGACGCCCCTCCGTGCGGCCGGACCGGGTGGGCGGGCGCCATCATACTGCTACCGAACGTAATCGGAGGCGAACGCCCGGTTTCGGGCGCGGGACGCCCGGGCGATCCTCCGGAAGGCCGGGAGCGGGCCGGCGCGGGCGCCCGTCACGTTGTGTGACCCGCAGGGGGCCGGGCGGCCGGTACCGGCCGTGCCGCGGCGCCCGTCAGGCCACGTGGGCGCGGGAGGCGACGCCGTAGAACTCGCGGGCGTTGGTGGACAGGGCCCGCTCGGCCAGGTCGGGGCCGAGGGCCTCGGCGACCAGCTCGGCGTCGGAGTCGCGGAAGGGGCGGTCGGCCCGCGTCGAGGGCAGGTCGGTGCCGAACATCAGGGCCCCGGGGTTCACCCCGGCGATGGCGCGCAGCGCCTCGGGCACGTCCAGGTCGACGCGGCCGAATCCGGTCGCCTTGACCCGGGCGCCGGAGGCGACCAGGTCGAGCAGGGCGGGCAGCCCCTCGGCGGACAGGCCCAGATGGTCCACGGCGACCCGCGGCAGCGGGGAGATCAGCGAGGAGATCTCCGGCAGCCTGCGGGCGTCGACGTAGAACTCCGAGGGCCAGCCGAGCAGGTCGGCGGCGCGCCGCCCGAGCTGCACCTGGGCGTCCAGGTCCCGGGCCACGCCCCGGTGCAGGTTGAAGCGGAGCGCCCGCACGCCGGCCGCGTGCAGGTCGCGCAGCTGGGAGTCGGAGGTGTCCGGCGGGAGCTGGGCGACGCCGACGAAGGCGGGGCCCAGCTCCCGCAGCGCGGCCAGCAGGTGCTCCTGGTCGGTGCCCTGGAAGGACCCGGCGACCACGGCGCCGCCGGTGACGCCCAGCGGCGCGGTGCGCTCCCGGTAGTCCTGGACGGTGAACGGCTCAGGGGTGAATCCGTCGTTGGCCACCGTCGGGAAGCGGGGGTCGATGATGTGCAGGTGGGCGTCGAACAACGCCATCGCCTTTCAGCCGGGGATGCGGTGCGGGCGGCACGGGGGTGGCTGACCGCCCTGGCGCGGCCCGTCGGCGCGCGGGTCCGCCGCCTCCACCGTAGCGTCCGCCGTGTGCGCCACGCCGCACGAGCGGGGAGGGCCGGCCCCCGGCGCCGCCGGAACGGGGGCGGAAACCGGCCCTGCCTCCGCTGATCCGGACGAGGGGGAACACCTCCGCGCGATCTCGGTCACGCCCGGCCCCACCCCCACATACCGCTCGGTCGGTCGCGCTCGGTAGGATCGCCCCGGATGTGTCCTGGACCACTCGACACCCGTTCCCACAAGGAGGTTCCCATGGCCGAGACCCCCCGCCGCGTCGCCCTGGTCACCGGCGGCGCCCGCGGCATCGGCGCCGCCACCGCCCGGCGCCTGGCCGCCGAGGGGCGCGCCGTCGGCGTGCTCGACCTGAACGAGTCGGACGCGCAGCGCACCGTCGACGCCATCACCGCCGACGGCGGCGAGGCCGTGGCGGTCGGCGCCGACGTGTCCGACGCCGAGCAGGTGGACCAGGCGGTGGCGGCCGTCGCCGAGCGGCTGGGGCCGCCCGTCATCCTGGTGAACAACGCCGGCGTCATCCGCGACAACCTCATCTTCAAGATGAGCGAGGACGACTGGGACACGGTCATGAACGTGCACCTGCGCGGCGCGTTCCTGATGACCCGCGCCGCCCAGGCGCACATGACCGAGGCCGGGTTCGGGCGCATCGTCAACCTGTCCAGCAGCTCCGCCCAGGGCAACAGGGGGCAGGTCAACTACTCGGCCGCCAAGGCCGGGATGCAGGGCTTCACCAAGACCCTCGCGATCGAGCTGGGCAAGTTCGGTGTCACCGCCAACGCCGTGGCCCCCGGGTTCATCGAGACCGACATGACGGCGGCCACCGCCGCGCGCGTCGGGATGGACTTCGAGGACTTCAAGAAGGCGGCGGCGGGCAACATCCCGGTCCGCCGCACCGGGCGCCCCGAGGACATCGCCAACACCATCGCCTTCCTGACGGGTGAGGAGGCCGGGTTCGTCTCGGGCCAGGTCATCTACGTGGCCGGTGGGCCCCTGGACTGACGCGCCGTCCCCACCCCAGCGGTCCCACGGAGGTTCCATGTCAACGGTCACCGAAGGGGCGGCGCTCGACGCCGCCGAACTGCGGCGGCGGGTCGCCGAATTCGTCGCCGCGCACGACCCCGCGACCACCGGGCAAAAGGAGTTCCTGGCCGCGCGCTTCGACGCCGGTCTCGCCTGGGTCCACTTCCCCGAGGGCGCGGGCGGCCTGGGCGCGCCGCGCGCGCTGCAGTCCGTCGTCGACGACGAGTTCGCCCGCCTGGGCGCCGCCCCCGAGGGCCGCGAAGGGCTGGTCATCGGCCTGGGGATGGCGGCGCCCACCATCCTCGCGTTCGGCACGCCCGAGCAGCGCGAGCGCTTCCTGAAGCCGCTGTACACCGGCGAGGAGGTGTGGTGCCAGCTGTTCAGCGAGCCGGGCGCCGGGTCGGACCTGGCGGCGCTGGGCACCCGTGCGGTGCGCGACGGCGACGGGTGGACGGTCAACGGGCAGAAGGTGTGGACGTCGCTGGCCCACCAGGCGCGGTGGGCCATCCTGGTCGCCCGCACCGACCCGGACGTGCCCAAGCACGCCGGGATGACCTACTTCGTCTGCGACATGCGGGCCGAAGGGGTCGAGGTGCGGCCGCTGCGGCAGATCACCGGCGAGGCCGAGTTCAACGAGGTGTACCTGACCGACGTGCACCTGCCGGACGACCTGCGGCTCGGCGAGGTCGGCCAGGGGTGGAAGGTCGCCCAGACCACCCTGATGAACGAGCGGGTGGCCATCGGCGGGCAGCCCGACCCGCGCGAGGGCGGGCTCATCGGGATCGTCTCCGGCATCTGGCGCGAGCGGCCCGAGCTGCGCACCTCCGGCACGCACGACGCGCTCATGCGGCTGTGGGTGGAGGCCGAGGCGGCGCGGCTGACCAAGGAGCGCCTGCGCCAGCAGCTCGCCGTCGGGCAGCCCGGGCCGGAGGGGTCGGCCGCCAAGTACGCCTTCTCCCGGCTGAACCAGGAGATCTCCGGCCTGGAGCTGGAGCTGCTGGGACAGGAGGGGCTGCTCTACGACGACTGGACCTTCCGCCGACCCGAGGGGGTCGCCTTCACCAAGCGCGGCGCGGGCTTCCACTACCTGCGCAGCAAGGGCAACTCCATCGAGGGCGGGACCACGGAGATCCTGCGCAACATCATCGCCGAGCGCATCCTCGGGCTGCCCGGCGAGCCCCGGGTGGACAAGGACGTCGCGTGGAAGGACCTGCCGAAATGAGCGCCGAAGGGAAGGCCGGAGCCGGCGCCGGAGAGAACGGGGCCGCGGTGGACCTGCTCTACGGCGAGGTCGAGGAGGAGCTGCGCGCCAGCGTGCGGGCGCTGCTGGCGGACAAGTCGCCCGCCGAGGCGGTGCTCGCCCGGGTGGAGGCCGACCAGGTCGCCGACGGCGCGCTGGCCAAGGAGCTGGCGGGGCTGGGCGCGGTCGGGCTGCCGGTCCCCGAGGAGCTCGGCGGGGCCGGGGCCACCTGGCGGGAGGCGTCGGTGGTCGCCGAGGAGCTGGGGCGGGCGGTGGCGCCGGTGCCGTTCCTGGGCAGCGCGGTGCTGGCGACGTCGGCGCTGATGGAGGTCGTCGCACTGGCGGAGAAGGGCAGCACCGGGGTGGAGGCCGACACGGCGGCCGCTCCGGAGGCGCTGCGCTCCCTGGCCTCCGGTGACGCGTGGGGCGCCCTCGCGGTGCCGCTGGCCACGGCTCCCCCGTCGGGGGCGGCGTTCCCGGCGGTGGTGCGCGCGGAGGGCGGCCGCCTGACCGGGACGGTGGGGGGCGTGGTGGACGCGCTCCCGGCCGACGTGCTGCTGGTGCCCGCGCTCGGGCCCGGCGGGTCGGAGCTGTACCTGGTGGAGGCCTCGGACGCGGACGTCACGGCGCTGACCACCCTCGACCTGACCCGCCCGCTGGCGGACGTGGGGCTGGACGGGACGCCGGGGCGGCTGCTGGCCTCGGGCGAGGCGGCCGAGCGCGCGGTGGCCCGGGCGCTGCGGACGGGCGCGGCCCTGCTGGCGGCCGAGCAGCTGGGCGCGGCGGAGTGGGCGCTGGAGACGACGGTGGCCTACCTGAAGACGCGCACGCAGTTCGGGCGGCCGGTGGGGTCGTTCCAGGCGCTGAAGCACCGGCTGGCCGACCTGTGGGTGTCGATCACCCAGGCGAGGGCGGTGGTGCGCGCGGCGGCCGACACGGCGGGCGAGGAGAGCGAGGAGGCGCGGATCAACGCGTCGATGGCGCAGGCGTTCGTGTCGGGCGTGGCGGTGAAGGCGGCGGAGGAGGCGGTGCAGCTGCACGGTGGCATCGGCTTCACGTGGGAACACCCGGCGCATTTGTATTTGAAGCGGACGAAGAGCGCCGCGATCGCGTTGGGGTCGGCGGATAGGCACAGGGCACTGCTGGCGGAGCTGGTGGAGCTGCCGTCGGCGTAGGGGAGCCAGTGTTCCTGCGCCGGGCAGCGGTGAGAGCCGCGCTGAGAGGGGGTCGGGCCAGTGGAGAGGCATTCGAAGGCCGTTCCATGGCCCGGCTCCCTCGTGCCTCATGGTCCATCAGGGCATGCCTGATGAGGACAGAACCGGTCCACAAGGGGTGCGCATCGGGTCGCTTTTCGATAACGTCCCACAAGGCCGCAGGTCAGTAAGAGTGCTCCCCGCAGACGCGGGGATGGACCGCGGGCGCCCCCGGCTGTGCTCGGCGGCGAGGAGTGCTCCCCGCAGACGCGGGGATGGACCGGGGCGCGGCCGCGGTGTTCGGGGCCTCCCACAGTGCTCCCCGCAGACGCGGGGATGGACCGACGGACAGGCTGGGCTGGGCGTCAAGGTTCATGTGCTCCCCGCAGACGCGGGGATGGACCGCAGCTCTGTCTCGGTGGTGCCGCCGTAGACCAGCGCTCCCCGCAGACGCGGGGATGGACCTGGGGAGGTTCCGGAGCACGGAGGCGAGTACCGGAACGCCCCGCAGGTGCGGGGATGGACTGATCGCTGCTGTGGTCTCGTCATGGCACGCCAGGCCTCGGAACCGGCCCGCGCCGTACACACGAATGGGGGGCCGCCCTACGGCGGTCCCCCATCGTCGTTCCCTGTCAGGCGGCCAGGGCCTCCGCCGCCTTCGTGATCCTCGCTGCCGCTTCTGCGATGTCGGCTTCGCTCACATCCAGGTGCACGACCATCCGGACCGTGTCCTCGGCGATGGCGATGCAGCCCACCCCGTGCGCCCCCGCCAGCTCCGCCAGCTTCGGGGCCTCGCCCGGCTCGGTCTTGGCGATCACCATGTTCGTCAGGGCCTCCGCCGACAGCCCCGGGGCCGCGCTCAGGGACGCCGCCAGGCGCTCCGCCCTCGCGTGGTCGTCGGCCAGTCGCTCCAAGTGGTGGTCGAGCGCGTACAGCGCCCCCGCCGCGATGATGCCCGCCTGGCGCATCCCTCCCCCCAGCAGCTTCCGCGCCCGGCGCGCGCGGCGGATGGTGTCTCGGTCAGACACCAGCGCGGCGCCCACCGGGGCTCCCAGCCCCTTCGAGAAGCAGACGGTCACCGTGTCCGGCCCCGCCGCCGCCTCCGCGAGGCTCACGCCCAACGCCGTCGCCGCGTTCCACAGCCGCGAACCGTCCAGGTGCGCCTTCAACCCGTGCTCACGGGCGAACGCGGACACCCGCGCCTGCCCCTCCAGGGCCATGACACGGCCCGTGAAGGTGTTCTCCATGCAGACCAGCGCCGGCTGGGCGCGGTGCACATCGTCCGTCCCCTTGATGAGGCGCTCCAGCCACTCCTGAGGCGGCGTGCTGTCCGGCCCCGAGAAGGTCCGGGGCAGCAGGCGGGACAGCACCGAAGTGCCGCCCTGCTCGTTGCCCAGGATGTGCGCCAGCTCGTGCGCCCAGATCTCGTCGCCGCTGCGGCCGGCCAGGTAGGCCGCGATCTGGTTGGCCATGTGCGCCGAGGGGGTGTACAGCGCGGCCTCCCGCCCCAGCAGCTCGGCGGTGCGCTCCTCAAGGGCGCGGACGGTGGGGTCCTCCTCGAACACGTCGTCGCCGACCTCGGCGTCGGCCATGGCGCGGCGCATCTCGGGGGTGGGCCGGGTCATGGTGTCCGAACGCAGGTCGATCTCAAGCGTGGTTGCGGGCATGGGCGGCTCCCGTTCCTTCACGTCGGATACCCGGTCAACCCTAGTCAGGCGCTTCCGACGGGTCCGCGCGGGGCCTGGCGGGCGATGTCGGCGGCCATCGCGTCCACGACGGCCTCCGCCACGTGCTCGGTGCACTCGACGCCCGACCCGTAGCCGGGGTGGCCGGAGGAGAGCACGGCGACGAGGTAGGTCCGCCCGTCGTCGGCGACGATGCGGCCGGTGCTGTTGACCGCCCAGCGGCCGCCGTCGGACTCGACCGGCACCCACCCGTTCTTGAGCTCGGCGCCGCCTCCCCGGTCGGCGGCGGAGACGCCCCAGGCCTGTTCCGGGGCGACGCCGGAGAGGAACCCGCGTGCGGTCTCCCGGTATTCGGGGGCCAGGGGCCCTTCGTCGGTGTAGAGGATGCTGAGCAGGGTGAGGCGTTCGCGCGCGGTGGTGGAGGCGAGGCCCCACCGCCCGCCGAACCGTTCCCCGGCGTCGGCCAGGCCGAGCCGGCCGCGGCCCTCCTGGAACCCGGCGTAGGTGCCGATGCGTTCGAAGAGGCCGTCGGCGGCGTCGTTGTCGCTGAAGCCGATCGCCGCCCTCGCCAGGGCGCGCTCCGCCTCATCGAGGGGGCGCCCGTCGGACTGGGCCTTGAGGAGGAGGATGGTGAGGATGTCGAGCTTGACGACGCTTCCCGGGGTGAAGGGCTCATCGGCGCGGTAGCCGAACGCCGTACCGCTGTCGAGTTCGACGGCGGCGACGGAGAAGTCCCCGGTGATCTCGGCGCGGTAGGCCTCCAGCTCCCGGGCGAGGTCGCGTTCGGTGTCGGAGGCGAGGGCGGCCGGTCCGCCTTCGGGACCTCCGTGGCCTGCAGTGCCGGAGGAAGCCGGATCATGCCACGGGGGCGCGAACACCGACGGCGTGGTGGACGGCGCCGCACCCGTCTCCGCGCGCGCCGCCGGAGGATCGAGCGCGGCGGCCATGGGGGCCGCGAGCACGGCCGCAGCCGCGACGGCGGCCCATCTCCAGGCCGTTTCGCGACCGGGTAAAAGGCGGGCGATACCCCGCGTCAGCACATGATCCATGGCTTAGTGGTGCCAATGCTGGCACGTCCGACAGTTGCCGATTAATACCCGCTCATATCGATTGCGCTAACTTCGGCGGCAGAAACGCCCGCCCCGCAGGCGGTCCGGGCCTCGCCCCTGCCTTCCGCCCGGAGCCCCCGCCCGGCCCCTACGTCGTTGATCTCGGGGAACCCGGGCTTATGACGGCTCTCTTAAGCCCGGGTTCCCCGAGATCAACGAGATTCCGGACCGGCCCGGACAGGATCTAGTCGACCCCGCGGGCGGTCATCGCCTCCCCCATCGCCTCGGCCGTGCGGATCATGCCGACGATGACCGGGACGACGGTGAGGTGGGGCCAGGCGGGCAGGCCGCGCGCGGCGCAGGCGTCCCGCGACTCCTGCCAGGCCGCGGCGACCATGGGCACCGAGCGGACCGTCAGGGCGAGGACGAGCGCGACGCGGTCGGGTCGCACACCGGCCGGGGCGAGCGGGCGGGCGAGGCGCTCAAAGAGGTCGAGCATCGCGCTGACGCGGGTGGTGAAGGTGACCAGGCCCGCCGCGAGGACGGCGGCGACGAGGAGCAGGCAGACGCGCAGCGCGGCCCAGGGGTCGCCGGTGAGGGTCTGGAAGAGCGCGATGACGGCGAGGAACGGCAGCAGGGGCAGGAGGAGGCGCAGCGGGCGCCGCAGGCCGAGGCCGGTGGCGGGGTAGGCGCACAGGCAGGCGAGGGCGGCGGCGGGGGTCGCGATGAGCCCGGCGCGGTGGTCGTCGAGTGCGACGAGGACGGTGACGAGGGCGAGGAGCCCGAGGAGCTTGGCCCCGGCCGGGAGGCGGTGCAGCACCGACCGGCCGGGGACGAAGAGGCCGAGGACGTTCACGACCGCTCCCCCGGGCCCTCCCGCAGGCCGGACGGCTCCGTGCTCGGCGCCCGGGCGTCCATCAGTGCGGTGTAGTGGGCGATGGCCGCGTCCGGGGCGCCGTCGAAGACGACCCGTCCGGCGTCGATGACCAGGACGCGGTCGAAGCCCTGCAGCATGTCGAGCTGGTGGGTGAGCAGGACGAGCCGCTGCGGCAGCGCGCGCAGGGTGCGCTCGATGACGCGCGCGTTGTGCATGTCGAGCAGCGTGGTGGGCTCGTCGCACACCAGCACATCGGGCTCGGTGACCAGCACCGAGGCGAGCGCGAGCATCTGCTTCTGGCCGCCGGAGAGCAGGTGGGCCGGGTGATCGCGGTGGTCGAGCAGGCCGTGCCGGTCCAGCACGGCGTCGACCCGGCTCCGCGTCTCGTCGGCGGTCAGGCCCACGCGGCGCAGGCCGAGGGCGACGTCCTCGGCCACGGTCGGCATGAGGATCTGGGTGGAGGCGTCGGAGAAGACGAAGCCCACCCGGCGGCGGGCGGCGCGCGGGTCGCGGCGGGTGTCCCGGCCGTCGACCCGCACGGTGCCCGAGTCGGGGACGACGAGTCCGTTGAGGGTGCGGGCGAGCGTGGACTTGCCCGAGCCGTTGGCGCCGATGATCCCGATGCGGTGCTCGGCGAGATCGAGGCTGATGCCGCGGAGGACGGGGCGGTCGCCGTAGGCGTGGGAGACGTCGCGCAGCTCGATCATGCGCGCGGGCGCTCGGACTCGGCGTCGGGCTGTTCCTTCACGACCCGTCGGCCGGCCGGGGGCACCGGGTAGGCGCGGTGCACGGCCGCGGCGATGGCGGCGGCGAGGACGGCCTTGAGGAGGTCGCCGGGGAGGAAGACGCCCGCGCCGATGAAGCCGGCGAGGAGGGTGTCGCCGAGGTAGAGGGCGCTCCAGGGGACGCCGACGAGGTAGATGGCGCCGATGCCGCCGACGATGTTGATCAGGAAGCCGCCCCAGAAGCGGTAGCGGCGCATGAGGGTCTGGGTGAGCACGCCGATGACGAGGGCGCCGACGACCCAGCCGAGGAGGTAGCCGCCGGTGGGGCCGAGGAAGGGCTCGATGCCGCCGCGCCCGCCGGGGAGGAGGGGGAGCCCGGCGAGGGTGAGGGCAAGGAAGGTGAGGATGGAGAGGGTGCCGCGCTTGGCACCGAGGATGGCGGGGGCGAGCATGACGCCGAGGGTCTGGAGGGTGATCGGCACCGGGCCGACGGGGATGGCGAAGGGCATGCTCAGCGCGGCGAGGAGTGCGGCGAAGACGGCGACGAGCGCGAGGTCGCGGGCGGTGAGTCCGCGGTAGCGAACAGCCTGAGCAGGGGATTCGGCCATGGATGGGTCCTCGGGTCAGAGGGCGCCCGGGGAGGGCGCCGCGTTGATGGGGACGCCACCCATTGTCCGGTTTGTCACCTTGAGGGACCTATGTGCCGCCCCACAGGGTTTGGGCCAGGGGGTTTGTCGGCTCCCTCTCTAGAACCGAAGGCAGTGAGGGGCGGACCCGGGCTATGGGTCCGCCCCTCACAAGCAACCGGAAGATCACCACATCCCCGCACGTGCGGGGAGTACGCCTTCGTGATCAAGGCCGTCATTTTCGACGCCGGTCCATCCCCGCGCGTGCGGGTAGCCATTCAGCAAGATCGCGGTGTCCGTGTACTCCGGAGGCCATCCCCGACTGTGCGAGGGCGGGCACCTGCAGATCGAGATGACGCGTACATACTCCTGGTAGAGGCTCACGACCGCGATCCGGTTCCGGCCGGAGTGCAGCACCCCGTGGTAGAGCATCGGCCCGGAAGCATCCGGCATGCAGAGCCATCAGCGCGGGGCTCGAACGTGATCGGACGCGGCACCGGGGGTCGGAGGGCCCAAGTGGTCGTTGAGCTGCCGCAGCAGATCCTCGGCGCTGTCAGCATGAAACGTCACGGATCCGGGGGGTGGTGGGGCGCCACGCATCATGCGCCCGTATGAGGCGTACGCGGCCTCGATGGTCTCGGGATCGGTGTCATGGTAGGGCCTGCGGGCGTCGCTCACAGTCGGTCTCCTCGAAAAGGGCTGGCCTCCAGAGTGGGTGCAATCGCCCATCGTCGTCCATCTGTGCAACTGCAAAACGGACCTGTGCCTTCGTGGCGAGGGCCCGGGGATGCATCGCGGCGGATCCGGGAACACGAATCGGACGTACGAAGTGCTGTCCACGCCCTGGGCCCATCCCCGCGTCTGCGGGGCGCACAGCCGACCGGCCGCCTCCCGCTCGTCGGCGAGCGGTCCATCCCCGCGGGTGCGGGGCGCACCTCAGCGTGGACGTGCTGGCCTCCGATCCGGACGGTCCATCCCCGCGGGTGCGGGGCGCACGGATGACACCCATACGACCCCGGCCTCCGGGCCGGTCCATCCCCGCGGGTGCGGGGCGCACGCGCCCGCCAGGACGCCGACGACGCACAGCGGCGGCCCATCCCCGCGGGTGCGGGGCGCACAGCGACCCGGGCGCCTACGACAGGATCAAGAAGGGCCCATCCCGCGGCTGCGGGGCGCACTCTTACTGACCTGCATCATTGTGGGGCGTTATCAAAAAGCGATTCTTCTCGGCCTCTTCGCGGACAGGGACGGTCCTCGTCCCGCTTCCGCTCCTCATTCTCCTACGGGAAGTACGCACGCCGGGTCGGGGATCGACAGCCGGTCCACCGCCTCGCCGGCCACGCCCTCCTCGTCGATCGGCATGCTCGTCACCGTTCCGCTGACCTGGTTCGCCACCACGACATGGCCGCTCATCACCGCGAAGTGGCGCGGCCACTTGCCCCCGGTCGGGTACTCCGCCAGGAAGCGCAGCGCCGATCCGCCCTCCTCCACCGCGAAGGTCGACACCGTGTCCGCCCCCCGGTTCGCCACGTACAACCGGTCCCCGGACGCCGACAGTGCGATCTCGCTCGGGTAGACGGCCTCCACCTCGCCGCCGTACTGGGACGCCTCGTAGGCCCCCAGCGACCACGCCGACGCCTTGTCCTGGTCCCACTGCAGCACGTGCACCCGCGCGTCCAGCTCCCCCGACACGTACAGGAACCCCGCCGGGTGCATCGCGATGTGCCTCGGCCCCGTCCCCGGCGGCAGGCGCACGGGCTCCAGCGCCGCGCCCACCGGCTCCGGTGCGTCCGCATTGAACGGGTGCACCCGCAGCACATCGGCCCCCAGGTCGGCGATGAGCAGGTGCCGCCCACCGGGGGCGACCGCCGTGCAGTGCGCGCGCGGCCCCTCCTGGCGGCCGGCCACCGGTCCCGACCCCTCCCCCTCCAGAAGCGCGATCGCCGGGCCCGGGGCCGAGTCGCCCTCGATCGGGTGCACGCTCACCGACCCGCTGAAGTAGTTCGCGGCGATCACGTGCTTGCCCGCCGGGTGCACCAGCACATGGCACGGCGCCTTGCCGTGGGTCGGGGTCTCCCCCAGCGTCACCGACGCCCAGCCCTCCCCGGCCGCGAACCAGGACAGGGCCCCGTCCATGCGCTCGGACACCGCGTACACCTTGCCGCCGTCCGGGTGCATCGCCAGGAACGACGGCCCCGCCGCCTCCACGGCCGCGCCCCCGCCGCCCAGCCGCCCGCTCTCGGTGTCCATCCACGCGAGGTACACGCCGACGCCGGTCCCCGTCGGCTCGGAGTCGCGCGTGTAGGTCCCGACCCAAAGCAGCCTCTCGCCCATCCGCGGCGCCTTCCTTCCCATCGGCGGTCCCCGTGCACGACCGAGGATCGCACGGCGCTCCGGAGCCCCGGCCGGTACGGGTCGGGAATGGCGGGAAGGCCCACTCCGGCGGGGCGGCGCACCGCCGCGGTCCCCGTCGCCGCCCGCGGGCAACGGTCCTTACTTTCGACAGGTGACGGCGGTGATCACGACTGGCTAGCGTCCAGGGCATGCTCCTTTCCCGCCTCCGCGTCCCTCCCGGCCGCGCCGCGCTCGCCTGCGCCGCCCTGGCCGGGCTCGCGGCATGGTGGTGGCCGCCGTCGCTGTTCGCCCTGCCCGTCGCCTCGCTCCTCACCGGCCGCCTCTCCCCCGACCCGCGCCCGGCGGCCGTACTGTACGGCGTCGGCACGGCCGCCTGGGCGCTGCGCTTCGCCCTCGCCGGGGAACCGGTCGGCATGTGGGTGGTGGGCGGCGGGCTGGCCCTGCTCACCCTCCTGCTCCCCTGGCTGGTCGGCCTGTACCTGCGCAGCGCCGCCGCCCTGGAGCGGGCGGGCTGGGAGCGCGCCCGGCGCCTGGAGCGCGAGGCGCGCCTCGTCGCCGAGCGGGCGCGCATGCGCGAGCGGTCCCGCATCGCCCAGGACCTGCACGACGCGGTCGGCCATGAACTGAGCCTGCTGGCCCTGCGCGCGGGCGGCCTGGAGATGGCGTCCGACCTCTCCGAGGAGCGGCGGGGCCAGGCGGCCGAGTTGCGGGAGGCGGCCGGACGGGCCGCCGACCGCCTCGTCGAGGCGGTCGGGGTCCTGCGCGACGACGCCGCCCCTGAGGCGCCGCCGCTCGGCCCGATCGGTGACGGGGACGCCGCGCTCGGGGACCTCGCCGAGCGCGCGCGGGCGTCGGGGATGGACGTGGAACTCACCGACGACGGCGCCCTGCACGACGTTCCGGTCCTCGTCGAGCGCGCCGCGTTCCGCGTCGTCCAGGAGGCGCTCACCAACGCCGCGAAGCACGCACCGGGCGCGGCCGTGCGCATCCTGGTCGAGGGCGCGCCCGGCGAGGTGTCGGTGCAGGTGCGCGACTCCGGCCCGGCGGCCGACGCGTCCGCCCCCGAAGCGCCCGGCGGCGGGACCGGCCTTGTCGGACTGCGGGAGCGCGTGCGGTTGGCCGGCGGCTCCCTGGACGCCGGCCCCGGCCGCGACGAGCGCGGGTGGACGGTGGCGGCGCGCCTTCCGCTCCAGGCACGGGAGGCCGCCTCTCCGTCCGAGGCACGGCTGGGCCGACCGGAGGATTCCGGGAGCGGCGTGGAAGCGGCCGATGCCCACCTCCGGCGCGCCCGGCGCCGCGCGGGGTGGGCGGTCGCGGCGGCCGTCGGGCTGCCGGCCGCCATGGTCGCCGCGGGCTACGCCGCCTCGATCGCCTTCACCGTGTACCAGGCGGAGACCGCTTCCCTGGCCCCGTCGGTGTTCGCGGCCCTGGAGCCCGGTCAGACGCGCGCCGAAGTGGAGGGGTCCCTGCCCCGGAGGGACCTCTACGAAGGCCCCCTGGCAAGCGGCGGGCGGCCCGCCAGCCCGGACGGCCTGGAGTGCAGGTACTACCGCTCCGACGGGGACGTGTTCGGCGGAGGCGGAGAGCGCTACCGGCTGTGCTTCGATGAGGAGAAGCTGGTGTCGGCGGAGACGGTGGGGCGGTGACCAGGGGCGTGGACGGCCCGGTGGACGAGCCGGTGGGCAGGCCGGGAGCGATCCGGGTCCTGCTGGTGGACGACGAGGCGATGATCCGCGCCGGCGTGCGCTCAATCCTCGACGCGGACGCCGGCGTGCAGGTGGTGGCGGAGGCCTCCGACGGGCGCCAGGGCGTGGACCTGGCGCTGTCGCACCGCCCCGACGTCGTTCTCCTCGACATCCGGATGCCGGGGATGAACGGCCTGGACGCGGCGGCCGAGATCAAGCGCGCTGCGCCGGGGGTCGGGGTGGCCGTCCTGACGACCTTCGGCGAGGAGGAGTACGTCGCCCGCGCCCTGTCCGAGGGCGCGGACGGGTTCCTGCTCAAGACCGGCGACCCGCGGGAGCTGCTGCTGGGCGTGCGGGCGGTGGCCGACGGCGGCGCCTACCTGTCCCCGAAGGTGGCGCGGCGCGTGCTGAACCGGATGGACCACGACCGCTCGATGGGCCGTCTGAAGGCGCGGGAGCGGCTGTCCCGGCTCACGGAGCGCGAACGCGAGGTCCTGGCGCTCCTGGCGGCGGGGATGTCGAACAGCGAGATCGCCCGGCGCCTGTTCCTGGTGGAGGGGACGGTGAAGGGGCACGTGAGCACGATCCTGACCCGGCTCGGAGCGCGGAACAGGGTCGAGGCGGCGGTCCTGGCCCACGAGGCGGGTGCGGTGGGCGCGACCAGGGAGCCCGAGTAGCGGGCGTCGACGGCGACCCGCGCCGCGCGGGAGCGCGCAGCGGCGCAGTGCCGCCGGGCCGGACGGAGTGCCCCGTCATCTGGGGATGGACCGGCCTCGGGGCTGAGACTCCGTCCGGTGCCCCTATGGTCCCGCATTTGCGGGAATGCCACACTCCGCCCCGGGTCAGCGCCGCTTCTCGGCCTTCTTCCGGCCCGACGGCCTGAGCAGGAACCCGACCACGACGCCCACCACCACGGCTCCGGTCAGCGTCGCCCACAGTGGGGCCGCCACGGAGACGAACAGCACCTGGATCTGCGTCGTGTCCCGGTTCTGCAGGACGAACAGCACCGCCAGCACCAACAGGGCCAGCGCCACCCACACCCGCGGCGGAACCGACTGCAGGACGCTCCGCCCCTCTTCGCGCCCCTCTCCGGCCCCCGCCGCCGCGCCGCCCTGCAGGCTTCCCTCGGCCATCGCACGCCTCCCGCCCCTGTGCTCGTCCCTTGTCCCTCGTCCCCGGACGGACTCGTTCCGGTCCCTTTCACCTGCCCGGGGAAGGATCAGGAGTTGGGCAGGGGGCGGCCAAATCTCCGTAGGCTCCCCGGTCTCCCCGGCCTTCCCTCCGTCAGCACCGCTCCAGGAGCCGTTCGGCGGCCGCGCGCGCTCGGCGGGCGGGGGCCGGGTCGCCGCCGATGCCCGCCGTGACGATCGCCCCCTCGGCCAGGAGGAAGACCGCCTCGGCCTCCTCCGCCCCGCCTCCGGCGTCGCGCACCCATTCCTCCACCTGGGACCGGAACGCCTCCTTGTGCCCGCGCACCTCCGCCAGGACCGCCTCGGACGCCGTGCCCATCTCCCCGAACGCGTTGATCCACGCGCACCCCCGGAAGCCGGGCCGGGAGAACCATTCGGCCAGCCAGTCGAACATCGCCGGCACCCGCCCCCGCGGATCCTCCGCACGCGCCACGTACGCGGCCAGGTCGCCCCGCCACCGCCGGTCGCGCCGCCGCAGCACCTCCACGACCAGGTCCTCCTTGGCGGGGAAGAACCGGTAGATCCGCTTCAGCGGCAGCCCCGACCCGGCCCGGACGGCGTCCATGCCGACCGCCCGGATGCCGTGCCCGTAGAAGAGCCCTTCCGCCGTGTCGAGGAGGGCCTCGCGGTCACGGCGGTTCTGTTCGTCGCTGATCGGGGCGGGCATCGGAGGGCTCCTTGACGTTGAGAACGGTCGTTCCCTAGATTAAGTCCGCACCGATGGAGAACGCACGTTCTCAACGACGGGAGACCGCAGTGACCGAGCGACGACCGCCCTTCCCGCCCTTCACCGAGGAGACGGCCCTGCAGAAGGTCCAGGCCGCCGAGGACGCCTGGAACACCCGCGACCCCGAGCGCGTGGCGCTCGCCTACACACCGGACTCCGTCTGGCGGAACCGCGACACGTTCCTGCGGGGCCGCGAGGAGATCGCCGCGTTCCTGGCCCGCAAGTGGGAGCGCGAACTGGACTACGCGCTCCGCAAGAGCCTCTGGGCGTTCCACGGCGACCGGATCGCGGTCCGCTTCCAGTACGAGTGCCGCGACACCTCAGGGCAGTGGTGGCGCAGCCACGGCAACGAGCAGTGGGAGTTCGACGAGAACGGCCTCATGCGCCGCCGCGAGGCCAGCATCAACGACGTGCCCATCGCCGAGTCCGACCGCCGCATCTTCGGCACCCGCCCCAAGGAGGAGTACGGGGTCGAGATCCCGGTGCGGTGACCGGCCGCCGTCCAGGGCGTTCACTCCGCCGCCCTGGGCGACAGGCGGTGACGACGGCGCATGGCCTCACGCACGGCACGCTCATCGCCGCCCGACTGCGTGATCGCCATTGCCTCTGCCTCCTCCGGCCGGGGGCGGGGGCGGCCGCGGGGGGGCGGGCCGTGCGGCCCCCGGGTGCGGGGCGCCCCACGGCCCCTGTTCCACCCGGTCCCGGTCAGTCGTCGGACAGGCCCTCGGCCGGGGCGATGCGGGCCGCCCGGCGCGCCGGGACCACCGATGCCGCGACCCCGATCAGCGACGCCGCCGCCACGACCAGCCCCAGCGAGGACCACGGCACGGAGATGACGAGCGGCGCCTGGTCTCCCACGATCGCGCCGACGCCGACGATCCCGAACGGGAGACCGATCACGATCCCCAGAACCGCGCCGACCAGGCCGATCACCACCGCCTCCACCGCAAGCGTCCCCCGCAGGCCCGACCGGGTCAGCCCCAGCGCCCGCAGCAGGGCCGACTCCCGGGTCCGCTCCAGCACCGACAGGCCGAGGGTGTTCGCCACCCCCACCGCCGCGATCACCACGGTCACCAGCAGCATGGCCAGGGACAGGTTCACCATGACGTCCAGCGCCTCGGTGATGTCGGCGCGCTCGCTCAGCGCACCGCCGACCAGGAGGGCGGGGTCGTCGGCGGCGATGCCCGCCATCCGGTCCGCGATCGCGTCGCGGTCGGCGCCGTCCCCGGCCACGCCCCACACCATGGAGCGGTCGGCGTCCGCGTCCCCCGGCGCGCCCCGGCCCTCCAGCTCGTCCAGCACGTCCTCACGGACCACGGGCGCCACCGTTCCCGCCACCTCGGCGAGCCCGGAGGAGTAGAGCGTGAAGTCGCGCTCCACCTCCGCTCCCCCGGTTCCCCCGACTCCAACGGCCAGGCGCACGCGCTCCCCCTCCTCGGCGCCCAGGGCTGCCAGCTGCCGGTCGCCGACGAGCATGACCGGCGCCGCCCCGGCGCCACCGCCTGAGGGCTCCTCCCGGAGCCGCTCGGCTCCGGCCGCCTCAGCCATCTTCGGCGAGATGCCGACGAGCGTCGTCTCGCCCATCTCCCCGATGCTCACGTCGGCCGTGCGGACGGCTTCCACCGTCTCCAAGGAGTCGATGTCCTCGATCGCCCGCACCGTCTCGCGCGCGACCGAACCCTCCGCCACGCGCGCGCCCACGTCCACCGGGTAGCGGTCGCGCAGGTCGGCGTCGATCGTCGCCTGCCCCGTCGACGCCGCCGTGGCCAGCGAGGTGATCAGTCCCAGCCCGAGGACCAGCGCGAGCGCCGCCGTCGCCGCCCTGCCGGAGTTGCGCGCAAGGTTCGCCCCGGCCAGGCCCGCCGTGCCGCCCATTCGGCGCAGCACCGTCTGCACCGCCCCGAACGAGCGGGCGATGGGGTAGCGCAGGGCTGCCAGGAGTCCGAGCGCCGCCGCGAACCCGCCGACCACCGTCACCAGGGGCGCACCCGCGGCCGACCCGGCGCCCGCGCCCGCCGCCCCGGCGACGGCCAGGACCGCGCCGACCGCATGCACCGCGCCGAACCGGACCCCGCCGCTCATGTCCGCCGCGCGCAGCGCCTCCACCGGAGCCGTCGCCGCCGCCCGCCGGGCCGGCAGCCAGGCCGAGCCCACCGCCGTCCCCAGTCCGATGAGGAACGCCCCGGCCAGCGCCATGGGGGACACGTGCATGCCGTCGCCGGTCAGCCCCATGGCAGCGGCGAACGCGTAGCCGAGGCCCACGCCCGCGGCCGTGCCCGCGAGCGCCCCCGCGGCCCCGGCGATCGCGGCCTCCAGGGCGACCATCCGCCGCACCTGGCGGCGGTCGGCGCCCACCAGGCGCAACAGGGCGGTGTCGCGGCGGCGCTGCGCCAGCAGCACGGTGAAGGTGTTGGCGATGACCATGGCCGAGGCGAGCAGCGCCACCAGCGCGAACGCCAGCAGCACGGTCTCAAGCTGCCGGGAGCCGCCGGCGAACCGGTCGGCCGCCTCGTCCATCTGCCGCTCCGCGGTGGCGGCGGTGAACCCGGACGGCAGCGCCGCGTCGAGCCGGTCGGCGGCCTCCTGCGGCGTCGTTCCGGGCTCGACCAGCGCCAGCGCCGTGGCCGGGGTGTCGCCGTCGAAGGCGGACTCGGGGGCGTAGAGCCGGTACTGCACGCCGGCCAGCGGCCGGAAGTCCAGGTCGGCGACGCCCACCAGGGTCGCCGTCGTCTCCGCGCCCTCCGCGTCGACCAGGCGCACCTCCCCGCCCACGGCGGCCCCGGCGGCCTCGGCGGTCGCCGGGTCGGCCACGACCTCGTCGGGCGCCTCGGGCCACCGCCCCTCGGCCAGGTCGAACCAGCGCAGGCCGGTCCGGTCGGCGACGCTGTAGACGTTGGCGGTGCCGCGCCGGTCGCCGGTGGAGAGCTGGACGGTGCGGGCGTGCACGGGGGCCGTGGCGGCGATGCCGGGCTCCTCGGCGAGCCGGTCGGCCCAGTCGGGGTCGGGGTCGCCGCCGGCGGCCTCCGGGTCGCGGTCGACCACCACGTCCGCCCCGGCCAGCGGGGCGGCGGCGACCATCCGCAGACCGGCGGCCGAGGTGGAGGTGAACACGGCGGTCGCGGCGAGGAACGCGGTGCCCAGCGCGACGGCGAGCAGGACGGCGGCCAGGCGGGCGGGACGGGCGCGCACGTGCGCCCAGGCGTGGCCGAGCATCAGCGCTCACCGTCCGCGCCCGCCATGGCGGCCAGCACGCCGTCGGCGGTGGGGGCGTCCAGCGTGCCGTGCAGGGCGCCGTCGGACATCAGCACGGCCCGGTCGGCGTAGGTGGCGGCGGCCGGGTCGTGGGTGACCATGACGACGGTGCGGCCGAGGCGGTCGCAGGCCTGCCGCAGGTGGCCCAGGAGTTCGCGGCCGGTGGCGACGTCGAGGGCGCCGGTCGGCTCGTCGGCGAACACCACGGCCGGGCGGGTGAGGAGCGCGCGGGCGACGGCGACCCGCTGCTGCTGCCCGCCGGACAGCCGGCCGGGCCGGTGGGCGAGGCGGTCGCCGAGGCCGAGGGACTCGACGACCTCGTCGAAGTGCGCCCGTTCGGGGCGGCGGCCGGAGAGGCGGAGGGGCAGGAGGATGTTCTCCTCCGCGGTGAGCGCGGGCAGGAGGTTGAAGGCCTGGAAGACGAAGCCGATGCGCTCGCGCCGGAAGCGGGTCAGCTCGCGGTCGCCGAGGGAGGCGAGGTCGCGCCCCTCCACGGTGACGCGCCCGGCGGTGGGGGTGTCGAGCCCGGCGAGCAGGTGCATGAGCGTGGACTTGCCGGAGCCGGAGGGGCCCATGACGGCGGTGAACTCGCCGCGGGAGAAGGCCAGGTCGACCCCGGCCACGGCGGTGACGGCGGCGGGGCCGTCGCCGTAGCGCTTGACCAGGCCGGTGGCGCGCAGCGCGGGCTCGTCCAGGGCCTTGGGGCGGGGCGCGGGGGCCGCGGGTTCTGTCTGTCGGTGCATGTCGCCGTTTCCGTGTCGGTGCGTGCCGGTCCGCGTCGTCCGCAGGGCGCGTCCGACGGTGACCGGAACGCTACGGAGACGGTGACCTGCACCGACAGAACCGATCGACGGGAGAGGCCCCCTGACTTTCGTCAGGGACGGGGGCGGGCG
This sequence comes from Nocardiopsis endophytica, assembly GCF_027706725.1. GTDB lineage: Bacteria > Actinomycetota > Actinomycetes > Streptosporangiales > Streptosporangiaceae > Nocardiopsis_A > Nocardiopsis_A endophytica. Next base: position 65,246 of record NZ_JAQFWQ010000010.1, read on the forward strand.
CGTCCTCGGACTCGCCTGTCCGGGTGCGGACGGGCGGTCATCCTGGCCGCGCGGTGCGCCGTCCTGTGGGGTCCGAAGTTCAGGACGCCTTGTGGAGGACCAGTGACGCGCTCCCCCGACCACACCCCCGACCACCCCCCTGCCCACCACCGCTCTCTCCTCCGGACCGCCGCCGTGCTCGGCACCGCCGTCCTCGCCGCCGCGGGCGCCCCGACGGCCGCCGGTGCCGATGCCGGTGGACCGCCCCCGAACGCCCTGATCGCCTACACCCTGTTCGGGCTACCCGACGAGGACCTGATGGACATGGGCCTCGTCCGGCCCGACGGCTCCTCCCTCGACACCGGCTCCGTGCGGGGTGCGGCGTCGCAGGTGCTCTGGGGCGCCGGGGACGACCTCCTGACCATCGGCATCTTCGAGGACTCCGACGCCGCCGGGGCGCCGCCCCTGCGGATCCTGGACGTGGAGACCATGGAGCTCGGCGAGGAGTACCGGCCGAGCGCGTTCGCGCACAACGTGCTCGCGTGGTCGCCCGACGGCGGGGAGCTCCTCTACGCCGACTTCGTTCCCAAGAGGAGCCTGTACCTGAAGGTCTGGGACCGCGCGGCGGACGAGCGCCGCGACCTCGATAGCGCGGGCGGCAGCGCTTGGAACTGGGAGTGGGACGAGGGCGCGTGGGACCCCGAGGGCCAGGGGTACTTCCTGATCCACGCCTCCGACCCCGAGGCGGGGCGGCTGACCCTGATGAGCCCCGGCGGAGAGCGGGAAGCGGAGATCCGCGCCTTCGACCGCCCCGTCCACGACCTGGTCGTCACGGACGACGGGGAGCGGCTCCTGCTCACCATGGAGGACGGCGGGGACACCGTCGGCATCTCCATGGACCGCGACGGCGGCTCCGTGGACGAGGTCTTCCGGTACGGAGGGGTCGTGGACGAGCTCGACTGGTCCTCGGACGGGCGGTGGGTCGTCTTCTCCGAGGGGCCCAACGTGTACACGGCGCGGGTGGAGCCCGAGCTGGTACCTGAGGAGGTCACGACCGCCCCGAGGGACATCGACCACCTCGACTGGGCCGCGTGAGGGCGGCGGTGGGGGCACCGGAGCGGCGCCGCTGACCGGCCCTCTCCGCCCCGCCGCCCCTTGCGCTCCCCCCGCCTTCGCCGCCCGCGACCGCCCAGGACGGCCTCAGCGCACGTCGAAGACCAGGCGGGCGGCGAGGGCCCCGAAGATCGCCGCGGAGGCGCGGTCGATCCACCGGCGGACCGGGCCCCGGCGCAGCAGGCGGTCGGACAGCAGCCCGGCCGCCACCCCGATGGTGCCGTCCACCAGCAGCCCGATCACGATGAACAGGCCGCCGAGCAGCAGCATCTGGGCCGTCACTGGCAGGGCGCCCCCGCCCGTGGTCAGGAACTGCGGGAAGAACGCCAGGTAGAACAGGACCACCTTGGGGTTGGCGAGGTTGGTCAGGGTCGCCATGGTGTAGACCCGGCGCAGCGATCGCGCCGCCGGGGCGGCCGGGGCCTCCTCTGCGGCGGCAGCGGCCTCCACGCGGCTGCGGCGGCCGTCCCTGAGGGTGGTGTAGGCGAGGTACACCAGGAACACCGCGCCGGCCAGGCGGATCGCGTCGAGGAGCTGGGGTGCGGCGCTGATGAGCATCCCCAGGCCGAAGGCGGCGGCCAGGGTGTGCCCGAAGAGCCCGGTGGACATCCCCAGGGCGGCGACCAGCCCGGCGCGTCGGCCGCCGGCGGCGGCGTTGGCGACGATGAAGAGCATGTCGGGCCCGGGGGCGAGGCTGAGCAGGAGGACGGCCAGGGAGAAGGCGGCGATCAGCGCAGGATCCATGGCGGGATTGTGCCATGCGGGGTTCGTGCGGTTCGCCCCATTTTCACCTCCCCCACGTTGTTGATCTCGGGAGAAGTGACCCTACGAGCGCGCTTTTAGCGTCGTTTCTCCCGAGATCAACGAGGGAAGGCCGTCAGCGCACGGGGCGCCGGGCCAGGGCGGCGAGGACCGCCCCGAGGCCGAGCACCCCGGCGACCGCGGTGGTGATCCCCGAGAACCCGAGCCCCGCCGCGCCCGCCGCGAGCTGGGGGCCGATCCCCGCGCCGACGAACATGGAGAAGGCGTAGAGCGCCGTCCCCATGCCCCGGCGTTCCGGCCCCGCGTGGTCACCGATGCTCTGCACCAATGCGGGCGCCGCCACCAGGATGGCGGCGGTGAACACCAGCAGCACGGTCCCGAGGCCGAGGGCGCCGCCGCCCACGACGGCGGTCGCCAGGACGGACAGCGCCGCGAGGGAGAGCCCCGCGACGGCGCGCGCCCCCGCGCTCCAGCGCCCGAGGAGCCCCGCGACGAAGGGGACGGCCACCATCGCGGGCAGGGCGGAGGCCCGGAGGACGAGCAGGGCGCCGTCGTCGCCCGCGATCTCCGGCGGCCCGGCGATGGTGACGGCGGTGTAGACGGCGACGAAGCCGCCGAGGAGCGTCGCGGTCGCGGCGAACAGCGCCGCCAGGCGTGGCTGGACGAACAGCCCCGGCATCGCGGCGAACGCGCCGAGCAGCGGGCGCCCGGCGTGCCGGGGCCCGCGCAGGACGGCCCGGGCGACGGGGGCCGCCGCCAGGAGTGCGACCGCGCTGACCAGGAATACCGCGCGCCAGCCCGTGACGGCCGCGATGCCCTGCGCGGCGATCTGCATGAGGGGCGCGGAGGCGAGGGCGGCACCGCTGACGGCGGTCATGGCGGCCGGCCGGTGGGCGGGGCGGATGTGCTCGCCGACGTAGGCGAAGGCGGCCGGGGCGAGGGTGGCGGTGGTCAGCCCTTGCAGGGCGCGCAGGGCGATGGCCGTCTCCGGGGTGTGCGCGGCGGCGACGAGCGCGGTGGTGGCGGCTGTCGCGACCAGCCCCCAGGTGATGGTGGCGCGGGACCCGAACCGCTCGCACAGGGCGCCCGCCGCCAGGAACCCGACGGCATAGGCGATGGCGAAGGCCGTGGAGACCCAGGTGAGGGCGTGGGGCGTGGACCCCAGGTCCTCGGCCATGGGCCCGAGGAGGGCCAGGACGGAGTACATCTGGCCGACCATCGGAATGCATGCGGCGGCGAGCAGGGCGATGGCCGGCCCGGTCCGCGCCCATGCGGGGGCGGCTTCAGAGGTGCCCGAGGGGGCGGGTGATGTCATGCCCGCGACCGTATCCAACCAACCTTTCGGTTGGCAACGCCGCACCCCGCGCTCCCAGCCGCCCGCCGCTACCCGGCGGCCGGGCGGCGCGGAGGAGTCTTGAGTGGTGGAATCGACACCTGATCTGCATAAAAGCGTCGTTTTCACGACACTGGATGCCCGCCCCCCGAACCGCTGCCCGGTATGCGCCGCCCGCCCGCCCGGACCGTGAGGGGCCCGCCGGACGGCAGGCAGGAGCGCGACATCGCCCCGCCCTACGGCTTCCAACGAACCGGTCGGTGGGCGCTACCCTGGGCGCCATGCCTCGTGATGCCGCCGCCACTCGCGCCCGCCTGTTGGCCGCCGCCCGTGACGAGTTCGCGGAGCACGGCATCGGGGGTGCGCGCGTCGAGCGCATCGCCCAGCGCGCCGGGGTCAACAAGGAGCGCATCTACGGGCACTTCGGCAACAAGGACGCCCTGTTCGAGGCGGTCATGGTGGACGCCCTCAGCGAGCACACCGAGGGCATCGGGCTGCCGTCCGGGGACGTCGCCGAGTACGCGGGGCGGCTCTACGACTACCACCGGCGCAACCCCCAGCTGCTGCGCCTGCTGATGTGGGAGTCGCTGCACTACGGCGAGGAGGCCGAGCTCCCGGGGCGCGAGGACCGCAAGGCGCACTACGCGACGAAGGTGGACGCGCTGGCGAAGCTCCTGGGCACCGGCGCCGACCGGCGCACGACGTCGATGCTGATGGTGGTGATCGGACTCGCGGCCTGGCCCTCGATCCTGCCGCAGCTCAACCGCCTGATCTCGGACGTCTCCGAGGACGACCTCCCCGAGGAGGACGTGGACGCGGCGATGAGGGAGACCATCGTCGACGTGGTCCGCAAGGCGACGGAGGACCGGGGCGGCGCCGACTGAGTGCCCGGCCGGGCACCGACTGAGCACCTACTGAGCCCCGGCCGGCCTACGCGCCCCCGCCGACCGCCGGTCAGGCCGTGCGCCAGGCCTCCGGATAGGACGGCATCGGGCGCCGCGCCTCCAGGCCCGCGCTGAGCCACCATGGGGCCGCGCACAGGACAGCGGCCACCACCGTCGAGGCGAGGCTCCACGGCACGAACACGCCGAGGATCAGGACGACCGGGTAGACCAGCGAGAAGAGCCACCGGGGCCACACGTGGCGCCGCTGCCCCAGGAACGGGGCCACGGTCGCGGCGGTCTGGCGCTTCCACACTGGCCCGAGGATCACCGGCGCGAGCACGAACGGCAGCACCGCGAAGGGGAAGCCGTCCCCCGCCTGCCAGACCAGTCCGAGCTGGGTCACCGCGATGGCGGCCGCTCCCGCGGAGAACAGCCCCAGCCCCAGGCAGAAGAGCACGTACTTCCGGCGCAGCCGCGCCACCAGGCCCCAGTGCTCGTTCCAGGCCTGCTCGCCGAGGGGCGTGCCGATGAGGGTCTCCATCCGGGACCACGACTCCACGGCCTGCTGCACGAGGGGCCGTTGCTGTTCAGGTGCGGACACGCGGTCTCCGTTCCAGGGGATGTGCGGCCGGGGCCGATCGGAGCACGGATCACTCTATACACCGGTATCCACCGGCACCCCTCCATCCCATCGGCACCCGCCGACCCACCGGCACCCCAAGCGCTACGATCGGCATTCCGCCCAGGACGCCCCCAAGCCCACCAAGCCCCCCAAGGCCCCAGGCCCCCCGAAGACCCCGAGGACCCCGAATGTCCGACCAGTCCGAACTCGCCCGCACCCGTGCCGAGCTCCTCTCGGACATCCTCTTTCCCCGCGACCGCACCTCCGGCCTCGACGGCACCCCCATCACGACCTCCGAGGAGGGCATCGACGACGCGGTCGAGCGGGCCCAGATCCTGGTCGACGCGCAGGGCGACGACCCCTGGCCGCACTACCTTCTGGGCCTGGCGCTGGGCACGCGCTACCTGGGCCACGGCACCGACGCCGACGGCGAGCGCGCCAACGGGCACATGCGCGAGGCGATCCGCCTGGGCGGGCGCGAGGACCCCGACGCCGCGATGTTCCGCCAGCAGCTCGCAGGGGCCCTGAGCGCCATGTGGGCGAACGCCTTCGCACGCGACCCCGGGGGCACCGACCCCGCCGGGCTCGGCGAGCCCCTGCGCCTGGCGCGCGAGGCCGTGGAGCTGACCCCCGAGGACGGCCCGCAGTACCCCGTACGGCTCATCCAGGTGGCTGAGCTCCTCGGCCAGGGCGCCGACGGGCCGGACCGGCTCGCCGAGGCGGTGGAACTCGCCGAGCGCGCCCTCGCCGCCGCCCACCCCGACGACCCGCGCCTGTCGCAGTACCAGCACTCCCATGCACTGCTGCTGGTCCACCTCGCCACCAAGGAAGGAAAGGCGGAGACCGGCGTGGCGGCGGAGGTGTCGGCCATCCGGGCGGGCCACCTCGTCCACCCCTACGACCCCGCGCAGATGAGGATCATCGGCACGATGCAGCGCGCCCGGATGCTCAGCGCCCCGGGCGGTCCCTCCTCGTGAACGGCAGCCTGGCCTCGCCCAGGAGGCCGTCGGCGCGGTCGATCCAGTAGCGGCGCATGACCTCCAGCAGCACCGACGACCGCACGTCGGCCACACCGGGCAGCGCCGCCAGGTCCTCGGTGATGAAGCGGCCCAGGGCCGTCTCGTCGCGGAACGCGCCGTGGTGGATCAGCGACACCTCCCCCGCAACCACCGACACGTAGCGCGCCGAGGGGTGGGAGGACAGCTTCTCGGCCACGTGCGCGATGGCCCCCGGGTGCACCGTCAGGGACAGGATGACCTCCAGGTGCATGCCGAGGCGTTCCGGCTCGACCTCCACCCGGGGGCGCACGACCCCGCGCTCCAGGAGCGACTGCACCAGGCGATAGGCCGTGGACTGGCTGACCCCGAGCTCCCGCGCCACGTCCCCTGAGCCGGTGCGCGCATCGGCGTGCAGGAGCCCCGCGACCTCGATCTCGTCGCCGGTCAGGGGTCCCGACGCCGCGGCGCCGCCGTCCCGCTCCGGCACGTGCGTCCGGTACGGCCGCAGGGTTTCGAGGCGCTCGGGCGCCAGCCGGTCGAGTGTCCAGGCGTCGGCGCGGGTGACCGGCCTGAGCACCAGGTCCGACTGCCCGGCGCGCACGCCCTCCACCGACGGGATCTCGGTGGTCAGCAGCTCCGTGGCGCGCGAGCGCTGCGACGGGTGGACCACGCAGTAGATGTCGGCGCGTCCGCTGCTCAGGGCGACGAGCTGCACTTCGGGCATGCGCGCGAGTCGGCGCGCCACCTCCACCGCACGGCCGGATTCGGCGTGCAGCCACACGTGCCGCGGGTGGGCGTCGGAGACGAGCGACCAGTCGAGCTGCCCGACGACCCGAAGCTGCCCGGACGTCTGGAGCCTCTGCAGGCGCCGCCCCACCGTGCTCGGGGAGCTGTCGAGCACCTCGGCGAGCGCGCTGCTGGGCGCGCGGGGGGCGTACTGCAGGGCGGCCACCAGGTCCAGGTCGAGTCCGTCCATCTCCTGTGCACCCACACTCGGATCATAGCCACTACAGGGCCACCCTCGGCTGACTTAATCCACCATTTTCCGGCCCGATATTGACAAGACTCACCACCAGGATGGAATCTGGCTCGTCATGGGGCGCCGTGACGCAGGTCATGCGGCGTGGGCCCCACCCCAGCCCTCCGACCCGAGGAGTCGACGGTGGCCACTGCCGACGTCCGCAGCACCGGCCGCGCCATGGCGGTGCTCATGCGGTTCCTCCAGTTCATCGAGCGCGCGGGCAACAAGCTCCCGCACCCGTTCTGGCTGTTCATCCTGATGGGCGTCCTGGTCGTACTGCTCAGCGCGGTGCTGGAGGCCCTGGGCGTCTACGCGGTCTCCCCCGCCGACGGCGAGCGCATCGCCGTCAAGAGCCTGCTCAGCGCCGAAGGCGTGCAGGTGGTCTTCGGGGACGCGGTCGCCAACTTCGCCGAGTTCCCGCCCATGGCGCTGATCGTGGTCGTCATGCTCGGCGTCGCCGTGGCCGAGCGCGCGGGCCTGCTCAACGCGGTGCTGCGCGGAAGCGTCACCCGGGTGCCGGACAAGCTGCTCACGTTCGCGCTGGCCCTGGTGGGCGTGTCCGCCAGCGTGGCCTCCGACGCCGCCTACGTCGTCCTCGTCCCGCTGGGCGCGATGATCTTCAAGGCGGCGGGGCGCAGCCCCATCCTGGGCCTGGTGACGGCCTTCGGGTCGATCTCGGCCGGGTACAACGCCTCGATCGCGCTCACCCCCGGCGACGCCCTGTTCGCCGGCCTCACCACCGGCGCCGCGCAGATCATCGACCCCCAGTACACGGTCACGCCGGTGGCCAACTACTTCTTCACCGCGGTCAGCGCGGTGCTGCTGGCGCTGATCATCACCGCGGTCGCCGAGCTCGTCCTGGCCCCCGCCACCGCCCGGATGGAGGTCGACGGCGACGGGGCCGACGCCGAGCTGGGCGACATGCGGCTGACCGCGGACGAGCGCCGGGGGCTGCGCAATGCGCTGCTGGTGGTGGTCGTCGTCGCGGCGCTGATCGCGGCCGCGCTCATCCCGTCCGGCTCGCCGTTCCGCGGCGAGGACGGGGGCGTGCTCAGCTCGCCGCTGATCACCGGCATCGCCTTCATCATGGGGCTGCTGTTCCTGGTGTCCGGCGCGGTGTTCGGCCGCACTACCGGGAGCCTGTCCCGGGCGCGCGAGATCCCCGAGGCGATGGCCCAGGGCGTGCGCGACCTGGCGCCGGTCCTGGTGCTGTTCTTCGCCGCCGCCCAGTTCCTCGCCTACTTCAAGTGGACCGGGCTGGGCGAGGTGCTGGCGGTGCGCGGCGCCGGGCTGCTCGACTCGGCGGGCGTGCCCACGCCGGTGATGCTCGTCGGGATGGTGCTGGTGTGCACCGTCATGAACATCATGATCACCAGCGGCTCGGCGCAGTGGGCGCTGGTGGCACCGGTGTTCGTGCCGATGTTCATGCTGCTGAGCATCCCGCCGGAGACGACCCAGGCGGTGTTCCGGGTCGCGGACTCCCCGACCAACGTGATCAGCCCGATGAGCCCGTACTTCGCCATGGCGCTGGGCTTCCTGCAGCGGTACCGGCGCGACGCGGGCATCGGCACCCTGCTGTCGATGACGCTGCCGATCTCGGTGGCCATGCTGGTGGGGTGGACGCTGATCCTGCTGGCCTGGTGGGGCCTGGGCATCCCGCTCGGCCCCGGCGCCCCGGTGCGCTGACGGCGCCCCCCGACGCCTTCCCCCCACGATCCCCACACCCGAGCGAAGAGAAGGTGACGACGTGACGGATGCGTCCCTGCCCGGCCCACCCGGCCCGACCGACCTGGCCGGCCTGGCCGAGGCGGCCCGGCGCGACCTGCCGGACATCCTCGACGACCTGCGGCGCCTCGTGGAGAAGGAGACGCCGAGCAACGACAAGCGCCTCCTGGACGCCGGACTGGACGATCTGGAGGCGTGGCTGACCGGGCGCTTGGGCGACCCGGCCGAACGCGTCCGCCGCGACGGGGGCGCCAACGGCGACGTGCTGGAGCTGCTCTACCCGGGCGACGGCGGCGGCGAGGTGCTGCTGCTGTGCCACTACGACACGGTGTGGCCCGAGGGGACCCTCGCCGAGTGGCCGGTGGCCATCGACGGCGACCGGTTCAGCGGGCCGGGGTGCTTCGACATGAAGGCCGGGATCGTCCAAGGCGTGTGGGCCGTCAAGCACCTGCGCGCGCTGGGGCTGCCCGTGCCGTCGGTCCGCTTCCTCCTCAACGGGGACGAGGAGGTCGGCAGCCCGGCGTCGCGCCCGCACATCGAGCGGGCGGGGCGGGCGGCGGACGTGACGCTGGTGCTGGAGCCCAGCCGCGAGGGCCGGGTCAAGACCGGGCGCAAGGGCATGGGGCTGTTCAACGTCACGGCCACCGGGATCGAGTCGCACGCCGGGCTCGACCCGGAGGCGGGGGCGAGCGCCGTGCACGCCCTGGCCGAGCTGGTGCCGCAGATGGCGGCGCTGGCCGCCCCCGAGCGCGGGACCACGGTGAACGTGGGCGTGTTCAATGGCGGGACCGCGCGCAACGTCGTGGCGGGGTCGGCGTCCTGCCAGGTGGACGTGCGCATCCAGGACCCGGCGGAGACGGAGCGCGTCGACGCGGGGCTGGCGGCGCTGGCCCCCTCGGACGGCCGGGTGAAGGTGGAGGTCTCCGGCGGGTGGAACCGCCCGCCGATGAACCCCGGCCCATCGACCGACCGCGCGTTCGCGGTCGCGCGGGAGGTGGCGCGCGGGCTCGGCGAGGACCTGGGGCAGATCTCGGTCGGCGGCGCGAGCGACGGCAACCTGGTCGCGGCGCTCGGGCGCCCGGTGCTCGACGGCCTGGGGGCCGCCGGGGCGGGGCCGCACTCGCGGGACGAGCACGTCAGCGTCGGCCGCACGCCGCACCAGGTGGCCCTGCTGGCGGGCCTGCTGACCCGCCTGGCCGGGGACGGACGACCGGTGCTGGACGGCTGAGGGCCCGGGTCCGAAGACCGGGGAGGCGTTCCGCCCCTTCCACCAGGGTCCCGTCTCGGGGCGCCTCCCCTCCGCTCACCCTCCACTCCCGGCCCCGGCAGCGCCGGGGCCGCCGGCGGCCCCCCTCCCGCCGAACGCACCACGGACACCCTCCGGCGGGCCGGTCGCCTGCCGCACCGGCCCTATACCGCCTCACCGGGAATCCCGGGAAGGCATGGCCGAAACCGGTCCAGTCCGAGCGGATTGATCCGCTATTCGCCCGCTATGCGCCTAGGCTTTGGCCCTCGCCGCGCCCGAGGGCGGCGCGGCGGCCCCGCGACCGGGGCGCGCACCCCCTCGACGCGTGCCACGCGCGGGGCGGTCCACGGCCTTCCCCTGGGAAGGCCCACGCCCTCGGCGGCGGCCCGGCCTTCCTCCTCTGGGGTCGGAGGCGCCGCACGGCCCGGGACCGCCCTTACGCGGAGCGGCGGTCCCGGGTCCCCTGGTGCGGGGACGCGCCCGGCACGCCGGACCGCCTCGCCCGCAGAGGGGACGCGGGGCTGCTCCGGGCGGCCGTGGCCGTGGTGGACCAGCTGCCCGCGTCCGGGACCCGTGCGGGGCAGGGTGCGGCGGTCAGTCGCCGTGGGGCCCCGGGGCGGCGCTGCCCTTGTACTCGCCCAGGCCGGACACCAGCTCCGTGATGTCGGGAATGCTGTCGTACCGGCGCTGGTGCAGGGCCGCGATCCTCTCACCGAAGTCCGGGGACAGGTCGTCGGTGATGTCGAACGACGCGAACCTGTCGACCAGCGGCAGGCCGATCCGGTCGGTGTGCAGGTGGGCGGGGTGGATGAGGTACTCCCAGTAGCCGTCCAGGTCCTCGATCTGGAAGGTGGCCCCCCACTCGTACTCGCCGCCGTAGTCGGGGCCGACGACGAAGGAGGTCACGGACGGGATGACCCGCCCCTGTTCGCGCAGGCTCTCCAGGGCCGCCTCCCGCTGCTCCTGCGTGACGCCGGGCTTGAGGGTGAAGCGGATGCCGTGCTGGATCATCGTTCTTTCCTTCTCTCTCTTCGGTGCGGTGGAGTGCCTCAGTGCGAGGCACCGCGGTTCCGGCCCATGCGGGCCGCCCACGGCCCGATCACGGCGATCGCGGCGACGGCGGCGCCTGCCGCCATCACGGCACCGGTCCAGGTGAACGCGGCGGCCAGGCCGGTGGTCCGGATGAGGGGGTCGGCGGCGAGCGGCGAGAGGAACTGCCCGAGGAAGATCGCCGTGACCAGGCCGCTGAGGACCCGGCCGCGCCGGTCGGGGCGGGCGAGCTCGCTGAGCCGCAGGTTGAGGTCGGGGACGGTGACCCCGACGCCGGCGCCGCCGATGAGCAGCCCGGCCGCGATCGGGCCGACGGCGCCGGCCGTGCCGACCAGCAGCCAGCCCGCGCCGAGCAGGGCGACGCCGAGGGCGGTGATCACGGCGGGCGCCAGGCGGCGGCGCAGGACCGGGAAGGCGAGCGCACCGACCGCGCCGGTCAGGGTGCTCCCGGCGATCACCGCGCCGGTGGTGGCGGGCCCGACGCCGTGGCCGCCGAGCAGGAAGGGCAGCTGAGTGGGCGCCATGTAGAAGGCCAGCGTCGCGACCAGGGCCAGGGCGTAGATGCCCGGGACGCGGCCGGTCGCGGCCGGGTGGTGCGGACGGGGCGGGCCGTCGGGTGCCGCGGCCGGTGCGGTGGCCTCGGTGTACTCAGCGTGCTCGGTGCGCTCATGGCCCCCGCTGCGCTCCGCCCGCTGCGGCTCCCCGCGCAGGGCGCCGATGGCGAACACGGCGACGGCGGCGGAGACCGCATAGAGCCAGAACGGTGCGCGCCAGTCGGCCGCGGCCAGCACCCCGGCCAGCGGCAGGAACACGACACCTCCCAGGCTCGCGAAGGCCTGCTGCAGCCCGAGGTAGGAGGCGCGCCGCGGCCCGTCGAACCAGTCGGTGATCATGGCGCCGACCGCCGTCATGACCGCGCCCACCGCCACGCCGAGCAGGACTCGGGTGGCCAGCAGCGCGTACAGGTCGGTGACGAGGAGTCCGGCGGTGCCGCCGACCGCGGAGAGCAGCAGGCCTCCCACGAGCACCGGGCGGCGGCCCACGCGGTCGGCGACCAGCCCGGAGGCGGGGGCGCTGACGGCGATCGCGAGGGAGGTGACGGTCAGCGCGAAGCGGACGAGGAGGTCCGCGCCGGGGGTGCCGGCGAAGGCCTCGCGCATCGCGGGCAGGCTGGGCGCGATGATCGCCGCCGCCATCAGCGTCATCATGGCCGAGGCCAGGACGGCGGCGCGTGCCGGGCGCGAGGGCTCCCGGCGCGGCCGGGTTTCCCGGGTTCCCCAGGTGGACCGGGTCGGTGCGAGCGGCATGGGGTTCGCTCCTCTCTGGGATGTCCGGTCGGAGCACCGGCCGGTTCGATCACCACTGCGGCCAGGGAGTGTGTGGTTGACCACTCACTCTTTCGGCCGAAAAAACGGCGCCCATTTGTCGGTCCGGGGGAACGCGACCTGAAGAGCCCGCGCGGACAGGCGCGCGGACCGCGGCGTCCGCGTCGTTGATCTCGGGAAAAGCGCCCCTAAGAGCGGCCCGGTAGCGTCGTTCCTCCCGAGATCAACGAGGGGACGGCGGTACGGGGGCGCGCTGGTGTTGATCTCGGGGAAGTCGGGCTTATCGTGTCCGTTTCAACCCCGACTTTCCCGAGATCAACGAGAGGGTGGGCGTCAGAAGTGGCGGAGGCCGTCGGACAGCGTCTTCGCCCATGGGGCGTCGACCCGGTCGGCGCCGAGGGCGGCCACGAGGTGGCACAGCATGCCCGTGGCGAAGAAGCGCTGGACGTCACCCTCCTCCGCACCGGAGACCCCGCGGACGTATTCGACCAGCCGGGCGTATCCGGCCCGCACCACCTCGCCGATCTCGGGCTCCGAGGCCGCCGCGCACTGCGCGTGCAGCTGGAGCAGTAGCAGGTCCCGGTCGGCGATGAGCCGCGCGTAGGCGCCGCCCATCGCGTCCAGCACCGCCTCCGGCGAGCTCCCCTCGGCCGCCGCGGCCCCGTCGCCCAGGCTTTCGCGGATCAGGGCGAAGCAGTGCTCCACCACCGCCGAGAACAGCGCCTCCTTGCCCGGGAACAGCCGGTAGACGTAGGCCTGCGAGATGCCCGCCCGCCGGGCCACGTCCGAGGTCGTGGTGCCGAAGTAGCCCCGCTCGGCGAACGCGCTGATCGCGGTGCGCAGGACCGTCCTCCTGCGCTCGTCGGCGGTCGAGAGCTGTCGGCGGGACCCTGGTGTCGTCATGTGAGTAATAAACCACTCACACCTCCTCCCGTCAAGCCGCCCCCGGTTCGGACCCCCATACCCCCAACGGGACCCCATGACTTCCTAATAGGAATACTCGACGGTCCTCCCCCGTTGTCCCTCATGGTCGGGCGACGACACTGGGGCCGCCGCCCGTTCGACAGGACGTGGAGGTCCACCATGGGCAGGGTCGAGGGCAAGGTCGCGATCGTCACCGGCGGCGCGCGGGGGCTGGGTGCCGCGCAGGTGCGGGCGCTGGCGCGCGAGGGCGCACGGGTCGTCATCGCCGACGTCCTGGACGAGGAGGGCGTGGCGCTCTCCGCCGAGCTGGGCGACGCCGCCGGGTTCGTCCACCTCGACGTGACCGACGCCGAGGGCTGGCAGGACGCGATCGCGGCGGCCGAGCGGCTCTTCGGTCCGGTGAGCGTGCTGGTCAACAACGCCGGCATCGTGCACAACCAGCCGCTGGAGGAGATGTCCGAGGCGGACTTCCGCAAGGACATCGACGTCAACCAGGTCGGGGTGTTCCTCGGCATGAAGGCGGTCATCGGCTCGATGCGCAAGGCCGGCGGCGGATCGATCGTCAACATCTCCTCGATCGGCGGCATCATCGCCTTCTCGGGGATCATGGGCTACACCGCCACGAAGTGGGCGGTGCGCGGAATGACGAAGGGCGCCGCCCAGGAGCTCGGCCCGGAGGGCATCCGGGTGAACTCGGTGCACCCGGGCTTCGTGACCACACCGATGACCGAGGGGTCGGGCGTCGACGACCTGGCGAGGATCCAGCCCCTGCGCCGCACCGGCGAGCCGGAGGAGCTGGCGAACCTGGTGCTGTTCCTGGCCTCCGACGAGTCGAGCTACTCGACCGGCTCGGAGTTCGTCGCCGACGGCGGCTACACGTCCATGTGACGGTCTCCCACCGCGGAATACGTGCGGCCGGGGCGCCCTTCGCGGGCGCCCCGGCCGCACGCGTTCCACCCCCTGGAAACCGAGACGTCCGTCACGGAACCGCGCGCCGACGACGCCCCGCACCCGGCCGCCCAGGGCGTTTCCACCAGAATCGAAAACCGCAGAGAAAAATCCGCGCCCACGAAAACCCATGGCACCGAACACGCAGGTCACGACGCTGACCATCCATTCACCCCCACCCGGCGAATCAGATACTCCGACATTGCGGGCCACATAGGACTCCGCTAGCATCCGAATCCGCCCGCAACGGAGGAATGAACCGCACACAGGGCTCCCGCATCCGAAGGACGGACACGAAGCCTCAGGGAGACGCCTTTCTGAACCGTGCGCCGGCGCCGCATCCCCACAGGAATCCCGAACGGCAATTCCCGCGGCGCCCCTTCCTCCACGGGTTTCGACCATCGGCTTTCTCCACCGAAGAAAGGGTTCGCACATGTTCGGAATCAAGAAGGGTGCGGCGACGCTGCTGGTCGGCGCGGCCGCGGTGTCCGGAGCCCTCCTCACCGCGGCCCCGGCCGGAGCCGACGCGGTGAGCGCCTACGGGCCGCCCAACGACGCCCGTATCGAGCGGAGGAACATCTCGGAAGCGGAATGCAAGGGCCTGGCCTTCACCTACAACAGCAGCGTGGCCGGCACCTTCCGCAGGTACTACTGCGTCACGAGCAATCCCCCCAAGATGCACCTGATGAGCATCAGCCGGAAGTACTGACCCGTGAGGAGCCCGGCGGGTCCGCGCCCCGGTCCCGGCCGGGCTCCATCCGCCCCCACTCCCCCGCCTCACCTGAACAGGCGGCGCAGCCAGCTCATCCGGGCGGCGCGGGCCGCGCGGGAGATCTCGGCCTCCGGGGCCGTCCAGTCGTAGCCGTGGAACCCGCCCTCCCACACGTGCAGCTCGGCGCGGCCCCCCGCAGCCCACAGGCGGGAGGCATAGGCCGCCACCTCGTCGCGGAACCCCTCCGCGGACCCCACGTCGAGGAACGCGGGCGGCAGGCCGGACAGGTCCTCGGCCCGCATCGGCGCCGCGTACGGGGAGACGTCGGGTCCCCCGCGCGCCTCACCGAGGAGGGCCGCCCACCCCACGTCGTTGGCCGGACGGTCCCACATGCCCAGGCCGTCCATCTGGCGCATGGAGAGGCTGTCGTTGCGGTCGTCCAGCATGGGGCACAGCAGCATCTGCCCGAAGAGGCTGGGCCCCTTGCGGTCGCGGGCGAGCAGGGCCAGGGCCGCGGCCAGCCCTCCCCCGGCGCTGCCTCCGCCGACGGCGATCCGTTCCGGGTCGATCCCGAGCTCCGACGCGTTCTCGGCGGTCCACAGCAGCCCCGCGTAGCCGTCCTCGACGGGGGCGGGGTGCGGGTGCTCCGGCGCCAGCCGGTAATCCACGGACACGACCGCGAACCCCACCTCCTCGGCCCACGACAGCACCTCGGGCATGCCGAGGCGGTGGTCACCGACCACCATCCCGCCGCCGTGCGTGTAGTAGAGCGCGGGGACGGGGCCGGAGGCGGAAGTCGGACGGCAGACGAGGAGGCGGACGTCCGGTGCCGACGCGGGTCCCGGTACCGTCCGCTCCTCGACGTCGAAGGCGCCGTCGCGCCGCAGGACCTCGTCGGACACCATCGCGTCGAACGCGCCCTGCGCGGCGCGGAACGCGGGAACATCGGCGAGGGTTTCGAGCGGCGGCGTCGCGGCGCGGGCCTCGCGCAGTGGGCCCACGATCTCGGGGTCGAAGGGGACGGGAGCCGGGACCTGGGATTCGGGGACGGGGGCGCGAGAGTCGGACACGGGGGCCTCCTCGGGGGGGGATGGACAGGGGGTCGATCCCCCCGGATCCTATACCCCCTCCCCCTATTGTGTCGCCCCGCTCTCCTTCCCGCCGCCGTCACCGCCTCGGCGGCCGACGCGGTCGCGGACGAAGGCCACCGTCGCCTCCCAGCACCCCCGGAGCGCCTCCTCCGACAAGCCCTCCCACCGGTGGTCGGCGCCGTCGACCAGGCGCAGGTCCGCCTGGGCCCCGGCCGCGCGCAGGGCGTCGGCCAGCCGCTCCGCCTGCTTCGGCGCCACCGACGTGTCCTCGCGCCCGTGGAGGATGAGGAACGGCGGCGCGTCCGGGGACGCCAGCGCGGCCGGGCTGTTGGCCCGCGCGCGCTTGGTGTCGTCGGCGGGCGCGACCCCGAGCATCCGCGCCTCGGAGCTCTGCGGGTCGCGCGGGTCGAAGCGGCTCAGCGGGTGGTCGGTGCCGAAGTGCCGGAGGTCGGTGGGCGCGTACCAGGTCACGCAGCCGGTGACGGTCACCCCGGTCGGCTCCTCGGGTTCGAGCGGCATCAGGCGGTGGTGGTACGCCGGGGCGAGGACGGCCATCGCGGCGAGGTGGCCGCCGGCCGACTCGCCCCACAGCACAGCACGGCCGGGGTCCACGCCGATCTCGCCGGACCGGGCGCCCAGCCAGGCCAGCGCCTCGGTCACGTCCTCGACCTGGGCGGGCGCGACCGCCTCGCCGCTGAGCCGGTACTCGGGGCAGGCCACCGCCACCCCCTCCTGCGCCAGGCGCGCGAACGGCCCCGGATCCCACGACCGGAACCGCTGCCCGAGGTCGTCGCGCCGCCCGGCGCGCCACCCGCCGCCGTGCACGAAGACCACCAGGGGGACGGGCGCCGTCCGGTCCTCGGGCAGCCACAGGTCCATGGCCAGGGGCCGGAGCCTGGGGCGGAAGGCGAAGTGCACGCCGCGCAGCAGCTCCACTCCGGGGGCGGGGCGGGCGGCCGGCGGGAGCGGGAGCGCGAGGGCGTCCTCGGGGGCGAGCGGGTCGGGCGGCACCGCGGCGCGCGCGGCGGTGCCGGGCCGGGCGCGGTCATCGGGGGCCGGTGAGGGACCGGGGACGGTCGGCGCGGCCGAGGCGGTGGAGTCGGAGGGCGTGGACGGCGTGGACGGAGTCATCGGAGACCTCTCCGCTCGATCGGTCGTCTCCCGATTGTCCTCCGGGGCGATGCGCTGTGGAAGGCACGGTGACGTGCGTGCATTCTGTCGTTGGCGGTCGCCAGAATGGCGGCGACCGCCCTCACCTCGATGGCGGGACGACCACCGCATCCGAGGAGCGCCCGATGCCGTCACCTACACCGACCCCAACGCACGGAGTCCGCCGATGAGCGGCCGCGCGGACCTGTGGCCGCTGATCCACCGGGAGCGGGAGGCGCTCGCCGCCGACCTGGCCGAACTGACCGAGGAGCAATGGGAGACGCCCTCGCTGTGCGAGGGGCTGACCGTGCGCCAGGTCCTCGCGCACCTGACGGCGGCCGCCTCGCTGAACGGCCTCCGGTGGTTCGCGGGCGTCGTCCGGTGCCGCTTCGACTTCGACGCCCAGGTCGTCATGCGCCTCACCGAGCAGATGGGCGACTCCGCCGCCGAGACCTTCGCCCGGTTCCAGGCGGTCACGACGAGCACGACGACACCTCCCCTGCCCAAGCCCGCCATCCTCGGCGAGGTGATCGTGCACGGCGAGGACATCCGGCGCCCGCTGGGCATCGCGAGCGACCGCCCGATCGACACACTCACCGCGGTGGCCGAGTACTACAAGGGCTCCGACCAGGTCGTCGTCGCCAAGAGCCGGGTCGAGGGCCTGCGGCTGAAGGCGACCGACGGCCCACTCGACACCGGCACCGGGCCGGAGGTCTCCGGGCCGACGCTGGCGCTGATCATGGCGATGACCGGCCGCTCCGCCCATCTCGACGACCTCACCGGCGACGGTGTGGCGGCCCTCCGCGAACGCATGGGGGACCGACCCGGGTAGGGGCGGCCCGCCTCCGCGCCGCCCTCCCCCGCGGAGGGCGGCGCCACGGGCACCCCGCCGCACAGCGCGGTCGTCAGAGCGCCCCCGGGGCCAGGGCCTCCTCGGGCAGCTCGGCCGGGTCGAGGGCGCCCGTCATCACCGCGACGGCGTCGGACATGCTGCAGCCCGACGGGGCGAGCGTGGCGATCCGCCGCCCCAGGCGCTGGACGTGCACCCGGTCGGCGACCTCGAACACGTGCGGCATGTTGTGGCTGATGAGGATGACCGGCAGCCCGCTGTCGCGGACCTTGAGGATCAGGTCCAGCACGGCGCGGGACTCGCGCACGCCCAGCGCGGCCGTGGGCTCGTCCATGATGACGACCTTGTTGCCGAACGCCGCCGCGCGCGCCACCGCCACCGCCTGGCGCTGGCCGCCCGAGAGGGTCTCCACCGCCTGGTTGGGGTTCTGGATGGTCGTGATGCCGAGCTCGCTGAGGTGGCGGGCGGCCTCCGACCGCATCCTCGCCCGGTCCAGCATGCGGAACACCGAGCCGAGGACGCCCGGCCGGCGCAGTTCCCGCCCCAGGAACAGGTTGGTGGCGATGTCCAGGGACGGTGAGACCGCCAGGCTCTGGTGCACGGTCTCGATGCCCGCCTCGCGGGCGGCGATCGGGGTGGGCAGCCGCACCGGGCGGCCTTCCACGAGGATCTGCCCCGCGTCCGGGACGACCGCCCCGGACAGGGCCTTGATGAGGCTGGACTTGCCCGCCCCGTTGTCGCCGATGACGGCGAGGATCTCGCCGGGGTAGAGCTCCAGGTCGGCTCCGGCCAGGGCGGTCACGCTGCCGTAGCGCTTGACCAGGCCGACCGCCTGCAGGATCGGCTCGGCCGGCCCGGTCGGACCGGTGGGGCGGGCCGCCGCGTCGGTGGAGGGCTGGTTCATCGTCGGGCCTTCCTGATCCACTGGTCGAGGGACACGGCGAGGATCACCAGGACGCCGACGGCGAAGTTCTGCCACAGCACGTCCACCCCCGCCACCGAGAGCCCGTTGCGGCACACGCCCACGATGAGCGCGCCCACCACGGTGCCGATGATCAGGCCCCGGCCGCCGAAGAGGCTGGTGCCGCCGAGCACCACGGCGGTGATGCTGTCGAGGTTGTCCATGACGCCCGCCTGCGGGCTGGCCGAGGCGATCCGGCCGATGAGGATCCACGCGCCCACCGCGTAGACCAGGCCCGCGACCGCGTAGACGCTCAGCAGGACCCGGTTGACGCGCACCCCGGACAGGCGGGCCGCCTCCTTGTCGTCACCGGTGGCGTAGACGTGGCGGCCCCACCGCGTGCGGTGCAGGGCATAGGCGAGCACCGCGCAGATGAGCAGCATGAGCAGGGACCCGTAGGTCAGGCGCGTGCCGCCGACGGTGACGACCTGGCCGGTCCACAGCAGCACCTCGTCCATGTCCGCGCCGCGGATGGTCTCGCTCTTGGAGATCCACAGGTTCAGCGCGAAGAAGATGTTGAGCGAGCCCAGGGTGACGATGAAGGGCGGCAGCTTCACCCGGGTCACCAGCAGGCCGTTGACCAGCCCGCACGCCATGCCGCAGGCCAGCCCCACGAGAAGCGCGACCGGCCCGGACACCCCGGCGTCGGCGGACAGGCGCCCCATGACGATGGAGCACAGCACCATGATCGAGCCGACCGACAGGTCGATGCCCATGGTGAGGATGATCAGGGTCTGGCCCAGGGCCAGGGTGCCGATCACCGCGGTCTGCTGCAGGATCAGCGAGATGTTGGCCGGGTTCAGGAAGTTCGGCGCGACGAGGGAGAACGCCACGACGGTGATGAGCAGGACGGCGGCCGGGCCCAGGGTGGCCTGGGCGTGCAGGAGCCTCTGGGCCCGGTCCACCAGTGCGGGCGGGCGCGCCTCCTCGGCCAAGGGGACCGGCGGCGGCTCGGGGCCGGTGGTCGGTACGCGCGGTGTGTTCGATGTGGTCACGGTGGTTCAGCGCTTCCTTCGTGTCGTGGCGTGCGGGCGGCCGGTCATCCCCAGCAGTTCTCCAGGCCCCAGGCGCTGTCCCGGCTCTCCACGCCCTCCACGGCCTCGTCGGTGATCAGCTCGACCCCGGTGTCGACGAAGTCCAGTCCCTCGCTGGGGGTGGGCGTCGCGCCGGAGTCGGCGTGCTCGGCGACCGCCTCCACGCCCTGCGCGGCCATCTCCATGGGGAACTGCATGGAGGTGGCCCCCAGCACGCCGCTCTCGACGTTCTCCACTCCCGGGCAGCCGCCGTCGACCGACACGATCGTCACGTCGTCCTCCACGCCCGCGGCCTCCAGCGCCTCGTAGGCCCCGGCGGCGGCCGGCTCGTTGATCGTGTAGACGAGGTTGAGGTCGGGGTCGCGCTGCAGGAGGTTCTCCATCGCGGTGCGGCCGCCCTCCTCGGCGCCCTCGGTGACGTCGTGGCCGACGATGCGCTCGTCGTCCTCGTCCCCGATCTGGCCGGGGTCGGCGATGTCCACGCCCAGGCCCTGGAGGAAGCCCTGGTCGCGGTCCACGTCCACGGCGATCTGGTTGGGGTTGAGGTCGAGCATCGCCACGCGCGGCTCCTCGCCCTCGGCCTCGAAGCGCGCGGCGGCCCACCGGCCGATGTACTCGCCGGCGAGGAAGTTGTCGGTGGCGAAGGTGGCGTCGACCGCGTCGGCGGGCTCGGTCGGCGTGTCCAGCGCGATCACCATGATCCCGGCGGCGCGGGCCCGGTCCAGGGCGGGCACGATCGCCTCGGAGTCGTTGGGGGTGATGAGGATGCCGTCGGCCCCGGCGGCGATGAGGTTCTCCACCGCCTGGACCTGGCCCTCGTTGTCGCCGTCGTACTCCCCGGAGAAGCTCTGCACGCGCACGCCGTGCTCCTCGGCGGCCTCCTCGGCGCCCCCCTTCATCTTGACGAAGAACGGGTTGGTCTCGGTCTTGGTGATCAGGCCGACGAGGACCTCGCCGTCGTCGGCCGCGCCGTCGGATGAGCAGGCGGTGAGCGAGGCCGCGAGCCCGGCTGCGGCGGCGGCCGCCAGCGCCCGGCGGGTCCACGGTGCATGCGACATGGGGGGACTCCTTCATCGGCGCCCCGCCGTCGGCGGGACGCGGGGGGTGCGCCTCGTGACTCAGGTCACCGAGACAACGATGACTCGAAAGCTTCAATGAGACTCCGCGTGTATGTCAACCCCCGCCCCCAAAGGCGTTCAACGCCTCGAAGAGGTCGGTGTCCACCCGTTGACAACGTTGACTCCTGGAGGCAGGGTGATCCACGCCACCGCCCTCCCGACCCCGCCCACCGGCACCCCTCGAAGACGCCCCGGACGGGTCAGCGCCGACTCCCCCGGGGCGTGGTTCGCGGTGGGCACACCGCACAGACGCGGAGGGCGAGATCGGAGATCCCTCATGCACCGACGGTCACGCCCCGGCCCCCGGCCCGGGTCCCCGCCCCCGTCCCGGCCCACCGCCCTGGCGGCCACGGCCGCCCTGGCCACCGGCGCCGCCCTCGCCCTCACCGGCACGGTCGCGCCGGCGGCCGGAGCCGACCACCCCCACCGGCCCGCGATCCACTTCACCCCGGCGCAGAACTGGATGAACGACCCCAACGGGCTCATCTACCACGACGGCGTCTACCACCTGTACTTCCAGTACAACCCCGAGGGCGACCGCTGGGGCAACATGTCCTGGGGCCACGCCACCAGCACCGACCTGATGACCTGGGAGGAGCAGCCGCTGGCGCTCCCCTACACCGACGAGGAGCACGTCTTCTCCGGCGGCATCGTCTTCGACGAGCACAACACCAGCGGCCTGGGCACCGCGGAGGACCCGCCCCTGGTCGCGCTGTACACCAGCGCCTACACCGACTCCTCCGAGCGGCCCGGGATCCAGGCGCAGTCCCTGGCCTACAGCCTCGACGGCGGCTACACCTGGGAGCGCTACGAGGGCAACCCCGTCCTGGACATCGGCTCGGGCGAGTTCCGCGACCCCAAGGTGTTCTGGTACGAGGAGGGCGGCTACTGGGTCATGTCCGCCGTCGTGGCCACCGAGCGCAAGGTGCACTTCTACCGCTCGGACGACCTGGTCGAGTGGGAGTTCCTCAGCGACTTCGGCCCCGCCCACGCCGTCGGCGGCGTCTGGGAGGTCCCCGACCTGTTCGAACTGCCCGTCGACGGCGACCCCTCCGACACCCGCTGGGTCCTGGTCGTCAACCTCAACCCCGGATCCGTCGCCGGCGGATCGGGCGCCCAGTACTTCGTCGGCGACTTCGACGGCACCCGGTTCACCCCCGAGCACCTGCTGGAGCCCGGCCCACCCGACGGCGAGGTCCTCGCCGACTTCGAGGACGGCTACGGCGACTGGGAGGTCGTCAACGACCTGGACGGCACCGGCGGCGACGGCCCATTCGGCACCGCGCCCGCCTCCGGGACCCTGCCCGGCCAGCAGGAGGTCGTCGGCTACGAGGGCGACCGCCTGGTCAACACCTTCGTCGGCGGCGACGCCCCGCGCGGGCACGCCACCTCACCCGAGTTCACCATCGACCGCGACTTCGTGAACCTGCTCGTGGGCGGCGGCAACAAGCCCAGGACCGGCGAGGGCGGCCATGCCACGGTCGACCTGGTCGTGGACGGAGAGGTCGTGCGCAGCGCCACCGGCGGCGACACCGAGCACCTGGACTGGGTGTCCTGGGACGTCTCCGACCTCGCCGGCCGGACCGCGCGGCTGCGCGTGGAGGACGACGCCACCGGCGGGTGGGGGCACGTCCTGCTCGACCACGTGGTCCTCTCCGACGGCCCGGCGGCGGGCCTGGCCGACTACGACTGGCTCGACTGGGGCCGCGACTACTACGCCGCCGTCTCCTACAACGACACCCCCGACGACGCCCGCGTCACCATGGCGTGGATGAACAACTGGCAGTACGCGCAGGACACCCCCACATCCCCCTGGCGCGGCGCCATGGCACTGCCCCGGCAACTGGAGCTGGAGACCGTCGACGGCCGGCCCCGCCTGGTCCAGAACCCCGTCGACCAGCTGGAGTCGCTCTACGGCGAGCCCGTCTACGAGCGCGACCGCACCCAGGTGCCCGCGAGCGGGCTCGACCTGCCGCCCGCCGAGCCCGGACGGCCCTACCAGGTCGAACTGACCCTGCGGCCCGGCGGGGCCGGGGAGATCGGCCTGCGCGTGCACGAAGGCGCCGACCAGGCCACGGTGGTCGGCTACAACACCGCCGCCCAGGAGCTGTTCCTGGACCGCTCCGCCTCCGGCGACACCGGCTTCCACCACGCCTTCACCAGCCGCAGCGCGGTCCCGATGGCCCTGGAGGACGGGGGAGTCCGGCTGCGCGTGGTCGTGGACACCTCCTCGGTCGAGGTGTTCGCGGCCGGCGGCCGGGCCACGCTCACCGACCTCGTCTTCCCCGACCCCGGCGCCACCGGGATCTCCGTCCGCGCCGACGGCGGGGGCGGCTCGGTCGAGGACGTCACCGTCCGACCGCTGGGTCCCGATCCGAGCGGTGCGGCAGAATGAGCCCATCCCCCCGCGGACCCGAGCGGTGATGGGCCCCGGGGCGGCACCTTCGCGGTGCCGCCCCGGGGCCATACGCCCGGGCGCGCTGCCAGAGTGTCCGGAGAGTAGATGCAGGTGTCGGTGAGCCAGAGCGAGAGGGACCGGCGGGCCGCGGCCGCAGAACCGGTGCGCCGGGCGACCATGCGCGACGTCGCGGCGTTGGCCGGGGTGAGCATCAAGACGGTCTCGCGGGTCATCAACGGTGTCTCCACCGTGTCCGACGACCTGCGCGACCGTGTCACCCGCGCCATCGCCCAGCTCGACTTCCAGCCCAACCTCGCCGCCTCCAGCCTGCGCCGCACGGACGGCGCCACCCGGCAGATCGCCCTGCTGCTGGAGGACGTGGCCAACCCCTTCTCCGCCACCCTGAGCCGTGCGGTGGAGAACGTGGCCCGCGAGCACGGCACCCTGGTGTTCACGGGCAGCCTGGACGAGGAGCCCCAGCGCGAGCTGGAGCTGGTGCGCGCCGCCACCCTGCACCGGGTCGACGGGATCATCATCGCCCCGGCCGCCCAGGACCACGGCTACCTGCACCGCGAGATCCGCACCGGCACGCCGGTGGTGTTCGTGGACCGGCCGCCGCGGGGCCTGGTCGCCGACTCGGTGCTGGCCACCAACGCCGAGGGGGCCAGGGAGGCGGTCCTGCACCTGGCCGACCACGGGCACACCGAGATCGCCTTCCTGGGCGACGAGACCTCCATCGCCACGGCCGGCGAGCGGCTGGCGGGCTACCGGCGCGCACTGGCCGAGCGCGGCCTGCCCGAGCGCCCCGGTCGGGTGGCCATGGACCTGCCCGACCCCGAGACCGCGGCCCGGGCGCTGGCCGCCATGCTCGACTCCGACCACCCGCCCCAGGCCCTGTTCACCGCACAGAACCTCGTGACCATCGGCGCCATCCAGACCCTGCAGGAGCGGGGCCTGCACCAGGATGTGGCCGTGGTCGGCTTCGACGACTTCCCCATGGCCGACCTGCTGGTGCCCCGGGTGAGCGTGGTCGCCCAGGACGTGATGCGCATCGGGACGCTGGCGGTCCAGCGCCTCTTCAAGCGCATCGCGGGCGACGACGGCCCGTGCCGGGAGGAGCGGGTGCCGACCACGCTCATCCCGCGCGGCTCCGGGGAGATCCCGCCGCCGGGACGCTGATGGCCGGTGTCGGCCGCGTTCCGACGCTCGCCCACCGGATCGTGAGGCGCTTCGCCGAGCGGATGGGGGCTTCGGCACCGCTTGGACCACCGGTCCCCCCGTCGGCGGCCGGGCACCGTCGGCGCGGGCGCTCACCCCGCCAGGAGGCCGGGCGCCCACAGCGCGGCCGCCGCGGTGCCCGCCGCCACGGCGAGGACGGCGGCGCCGAACGCCTTCTGCAACCGGTCGGCCGCGATCCGGCGGGACAGCCTCCCGGCCGCGAGGGAGGTCGCCACCGCGGCCGCCGCGAACCCGGCGATGACGCCCGCGTCCGCCCCGTCGACGGGTGCCGCCCCCAGGTGTGCGCTGAGCCCGGACGCGGAGTTGAGCGCCACCACGACGAGCGACGTCGCCACGGCCTCGGCGGCGTCGAGCCCCAGGAGGAGGGTGAGCGCGGGCACGACCGCGAACCCGCCGCCCACCCCGAACAGGCCCGTGAGCAGGCCCACCGCCGCACCGGCGAGCGCCGCCTTCGGGAGGCACCTGCGGATGTCGACCCCGCCCGCGCCGGTTCGGCACACACCGCCCGCGTCGGAGGACGAGGCGAGCATGCGCACGGCCACCACGGCCATGACGGCGGCGAAGCCGAGCATGAGCCAGCGCTCGGGGAGCTGCCGCCCGATCGCCGTCCCCGCGTAGGCCGCCGGGAGGCCCGGTACGGCGAACGCGAGCGCGACGCCCCAGCGGATCCGGCGCTGCCGCAGGCGGGGGAGGATCCCGGAGACGGCGGAGGCCCCGACGACGGCGAGCGAGGCCGGGATGGCGGCGTGGACGGACATGCCGACGCCGAACACCAGGGCGGGTACCGCGAGGACCGATCCGCCCGCGCCGAGCAGCCCCATCAGGATGCCGACGGCCACGCCGGAGGCGATCGCCGCTAACACGCCCGGCTCCGGAGCGCGCGACAGCCGTCGGGGCTCACCGGCCCTCCCCGGTGGCCTCGGCGGAGCCGGACGCGGCCGGGCCGGTCAGGGCGGAGAGCGTCGCCCCCGAGTCGCCGGAGGCGGCGCGGTTCCACGGCAGGAGTCCCAGGACGCGGGCCATGGCGCAGGTGTCGCTGACCGCCGCGAACACCAGGCCCGCGCCGATGAACGCGGCGACCCAGGTCAGCGGCGGGTAGGCGAGCCCGGCCAGGACCGAGACGAGGACGATGGACCCGGCGGTGAAGCGGACCTGCCGCTCCATGGCCCAGGTCCCGCGCCCCTTCTCGACCGGCGCCCCGGCGGCCTGCCAGGCGGTGATACCGCCCTGGAGGACCCCGACCCCGGTGAGCCCTGCCGCGTCGATGAGCTTTCGGGCCTCTTCGGCGCGCATGCCCGAGCGGCAGACCAGAACGACGGGGTCGGAGTGGTCGGCGGCGAGGTCGGCCCGGCGCTCGCGAAGCAGGTCGAGGGGAACGTTGGAGGAGCCGGGGATGTGGAGCGAGGCGAACTCGCCGGGGGTGCGGACGTCGATCAGGCGGGTGCGGGGGTCGTCCCGCTTCAGCGCACGCGCCTCATCGACGGTGAGAGCGGCGGGGGTGGAGGGAGTGTGGTCGGTCATGGTTCCTCGATCTCGTTGAAGGGGATACGGGGTCGGGTCGGCAGGCCGCCGGAGTGCGGCGGAGAGCGCGGCGACGACGAAAGTCGGCGGCCGTAGAAGGCGCGCGGATAGGCGGGTGTGCCCCGCGTTGATCTCGGGAGAACCGCCCCTAAAACCGCGCCGGTAGCGTCGTTTTCCCCGAGATCAACGACGCAGGAGCGGCGCTCGGCAGCGGAGTAGGAGAGGCTGGGCGCCCTGCGGTCCGACCGCCCATCCGCGCAGCGGTAGCGCTGTCGGGTGCGGGTGTCCGGGGGTCGCCGTAAAGGGCGGCGACGGGGACACCAGGGCGGTTCCCCGAGCCTGCTCGTCGGCCGCCGGAGTGCACGGCAGGGGCGAGAACGACGCGGGCGGCCGGGGCCCGGGAGCGGGGGCCATCAAGGGCGGTGGAATCGCCGCCTCTCCGCGGCGGAGGCTGCCCTTTCACCACCCCGAAGGCCCGACGCCCCGTCAGGCCGCGACCATCGGCACGCCCTCGGGCTCCGCGTGGGCGAAGGCGTCGTCCACGAGGACCACCCGCCGCCCCGCGCGGGACAGCAGCGACGCCGCCGCCGTCGCCCGGTAGCCGCTGCCGCAGTGCACCCACACCGCCCCGGCCGGGACCTCGTCGAGGCGCGCCGCCAGTTCCGGCAGCGGGATGTGCACCGCGCCCCGCACGTGCGAGGCGTCCCACTCGTTCTTCAGTCGCACGTCGAGCACGACGTCCGGGCCGGGCAGCCCATCGGGCACCGACCCGCTGAGCGCGTCGGCGAGCCCGCCGAAGGTGGCCGTGGGCAGCGAGGCGAGCTGCTCGGGCGAGGCGGCCAGCTCCTCCGGCTCACCGGTGGCAGCGGCGGCGACGCGGTCGATGCCGATGCGCACCAGCTCCCGGCGGGCCTGCGCCACCTGGTCGGGCGTCTCGCCGAGCAGCGTCAGCGGCGCGCCCCACTCGATCATCCAGCCCAGCCAGGTCGCCATCGGCCCGTCGAGCCCCAGGCTCACCGTCCCCGCCAGGTGGGACCCGACGTAGGCCTTGCGGTTGCGCAGGTCCACCACCCATTCGCCGCGCTCCAGCCGGTCGCGCAGCTCCTCCGGGTCGGCCTGGGCCGGGGCGCGCAGGTCGACGGGCTCGGGCCCGGCGAGGTTGGCCACGCCCATGTGCGCGTAGTACGCGGGGTAGGCGTCGAGCCCGGCCAGGGTCTCCCGGACGAAGTCGTCGGCGGCCAGGCGCAGCGCCGGGTTGTGCTCCTTCTCCCGCCCGAGCGTGGAGTCGTCGCCGGAGGCCTGGGTGGCCGAGCAGAAGCTCCCGAAGCCGTGGGTCGGCCAGACGCGTGCGCCGTCGGGCAGCAGCTCGGCGAGGCGGCGGGCGGAGGCGTGCTGGTGGCGGGCCAGGTCCTCGGCGTGGTGGTGGCCGAGCAGGTCGGTGCGGCCGGTGGTGCCGAAGAGCAGGGAGCCGCCGGTGAACACGCCTTCGACGCCGTCCGGCCCTTCGAGCGCGTAGGAGAGGTGGTGGAAGGTGTGGCCCGGGGTGGCGAGCACCTTGACGCGCATGGCGGGCGAGATGTCGAGGACGTCGCCGTCGGAGAGCGGGACGCGCTCGAAGGGGACCTCGTCGGCGGCGGCGACCCCGTAGGCGGCGCCGGTCAGGCGGGAGAGTTCGAGGCCGCCGGAGACGTAGTCGTTGTGGATGTGGGTCTCCAGGACGTGGGTGATGCGCACGTCCAGGCGCCCGGCCAGGGCGAGGACCCGGTCGACGTCGCGCTGCGGGTCGACGACGAGCGCCGTGGAGCCGTCGGTGGCGAGGTAGCTGCGGTCCCCCAGGGACGAGGTGCTGATGACGTGGACGTCGATGGCCGAGGTGGTCATGTGGGCCTCCGTTTCGGGTGCGGGCGGGGTCGGCGGGGATCGGGGCGGGGCGGGGCAGGGCGGGTGAGCGGGGCGGCAGGCGAGCGCGGATACTCTCCGCGCGCGTTGACTACTGCTGGTCACACACCCCGGGGGGGTATGCGCGGGGCAAAAAAGGACGGCGCGCGAGCGCGCCGGATCCTCGGTCAGGCCAGGGCCAGGAAGAGTTTCTCCAGCTCCTCCTCGGTCATGGGCGGCTCCTCGCCGTCCTCGCGGGCCTGTCGGCAGTGCCGCATACCGCTCGCGACGATCTTGAAACCGGCCCGGTCCAGCGCCCGGGAGACCGCGGCGAGCTGGGTGAGGGTCGCCTTGCAGTCGGCGCCCTCCTCCATCATCGCGATCACCCCGGCGAGCTGGCCCTGGGCACGGCGCAGCCGCGTCAGGGCATCGCCCACGAGTTCAGGGGTCATCTCCATCGTCCACCGCCCTTCGTCACGATCACGGTACCCCATACCCCTACCCGTATGACAAAGGGTCGGAGCGAGGCGCCCCTCACGCCGGGCCGCCGCGCCGCGAACGGCACGACCCCGTCCACGGCCCCGATTCGACCACACGGGCCGGGGACGGTGGCCGCACCCGAGGCCCTCGTGGCGTTCCTCGCGTTGTCGGCGCTGGTGATCATGGCGTCCGACCCGCCCCTGCCCACCCGGGGCCGCACCTTTGCACCTGCCACCTGTCATGGACGGCGGGGACGCAGCAGGGGCGGATGGAGGACGGCGGCCGACGGCCGCGCGCCCGGGGCGAGCCGGTACAGCTCGGCGGGGCGGCCGGGGCCGGAGGCGTCGGTCCGGCCGGTCGGTTCGAGGAACCCCGGGGTGTCCGTGGCCTTGCGGTGGAAGTTGCGGGCGTCGAGCCGGGTGCCCCACACCGCCTCGTAGACCGCGCGCAGCTCGGCGATGGTGAACTCCTCCCGGCAGAACGACGTCGCCAGCGGCGAGTACTCGAGCTTGGCGCGGGCGCGTTCGACGCCGTCGGCCAGGATGCGGTCGTGGTCGAAGGCGAGCACCGGCCCGCCGCCGTCGGCCGGGGCGGCCTCCTCGACCGGGACCCAGGTCGCGTCCGCCGTGTCGCCGCCGGCCTGCGGCAGTCCGGAGGATGGGGCGAGCAGCAGGTAGGCGACCGTGAGCACCGGGCCGCGCGGATCGCGGCCGTAGGGACCGTAGCTGCGCAACTGCTCCATGTGGCCGGGCGGCACGATGCCGGTCTCCTCCGCGAGTTCGCGGGCGGCGGCGGTCTCGAGCGTCTCACCGGGGAGGACGAACCCGCCGGGCAGTGCGGACCGCCCGGCGAACGGCGGGATGCCGCGCTCGACCACCAGCACCTGCAGGCGCCCCGACCGCACGGTGAGCGCGACGATGTCGACCGTCACCGGCAGGGTCGCGGCGGTGGCGGGGACGGACCCGGTGTCCTCGGAGCGCTTCTGCATGAGGGCCATCCTATGGCCGGTCGACGGATTCTCGTCGGATTGACGAAAAAACGCCGGAGGGCTTATCGTCGCACTGACGATAAAAGGAGGCCGTCATGGGCACCATCCGCACCTACCCCGGGCTGCGCCACTACCTCGGCACGGCGACGGACCACGTCGTGCACCTGAGCCGCGGCGAGGTCCGCCGCCAGGGGGTCGGGCGGTCGTTCTGGTTCCGGCCGAACACCGTGCTCAGCGAGGTGCCGGCCACCGACCAGGAGCTGCCGGTCCTCTTCCACGCCATCACCCGGGACCAGCAGGACGTGACCGTCCAGGCGAACATCACCTACCGGTTCGCCGACCCGGTGCTGGCCTCCCGGCGGCTCGACTTCGGGATCTTCCCCGTCGCGGACGACGGCGGGCAGGCGAAGGGGCGCGAGCAGGCCGGGGTGATCGTCGGGCAGCTCGCGCAGTCCGCCGCCGTCGACGCCGTCACCGCGCTGGAGCTCGCCGAGGCGCTGGAGACCGGCGTCGCCCGGGTCCGCGAGGCGCTCACCGCGGGCCTGCGGGACGACACGCGGCTGAGCGCCACCGGCATCGAAGTGCTCGGCGTGCGGGTGCTCGCGGTCCGGCCCGAGGCCGATGTGGAGAAGGCGCTGCAGACCCCCGTGCGCGAGCGGCTCCAGGCCGAGGCCGACCGCGCCACCTACGAGCGGCGGGCGGTGGCCGTCGAGCGCGAGCGGGCCATCTCGGAGAACGAGCTCGCCAGCCAGATCGAACTCGCCACCCGGCGCGAGCGCCTCGTCGCCCAGGAGGGCGCGAACAAGCAGCGCGAGGCCAGCGAGGCCGCCGCGGCGGCGCTCATCTCCTCGCGGGCGTGGGCCGAGCGCCGCGGGATCGAGACGGACGCCAAGGCGGCCGAAACGCGCGAGCTGGGCGCGGCCGAAGCGGCCAAGGAGGCCGAGATCATGCAGGTCTACGCAAGCCTCGGGCGCGACGTGCTCACCGCGCTCGCGTTGCGCGACGCGGCCGGCGCGCTGCCGGCGGTCGGCAGCATCACCATCACGCCCGACCTGGTCTCCGGGCTCCTGGGCGCCCTCGCCGACCGCGGCGCGGCCCCGCCCGAGGACGACGGCACCGCCCCCGCGTCCGGCCGGGACGCCCGGTGAGCCTGCGGCCGCGCGCCGTCGTCGTGCACCGGCGCACCGAGCTCGACGAGCTGCTGGACCGGCACGCGACCCGGGGCCAGGCGGAGTTCTTCCTGCGCACCCGGGGCCGCACCCTGGCCGAGGTGCAGGCCCGGCACGACGCCGCGCACCAGGCGCGGAGCGCGGTGGTCGGGGCGCTGCCGACCGAGTGGGCGGTGGCCCAGGTCGAGCGGGACGACCTGAGCCGGGTGCTGTTCGCACCCGAGGACGTCGTCCTCGTCGTCGGGCAGGACGGCCTCGTCGCCAACGCGGCCAAGTACCTCGGCGACCAGCTCGTGATCGGCGTCGATCCGGAGCCCGGCGCCAACCCCGGTGTCCTCGCCCGGCACGACACGGGGTCGGCGGTGCGGCTGCTGCGCGCGCTCGGCCCCGACGCGGGCGGCGCCGTCGAGTGGGAGGGCCTGACGATGGTCGAGGGCCGGCTCGACGACGGGCAGCGCATCCGGGCGCTCAACGAGCTGTACCTCGGGCACCAGGGCCACCAGTCGGCGCGCTACCTGCTCACGGCGGGAGGGCGCTCGGAGCGGCAGTCCTCGTCGGGGCTGGTGGTCGGCACCGGCACCGGCGCCACCGGGTGGTGCGCCTCGATCGCGCACGACCGGGGCGGACGCGCCCTGCCCGGCCCCACCGATCCGGCGCTCGCCTGGTTCGTCCGCGAGGCATGGCCGTCCCCCGTCACGGGGGTCGACCTGATCGAGGGCCGGATCGCACCGGGAGAGGAGCTGACTCTGACCGTCCAGTCGGACCGCCTCGTGGTCTTCGGTGACGGCATCGAGTCCGACCGCCTCACCATGTCCTGGGGCCAGGACCTGACCGTCGGCGTCGCGGACCACCGGCTCCGACTCGCGGCGTGACCACGGACGCACCACGGGACGCGGTGACCGGCGCGCCGCCCCCGCCGCCGCGCCGCCCCGCCCACCGTCGCCTCCCAGGCCGTCGTCGTCCCCAGGCCGCCGCCTCCCAGGCCGATTCCTCCAGCAGGGCGCGGAACGCCCGCCGCCCCTCGGACGTGATGACCTGCGCCCCCCTGGGCGGCCTCACCCTCCCCCGCCCGGCGACGAGCGATCAGCGGACGCGGAGCGACGTCTCCCCCCGCGTGCGCGGGGGCGGGCGGCGATGAATCCCGCCTCCGGCCGCGGTCCAACCTCATGACCGGGAAACGAACACGCTTACGGAGTGCGCCATGACCGCCACGTACACCTTCGACGTCTTCACCTCGCTCGACGGGTTCGGCGCCGCCGGCGGGGATTGGACCGGCTACTGGGGCAAGCAGGGGCCCGAGCTGCTCGAACACCGGCTCGCCCAGTACAGCGGGGACCAGCGGATGGTCTTCGGGGCCAACACATATCGGATGTTCGCGCGGATGGTGGCCGAGAGCACCGAGGAGTCCGAGATGTTCGACCCGTGGGTCGTCCGGATGCGGCACCTGCCTGCGACGGTCGTGTCGACCACGTTGCACGAGCCGCTCGACTGGCCGGACGCGACCGTCGCACGCGGGGACGCCGTCGACGTGGTCGCGCGGCTCAAGAAGGAGTCCGACGTCCCCCTTCGCTCGCACGGCAGCCTGGCGATGAACCGAGCGCTGATGGCCGCGGGCCTGGTCGACCGCGTCCAGGTGACGCTCTATCCGGTGGTCACCGGGCGGACGGGCGAGGCCCCGATCTTCGCGGGCGCGGCCGACTTCGATCTGGAGCTGATCGAGCAGCGGACCCTCGACGGCCGCACGCTGGAGCTCGTCTACCGTCCCACTCTGCACGGCTGAGCCCGGCTGAGCCCGGCCGACCGGGGCGGTCCGGCGGCCGATCCTGTGGCCGGGCCGCCGACCGCCCCGCCGACCGATCCCCCGGCCGATCCAGCGTTGACTTCTACTTAACTCGAAGTTCTAGGTTCTCTCCCGTGAAGTCGGAAGGCCCACCGCGCAGGGCATCCGGACGCGGTCCGTGGTGTGCCGTGCGCCGGCTGGGCCCCGGGTTTCCGCCGTCGCGCCGGCGACGGCAGCAGAGAGGATCACCATGACCACCACGACCGCCTCCCACTCCCCCACCCCCGTCACCGTGCTGGGCCTCGGTGCGATGGGGTCCGCCATCGCCCGGACCTTCCTCGACCGGGGCCACCCCGTGACGGTCTGGAACCGCACCGCCGAGAAGGCCGCCCCCTTGGCCGAGGCCGGTGCCGCGACGGCCGAAACGGCGGCCGAGGCCGCCGCGGCGAGCCCGCTCGTCGTGGTCTGCCTGCTGGACCACGAGGCGGTCGACGCCGTTCTGGCCGACGTAGGCGGCGCCGTCGGGGGCAAGGTGCTCGTGAACCTCACCAGCGACTCCCCCGCCCAGGCGCGCACGACCGAGCGGTGGGCGGCCGAGCACGGCGCCGAGTACATCGACGGCGGGATCATGGCCGACCCGCCCGACCTGGGCACCTCGCACGCCCACTTCTCCTTCAGCGGGTCCCGCGCGGCCTTCGAGGCCCACGAGCCGACCCTGATGGAGCTGGGCAACGGCACCTACTACGGCGAGGATGCCGGACTGGCGTCCGTCGAGTTCATGGCGCAGGTCGGTACCGCCTACGAGCTGCTCCTCGGCTTCCTGCACACGCTCCGCCTGGTGAAGCTGGAGGGCGCCGACCCCGCCGAGTTCGCCGACCGGGTCGCGGACTCCATCGCCGCGAGCTATCCGCCGCTGCTGCGGGGCATCGGCAAGGCGGTGCGCGACGGCGAGTTCCCGCCGGACATGGGCCCGCTGTCGGTCCAGGCGGCCCTGATGGACGACCTGATCGACCACCGCCGCGCGAACGGCGTCGACGCCGCGCGCATGGTGGAGGTCAAGCGGCTGATGGACCGCCGGATCGCCGACGGGCACGGGGACGAGGGCTTCTCGGGGCTGTTCCCGCTACTCGGCGAGGGCTCGTGAACAGACGGCGCCCCTCGGTCCCGTCGTAACCCGCGTTGATCTCGGGGAACTCGGGGTCAAAACGGACACGATAAGCCCGACTTCCCCGAGA
>NZ_JAQFWQ010000011.1 GCF_027706725.1 Nocardiopsis endophytica
TGCATGCGGGGGTTGCGGGCCCCGCGGTGGTGGGCTCCGTTGCGGTCCAGCTCCCGGCCCACGGTGGCCGGGGACACCCCCATGGCCCGGGCGATGGCGGCCATGGAGGCGCCCTGGGCCCACATGTTCTCCAGCACCTGGCGGTGCCCCGGCGTCAACGCCCCTGGTCGGGCCACGGTCTACTCCTAGCGTCCAGCGCATCTACACAAGTTGCACTGAACACTAGAAACCACCGCCGGAATGACAGCACTTTCGTCGAGATCAACGTCTGAGATGCCGGGTGAGGGGGAAATCCGGACAGGACCGAGCTCGACAGAGCGCACAGGAGGAGGGGCGGGCGCTCCCGGCCGCGGACCGATACCCCCGCGAACCGGGAGGGAGCGGGGCGCCCGCGCGGGGAGAAATCACGAAACGCCGCGTGGCCCCGCGCGCGGACGGGCGCCGATCGGGTACCACCGGAGGTGGGAGGCGCCCGGGAACCGCCGGGGCCGGCTCCCCCGTGACCCGCCCCAGCCCGTCCGGCCGCCCGCCCCGTTCGGCGCCCGGGCACCGCCGGAAACCGAGGACCGCCCGTGAAAGACGACCCGTCCCTGCTCTATCGGCTCGGCGACGCCGCCTGGCGGATGCTGCTCATCGGAACGGTCATCGTCCTGCTGCTGTGGGGGCTGGCCTACGTCAAGGTCGTCTCGGTCCCCGTGGTGCTCGCGGTCTTCCTCACCTCGATGCTGATGCCGCTGGTCCTGCGCCTGCGCCGCCTGGGGCTGGGGCGCGGCCCGGCCACCACGGGCGCGTTCCTGGGGGCCCTCATCGTGCTCGGCGGCGTCGTCACGCTGGTCGTGCGCCCGGCGGTGTCCGGAACCGAGGACCTGGTCGCCAGCCTCGGCCGGGTGCCCTCCACCCTGCAGGACTACGCCACCGCCCTGGGCCTGGACCCGCTGCTCCTCAACGACCTGGTGGACTCGGCCTCCCAGGAGGTCACCCGGATGGTGGAGCAGAACCGCCAGCAGCTCGTGACCGGGGTGTGGTCGGCCGGGACCGCCGCCCTGGAGGTGCTGGTGGGGGCGCTGCTGGTGCTGGTGCTCACCGTCTACTTCCTGCACTCGGGCGACCGGCTGATGGACTGGAGCTACTCGCTGCTGCCCTCGGCCTCCCGGCCGGGCCTGCGCGCCTCGGCCGAGGCCGCCTACGGGGTGGTGGGCCGCTACATCCGCGGCGTGGCCATCGTGGGGCTGATCGACGCGGTCGGCATCGGTGTCCCACTGCTGTTCCTCATCGACCCGGCGCTGGCCGCGCCGCTGATCCTGCTCACCTTCCTGGGCGCCTTCCTGCCGATCGTCGGCGCCTTCATCTCCGGCCTGCTGGCGGCGCTGGTCGCCTTCGTCACCGAGGGCCTGGTGACCGCGCTGATCGTGGTGGCGGTGGTGCTGCTGGTCCAGCAGGCCGAGAGCCACATCTTCGCCCCCCGCGTCTACGGCAAGGCGCTGGACCTGCCCAGCGCCGTGGTGCTGGTGGCCATCGCCTGCGGCGGCGTGATCGGCGGCATCCTGGGGATGTTCCTGGCCACCCCGGTGGCGGCGGTGGTGGCAACCCTCCTGCGCGAGCGCCCGTTCGCCCATGCCGAGAGCGGACCCGCCGAGGGCACCGCCCCGGAGAAGGGGAAAGCCAAGGCGGCCGCGAAGACGTCCCCGGCAGAGGGCGGCTCCAAGCCCGGTGAGGACAAGAGCCCGGGCGGAGGCGCGGCCTCCGGGGGCGGTTCCTGACCGAAGGGGTCAGCGCGGCATCGGCGGCAGTTCGTGCTCCAGCCCGGGGGCGGGGTCCCGTGCGGTCTCCTCCAAACGGCGCGCGATGGCCTGGGCGGCCGCCTTGAGGGGCGGGACGAGGCGCGCCGGGTCGGCCCGGTGGCTGCGGACGACGATGCCCAGGGCGGCCGCGGGCTCGGTGTCTGGGCCCTCCTCGCCGTCGCACGCCGGCCCCACCGGGACCGCGACCGACACCGACCCCAGGGTCATCTCCTCGCGCGTCAGTGCGTGCCCGCGCCTGGCGACCTGCCGCAGCTCGCGCTCCAGCCGCCCGCGCTCGACCACCGTGAAACCGGTGGGGCGCGGCAGGGGACGGCCGAGGTAGCCCTCCCGCACCTGCGGGCCCGCGCCCGCCAGGAGCACCTTGCCGACCCCGGTCGCGTGCAGCGGGAGCCGCCCGCCGACCCTGGACACGATCGGCACCGACCGGTGGCCGCACAGCTTCTCCACGTACAGCGTGTCGAAACCGTCCCGGACCGCCAGGTGGATGTTCTCCCGCGTGGCCTCGTACAGGTCCTGCATGTACGGCAGGGCGACCTGCCTGAGGCGGCTCGACACCGGCGCGAGCAGGCCCATCTCCCACAACCGGCTGCCCACCCTGAAGCGGCCGTCGCTCCCCCGCTCCAGCGCGCGCCACGACTCCAGCTCACCGGCCAGACGGTGCGCGGTCGCCAAGGGCAGATCCGCCCGGCGCGCCAGCTCGGTCAGCGTCAGTGCCGGATGGGCCACGTCGAAGGCGGCCAGCAGCCGCAGCGCACGCCCGGTCACGGAGCGGCCGTCCCGCTCGGCCTCAGCGGCCATGCACGCCCCTCTCCAGGCCCCCGCCCTCGGGCCCCGGACGGGCCCCTCGGGGCCTTCCACTGAACGGAAGCCAAGACTAGCCCGTGACTCAGGCCACCTAGTTGGGTGGCCCCATGCACACACGAGTCGGAATCCTCGGAGCCGGTCCTGCGGGCCTGGTGCTGTCCCTCCTCCTGGCCGAACAGGGCATCGAGTCCGTGATCGTCGAGACGCGCACGCGTGAGGAGATCGAACGGACCATCAGGGCGGGCGTCCTGGAACAGGGGACCGTCGACCTGCTGGTGCGGCACGGGGTCGGCGACCGCGCACTCGCCCAGGGCGCGCGCCACGACGGGGTCGAGCTGCGGTTCGGCGGCGCGCCGCACCGGATCGACTTCGCCGGCCTGGTCGGCCGATCGGTGTGGCTCTACCCGCAGCACGAGGTGCTCAAGGACCTGATCGCCGCGCGCTGTGCCGCGTCGGCGGACATCCGCTTCGGCTGTTCGGAGGTGGAACTGAGCGGGATCGGCGGCGACCGCCCCGCCATCGCCTTCACCGGCGCCGACGGTGTGCGGGAGGAGCTGGTGTGCGCGGTCGTCGCCGGGTGCGACGGGTCGAACGGCATCAGCCGCCGGTCGATCCCCGGATCCGCGCGGACCGAGCACTTCCGCGCCTACCCGTTCGGGTGGTTCGGCATCCTCGCAGAGGCGCCGCCGTCCTCCGACGAGCTGGTGTACACGCACTCCGAGCGCGGGTTCGCGCTGATCAGCACGCGCAGCCCCCAGGTGCAGCGGATGTACTTCCAGTGCGCGCCCGAGGAGGACGCGGACTCCTGGAGCGATGCGCGGATCTGGGACGAGCTGCAGGCGCGCGTGGCCGGGGGCGGATTCTCCCTCCAGGAGGGGGCGATCTTCCAGAAGGGCGTGATCCCGATGCGCAGCTTCGTCTGCGAGCCGATGCGGTACGGGCGCCTGTTCCTCGCCGGGGACGCCGCGCACGTGGTGCCGCCCACGGGGGCCAAGGGGCTCAACCTGGCGGTGGCCGACGTCGCCGTGCTGTCGCGCGCGCTGGCCGAGTACTTCTCGACCGGTTCCGAGGCGGGGTTGGACGCCTACAGCGCCACCGCCTTGAGGAGGGTGTGGCGCGCCCAGCACTTCTCGTGGTGGATGACCTCGATGCTGCACACCCCTCCGGACGCGTCCCCGTTCGACGTCCAGCGCCAGCTCGGCGAGCTGGACATGGTCACGGGAAGCCGCGCCGGGTCGGCCTACCTCGCCGAGGCCTACACGGGGTGGCCGCTGGAGGAGTGAGGGGGCGCCCCGGCCGCCCGGGCCGTCCCCTCGCCCTCCCCCGGTTCAGGCGTCCAGGACCTCGAACTCCACGGCGAGGCCGACGCCGTTGCGGGCCCCGGCCTCCGTGGCCGCGGTGCGGAGCATGGACTTGTGGTCGAAGCCCTCCAGGGCCGCCATGTACACCTCGTGCGCGTCCAGGGAGGCGATCCCGGTCCGCAGGTCCTCCTCCGAGAAGGAGGTGAAGTGGGTCGGCCGGGGCGAGGCGGCGAACGCGACCGCCCGCACGCCCTTCCACGCCTTGAGGCCCTCCTCGGCCAGCTCGGGGAAGACCCACGTGTTGGCGGCGTCGCGGACCGCGTCGAGCAGGGCGGGCCCGAGCACCCGGTGGTCGGCGTGGTTGTAGGAACCCTGGCCCGGGAAGTGTTCGCGGAAGTTGATGGACAGCACCACCTCGGGACGGTGCTCACGGATCGAGCGCGCCAGCGCACGGCGCAGGTCCAGGCCGTACTCCAGGGTGCCGTCGGGGAAGTCGAGGAACTCGACGCGGTGGGCGCCCACGATGCGCCCGGCCGCGCGCTGCTCCTCCACGCGCAGCGGACCGGCCTCGCTCGGCGGCACCGTCTCGATCCCGGCCTCGCCCTTGGTCACCAGCAGCTCGGAGACCTGCTTGCCCTGGCCCGCCCACTTGGCGATGGCGGACGTCGCGCCGAACTCCAGGTCGTCCGGGTGCGCGACCACGGCCAGCGCGCGGGTCCAGTCCTCGTCGAAGGGCTTCAGGGGCGTGTCGTTCGCGGTC
This sequence comes from Nocardiopsis endophytica, assembly GCF_027706725.1. Lineage (GTDB taxonomy): Bacteria > Actinomycetota > Actinomycetes > Streptosporangiales > Streptosporangiaceae > Nocardiopsis_A > Nocardiopsis_A endophytica. Next base: position 4,668 of record NZ_JAQFWQ010000011.1, read on the forward strand.
ATAGGGGGACTTTAGTGGCGGGGACCGTCCGGGCCCGGTCCGCCACCCGGCGGGGAGGGGGAACTATCCGCCTCCGTGCCCGCTTTTCCGCGCGCATGGCCGATTCCGGACACCGTGCGGTCCCCGCCCGGGCGACCCGCGCACGGCCAAGCCGCCGCCCCGGGCCGCCTGTGGTAGTCGAGAGACCATGGACGCTCACCGGCACCTGCTGCCCATGGACACCTCCGCCGACGCCGGACGCCGGCGGGGGCGCACGGCCCTGCTGCCGATCGGCAGCTTCGAGCAGCACGGACCCCACCTGCCCTCGGCCACCGACACCGTCATCGCCTGCACGATCGCCCGGGAGATCGCCGCGCGGTACCCGGTACAGGTGCTCCCGCCGCTGACGCTGTCCTGCTCGCACGAGCACGAGGACTGGCCGGGAACGGTGAGCATCTCGGCCTCCACCCTGCTGGCGGTGGTACGCGACGTCGCCGCCTCGGTCCGGCGCTCGGGCGCGGCGGGGCTGGTGCTGGTCAACGGGCACGGCGGCAACTACGCGCTGGGCAACGCGGTGCAGGAGGCCCGCGGGGAGCTGGCGCTGTTCCCGGGGCCGTCCGACTGGGCCGCCGCGCGCGCCGCCGCCGGGTTGGAGACCAGCGCCGACGCCGACATGCACGCGGGCGAGATCGAGACGTCGGTCCTGCTGCACGCCCACCCCGAGCTGGTGGGTACGGGGTATGCGGAGGCCGACCACGACGCCGAGGACCGGCCGCACCTGCTGACGCTGGGGTTGCGCGCCTACACCGCGTCCGGGGTGGTGGGACGCCCGTCGCTGGCCACGGCGCGCAAGGGGGCGGCGGTGCTGGAGAGCCTGTGCTCGTCCTTCGGCGCGCTGCCGCCGCTGTCGGCGCTGTCGCCGCGCGGCGGCTGAGCCGCGGCCCGGCGGCTCAGGACGAGCAGGACGGCCCCGGGCAGGCTCGCCGCCAGCGCCAGCAGGCCGTAGACGACGGCGGTCGCCAGGCCCAGTTCGGCGCCGAGCCCGGCGGTGCCGAACGCGGCGGCCGTGGCGGCCTCGCGCGGCCCCCATCCGGCGGCGTTGGCGGGGACGGCCATGGCGAGCAGGGCGACCACCGCCGCAGGCACCAGGTCGACGGCGGGTGCGACGGACCCGGCGGTGCGGGCGGCCACCAGGAAGAGGACGACGTGCCCGGCCAGGACGGCCGCCGAGAGCGCGGCGACCCGTGGGCCCAGGCGGCGGGCGAACAGGGTGGCGCGGGCGTCGGCGGCCACGTCGCGCACCGCCCGGCGCACACGCGGCAGCGCGGTGCCCCGGCGCGCCCAGGCGAGCAGGGCGGCCGTGCCCGCGGCGGCGGCGAGGACGGCGACGGCGGCCGCCTCCGGGTCCAGCAGGCCCCACCAGGTGGGCAACGCGGCCAGGAGCAGGGCCCCGGCGGCGATGAGGACCGCCTGCCCGGCGGTGCGCTCCAGTACGACGGCGCGCACGCCGGGGCCGAGGGCGCCGCTGCGGCGCCCGTGGTCGACGGCGCGGTGCACGTCGCCCAGGACGCCGGTGGGCAGGACGGCGTTGAGGAAGAGGGCGCGGTAGTAGGCGGCGACGGCGGGCCCAGTGCGCAGGGGGAGGTTCAGGGCGCGGGCGACCAGGACCCAGCGCCGGGCGCTGAGCAGGGTGGTGGCGGCCCCGATGGCGAGGGCCGCGGCCGTGGCCGCCGCGGCGGGGCCGGCACCGACCGCGCCGAGGGCCGCCCCTACGGCGCCCAGGTCCAGTCGCCAGGCCACGACGCCGAGCACGGCGACGGCGGCGAGGACCCGCAGCCAGGGCCACAACGCGGACGGCATCCCTGTGCGCCGCCGCTGTTCAGGTTCGGTCGCCTCGATCACTATCGCGCCCCCGTACGGCCCTCCGCCCTGCGGGCGGGCCAGGGGGCCATGATGCCACCGCAGCCCGCACCGCTTGCCCCGATTCGCGAACATTCAACGCCCCCTCTCGTTGGACCTGCCCTGGAGCCCCCGGATCAACGCAGGTCAAGGCGGCGCGGCGGGACAGAGGGCACCCCGCCCGGCCTCGACCGGCCACCCGGCCGCCGGGGACCCGGAGCCCCTGTCCGCGTAGAGCCGTGGCGGCACCGAGGGCGCCCCTTCCACCACGCCCGATGCCCGCACCACCCATCCCGCACCCCATATGCCCGGGATGTGGCGCCCGGTCGGCTTCGACCTCCCCGAGATCACCAAGCGCGCTCCTCTACCGGCCCCTCGATGAATACGACGAAGGTGCTGCCGCTCACCTGGCCCGCGAGCGGCCTGCCGGACCGCGGGCAAGGCCGGATAACCGCCCTGCTTCCGCTGTCGCCGCCGAAGACGGCGACCACATTCACGCCCGGCGACCGACAGCGCTGCCGCAGGGCCACCGGCCTCCGGCGTCACCGCGCCCCTCCGGGTGGCAGGGACAGGACGTCCTCGTGCCCGACCTCCACGTACAGGCCGCCATCCGCACACTGGGCGCGGCGGCGGGACAGGTACGCCTCCGCCCTCGCGGCCAGGTCCGGACGCTGCTCGACGGCGGCCCGCACCCACCCCTCCAGCCATTCGGCCGCCAGCGCGCGCCGGTCGGCACCCAGTCGCCACGGGCTGGACCGCGTAACGACCCGGGCCCCGGCCCTGGAGAGCGCCTCCGCCGCGGCCTCCACCGCGTCCGGGCCGAGCAGCGCCCTGCCACCGACCATTCGCCGCTGGTGCGCGTTGAAGGCCTCCTGAATCTCGCGGTCCAGAGGGTCTTCCGGCGTCACGGTCACCCTCCCCTTCACCGACAGGGTGAACAGCGCCGGACAGCGCGCGCCGACACACGCCGCGACCACCCCTTCGACCTCCTCGCGTGTGAACAGGTCCAGCAGCGCCGAGGCGGTCACCAGGTCCGCCCCGCGCAGGTCGTCTTCTCGCAGTCCCGCCAGGTCGGCCGTGCGCGTCTCGACGGTCACCGGACGCCCGTCGGCGGACGTGTTCGGGGGGTGCTCTCGTGCGCGCTCAAGCAGGCCCGGGTCGTGGTCGTAGACGACCCAGTGCTGCGGTCCGGGCAGCAGCGGTGCCAGCCAGCGGGCCATCGAGCCGGTGCCCCCGCCCAGGTCGCGGATGACGAGCGGCGCGCCGGCGTCGGGCCGCCGAAGGTGCCGTGCGGCCTCCACGACCAGGCCCCGGTCGCGTGCGGCGGCGTCTGCGGGCTCCCTCAAGGCGAGCCAGTCCGGAGCGAACCCCGACCGCTCCGGCGCACTCATCGCGCCTCCTCCCGTGTCCGGCGGGCTGCCGCCGCCGTGAGCCGTTCCAGGACACCGGCCATGTCCCGCGCCGCGCTCTGCCAGGTGCGCAGCTCCGCTCTCCTCGCGCGCGCGGCGGCGCGCAGTTCGTCGCGCAGGTCCGCCTCCTCCAGCCAGCGCCCGATCGCCGCTCCGAGCGCGGGGGCGTCGTCCGGCGGGACGAGCAGGCCGGGCACCGTCCCGTCCGGCGACCGCCCGACCGTCGCCGGGAGCGCGCCCGCCGTGCTGGCCGCGACTGGAATGCCGCGCGCCAGCGCTTCGGCCGCGGCCATGCCGAACGTCTCCGCACGCGACGGCAGGAGGACCAGGTCGGCCTCGGCGTAGGCGCGATCGAGGGCGGGCGGCTCCAGGGGGCCGGTGAATCGGACGCGGTGGGAGAGGCCGTGCTCGCCGATCCGGTGCCTCACCTGTCGTGGAAAGGCGGAGCCCGCGGGTTCGGGCCCAGCGCACACGCACTCCCACCGGCGCCCCCGGTTGGCGGCGAGCGCTTCGACGAGCACGTCGTGCCCCTTGCGCGGGGTCACCGAGGCCACGCACAGCAGCCGCGTCGCCCCGTCGGTCCCGGGCGCCACGGGGGCGGGATCGGTGCCCGGCTCCACCGTGTGCACCCGCGCCGGGTCGAGCCCGTGGCGCCGCGCGAGGTCCCGTGCCGCGTGGCCGCTGGTGGCCACCGTCAGCTCCGCCGCGCGCAGCACCGCCCCCTCCCGGCTTTCGAGCACCGAGGCGCTCTCTGGAGGCGTCCCCGTCTCGTCGGCCAGCGGGAGGTGCACGAGCACCGCGAGCCGCAGCCGGGCGGCGGCCGGGACGACCACCTCGGGGACCCCGCACGCCACCAAGCCGTCGATCAGGACCGGCGTTCCGTCCGGAAGGTCGGCGAGGGCCCTCGCCAGCCCCTCCCGCCCGGCCGAGTCGGGGTCGGGCCACGCCCCGTCCACCCGGACCTCTCGCACGGGCACCCCCGCGCGCGCGAGCTCCTCCAGAGTGCGGCGGTCATAGACGTTCCCCCCGCTCGGCACCGCAGGGTCGGCGATGCCCCCGGGGACGACGAAGACCGCCCCGCTCCCCACAGCGCCCGAGGAGCTCACAGCGCGCGCTCGTAGCCCGCCCACGCCACGTGGGACTCGTGCAGGGTCACCTGGAGGCCGGTGAGGCCGTGCGCGCCCTCCCCCAGCTCCCCGGCCCCGATGCGCTCGGCGAGCCGGTCGGCGATGACCTTGGCCAGGTACTCCGTCGTGGTGTTGGCCCCCTTGAACGCCGGATCCTCGTCGAGGTTGCGGTAGTTCAGGTCGGCCAGGACCTCGGCGAGCCGCGCGCTCGCCAGGCCGATGTCGACGACGACTCCGTCCTCGTCCAGCTCGGGGCGGCGGAAGGACGCGTCCACGACGAACGTGGCGCCGTGCAGGGCCTGGGCGGGGCCGAAGACGTCGCCGCGGAAGCTGTGCGCGGCCATGAAGTGGTCGCGGACGGTGACATGGAACAAGGAGCTCTCCTCACGAAGGGGGGCGGTCGTCGGTCAGGGGTAGGCGATGGCGTGGCACAGGGCGGGGATCCCGCCGTCGGCCAGGCCCGGCATGGTCGCGGGCAGCTCCTCGAAGGGGCTCTCTCCGGTGATGAGCGCGTCGTAGGCGGGGTCGGCGAGCAGGCCCACCGCGAGGGTCAGGCGGTCGCGCAGGGTCCTTCGCGCTCTGCGCGCCGGGGACACCCGCCCCACCTGGCTGCAGCGCACCGCCAGCCTCCGGGGGTGGAACGCCTCCCCCAGCGGGACGCGCACCTGCCGGTCGCCGTACCAGCTCAGCTCGATCACCTCGCCTTCGGTGCCGAGCAGCCCCAGGGACAGGCCCAGCCCCTCCTCAGAGGCGCTGGTGTGGAACACCAGGTCGCACCCGTCCTCGGCGGCGTCGGGCGCGGCGAAGGGGACGCCCAGCCGTTCGGCGGCACGCGCCCGCGACGGGTCGGTGTCCACGAGCTGCAGCCGCACCCCGGGCAGGGACGACAGCATTCTCGCCACACAACAGCCCACCATCCCCGCGCCGACGACGCAGACCCGGTCGCCGACCCGGGGCGCCGCGTCCCAAAGGGCGTTGACCGCCGTCTCGACCGCGCCGGCGAGCACGGCCCTCCGGGCGGGCACCCCCGGGGGCAGGGGGACGACGGCCTCCGCAGGGACGACGTACCGGGTCTGGTGCGGGTACAGGCAGAACACCTCGCGCCCGACGAGCTCCGGGGGCCCCTGCTCGACGACGCCGCTGTTGAGGTAGCCGTACTTGACCGGGCCGGGGAACTCGCCCTCCTGGTGGGGCGCCCGCATGTCCTCCTTGAGGCTGTCGGGCACGCGGCCGCCGAACACGAGGGCCTCGGTGCCCCGGCTGACACCGGTGTACAGGGTGCGGACGACGACGTCGCCATCGCCCGGCTCGGGGAGGGCGGCGGACCGGATCTCCCCTCGCCCGGGTGCGGTCACCCAGAAGGCGCGCGCTGTGCGCTCCACGTGTTCATCCTCCGTTCGGCCGAGGCGAATGCGCGGGGTGGGCGCCGTCCGGGCGGCGGGTGGTGTGCCGAACGGCGTGCGGGGTGCGGTGGCCGTCGGCCCCGTCTACTTGCGTCCGCTCCCGCGCGCGCCACAGCCACAGCATGTCCCGGCCGAAGGACCACGCCAGCAGCGCCAGCGCCCCCGCCGCCACCGCGACCGCGAGACCGTGGGGCAGGACGCCGCTGACGGCCGCGATCAGCGCCACCGCCTGCACGACGGCCACCGCCTTGCGCGCGGTGCTGGGCGGAAGGTCCCCGTTCAGCCACGGGGCCACGCGCGCGGCACCGGCGAAGGCGTAGCGCGCCCCGCCGATCGCGAGCGTCCACGGCCCGAGAAGGAACGCGGCGTGCACGCTGAGCGCCAGGATCAGGAAGGCGTCGACCTCCATGTCGAAGCGGGCGCCCAGCCGCGAGGCCGTCCCCGTGCGCCGGGCCACCGGCCCGTCGAGCCCGTCCATGGCCAGCGCCACCGAGGCCGTCACGACCAGGACCCACGTATGTCCGGGCCGTCCGAAGGCCGCATCGGCCACCAGGGCGGCGACCGCGCCCACCAGCACCGCGCGCGCCAGGGTGACGCGGTCGGCCGGGCGCAGCGCAGGCGCGCCGTCGCGCCGCAGCCCGCGCGCCAGGAGCACCCACAGCACGAGCGCGTAGGCCGACCCCGCCGCCCACCCCGCGGCTCCCAGGCCGACGGTCGAGGCCATCAGCGACATCAGGACCGGCAGGGCCAGGGCCCCCAGCGCCGTCCCGCACCACGGTCCCGCGGGCGGCGCGGCGGGCCGCGCGTAGGCGGGGACCTCACAGACTCCCATAAGCGCGTTCCACCTCCGCCATCAAGGCCTCGCGCACCCCGGGGGCCACGGCGATCGTGGCCTCGGAGTCCACGGTGTGCTCGGACCCGTCGCGGTCGAGGACGGCCCCTCCCGCCTCGCGCACCAGCAGCACCCCGGCGGCGGTGTCCCAGGGCCGGTTGGCCAGGATCAGCGCCGCGTCGAGCCGCCCGTGGGCGGTCCAGGCCAGGTCGGCCGCGGCGGTGCCGAGCATCCGGATGCGCTGCACCCGGGCGCCCAGCCGCTCCAGCAGGCCCAGGCGCACGCGGTTCTTGGCCTCGGCGCCCGGCCCCACGGCGAAGTCGCCGACCGAGACCAGGGCCGCCGCCTCATCGGCGGTTTCGGAGACGTGCAGCCGCTCGTCCCCGCAGTAGGCCCCTACCCCTGCCGCCGCGGCGTACGCGGTGCCCAGGAAGGGGAAGTCGATCGCGGCGGCCACGGCCGTGCGCCCCCGCACCAGCGCGACGGTCGCTCCGCACAGCGGGATGCCGCGGGCCAGGTTGGCCGTGCCGTCGACGGGGTCGACCACCCAGTAGGGCGCGTCCGCGCCACCGCCGGTGCGCCCGCCCTCCTCGCCGAGGACCCCCAGCCCGGGCGTCTCCCGGCCCAGGAAGTCCCGCAGCGCCTCCTCCACGGCCAGGTCGACGTCGGTCACCATGTCGCGGTCGCCCTTGGCCGACACCGATCGCGGGGCGCGGTCGGCGATGATCCTCCGGGCCAGGGCCGCCGCCTCGCGCGCGACCGGGAGCAGGTCGGCGCCGTGCGGGTCCGGGGGCGGGGGCGGGGTGCCCCGGCCGTGCCCGTGCTCACCCACGGCGGCCCCCCGTCGCCCGGGCGGCGCCGCCGGGTCCGCCGTGCCCGTTGAGGCCCCGGGGCCCATCGCCCGCCGCCGCGCCGCCGGCCGCGCTGTCGGCGGCACCGTCGGCCACGCCGTCGAGCTGCGGTAGGTCGTGGCCGAGGCGGTCGCGCTTGGCGGTCAGGTAGGCGATGTTGCCGCTGTGCGCGGGGGCCAGAAGCGGCACGCGGGCGGCCACAGGGACGCCGTGCGCCTCCAGCGCCTCCACCTTGTCGGGGTTGTTCGACATCAGCCGCACCGACCCCACCCCCAGGCGGCGCAGGATGCGCGCGGCCGGGCGGTAGTCGCGCACGTCGACCGGGAAGCCCAGGGAGGTGGCCGAGTCGACGGTGTCCAGGCCCTGCTCGTCCTGGAGGATGTGGGTGCGCACCTTGGCGAGCAGGCCGATGCCGCGGCCCTCGTGCCCGCGCATGTAGACCAGCACCCCGCGCCCCTCGGCCGCGATCGCCTCCAGGGCGGCGTCGAGCTGCTCGCCGCACTCGCACCGGGTGGCGCCGAAGACGTCCCCGGTCAGGCATTCGGAGTGGACGCGGGCCAGCACCGGCCCGCCGCCGGAGACGGGGCCGCGCACCAGCGCCAGGTGCTCGCCGCCCTCCTGCGGGTCGCGGAAGGCCACGGCCCGGAAGGGGCCGCGGCGGGTGGCCAGTTCCGACTCGGCGGTCTCCAGGGGCTCGGAACCGCCGGGTGCGGCGTCGTGGTCAGGCATCCTTCTCCCCTCGCCGGCGGGGGGACCACCGGGGAGCGGCCCGGCCCCGCGCGTTCGCGCGCGTCGCGCAATAGAATGATCCTGATATTCGGAATTTGAGACATCGTATCCCAAGGACGGATCCATGAACGGGCACCCCCGTCAGGACGCGGGACCGACACGGCGGCGGCGCCGCCTGTCCGACACCGAGACCGAACGGCGCATGCTCCGGGCCGCCGTCGAACAGGTCAACGGCGCCGGCCTGACCGTGGGCCTGGACCACATCAGCTTCGAGGACGTCATCCGCGACGCGGGCGTCTCGCGCAGCGCGGTCTACCGCCGGTGGCCCTACAAGGACCTGTTCTTCAGCGACCTGCTCCTGGAGCTGGCCCGCGGGGCGAGCCCCGCCATCGGCAGGAGCAACCCCGAGGCGGTGCGCGGCGTCGAGCGGACGGTCCTGGAGCACCTCGACCGGCTCCGCGTGCCCTCCCAGCGCGTGGGGGTGGCCGCCGAGGTACTGCGCCGGGGCGCGCCCCGCGAGCTGGAGACGTTCCTCGGGTCGCCCGAGTGGCGCACCTACCTGGCCCTGCACGCCACGTTCCTCAGCCTGCCGGAGACCGACTTCCGCGAGCGGGTGCGCCTGGCCCTGGCCGAGTCCGAGCGCCGGGTCGGCTCCCGGCTGGCCGCCTTCTACGAGCGGTGCAGCACCCTGCTGGGGCTGCGCCTGCGGCCGGGGCTGGGGGCGGGGTTCGAGGCACTGGCCGCGATCGCGGGGGCCACCGTGCGCGGCATGGTGGTGATGGCGCCCACCACCCCCGAGCTGTCGGAGCGGACGGTGCACACCGACGCGCTCGGCGTGCCCGGCGGGTCCGACTGGTCGCTGCCCGCCCTCGCGCTCGCCTCGGTCGCGACGGCCTTGCTGGAGCCCGACCCGCAGGTCGAGTTCGACGACGCCCGCATCGAGGAGGTGCGGCGGGTGCTGGCCCGGGGCGGCCTGTTCGACGGCACCGGAGCCGAGGACACCGGGGACGCCGGGGACGCCGAGGACACCGCGCACGCGGAGGACACCGAGGGCGCCGCGCACGCGGACGACGGCGGGGACCGCTAGGCCCGCTCGCGGCGCCGATCGCGGCGCCGCCCCGGGCCGCCGTCGCCTGGGCCGGGGAGCCCTCTCACTTGCGCTTGTACCTGGGCCGGGGGCGCAGGTGCGCGTTGGGCAGGGCCGGCGCGGGAAGAGGGGCCCCGAGGTCTCCGGGGACCGTCCCGAACCGCTCCGCGCCGAGCGGCCCCGCACCGGGCCGCCCGGGTCCGGGGGCTCCGTCGTCCGCTTCCGGCCGATCCGCGCGCGCTGCGGCCCGTTCCTCTTCCCAGGCCTCGCGCGCGGCCACGATCTCCTCATGGCTGCGCCCCACGAAGTTCCAGAACATGACGAGGTCCTCTTCGAAGGGGGTCCCTCCGATCAGCAGCGCGCGCGACCCCCGGTGCCCGCTCAGGGCCAGCTCCCCACGCCCCCGCCCGAGGTAGAGCATCGCCCCCACCGGGATGTCGCACCCTTCGGCGCTCACCGGGCCGATGAGGGACAGGACGGCGTGTTCGAACTCCGGCTCCAGGGGCAGGCGCAGCGGGCCGTCCCCCACCAGCACCGCCTCGGCCCCCAGGATGGGTGAGAAGAACCGCGCGGGGGAGGTCTCCCCCGCCATCTCACCGGCGATCAGGCGCACGGTTCCGGCGGCGCTCTGCAGGTCGGGGAGGTCGGTGTGGTGGTCGAAGGCGGCGGGGCCGTCGCGGTCGGCCTCGGGCTGGGCCACCCACAGCTGCACGCCGTGCAGGATCGAGGGCCGGTCCCCTGGCGACCGCTCGGAGTGGGTGATGCCGCGCCCGGCGGTCATGAGGTTCAGCTCCCCGGGGCGCACGGTGCGGTCGCTGCCCAGGCTGTCCTTGTGGGCCACCTCCCCTTCGAGGAGCCAGCTCACCGTCTGCAGGCCGGTGTGGGGGTGGGGAGGGACCTGCATGCCGGGCCCGTCGGCGACGTCGGTGGGGCCGTAGAAGTCGGCGAAGCACCACGCCCCGACCATGCGGCGCTCGCGGTTGGGCAGGCTGCGCTGCACCGGCATGGCGCGCGGGCCGCCGAGGGGCACCTCGCGCGGCGCGAGGAGCTCGATGTCGGGCTCGGCGGCCGGGGGCGCCGGGGCCAGGGCGGGACCGGGCGCCCCGGGCACGGTGCCCGGGGCGCACACGGTCTGCTCGGAGGGGCGGGTCTCGACGTTGCTCACCGCCCCACCGTAAACCGGGCCCGGGCCGCCGCCCAGGCTCCACGCGGGCCGGGAATCAGCCGCCTTGGCCGTCCTGGCCGCCCCGGCCGTCCTCCAGGCCGCGCACCCATGCGGCGAGGCGGTCGAGGAAGGTCTCGGCCGTCTTGAGGCGGGGCTCCTCGCCGAGCACGGGCATGTGCGGGACGTGCGGCATGCCCTCGTAGAGGTCGAGCGCGACCCGGGTCCCCTGCTCGGCGGCGGCCTCGGCGAACCGCACCGCGTCGTCGAGCAGCAGTTCGTCCTCGCCCGCCACCAGGAGCAGCGGCGGGAGCCCGGACAGGTCCCCGTACAGAGGCGACTGCGGCGCCTCGTCGGCAGGGGCGCCGTTGAGGTACCCGGGGCCGATGTGGGCCATCAGCCCGGCGGGGACCAGGTCCCGGCCCTCGTTGCGCACCCGGGAGCCGCCCTCGGCCGCGAAGTCGGTGACCGGCGAGACCGACACCGCCCCTGCGGGCAGGGGGTCGCCCGCCTCCTTGAGCAGCAGGAGCGCCGACAGCACCAGCGTGGCCCCTGCGGACTCCCCGGCGAGGACGATGCGCCCGGGCGGCACCCCCTGGGCGACCAGGGAGCGGTACACCGCCGCCACGTCCTCCACCGCCGCGGGGAACGGGTGCGCGGGCGCCAGCCGGTAGCCGACCCGCACGGCGGGGCGGCCCGCGGCGAGGGAGAGCCGGTGGGCCATGACGCGCTCGGCCGCGGGGTGTTCGAACTCGAAGCCCCCGCCGTGCGCGTAGAGGACCACGCCTGCGTCGAGCCCGGCCCCGTCGGCATCGACCCAGTCGCACGGGACGCCTCCGGTGTCGGCCGACAGCGGCTCGATCCGGGCCGACCCGGGCAGGGCCGCACCGGACAGGGCTCCACCGGTCATGAGCGCGCGTACCGCGTCGCGCTCACGGTCGGTGGCGCGCACACGCTCGACATCGGGGCGCGGGCGGGAGGGCTCCCGCTCCCCCGCCTCGGGGGCCGGCTCCCCGATCCCGGCATTGAGCAGCGGCACGAGTTCCCGCTCCTCGTAGTCCAGGTGGGCGAGCAGGTCGGCGGTGAGGCGGTCGACGTCGGCCAGCACGGCCGCGGTGTCGGGGTCGCCGTCCGAGAGGCGCTCGCGCAGCGCCGCCAGCAGTTCGGCGACGCGGACGTGTTCGGCCCTCAGACGCTCGACGACCGGCGCCAGGTCCGGCCGCGCGGCCGCCACGGCCGGGAAGACCCCTTCGTCCTCCTGGGTGTGGTGGTGGTGCAGCCCCTGGCAGACCGCCATGCAGTTGATGCGGAGCTGGGCCCCGAGGGCGGCGGTGCCGGTGGAGGCGACCTCGTCGCGGACGAGCTCCAGCTCCCGGCGGAAGGCGTCGTGCACCGCCACGAGGAAGTCGCCGGCGGCCGGGTCGCCGGTCGGCCCCCCTTCGACGGGGTGCAGCGCCACCACGGGCAGGGTGCGGCCCGCCTGTTCCTGGTAGGAGCCCCAGCCCGCGTCGGCCTCGACCGCGCGGGCGAAGACGCGGTCGCGTTCTTCCCCCTCCAGCACCTCGGCGGTGGCGGTGAAGGTGAAGGGGCCGCTCTCCACGGTGACCCGGGGGTCGGCCACCAGGTTCCGGTACCAGGCCGGGTGGCGCGTGGATCCCCCGGCCGATGCGATGACGAGGATCCGGCCGCCCTCGTCGTTGAGGTACCCCAGCGGGGTGGTGCGCCGGAGCCCGGTGCGGGCGCCGGTCGTGGTCAGAAGCAGCAGGCGCGCATTGGCGAAGGGCCCGGACAGGCGTCCCCGGGTGGCGCGGTACTCGTCGATGACCTGCTGGTTGAAGTCGGTGGTAATGGTGGCATCTCCTTGAATGCACGAATGGTCGGCGCACACCCGGTCACCGGGTGCGCGCGAAAAGCGGATAGGGGTGTCTCCGCGCACGCGTGGGAATGGACGGCGGGCGTCGTCATCAGCGCATGGGCACGCGGAGACCTCGTCGAATCACGGGTCGCCGCCGGTGCGGCGGGGAAAGGGGGCGCCTGCTCACGCGCCGGGCAGGGAAAAGGCCGACGGGCGCGGAGTCACACGGCGCCGTGCGCTAGATCAGTCCGCAGACGCGTGCTTCCATCACGACATCTCTCCAGGGTCGGGTACCGCCCGGCCGCCGCCTTCGTCGCTGCGGCGCCACGCGGCACGCCCGATATTCAATCCCTGGAACAGCAGGCCGTCAAGCCCGATCCGGAGGAGGTGGTGGCCGGGTCCGACCCCAGTGCCAACGGTTGCAGGAAGCGTGGATGGTCGACGTAGTCGGCGGCTGGGCAGGTACCCCGCTTAAGGGCCCTGGCCGGGCGGCGGGCCGGTGGGGCGTGGCGGGCAGGGCAGCAACGACGAAGGCCAGCGGCCCGCGGCGCAGCGCCGTCGAGCGCAGCGCGTGTGCGCGGTCGCCGTGGAGGGCGGCGACGGCAAGAGCCGGGCGGTTCCCCCCTACTTGCCGTCCGCCAGGCCCCAGGCGGTCCAGGAAGAAGGCGGCTGAGCAGGTCCCCCGCTCACGGGTGCCGGCCGGGCGGCGGGCCGCCGGGGTGTGGCGGGGATGGCGGCGACGACGAAGGTCGGCGGCCCTCAGCGCAGCGTCGTCGGCCGCCGGGCGTGCGGGTGGTCGCCGCGGTCGGCGGCGACGGCGTGAGCCGGGCGGTTCCCCACCCCCGCCTGCCGTCCGCCAGGCCCCAGGTGGTCCAGGAAGAAGGCGGCTGAGCAGGTACCCCGCTCCCGTTCTGGTATCGCGATGACCGTGCACCCGCGACGCCCGCCGGTCGGCTCCGGGCGTCGAACAGGGCGCCGGAGGGGGTCCGCCCCCCTGGAAACCGGGCAAACCGGACGCCGGGGCGGTAGTGGCTCGTCCGGAACCCGCCTTCCAGGCACCTCGGACGGCCCGGGGCCATCCTGGGTCGTAAAATCGACGCCTGATCAGCCAAAAAGCGTCGATTCCACGACGCTGGATGCGCGCCCCCTCGCTCGCTGCCTGTTATGCCCGGTATGCACCACCCGGATAGCCCCCTCGGCGATGATCTCGGGGAACTCGGGGTTAAACCGGACACGATAAGCCCGACTTCCCCGAGATCAACAACAGCGCGCCCCCCGCACCGCCGCCCTCTCGATGATCTCGACAAGAGAGCTGTCATTCCGGCGGTTTTGACAGCACCTTTGTCGAGATCATCGAGGAGGGGGCACCGGGGGTGCGGGCGCCACGAGCGCGGGCGGGCACGCGCCCTCCCGGTCGCGCCGCCGCCCGGACCGCCGGTGACCTTACGGACGGCAGGCAGGGGCGGGGAACCGCCCGGCTCACTCCGTCGCCGCCGACCGCGGCGACCACCCGCACGCCCGGCGGCCGACGGCGCTGCGGCGAGGGCCGCTGACCTCTCCTCGTCGCTGCCCTCCACGCCACACCCCGCTGACCTGCCTCCCGGCCGGGGCCCCTAAGCGGGGTACCAGCCCAGCCGCCCCACCCGCCCGGACCGGGAGTGACCGGACGGACGGCAGGCGGGGCCGGGGAACCGCCCCGCTCGCTCCGTCGCCGCCCAGAACGGTGACCACCCACACGCCGCACGCCCGACCGCGCTGCCGCAGGGGCCGCCCACCTTCGGCTGAACCCCGGACCGTCCATGCGCATAACAAAGGGGGCGAACGGTGTGTCCGCACCAAGCGGCCTCACCGTCCGCCCCCTTTCCCTCTCCAGGTCAGCTGCCGTCTGCCACCCGCAGCAGGGTCTTGCCGAGCGTCGCGCGCTCGGCGAGGGCGCGGTGCGCGTCCGCCGCCTTCTCCAGCGGGAACGCCTGGCCGATCTTTAGGGAGATCTCGCCCTGCTTCACCTTGTCCAGCAGCCGCTGGAGGAAGTGCCGGTCCTTGGCGCTGTCCAGGGCGGGCAGTTCCAGGAGCGAGAGCGCACGGATCCCCCGCTCCTCGGCCCGGTCGCGGTCGATCTCGGCGAAGTCGCCGCCCGAGGCGCCATAGCCCACGAAACGGCCGCCGTCCTTGGTGAGGGAGAAGGCCGCGGTCCCCAGGGCGGCCCCCGCGCCGTCGAGCACCACGTCCGCCCCGGCCCCGCCGGTCAGCTCCAGGATGCGGTCGGTCCAGCCGTCCTCGGAGTAGTCGACGGTGTGCTCGGCCCCCTGCTCGGCCGCCCAGGCGAGCTTGCGCTCCCCGCGCGCCGCCCCGATCACGCGGGCACCGGCCGCGTGCGCCAGCTGCACCAGGATCGACCCGAGCCCTCCGGCCGCGGCGGCGACCACGACGGTCTCTCCTCTCTTGAAGGCCACCGTGTCCGCGATGAGCTGAGCGGTGATCCCGTCGGACAGGAGGGCCAGGGCCTGCTCGCCGTCCACCCCGTCCGGCACCTCCGTCACACTGGCCGCCGGCGCCGTGGCGAACTCGGCGTACCCGCCCTGAGGGGCGGTGGTGCGCCCGGTCTCGGGGGACCGCTCACCGGTGCTGCTGAGCACCCGCCTTCCCACCAGTGCAGGGTCGACACCTTCGCCCACCGAGGCCACCGTGCCGACGACGCCGCCTCCCGCGATGTACGGCGGCTCCAAGGCGAAGTACTCCTGGCCCCAACCGCTCCGCAGCTGGGTGTCGAGGAAGATGACGTCGGCCGCCTCGACGCCGACCACCACCTCGCCCGCCCCGGCCCGGGGCGCCGGGACCTCCGCGGGGACCAGCACCTCGGGGCCGCCGAACCGCTCCACTCGCACCGCGCGCATGGCGCCACTCCCCTTCCGGGTCCTGTCCTCCCGGCCTTCCCGGGAGGGCGTGGGCACCACTCTCACACCTCAAGTTCAGTTGAGGTCAAGTTCGCGTGCGGGGGCGACCGCATCACGGCTCACAGCGCCACTTCAGCGCGGCCGCCTCGATGTCCACGAAGCGGCGCATCCTCGCCCCCGCGATGGAGGCCAGCACGGGTGCCGCGCGGCCCTCCAGGGTCAGCACCAGGCGCGCCCGCGTGCCCCCGCCCGCGGCCTCCAGATGGTGCTCGGCGCTCATCCGCGCCCCGAAGAACCGGGTCTCCCAGGTGAACTCGCGCCCCTCGGCGACCCTGGTGACCGTCCACACGGCCGGGGGCGTGCGCCGCTGGACCAGCCGGTAGCGCGCGCCCACGCGCAGCGGGCCGCCGTCGAGCGCCTGCACGGAGACCACCGTGGGGACCCAGTCGGCCCAGCGCTCGAGCCCGGCCATCACCGGCCACACCTCCTCCGGCCGCGCCGCGATCTCCGTCGTGTTCTCGTACCGCATCGCCATCCGACCGCCTTCTCTCCGTGCGCGCCCCGGCCCGGACCGGGGTGTGTGGCGCCATTGTCGGCCCCGTCGTCGCCGACCGCCATGGGCGGCGGCCGTCCGTCGCCCATGGCCGACGGACGCGCGACGGCCCTGGATCCGCGTCAGGCGGTCCGGTCGGCCGGAGGGATCGGCATGTTGCGGTCGAACACCTGGTCAGGGTCGTACACCGCCTTCAGCTCGCGCAGTCGCTCCAGCGTGGCCCCGGGGAAGGCCCGCTCCAGGAGGCCGGGGCCGGATCCGGTCTCGAAGCTCAGGTACATGCCATCGGCGAAGGGCAGGAACCCCTCCCAGGCCGCGTCCAGGCCGGGGGTGTGCGCGAGGGCGCCGAGCGCGGCCACCGAGAAGTTCTGGTGCCGGTGCGCATAGGCCGTCTCGTCAGGGGCGACGTCGTTCACCGCCCCGCCGACCGCCCGGATCTGCACCGCCATCGTCTGCCCGGAGGACAGGACGCGGGCCAGCCCGCCGGCCGCCTCGTCGGTGAAGTGCTCCACGAGGGCCGAGTGCATGACCGGCTCCCCTCCCCCGCCGGTGTGCGGCCCGTGCGGGGCGACCAGGACCGCCGGATAGGGCGCCAGGACGGCCTGCTGGTCGAGCACCCGGCCCACGTTCAGGAACGGCTCCAGCGCGCGCTTGGCCGCCTCGACGTCGTCGCCCGCGTAGGCCACCTGGAAGCGCGCCAGCGGCCCCTGGCCGCCGTGCCCCGGCAGCAGCATCAGGAAGCTGGTCGCCTCGCGCGGTGCGGCCTCCACCGCGTCGCCCCACCGGCGCAGCACGTCGGCGGGGCGCGCGGCGTCCACGGCGAAGTCGGCGAAAACGATGTCACCGACCTCGGCGGCCTCGATCTCGAAGGAGGTCGCGACCGCGAAGTTGCCGCCCGCCCCGCGCATGGCCCAGAACAGGTCGGGGTGCTCCTCCAGGGAGGCCCGCACCTGCGTGCCGTCGGCCAGGACCGCGTCGATCGCGCGCACCCGGTCGATGGTCAGGCCCTGGGAGCGCGACATCCACCCGACACCGCCGGTGGTGGCGAGCCCGCCGACGCCCACGCCGCCGTGGTCGCCGGAGCTGACGGCCAGCCCGTCGCGCGCGAGGCGCTCGGCCACCGCGCCCCAGCGCGCGCCCGCGCCCACCCTCACGGTGCGCGCCCGGCGGTCCAGCACCTCGACGCCGTCCAGGGCGGACAGGTCGACCACCACGTCGCCGTCGCCCACCGAACGTCCGCTGATGCCGTGCCCGGCGCTGCGCACGGCCAGGGGCGCCTTCTGCTCGCGCGCGTAGAGCAGCGCCTCGCCCACCTGGTCGGCCGTGGCGGGGCGCAGGACCAGTCCCGGCGCCCCGGGCCGCATGTAGTTGTGCCGCACCCTCGCGTAGTCGTGGTCGCCCGGCTCCACCGCCGTGTCCTTGAGCGCCTCGGGGACGGCGTCGTAGTCGATACCGCCCCGGCGCGCGGCGAGCCCGGTGGCGGTGCGCCCGCCCACGACCGTCCCGGCCGCCGCGCGCTCGCGCGCCACGGCGTCGCGCAGCGCGGGCGCGACCTCCTCTCCGAAGCGGGCGATCTGGCCGGGGTCGTCGGTGGCCAGGAAGAAGGCGCTGAACCCGTGCTCCAGGACGTAGGGCAGGAGCTGTTCGACCCACTGCTCCGGCGGCCCCTGGAGGAACCCGGCCGAGCGCGCGCCGATGGCGCCGTTGATGTTCAGCAGGCGCCGCACCTCGCGCGGGTCGCGCCCGGCCTCGGAGGCGGCCTCGTCGATGACGCGGTTGCCTTCGATCAGCGCCGCCTCGTCCGCGTACGCCATGGAGGGCAGCCACCCGTCGGCCTTGCGGGCGGTCAGGCGCAGCATGCGCGGCTTGTACGCCCCCACCCAGACGCCGATCTCGTGGGCGGGGCGCGGCCCGCGCTTGGCGCCCAGGACCGTGTGGTGCTCGCCGTCCACCCGGACGCCGCCGCGCGCGTCGGCGTCCCAGATCCCGCGCATGACGTCGATGGCCTCGCCGAGTGCCCCGACGGCCTGCCCGGGCGTCAGCTTCCGTCCGCCCATGGCGGCGATGCCGTCCCAGAAGGCGCCGGCGCCCACGCCCAGGTCCAGGCGGCCCCCAGAGAGCAGGTCGAGCGAGGCCGCGGCGCGCGCGGCGACCGCGGGTGGGCGCAGCGGGAGGCTGAGCACGTTGGGGGCCACCCGCAGGCGCTCGGTGGCGGCGGCGACCCAGTTCAGCAGGGTCCAGGTGTCCAGGAAGGCGGGCTGGTACGGGTGGTCCTGGAAGGTGGCGTAGTCCAGTCCGGCGCGCTCGGCGGCCCGCGCACGCTCGACGACGCCCTCGGGGTCGGCGGCGTCCGGGGTCAGGAACGTGCCGAAGAGCGGCTCGTGCCCGTAGTCGGTCATGGTCGCGGGTCCCTTCCGGTGCGGCACAGAATACGTTGCCGATCAGATGATATGCCCGACAACCTATCTGCCGTGCCACCTATTCCTGGTAGCCTCGTGGCATGGCCGACCCGGAACGCTCCGCCACCGCCTCCACCCCCGCCACCGGCTCCGGAAGCGCCCCCGGAACCGCGCCCGCCGACGGCGACCTGGGGTGGGCGCTGGCGCTCGTCCTGCGCCGGTGGCACGAGGCGGCCGAGTTCGTCCTGTCCCACCTGCCGCTGGGCGCGCGCGGGTACCACGTGCTGCACGCCGTGGTGCACGAGGAGCCGCCCAACCAGGCCGCCCTCGCCGCGCACTCGGGCATCGACCGCACGGTGATGACCTACGTGATCGACGCCCTGGAGTCCGAGGGCCTGGTCGAGCGCGTCCCCGACCCCGCCGACCGGCGGGCCCGGCGCGTGGTGGCCACCGCCCGCGGGCGCACCGAGCTCGCCGAGACCGAGCGCCGGGTGCACCGCGCGGAGGAGGCGGTGCTCAGCGGCCTGTCGGAATCCGAGCGCGCGGTCTTCGCCGACCTGGCCCAGCGCGCGGCCCGCCTGATCCGCACCGAGTCGCCGGCGACCGACCCCTGCGCGGCCGTCCGCGAGGTCCTGGCCGCCGACGGACTCGGCCCCGGCGGCCTGGGCCCTGGCGGCACCGGAGGCACCGGAGGCGACGCGACGGCGGGGGCATAGGCGCGCCCGCCGACGGCCGCGACAAACGCCCCTGCCCGGGAGGTACCGCTCACCCGTGGCGGAGTCGGACACGGCGCTCTAGAGTGGCATCACCCCAGGCCGGAGCCCCTTCCGGCCCCTCCGGAACACCACCGCCCCGGAAAGGTCCGGTGCCCCCTGTGTCCGAGCCGCCCGCGCCGCCGCGGTTCTCCCTCCGCCAGCTCGCCTACTTCGTCGCCATCGCCGAGGCGGGCACCCTCACCGAGGCCGCCGAGCGGCTGCACATCTCCCAGCCCGCCGTGTCGCTGGCCCTCAACGACCTGGAGCGCGCGCTCAAGGTGCAGCTGTGCGTCCGCCGCAAGGCGCACGGCGTCACGCTCACCCCTTCGGGAACCAGCCTGCTGGCGCGCGCCCGCCGCCTCCTGCGCGAAGCCGAGGAACTGGAGGCCGAGGCCAGCGGCGGAGGCGCCCTCACCGGCGTGCTCTCCCTGGGCTGCTACGTCACGCTCGCCCCCACCGTCCTGCCCCCGCTGCTCCAGGGCTTCGCCTCCCTCCACCCGGAGGTCACCGTCGACTTCGCCGAGGACACCCAGGACGTGCTGCAGCGGCGCCTGCTCCGCGGCGAGCTGGACATGGCGGTCCTCTACGACATGGACCTGATGCCCGAGATGGAGCGCACCGTCCTGTTCTCCGTCCGCCCCCACGTCCTGCTCCCGGCCGACCACCCCATGGCCGGCCTGCCCGAGGTGTCGCTTCGCGCCCTGGAGGCCGAGCCCATGGTGCTCCTGGACGCGGCGCCCAGCTCCCACCACGCCCTGTCGCTGTTCCACCGCTTCGGCGTGACGCCCAGGGTGCGCCACCGCCCCACCACGTTCGAGACGGCGCGCGCGCTGATCGGACGCGGCATGGGCTACGGGGTCCTCGTGCAGCGCCCGGCCAACGACCGCACCTATGAGGGCATGCGGGTGGTCGTCAAGGAGATCGCCGAACCCGTCCGCGAGGAGGCCGTCGTGCTGGCCTGGCCGAGGAGCATGCGCCTGAACCGGCGGGCCCAGGAGTTCGTCGGCCACTGCCGCCGACACGGCGCCGCGCGCGCCTCCTGACCCGCCGCCGCGCCTACACCGCGCAGCGGTCCCCACGGGTCAGGCCGCTCTCCTCGAACGGGACCTCCTGCGGCTTCTTGTGCAGCTCCCACCCCTGGACGTGCACGCCGGGACTCTCGTGGAAGAACCGCTCCTGCCACAGCCGCGCCTGGGCCGCCAGCTTCTCCAGCCCCTGCGACCGGGCCTCGGCCGCGCTGGTCTCCAGCAGCGCCTCCACCTCGTCGGAAGTGGTCATCCGCTCGTACCACGCCGTCTGCGCGGAGGTCCCCGGCCCCGAGGACGGCGTCGCCGACGGCGACACCTCCGCCTGCTGGAGCGCCTGCGCCCCCTCGTGCCCCAGGGTCGCCCACACCGCGCGCGCCAGCAGGATCTGGGCGGCGATGCGGCCCCGCTGATCCCCCGCCTTGCCGCACAGCCGCACCGCGCGCCGCGCGTGGTCCAGCACCAGCGACAGCTCCTTGCCCTCACGCGGCGGACCGGTGTAGACGCCCACCGCCATCTGCGACTCCATCACCGCATGGAAGCGGGTCTGGGCGGTGATGCGGCGCGCCCGCGCCTCCCACCACCGGTCGCCCAGCGCCTCGAACCCGCTCACCGCCTGGGAGAAGGCGTCCACGGCCCGCTCGGCCTCGCCGACCTCGCTGAGGACCTGGCCCAGGACCAGCCGCGTGCGGGCGCTCTCCCTGCCGTGGTTGAGCTCGTGGAACAGCAGCAGCGACCTCTCGGCCAGCTCCAGGCGCGCCTCGACGCGCCACGGGTCGGGACCCCGCCGCGACAGCAGGCCGCCCACCAGGGAGCCCAGTCCGCCGCCGGAGCGGCCGTCCCACACCTCGCCGTGGTCGAGCAGGGCCATGCCCCGCAGGCACCGCGCCAGGTGCACGCGCTTGCCCGCGCGCTCGAACCGCTCCCGCAGGGTGTCCAGCAGCCGCCAGGCCTCCTCGTGCCGCCCGTTCACGTTGTGCAGGTCGCCCAGCAGGATGCGGGCGTAGTCGGCCCGACCGTTGTCGCCCGCCTGGTCGAAGCCGGTGATCGCCTGCTGCAGCGGCTCCTCTGCGGCCTCGCCGTCGCCGGTGAGCAGGTGCCGCTCGGCGGCGGCGAGCCGGGCGCGCGGGTCGGGCCCACCGCCCGACGGGACGCCGCCCGAGGGGGTCCCGGTCGGGTCGGACCAGCGGTCGGGGGCCTGCCTCGGGGGCGGCGGGGACGCCGGCGCGGAGGACGCGGGGCCCGGATCCGACGCGGGCCCGGGTCCCGGATCCGACTGAGGCGCGGGCGCCGACGCCGGGCGCCGGGGCCGCCCGGCCGCGTACGGTACCGCCTCTGCGGCAGGGATGGCCTGCGTCTCCTGCTCGGCCGCGGCCGCCCGGCGCGGCGGCGCCACCCGCACGGTGGGCCCAGCCGCGAAGGTGCCCGGGTCGGGGGCGGGCGGCACCTCCTCGGCACCGGTGAGCATGTCCAGCAGGCCCCGGGCGGAGGGCCGCTCCGCCGGGTCCTTCGCCAGGCAGTGCAGCACGATCGTGCGCAGGTACCCGGACAGCGCGCCGGTCTCGGGCGGGCCCTTGATCACCCGCAGCATGCGCGCGCCCACGTTGGGGCCGGGGAAGGCCTGCCCGCCGCTCCCCGCGTAGACCATGGTGGCGCCCCAGGCGAACACGTCGGCCCGGTCGTCGATCCGACCGCCCTGCAGCTGCTCGGGCGCCATGTAGCCGACGGTGCCCACGGCGGCGGTGGAGGCCGCCCCTGCCTCGGCCAGCCGGGCCACGCCGAAGTCGATCACCCGGGGGCCGTCCTCGGCCAGCAGGATGTTGTCCGGCTTGAAGTCGCGGTGCACCACCCCGGCCGCGTGGATGGCCACCAGCGCGGTGGCGGTGTGCACGGCCAGGCGCTCCAGGTCGGCGCCGCGCCGCGGCCCGTTGTCGCGCACCTCGGCCAGCAGCGTGGGCCCTTCCACGTACTCCGAGGCGATCCAGGGGCGCTCGGCGTCGGCGTCGGCGTCCAGCACCGACGCGGTGCAGAAGCCGCGCACGCCCCGGGCCGCGTCCAGCTCGCGGCGGAACAGCTCCCGGGCGTGGGCGTCCTCCAGCATGTGGGGGTGGAGCTCCTTCACCGCCGCCTGGCGGCCCTCGTCGTCCACCGCCAGGTACACGGTGCCGAACCCGCCCCGCCCGAGCTCCCCGTAGAGGGTGAAACCGCCGAGTCTCCTGGGTCCGTCCGTCATGCGCTCCCCTGTTCGCCTCTCCGCCGATCGCCCGCCCGCGGCGCGCCGCCGCGGAAGGCGTCGAGTACAGAACCCTAGTGCTCCCGTCGCCTGCACAGCAGTCTCGGGGGCGCGACATCACCCGATGCGAGCGCGGATCCGCCGGATGTGGCCAGGGCCCGTGCGGCAGCATCCGCCGATGAGGCGCGCCCCCGCGGACCGCCAGTCGTCCGCGCCGGACGCGAACTCCTCGGGGTCGGCCGGCCCGGTCCACGCACGTGCCTGCGCGTCCCAGGCCTCCCCCGAGTTGGGGTAGGCCGCGCCCGGACGCCCCGAGGCCGCGACGGCGGCGGCCACCAGTGAGGAGACGTGCCGGGGCGCGGTGCAGTTGACGCCGACGGCGACCACTTGCGGCCGGTCCGCGAACAGCGCGGCGCAGTCGGCGATGGGCGTGCCGTCGCTGATGTGCGCGCCGTCGCGGCCGGAGAAGGACACCCACACGGGCACCTCAGGGCTCTCCTCCATCAGCGACGCCAGCGCGCGGGCCTCCTCGAAGGAGGGCACCGTCTCACAGGCGAGGAGGTCGGCGCCGGATCCGGCCAGCAGGTGCCAGCGCTCGCGGTGCCAGTCGGCGAGCGCGTCGGCGTCCAGGCCGTAGTCCCCGGTGTACTCGGAGCCGTCGGCCAGCGCCGCGCCGTAGGGGCCGATTCCGGCCGCGACGAGGCCGCCCCCGGCCTCGTCGCGCGCCTGCTCCGCAAGGCGCACCGAGCGGAGCATGAGGGCGGCGGCCTCGTCGCGGCCGATGCCCCGCTCGGCGAACCCGGTGAAGCTCGCCTGGTAGGACGCGGAGACGGCCACGTCGGCGCCGGCGTCGAAGAAGTCGCGGTGCACGCGGCGCACCAGGTCGGGGGCGTCGGCCAGCAGCCGCGCCGACCACAGGCCGCCGGACAGGTCGCAGCCGTACTCCTCCAGGCGGGTGGCCAGCCCGCCGTCCAGTACCACGGTGTCCCGGTCTCTCAGCAGGGCCTCCATGACCGCCACTCTAGAACCGGAAAGGGGCCCTTGTGGGTCCCTTCGCGGCAGGAGGACGCTCGGAACCGAGGCCGCCCCGGCCGTGGGCGGCAGGCGCGAACCGCCGAGGACGGTGCACATGCTCAAGGTCATCGGCGCGGGGTACCCGCGCACCGGAACACTCTCCACCAAGGTCGCGCTCGAGCGGCTCGGATTCGGACCCTGCCACCACATGTTCGAGGTGATGAGCCGCCCCGAGCAGACCGCGCTGTGGTCGCTCACCCCGGGCGAGGGCGAGGCGGCCTGGGACCGCCTCTACGAGGGGTACGTGTCCGCGGTCGACTGGCCGACGGGCTACTACTGGGAGGAGGTCCACCGGGCCAACCCGGACGCCAAGATCCTGCTCACCGTCCGCGACCCCAGGCGCCGGTACAAGAGCGCCTACGAGACCATCTTCCAGGCCTCTCCCACGATCATCGCCACCGGGGAGGCCGGGGAGGAGGCGCCCGAAGGGCCCGCCCCGGGCTCCGAGGGTGCGCAGGCCCTGGAGCGCATCGGCAAGCTGCGCAAGACACTGCTGAACACCATGTGGCGCGGGGCCTTCGGCGTCGACGCCGACGTGGTGCCGGACGAGGCGACGGCGATCGCGGCCTACGAACGGCACATCGAGCACGTTCGGGCGACGGTGCCCGCGGACGACCTGCTGGTGTTCGAGGTGTCGCAGGGCTGGGAGCCGCTGTGCGACTTCCTCGGCGTGCCGGTCCCCGAGGGCGAGCCCTTCCCCCGGCTCAACGAGGCCCAGGAGGTCAAGAAGCACTTCGCCGATGTGCTGAAGGGGGAGGCGCCCTCCTACTGAGGGCTTCTCCCCCGCAGGTGCGTCACCCCTCGACCGGCCCCAGGCGTACGGTCCCGTCCTCGGCCACGCTCCAGCCGGGGTTATGGCAGATCTCCCACACCACCCCGTTGGGGTCGGCGACGTGGCCGTGGTAGCCGCCGAAGTCGGCCTTCTTCGGGCTCTTGACGAGGCGGGCGCCCGCCTTGAGGGCCTGGTCGACGACGGCGTCGACCTCCTGGGGTGAGGCGACGTTGTGCGACAGGGTCAGCCCTGACAGGCGGGCGTCCTCGGGCCCGCCCTCCATGTCGGCGGCGAACGCGCCCGCCTCGAAGAGGCCGAGCACCACGCCGGGGGCGACCTGGAAGAAGACGATGTCCCCCGGGACGTACATGAGCGGGGTCCAACCGAGGCCGGTGGTGTAGAAGTCCCTGGCGGCATCCACGTCGGGCGCGGACAAGGTGATGAAGTGGACGGACTGGTTCATGCCCCCGATGATGGCGGTGTGGGGGGTGGCCGGTCTTGAACGAAACGGACATGCGCGGATCGGGGCCCACCCCCGTCGGCGGCTCGGGGGCCATCGGCTCCCGGTCGTCCTACCGGGAGTTCTCGCCTGCTGGGCCCACACTCCCGGGAGTGGTGTGCGCGTGGGAGCAGCGGATCGGCGCGGGGGGCGGTTACGTCCAGCGGGTATTGCCCGACGCCTGCGCGGATGTGGTGGTCACCGCGGGCGGCCGGGCCCACCTGGTCGGCCCCACGGCTCAGGCCGCCCTGGCCCGGCTGGAACCCGGATCAACGGTGCGGGGGCTGCGCCTGCGCCCGTCGGCGATCGGGCCCGTGCTGGGGTGGCCCGCCGATGACCTGCGCGACGCGGACGCCGACCTGGAGGATGTCCTGCCCCCGGCCGAGGCACGACGGTTGGCCGAGCAGGTCTGGGGTCGCAAGCCTCCGGAGCTGCGACCGCGCCGCCGCCCCGACGCGCGTGTGCGGACGGCGCTGCACGCACTGGGCGCGGTGGGCGCGCCGACCGCATCCGTGGCCGGCGCGGCCGAGGCGGCAGGGGTGTCCGAGCGCCACTTGCGCCGCCTGGTACGGGACGCGACGGGCTTGGATCCGAGGGAGCTGCAGAGGGTGATGCGCCTCCAGCGGTTCCTGACCCTGGCGGACAGGGGCCCGGGGCGGAGCCTGGCCGAGCTGGCCGTTCAAGCGGGCTACGCCGACCAGGCCCACATGAGCCGGGAGGTACGGAGGATGTCGGGCCTCACCCCGAAGGCATTGCTGAGGGAACGCGCCGCAGGAGTGGGCGTCATAGTGCCCGAGGTATCAGCCTGAACCTCTTGCCAGCCTGCCCGAGTTCCAAGAACACCATCCCCGCGTGCGCGGGGAGCACAACCTCTACCCGGCCGACGCCCTGGAGCAGGCGGGACCATCCCCGCGTGCGCGGGGAGCACTTCGCTTCGACGTAGTCCGGGTCCGCTCGCCGGGGACCATCCCCGCGTGCGCGGGGAGCACCCGCTCCGCGCTCAACCGGTTGAGCAGGGTCAGGGGACCATCCCCGCGTGTGTTGGGGCGGCGTTCCTTCGGGGGCGTCGCCCTTTCGCATGTCAGAGCGGGGGTGCCTGACCTGCGGTGTCGCGGCGGGGAACTCGGCGGTGTGCCATCGTGTGACACCAGAAGACAGCCTATGTCGTTCTTCCCGGGCCACACACGGGCCAACGGGACGCCATCGATGCTGGTCAGCGGGTTTCGTCGGGCCACGGCCCGGTGAGCGGCCCGGCCTTGCGGTACGCCTCGTCCAACGCCCGGTTCGCCCGGCGCTCGTCCAAGCGAACCTGCAGCGGGTTGGCGGCCCGGTCGGGCTCGAACACCGCGACCCGGCCTTCCACGACGGTGGTGCGCACGCTCGCGCCCCGGATGCGTCCGGCGAGTCGCCCGGCGGCGCGGGCCTCCTGGCGCTGGGCGTCGTCCTGGCAGTCGATGACCACGGCCCCGGTGCGCTTGAGCCCTTCGGCGATGCGGTGGGCGTAGGCGGTGCGGTCCGCTCGGGCCTGGGCGCGCCGGTGCTCCTCCTCGGCGTGGGCGCGGCGGGCCGTGGGGGCGGCGTCGATGCGGACCACGGGGGCCTTGTCGGTCATAGGGGCGACGCTACCCCGGCCCCGGGCCGCCTGTCTCGGGCCGGTGGGGAATCCGTCCTCGCGCCCGGACGGCGCGGGCTGGCGGCGCGGGCGCTGCTCCGACGCCCGGGCGGGGCTCGATGCCCCGGCGGGGCGTGGCCCGGCCCCGGATTCTGCGCTGTTCCCGGCCGCGCAGCGGAGGTTGGACGGGTCCGGCCACGGCGGGAGCGGCGGGGCGGGAGGCCGGGCGGCCCTAAGCTCGGCGCGCGGTCGGGCCCGGAGGGCTCCACCGGCCTTACCCGTCCGGGGCCGCCCGGCCTTGGGGTCCCGCCCCGGCGCGGGAGCGTGGACGGACCCGGCCGACCGGCGCAGAGTCGACGGTGCCCCGTGGCCCTGTGGCCTTGGCGGAGCGGCGGCCGGCGCGCCGCGACCTGCGGAAACGCGGTGTCTGGGGTTGTTTTTCTGCGCGGGCGGGCGCGCCCACGGCGAGATGCGGGGGCGGTGAGCGCTGGGAGCGGCGGGAGGCCGGGGAGCGAGGCGGCGCGGGCGCCGTGCGAGCACGCGACGAAGGAGCGCGCGCAGCACGGATGCCCGCGTGAGCGGAGCGACCCACGGCCGACCCACCGCGAGCACAGCGAAGCCCGCCCGCGCGAAGCGCGGGCGGGCCTTGATCCTGTAGGGAAACTCCTCACACACATGAGGGGGCCGCCGTCGCCGCGCCCCCTACTGAGCGCGCCCGGCTCGATCCTGTAGGGAAACTCCTCACACACATGAGGGGGCCGCCGTCGCCGCGCCCCCTACTGAGCGCGCCCGGCTCGGCAGGTCAGCCACCCCGTCAGGAACCCGAACCGCTGGGGCCGACGACACCGGAAAGGTCCCGTCCTACCCTGGGACTGCGAACCCCCAAGAGGACGGGACCTGACTGATGAGTCACGACATCAACCCGGGCGACCGCATACGGGAGCTGCGCCGCCGCCGTGGCATGACTCAGGAACGCCTCGCCGAAGCCGCCCACCTGGCCCTTCCCACGATCAAGAAGATCGAACAAGGCGGTAGCGCGAGGATGGAGAGCTACAACGCCATCGCTCGCGCTCTGGGCAAGACCACCCTCGCCTTCGCCACCCCGGCCGCCCCGACGCCCGGCGATGACTCCCCGGATACCTCCTTGGCCGCGATCCGCGCCGCCATCAACCCCCCGACCGGCATCACGGGGGATCCTCTGCTCAACCTCGGCAGCGACGAACCCGACCTCGTCATGCTCGGCCGCGCCACGAAGTCGGTGTCGCTTGCCTACTACGCGGACCGTTACGACGATGTCGCCCGGCTCGCTCCCTCCGTGATCCGCTCCGCCCACCTCCACGTCCGTGAACTCGACGGGCGGGACAAGGACGAAGCCCACCGCCTGCGCGCGGACATCCTGGGAGTCGCGGGCCGCTACCTGATTCAGGTCCGCCAGCACGACCTTGCCCTGACCGCCCTTCGTGACAGCCTTCGTGACGCGCTGGAGATCGGCCACCAGCCGCTCGCCGCCGCCGCGATCTCCTCGCAGGCATGGGCACTGATGCGGCAGGCCCGGTTCTCGGAAGTGGAAGCGCTGTGCGTGCGCACCGCTGACGAGATCGAACCCCGGATGTCCCGGGCCACCTCCGACCAACTGAGCGCATGGGGCTGGCTGCTCCTGCGCGCGGGCGCTGCTGCAGCCCGCAACAACCGCGCGGAGGAGTCCCGGGAGTTCCATTCGATGGCGGCTTCGGCTGCGGCCCGGCTCCATGAAGAGGTCGACACCGCTGAGCACCTGATGTTCGGCAGGACCACGGTGCAACTGAAGACCATCGAATCGGAGCTGGTCACCGGACACCCCGACCGCGTCTTGGAACAGTCGGAGCACGTTCCCGACGACGTAGGGGCGCGCCTGAAGACAGGTGTGAACAGGCACCGCATCGACCAGGCCAAGGCCCACCTCCAGACCGGCGACCCCGGTGCCGCCCTTGAGGTGCTGCAAGGTCTTCGGCAGGACGCGCCTGAGTGGTTGCGCTACCAGCAGGCCGCCCGGGAAGTCGCTGAGGATATCCTCGCGGCTCCCAAGCGCATGCCCAGCGCTGAACAGCGCGAGCTGGCTGACTTCCTGGGTGTTCCTGTGTAGGGGATACGCACCGTATCCCTTTGCCCTTGGGGCGTAGTCGAAAGGCTGCGCCCCGTTTCTGTTTCCGGACTCGTGTGCTCCGTAGCTTCGTGCCCATCCCCGATCCCTGGAGGAGCGATGAGGCCGCGAGCGTGGGAGCGCGAGAACCTTCACGGCTGGCCGACAGCGGCAGAGGTGCTGGCCGCCGACTTCCCCGACTGGGAGATCAGTCGCGACCTTCCCGACGACCCCGGCGAGTGGCGTGCGGTGCGCGGCGACATCGCCCTGTCCGCGCCCACCGTTCCGGAGCTTCGCGCGCTGCTGGAAGGGACCGAGGAACAGAAGTAGACGAGACCCCGGCGGCCGGTCGCAACGGCCCCGGGGCGTGGCCCCACCTGGTTATGAGGTGAGACGACATGGACGATATCCCGTACAACCCCCCGCCCGCACCCGACCCCGGCCCTGGAGGCGACGGCCTTCCCGACGTTCCGCCCGGTATCGACTCGGCCGCGCGTGAGTGGAACCGGCAGCATCCCGGGTGGGTGGCGACGCACCTTCCCAAGGCCCCGTCGGACTGGCAGTGGGTGGCCGACCGCAACCGGCCCCTCGACCCCCGCGAGGCGGTGCGCGGGTTCCACCCCTGCCTGTACGCCCCGGACCTGGACGCGCTGTCCTCGGTGGTCACACAGGAGATGCAGGCGCAGGCGTCGGGGAAGTGGGCGCCCACCCCGGCCTTCGCACAGCCCTCGGGCGGGAGCGCGGCGTGAAGCGGGTGCGCCGACCTTTGGGGCGTGAGTACGGGGCCGCGATCGCGAAGGTGAAGGCGGCCGCTGCGCGCGGCGGCTACAAGCTCACCCGCACCCCCACCCGGTTCGGGCAGCTCTACACCCTGCACGACGGGGCCACGCTGCGCTCGGTCGTGGAGCACGTGTACCTGGGCGATATCCAAAGGTTCCTGCGCGCCCGCGACATAGACGCCTGAAGCCGCCCCCCGCCCGCCGGTGTTCCCCCTCTTCTCCCGGCGGGCGGGTGGGCACCCACCGTGCCACGGGCAGTTCCGGGAGGCTCCCGTGCGCACGGCCCCCGCCCCGGGCCTTTCGCCGCCTATCCGGCCCGGGGGCAGGGGGCGGCGGCCCGGCGGCCTC
Organism: Nocardiopsis endophytica; assembly: GCF_027706725.1. Classification (GTDB taxonomy): domain Bacteria; phylum Actinomycetota; class Actinomycetes; order Streptosporangiales; family Streptosporangiaceae; genus Nocardiopsis_A; species Nocardiopsis_A endophytica. The sequence goes on from NZ_JAQFWQ010000011.1 coordinate 34,063, forward strand.
GGCAGGGTTCTTGTAATGGGGATCGGTCCCTGCCCGGCCCCGGGCCGCCTTCCTGTAGTCCCGCGATGGAAGGTGCTGCTGTTGTACGACATCCGTAGATCGATGCCGCAGATGTTCTCGGCGTGGGCTCGGGGTGAGCCCGTCAACCCTCTTCAGCCGCGCGGGGTGCGCGTGGACAAGACGGTTCCGCCCGACGATGTGCGCCGCATCCTGGGGCTGGCCCCGGGGGTCCCGGTCGCCTGCCGCCGACGCCGTTATGCCGATACCTCAGGGAACCCGGTGGAGCTAGCCACGTCGTTCGTGCCCCTGGAGGTGGCCGGTGAGTGGGTGTGGCGCACCGACACCGGCCCCGGCGGAATCTACGCCCGCCTGGCCGACCAGGGGTGGGCCCCGGCCCGCTTCCGCGAAGAGGTGCGCACCCGCCCTCCCACGGCCAGTGAGGCTGAGTTGTTCCGGACTCAGCACGCCGTCGCCGACGTGGTGCGCACGGCCTTCGCCGACGACGGCTCGCCTGTAGAGGTCGCGCGGCTGGTGCTGGCCGGGCACCGGCACGTGCTCTCCTATGCCTACTCCGCCTGACCCCTCCCCACGCTTTCCCTCCCCTTTGAACGGACCCCTCTTGATGGAACACCCCCTTCTGATGCTCGATGCCGGAGCTGTGCAGGCTCGGGCCCGCCCTGACGGCGGCGGGTTCCTGCTGATGCTGGACCGCGCGGGCACGCATCTGTTCGTCCCTGCGTCCCGGGAAGCGGTCCCGGTGGTCAACGCCCTGGCGCGCTCGGCGGTGGTCCAGGTGGGGCAGACCAGTACCAAGACCCGGGCGGGCGCGTGGTGGCACCACTTCTCCCACCACACCAGCGTTGTACACGCCGTCCTGCAACCTCCACGGCACGGAGCACGAACCTGACACCCCGCTCTCCCCTCCCCCGCCCTCGGGGAAGGGGATCTTTTATTCGCACATCCTTGACCTGCGCGGATTTGAAACGACGACGATAGGCGATCCACTCGGGCGCTTTTGTTTGATACTGGAAGCGCGGGAAGGGAAACGCGTTCTTCGCGGAATCCGGTGGGGGTGCTGTGTCTTCTGGCGGCGTGAATGCAATAAGTGGCAGGTGGGCGGAGGCGGCCCACAGGCGGATGGTCCGGGAGGATTTCCCCTCCTGGCGTTCGCAGGTGGAGCGGGTCGGGGGTTGTGTTCGGCCGGTTCGGGTGGCGGGGTCGGCTGCTGCGGCGGATTCGGCCTCGGGTGAGGTGCTGGCGGCGTTCTCCTCGCGGGATGCGCCGGATGGTGTGGTTTTGGTGGCGTGCGGGGACCGGCGGGCGTCAGTGTGTCCGGCCTGCTCGGAGCGCTACAGGCGGGACCTGTGGCATCTGGTGGCCTCGGGCATGCGGGGGCGCGACGGCGCCTCGGCCGACGACGCGGTGCCCGGGACGGTCGGGGCGCATCCGAAGTTGTTCGTGACGCTGACCGCTCCCAGCTTCGGGCCGGTTCACACTGCGCGGGGCGGGGCGTGCCGTCCGCGCCGGTCGGGTGCCAGGTGCGTGCACGGTCGGCCGGTGGGCTGCGACCTGGTGCATGAGGCGGACCACCGGGTGGTGGGCACGCCGATCTGTCCGGAGTGCTGGGACTACGCCGGGGCCACGCTGTGGAACGCCCACGTCGGTGAACTGTGGCGGCGTACCCGGATCGCGGTGGGGCGGGCGCTGGCTCCGGCGGCCTCGGCGGCGCTCGGGCGCCGGGTGACCGTCCGCGAGGTTGACCGGCTGTTGCGGGTGTCCTACGTCAAGGTCGCCGAGTACCAGCGGCGGGGGCTGGTGCACCTGCACGCGGTGGTGCGCCTGGACGGAGTCGATGCCGACGACAGGGGCGCGGTGGTGGCGCCTCCGGCCTGGGCCACGCCCGCGCTGCTGGCCGATGCCGTCCGCTCGGCGGCTTCCTTGGTGTCCTTCCCCCTGCCCTCCCCGGACGGGCAGCTGCGCTCGTGCGAGTGGGGCCCGCAAGCCGACGTGCGGGACGTGACCGCCACCGGTGAGGACGACCCGGCGAGGATCGCCGCTTACCTCGCGAAATACGCCACCAAGACGGCGGCCGACAGCGCCCCGGCGGCGCTGGCGCACCGGCTGCGGCGTCTGGACCTGCCCGGCCTGGTCGCGAAGGTGGGGCCGCACCTGGCGCGGATGGCGGCCACCGCGTGGGCCCTGGGCGGGCGCCGCGACCTGGCGCACCTGGGGCTGCGTCGGTGGGCCCACACGCTGGGCTACCGGGGCCACCTGGCCACCAAGAGCAGGCGGTTCAGCACGACGATGGCCGCGCTCCGGAACCTCCGGCGGACCTGGCGCGCCCGCCAACGCGTGGAACAAGGCGGGGCGGACCCGTGGGCGCAAGCCGCGACCGGGGACGCGGTGCTCCTGGGCCAGTGGTCCTACGCCGGGTCGGGCTACACCGGCCTGGCCGATGCGGACCTGGCGGCGGGCATCACCGCCGACCTGGAACACGCCCGACAGGAGTACCGCGAGCTGATAGCGCGTGAGGCCGCGCTGGCGCGTGAGCTGTGAGGCGCACCTGGGCCCCGGCGGCGCTTACGGGGGAATCCGCGCGCGAAGCGCGTCCACTCCTCTCCGTGCCCGGCATGGCGCTTGTCCGGCGGCCCCGGCCACAGAGCAGGAAACACAGTCGCGCGAAGCGCGTCCTATGCGCCTCGGCGCCCGCCGGGCGAAGGGGTGGGTGGTCGGGGGTCTGGCCTGTGGGCCGCCCGCCGCGCGCCCGTCAACCTGGTGGAATGGAATTCCCGATTTTTGTTTGGCCGTTTTCGGCCGCTTTTCGTGGCCCGTGGATGGCCCGTGGCGAATGGCTCTGAGTCGGTTTCTGTGGAGGTGGGGCGTTGAGTGAGGATGGGGCACTGACCGTGGCCGATATGGCGCGGGAGCTGGGTTTCAGTCGCCGGACGGCGTACCGGTGGCTGCGGAACGGAAAAGGGCCGCGAACGTTCATCTCCCCTGGTGGGCACAAGCGGATCCGGCGGACGGATTTCATAGAATGGGTGAAAGACAGGCAGCTAGACGAAAGGAACGGCGAATGAGCGGAGCGGCGCAGGATATTCAGTTCTGGGAGGTCCGCAAGCGGGCCAACCGAAAAAAGCCGTGGGAGCTGCGGTGGCGTATCGACACGGTGGAGAAGTCACGTTCATTCCTGACGAAGGAACTGGCGAACAACCACAAGACGGCGCTCCACCGTGCGGCGCGGGCCGGTGAGCGCTTCTCCACCGTCACCGGTGAGCCCGAGTCCTGGGCCGCCTCGCGGGAGTCGGTGTGGTCGCTGCTGCGCTCCTATGTGCGCCACGCCTGGGCTGACACGTCCTCGGGCAACACCCGCCGCACCATCGGTGACAACGTCGCCCGCCTGGCGCTGGCCTCACTCGATGACGCTGCGGTCAAGCGCTGCGCGGCCCCGGCTCCGGCCTGGCGGGTGCGCAAGGCGGTGCACGCGGCGCTGGCCTTCCGCATCGACGCGGGAGCGGAGAAGGCAGAGGACCGGGTGGTTCCGCCCGACCCGGCCTCGCTGTCGGAGCTGGACCGCGAATGCCTGGCCTGGCTGGAAAAGGTCTCCCTGCCCGTGTCGGACGCGGGCTCGGAGAAGGGGGCGCGCCAGGTGCTGGACCGCTCGGCCATGCGCGCCGACAGCAAAGGCCGGGTGGCCGGTGACACGCTGCGGCGTCGGCGCGGGATCTGGTCCAACGCCCTGGACCACGCCGTTGCCCGGGGGCTCATCGGCGCGAACCCGATCGCGGGGGTGCGGATGCGGCGGGCGCGCTCGGCCGATGCGGTCAACCCCCGCACGGTCCCCGACTACCAACAGGCCTCCCGCCTCATCCGGGCGCTGATGGACAGCGGACGTGAGCGGGACGGCTACCTGTCGGTGTTCTTCGCCACGGCCTACCTGGCGGGCACGCGCCCGGGGGAGACGCGGGGCATACGGGTCCAGGACATCGTGTGGCCGGAAGACGTGCGCGACCCTGAGGCCGTGCCCGGGTGGGGCGTGCTGATGGCCTCGGGGTCGCGTACCGAGGTAGCCGGGCGCTACACCGACGACGGGGAGCACGGGGAGGACCGCGAGCTGAAACAGCGCGCCGCCGACGACGTGCGGCCGGTGCCGCTGTGCCCGGAACTCGTCGCTCTGCTGCGGGGCCACCTGGCCCGGTACGGCACGGCGCCGGACGGGCGGCTGTGGTGGCACGCCTCCCCGCACGGTGAGCACGACGTGTTCCCGGGCAAGCTGTACCGGGCGGCCTGGTCCCGGGCCCGCAAGGCGGCGCTCACGCCCTCGGAGCTGTCGCTAGGGGTCGCCTCCCGCCCCTATGACCTGCGGCACGGGTGCGCCTCCTGGCTGCTGTACACGGGGGTCCCCGCCCCTGAGGTCGCCCGGCGCCTGGGCCACACGGTGGAAGTGCTCATGCAGACCTACGCGCACTGGTTCACCGGCCAGACCAACGCGGCCAACGCCAGGATCGATGCGGCTCTGGAAAAGGCCGGGCCCCTCACGGGCCACCACGACGAATCCGGCGCCCCGGACGGGCGTTGATGCAGGTAGCGGGGTCGCATCGGCGAACAGGCCACATCCCCGCGTGCGCGGGGAGCACTCCCCGGCCTCGTCGGTGTACACGTGGGCGTTGGGACCATCCCCGCGTGCGCGGGGAGCACCACCGCCCGTGATATCAGGGGCCGGATTCACCGGGACCATCCCCGCGTGCTCGGGGAGCACCCTCACCGGCCTGGGGTGATTCACCAAGCAACTTCTTGGTTTGAACCACTTTACTGATCGGTCCGCTCTGTGGCTCGTTAACCGAAGATGTTCCACCAGCGGCGCTTGCGCTTCGCTTCGGCCTCGCGTTCGGCCTCCCGCGCGCGCTCGGCGCGCCTCTCCTCCGCCTTGCGCAGGTCGGCCTTCCTCCGCTCGCGCCATTCGGCCACGATCTCTTCGACGTCGAAGGGCATCATGTTCAGCGGCGGGCCGCCGGTGTGGAACTTGACCGTGCGCACGATCTCCTTGTTGATCTCGGCGATGATCCGGCGCGCCTCGTCCTCCGTGCGGGCCCCCACCGCCGCGGCCCGCGCGTCCTCGGCCTCCTTGCGGACGCGCAGTGCCGGGGGCAGCGGCGCCACCCCCTCCTCCTCGGTCTTGCGCCGGACCCACCACAGGTCGTCGCGCGGGCGGTCGATGTCCGGGATGGGCTTGCCCGCCCCCGGCAGGTCGTCGAACTCCCCGCGCTCCATCGCCTCGCGGACCTGCTGGTCCGCCCAGGACTCCCACTCCATGCCCGCGGGCTTGCGCTCGGCCATGCCGCTCCCCCACCTCCGTGGTCAGCCGGGTCCGGGCACCGGTTCCGCGCCCGACCTTCATGATACGTCTGTATCATGAAGGTGCGCCAGACCGGCACCACCCCCCGGAAGAGTCCGGAGACCCCCGAAAGGAGCGCACGCCCGTGCCCAGGACCGTCGACCACGGACAGCGGCGGGCCCACATCTGCAACGCCCTGGTCCGCACCGCCGCGCGCGACGGCCTGCACGCGGCCACCATGCGGTCGGTGGCCGCCGAGGCCGGGGTGTCGCTCCGCCTGGTCCAGTACTACTTCGAGACCAAGGCCGGCCTCCTGCACGCCGCCCTGCTCCACCTCGAAGAGCGCAGCCACCGGCGGTGGAACGAACGGCTCGCCGCCCTCCCCTCCCCCGCCTCTCCCCGCGCGCGCGTCCACGCCTTCGTCGCCGAAGCAATTCCGGACGACGACGACAGCCGCGTGTTCCATCTGCTGTGGACCTCGTTCGCCGTTCTGGCGATGACCGACCCCGCACTCGCCGAGCAGCCCTTCGTCTCCGGCCCGGAACGCCTGGAGCGCCAGCTGACCGACCTGCTGACGGAGGCCCACGCGGACGGCGCCCTCCCCACCGACCAGGACCCGGCGCTGGAGGCGACCCGCCTGCTCGCGGTCACCCACGGCCTGGGCACGGACGTCCTCACCGGGCGCCTCACCCCTCAGCGCGCACTCGTCGTCGCGGGGTACCACGTGGACCGGGTGTTCGGCGCGCGCAGCACGACCGACACGTAGAGGAGGCACAAGCCCGCCCCCGCCCTCCCGCCCCTCCGGAGCAGGGCGGCATGATTCCCCCATGCACGACACCCACCCCCCGGCCGGAGCCGCCCGAGACGAGCACGACGACGCACTGCACTGGACCGGAGCCGCCGAGCTGGCGCGCATGGTCCGGGAGCGGCGGGTCTCGGCCCGCGAGGTCGTCGCGGCGCACCTGGACCGGATCGCCGCCGTCGAGCCGCAGGTGAACGCGGTCGTGACGGTGTGCGCCGACCGCGCGATGGAGGAGGCCGCCGCCGCGGATGAGCGCCTGGCCTCGGGCGCCGCCCCCGGCCCCCTGCACGGGCTGCCCGTCGCGGTCAAGGACACCCACGCCGTGGCGGGGGTGCGCACCACGCTCGGCTCCCCGGTCTTCGCCGACCACGTCCCCGACGCCGACGACCTGGTCGTGGAGCGGATGCGCGCCGCCGGGGCGATCGTGGTCGGCAAGACCAACGTGCCCGAGTTCGCCGCCGGGTCGCACACCTTCAACCCGGTCTTCGGCACGACGCGCAACCCGTACGACCCCTCGCGCTCCGCCGGCGGCAGCAGCGGGGGCGCGGCGGCGGCGCTGGCGGCCGGGCTGGTCCCGGTCGCCGAGGGCTCGGACATGGGCGGGTCGCTGCGCAACCCGGCGTCGTTCACGAACGTGGTCGGGCTGCGCCCGTCCCCGGGCCGGGTGCCGGCGTGGCCGTCCGCACTCCCCTGGGAGACGCTGTCGACGCCCGGCCCGATGGGGCGGACCGTCGCCGACACCGCGCTGCTGCTGTCGGTGCTCGCCGGGCCGGACCCCCGGGCACCGATGGCGCTCCAGGACCCGGGCACGGGGTTCGCCGACCCGGAGCCGGGCGGGGTGCGCGGCGCGCGCGTGGCGGTGGCGCCGGACTTCGGCGGGCTGCTCCCGGTCGAACCCGAAGTGGCGGAGATCGTCACCCGGGCCGCCGGGACACTGGAGCGCCTCGGCGCCTCGGTCGAGGAGGCGCTGCCCGACTTCTCCGGGGCGGACGAGGTCTTCCGGACGCTGCGGGCCTGGCAGTTCCATCTGACGTTCGGCCCGGTGATCGAGGCGCATCCGGGCAAGGTCAAGGAGTCGGTCGTGCGCAACGCGGCCGAAGGGGCGGCGCTCACGGGTGAACAGGTGGGGCGCGCCAAGGAGGGCCTGGCGGGCCTGTACCACCGCCTCCGCGTGTTCTTCGAGCGCTACGACCTGCTGCTGCTCCCGGTGAGCCAGGTTCCGCCGTTCGACGCCGGGCAGGAGTACCCGTCGCAGGTCGCGGGCCGGCCGATGGGCGACTACCTGGAGTGGATGGCGTCCTGCTACTGGGTGACGGCGACCGGGTGCCCCGCGCTGTCGGTCCCGGGCGGGTTCACGCCGGACGGACTGCCGGTGGGTGTGCAGATGGTCGGGCCGCACCGGTCGGAGCGGCGCCTGCTCGGCCACGCCGCGGCGTTCGAGGCGGCGACGGGGCATGGGAGGCTGCGTCCGCGCCTAGGATCCACGCCTTGACGGCGTAGATTCGGATGTCCCGTTGAACGGAATCCATCCAGCGGGCGGGGCGGTGGCCTATGCGGCCCTGCCTAGGGCCCCGTCCTCATCGTCCCCGCCCGCCTCGTGCTTTCCGGTGCGGGTGTTGTGGCGGCGGGCGCGGTAGTGGGCCTCCAGGCGGCGCATGTGCTTCTCGCGGTTGTGGCGTCCGCAGAGGAGCTGGGCGTTGGAGGGGGTGGTGGTTCCACCTTCCCACCATTCGGTGCGGTGGTCGCCCTGGCACCACCGGGCCGGGACCGAGCACCCTTCCTCCCACTGGCAGGTCCCGGCGGTGGCGCCGAGGGCCTGCAGGAGCGGGGCGGGGAAGGTGCGGCGGGCCCTTCCGATGTCGACCAGCCCCTTGACGGGGTCGGTCACCACCCTGCGCAGCACGCAGTCCGAGGCGAACGCCCGGGCGGCCGAGGGCGGGAGCAGGCGGCCCCGGTCGGTGGTGGCCGGCTCGGCCCCCTCCTTGAGGAGGAGGGCGTCGAGGGACACCACCAGGTTCACCTGGGGGCGGCTCATACCCCGACGCCGCTTCCCAGAAGCCTGGTCGGGGCGGGGGGCTGCGAGGGCGGCGGCCACATCCGACCCCTCCGCGGGGGTGGGGACGGGAAGGCCTTCGGCGTGCAGGCTGTTCTCGCATATCTGGATGAGGGCGTCGTAGCGGCGCTGCTTGATGGTGCGCCCGTCCCCGGGCGGGGCCGTGTGGTGGTCCAGGGCGGCGCGGAGGATCTCCTCGGACGCGGCGTCGCCCCAGGCGTGGAAGTTGAACCCGAAGGCGTTGGCGGTGGTCTCGGCGCCCCGGTCGGCGTAGGCCTCGCGGTGGCGCTCCTCGTGCTCCTGCGGGCACAGGCGCCGTTGCAGCTCCCTGCCGAGCCGCTTGAGCCCGCCATCGGCCACACCGGACTCGGCGGCGGTGACCATGATGTGCTCGGCCCGGCCCCGGTAGTCGGCGGCGTCGGGGTGGCGCTCGGCGTCCCGCCCTCCCACGGCCTTGTCGACCATTCCCATGATCTGGGCGAGTTGGGCGAAGGCGATCCGCCCCTCCTCGGCGGCCCTGACCGCCTGGGGGTAGTCGTCCAGGTGGTCGGCCACGGTCATGATCGCGGTGGCCTGGGAGGAGGAGCGGCCGTGCTCCCGCAGGAGCCCGGCGACGGTGGCGTGGCCGGTCCCGGCGAGGGCGCCGGTCTGGTTGATTCGGGCGGCCAGGCGGGCCAGGGCCAAATCGAGCGCCCCGAGTCCTGCGGCCAGCACCGCGAGCAGGTCGCACAGTAGGTGCTGGGCGCCTGCGGGGAAGTCCTCGGCAAGGGCCCCGTGGGCCTGGTCGAGCACTCCGGTGAGCCCGGCCTGGATGCGCTGGGCGCGCGATCCGGGCGGGGGCCCGCTGGGGTGCTGCTGGCTTGCCATACTCCCAACGTTAGAACAGAGGTACGACAGAACGGGGGCCGTTTTCGAACCTGTGGGAAAACCACGTATTTGCAGGTCAGAGCCATCAAGATCATTCCATGGGCAGAGGACCGGGGCCGGGGAACCGCCCTGCTCGTTCCGTCGCCGCCAATCACGGTGACCACGCACACGACTGCCACCCGACAGCACTACGGTGCGGGCCGTTCGCCCGCCTCGCCGCCGTCTCCGCCCGCCAGCAGTGCGGACGCCGACGCGCGCAGTGAGGCGCGCAACTCGTCCTCGCCCATGCCGCCGGTGATCAGGCGGCGCAGCTGCCCGGCCCCCACGGCCCAGTTCACCAGGGACAGCAGCATGAACAGCAGCACCTCCGGGCGCATGTCCGCGCGCACGCGGCCGCTGCGCTGGGCCTCGGCGATCACCTCGACCTTGCGGCGGTAGCGCTCGGTCCGCCAGTCCTCCGCCGGGACCGGCCCGTCGGTGTAGTGCAGCTCCTCCCACATCAGCAGCCGCAGGTACTCGGGCTGCTCGCGGTGGTAGTCGTGGACGCGCACCACGTATTCGGCGAGGTCGTCGCCCTCCTGCAGCGGCACCTCCGCCGACAGCCGCGAGCAGGCGTCCGAGAGCACCGTGGTGAACAGCTGCTCCTTGCCGCCGAAGTAGTCGTAGATCGCCCGCTTGTTGGCCTCGGCCGCGGCGGCGATCCGGTCCACGCGGGCGCCCGCGATCCCGTGGTCGGCGAATTCCCGTGTCGCCGCGCGGAGGATGCGGGCTCGGGTGGCGGCGGCGTCGTATCCCATGGGATCCACACTACATTTTCGAACCAGACGGTTCGTTCTCTTCGCTCCGAGGTGTAGAGTCGCCCTCGCCACCAACCGAACCATCTGGTTCGTTCTTTCCTCTCCCCTTCGGAGGTCGACCATGCCCGCACCGTCAACCGCGGAGCACCCGGCCGGGTCCCGACCCGCGAACGCCCCCGGAGCGGACGCCCCGGCGGGCATCACCGGGACGCTCACCGCCGTGCTCGCCCTGGCCTGCGCCGTGACGGTCGCCAACATCTACCTCAGCGCCCCGCTGCTCGGGCTGGTCTCCGACACCATGGGCATCAGCGCCGACCAGGCCGGGCTGGTGACCACCGCCGGACAGCTCGGCTACGCGCTGGGCCTGTTGTTCCTGCTGCCGCTCAGCGACACGGTGCGGCGGCGCCCGTTACTAGTCGCCCTGGTCGTCGGAACCGTCGCCGGCCTGGCCACCGCCGCGGCGGCCCCCGGGCTGCCCGCGCTCGCCGCGGCGATGCTGGCGGCGGGGGCCTTCACCGTCATCCCGCAGCTGCTCGTGCCCGTCGCGGCGGGCCTGGCCGGCCCACAGCGGCGCGGACGGGTGGTCTCCCTGCTGCAGGCCGGGGTGTTCACCGGCGCGATCGCCGCGCGCGTGGTCGGCGGCGCCTTCGGCGAGTTCGCCGGGTGGCGGCCGGTGTTCATCGCGGCGGCGGTGGCCACGGCGGCCGTCGGCGCGCTGACCATCGCCCTGCTCCCCCGCTCGGCCGACGCCCCCGCGGCCGCACCCGGGGGCGCGCGCCCGTCCTACCCGGCGCTGCTGGCGTCCCTGCCCGGCCTGCTGCGCACCTCCGCGCTGCGCCGGTCGCTGCTGTTCCAGGGGGCGGCGTTCGCCGCGTTCAACATGGTCTGGACCGCGCTGGTCTTCCTGCTCACCGGGCCCGGGTACGGGTTCTCGACCCTCGGTGCCTCGCTCTTCGGCGCCTTCGGGGCCCTCGGCATCCTGGTGGCGCCCGTCGCCGGGCGGGCGATCGACCGGTTCGGCACCTGGCCGGTGCGGGGCGCCGGCCTAGCGACGATCACGGCCGGGGCCGCCCTGCTGATGGCGGCGCACCTGGGCCCGCCCGTGGCCGCCGTGGGCATCGCAGTGCTCTACGCCGGGCTCCAGGCCGCGCAGGTCGGCAACCAGACCGCGGTGCTGGCGGCCAACCCCGAGGCCGGGGGCCGCATGAACACGGTCTTCATGTTCGGCACCTTCCTGGCCGGGGCCGCCGGGTCGGGGGTGGGCGCCGCCCTGTACGAGGCCTTCGGGTGGGTCGCCGCAAGCGGCGCGGCGGCGGCCACCGTCGCGGTCGCCCTGGCCGCGTGGGCCCTGCTCACCGCCGCCGACCGCCGCCGTTGAGCCCCGGCGGCGCTCATCGCCCCGACCGGGCCCTGAGGTAGGCGCCCGAGGCGGGGAGGAACATCGCGACCAGGGCCACGGGGACCGCGGCGATGTGCACCGCCCGGACGGCGAAGTAGGCCAGCCGCGCCCCGTCCGCCTGCGCGAGGGCCGCCGCGGGGTCGCCTCCGCCCGCGAACCAGGCGGCGAGCGGGACGACCAGGGTCCCGAACCCGATGACCCCGAGAAGGACCGTGAGGGCGATCCGTGCCCAGGCCCGGCCCCGGTGGAGGAACAGGACGAGCGCGGCCGCACCCGAGTAGACGGCGACGCGCAGGGCGATCGCGGCGGCGAGCCCCGCGGTCATGCCCTCCTCCAGCGCCATGCCGGTGGCCCCGATGACGGATTCGACGACACCCGCCCCGATCGCCACCAGCCAGAACAGGCACGCGACGCGCAGCGGCCGGGGCACGGAGGCCGACGCGCCCCCGGCTCTCGGGGCGTCGGCGGAAGGGGCGGTCGGCGTGGTGGAGGTGGGGATCGTGCCGGGCATGTGCGCCTCCGAGGCTGGGGTCCGGTATCGGAACCCCAGCCTCGGGCACGGAGCCCTGGCCCGTCAGGAGGGCGCTCACGTGACCGGTGGGTGGTGCGCGGACCACCCACCGGTGGTACGAGGGGGCCCATTCCCCTGCCGGGATGGGCCCCCTCGCTCACTCCTCTACCACCTCCGTGTTCTGGCAGGCGGTGAGGAGCCACTCCCCCTCCTCTTTGGCCATGACGTACAGCGGGCTGCCCTCGGGCCCCACCTGCTCGCCGTTGGGCCCCCAGTAGCGCTGGCGCACCTTGACCGCGGCCACGTCCGGGCGGATGAACAGCACGCTCAGCACCTCGTAGGTGGGCGTGTTGCCCTGCATCGCGCCGGGAAGCACCTTGCGGGTGAAGGCGCCGATCTCCTCCCGTCCGATGAGGCGCTTGCCGTGCCCCGTGGTCCAGATGGCATCACTGCGGAAGTACCGGATGAACTCCTCAGGGAGCTCGTTGCGCTGTGCGTGCTCGACTCCGGCGACGACCTTCTCGATCGCCTTGATCTGGGCCTCCGCGTCCGCGGGGGCGTTCTCCGTCTTCTCGAACTCCGTGGTGTCCATGGCCCCACCCTCGGACATCAAGTTCAGTTGAGGTCAAGGCCTAGAGCGATGTGACCGCCGTCCCACCACCGGGCCCACGCCGTGGCGCCCCAGGGCGCCGCCCCGGCGGCGCTCAGTCGTCGGCCGGGCTGTCCAGCAGGACCTGGGCCACCGCGCTGTCCGTCACCAGGGTCGTCACGAGCCCGCTCTTGAGCGCCGCCCCGATCGCCCGGGCCTTGGCCTCGTCCCCCGCCCCGGCGACCGCGACCACCTCGGGCACCTTGCGCAGCTGCTCGGCCCGGATGCTGATCACGCGCTCGTCCAGGTCGCAGTGGACCGGCTCGCCCTCGGCGTCGATCAGCTGGGCCGATACCTCCGCGCGCACCCCCAGGCCCTCGTAGCGGGCCCGCGAGTCCGGGTCGAGGGCCTGGTAGACCGTGGAGTTGCGCTCGTCCCAGCCGCCGATGGCCACCACCGCGGTGGTCAGCCGGTCGTAGTGGGCGAACGCCGCCGCGATGCCGGGGTCGGCGCGCAGCGTGGCCGCCGTGGCCGCGTCCGGGAGGATCAGCGGGGCGTAGACCGGGTAGGCCGTGCCGCCCGCCAGCGACGCCGCCCGGCGCACCGTCTCCACCGACCCGCCGCCCTCGGCGAACTCCGAGAGCACCCCGTTGAGCTGCACCACCGTGCACCGGGGCAGCTCGGCCAGCTCGGCGCCCATCGCCTGCAGCACCCGGCTCCAGGCCAGGCCCAGCACCTCGCCGTGGCGCACGATCTCCGGCAGCAGGCGCGCCGCCGCCGACCCCAGCGCCCTGCGGGTCTCGACCGGGTCCTCGGCCGCCTCCACGACGATGGCCCGGTGCAGCCCGTAGGCCTCCCGCAGCCGCTCCGACAGCGCGCCGTCGAGCCGCTCGGGCAGGCGCACGTCGATGCGGACGATGCCCGCGCCGCGGGCCGCCTCCAGGTCGCGGGCGACCTTGAACCGGCTCAGCCCGAACTCCTCGGCGATCTCCACCTTCGAGCGCCCGTCCAGGTAGAACCTGCGGGCGATCGCGGCCAGCCGCACCATCTCCGCGGGGCCGCTCGGGGCGGCCTCCTGCGCCTCACTCCGCCGTTCGCTCATATGCGCAGCAGTGTACTCGATCGAGCGCCGCACATTGACACCGCATTTCCAATGGGTTTTCAATACACGAAACATCTGTGACCCAGGACGCTCACATGAGCGATGCCGGTCACGGCCGTCCCCGACACCAGGAGTACCTCGTGCGTGCCGCCATCATCTCCCAGCCCGGAACCGTCACCGTGGGCGAGAGGCCCGAGCCCGTCCCCGCCCCCGGCGGCGTGGTGGTCCGCGTCGGCGCCTGCGGGATCTGCGGCACCGACCTGCACATCGCCGATGGCGAGTTCCCGCCCAGCCCCTACCCGCTGGTGCCCGGGCACGAGTTCGCCGGGACCGTGGCCGCCGTCGGCGAGGGCGCCCCCGGCGGCCTGCGCCCCGGCGACCGCGTGGCCGTGGACCCGTCCCTGTTCTGCGGCCACTGCGGCCCCTGCCGGTCCGGGCGCGGCAACCTGTGCGCCAACTGGGGCGCCACCGGCGACACCGTCGACGGCGCCTTCGCCGAGTACGTCGCCGTGCCCGCCGCCAACTGCCACCGCCTGCCCGACTCGGTCAGCATGCGCCAGGGCGCCCTCGTCGAGCCGCTGTCGTGCGCGGTGCACGGCGTCCGCCGCATCGGCGCCGAGGTCGGCGAGCGCTTCCTGGTGGTCGGCGCCGGGACCATGGGGCTGCTGCTGCAGCAGCTCCTGCAGGGCTCCGGCGCGCGGGTCACCGTCGTGGACCGCAACCCGCGCCGCCTGGCGATCGCCGCCGACCTGGGCGCCGACGCCACCGCGCGGGACACCGCCGAGCTGGACGACGAGCGCTTCGACGCCGCGGTCGACGTCACCGGGGCGCCGTCGGCCATCGAGGCCGCGTTCTCCTCCCTGCGGCGGGGCGGGCGGCTGCTCGTCTTCGGCGTGGCCGCCGACGACGCGCAGGTCTCGCTGTCGCCGTTCCGCATCTACAACGACGAGATCACCATCGTGGGCTCGATGGCGGTGCTCAACAGCTTCGGCACCGCCGTCGACCTCATCGGCCAGGGCGTGATCGAGACCGCCCCCCTGCTGACCGACGCGCTGCCGCTGGAGAAGTTCCCCGAGGCGCTGGACATGATGCGATCGGGGACCGGAGTGAAGATCCAGGTCGTGCCCGGCGCCGACGACAGCGCCTCCTGAGACCCGAAGCGATCGGAAGAGGCAGCACAGTGCACCCCATGCGCTCCATCCCCATCGCCCGCACGGCCGCCCTCGCCGCCGCCGGCCTGCTGCTCGCCGGCTGTGCCGGGGCCGGTGCCACCGGTTCCGGCGGCGACACCGTCCGGCTGACCGTCGCCATCGTCTCCAACCCCCAGATGCAGGACGCGATCGCGCTGCAGGACCGGTTCCGCGAGGAGAACCCGGGCATCGAGGTCGACTTCGTCTCGCTCCCGGAGAACGAGGCGCGCGCCAAGATCACCACATCGGTGGCGACCGGCGGCGGCGAGTTCGACGCCGTCATGATCAGCAACTACGAGACGCGCCAGTGGGCCGAGTTCGGCTGGCTGGAGAACCTGCAGCCCTACATCGACGCCTCGGAGGGCTACGACGACGAGGACTTCATCCCCTCCATCCGCGAGGACCTCTCGCACGAGGGCGACATGTACTCGGTGCCCTTCTACGGCGAGTCCTCCTTCCTGGCCTACCGCGAGGACCTCTTCGAGGAGGCCGGGGTCGAGATGCCGGAGAACCCCACCTGGGAGGAGGTGGCCGGGCTGGCGGCCGAGCTGGACGGCGTGGAGCCCGGCGTGTCCGGGATCTGCATGCGCGGCCTGGCCGGGTGGGGCGAGATGCTCAGCCCGTTCAACAGCATGCTCAACACCTTCGGCGGGCGCTGGTACGACCGGGGCTGGAACGCCGAGCTGGACTCGCCCGAGTTCCGCCGCACCGCCGACTTCTACGTCGACCTGGTGCGCGCGCACGGCCAGCCCGGCGCCGCCAACAGCGGCTTCGGCGACTGCCTGAACCGGTACGCCCAGGGGCGGGCCGCGATGTTCTACGACTCCACCTCCATGGTGAGCACCATCGAGGACGACAGCGCCGGGAAGGTGGCCGGGCTCAACGGCTACGCCCCCGCCCCGGTGGCCGAGACCGACTACGGCGGCTGGCTCTACACCTGGTCGCTGGGCATCCCCGCCACCTCCGAGCACAAGGAGGAGGCCTGGCGGTTCCTGGAGTGGATGACCGACAAGGACTACATCCGCCTGGTGGCCGACGAGTACGGGTGGCAGCGGGTCCCGCCGGGCAACCGGCTCTCGACCTTCGAGGAGCCGGGGTACCAGGAGGCCGCGGGCGCCTACGCCGACCCCATGCTGCAGGGCATCGAGCAGGCCGACCCCGCCGACCCGGGCACGCGCCCCGTCCCCTACCAGGGCATCGGGTTCCTCGCCATCCCCGAGTTCCAGGACCTGGGCACCCGCGTCAGCCAGCAGCTCAGCGCCGCCATCGCCGGCCAGGTCACCGTCGGTGAGGCGCTCGCGCAGAGCCAGCGCTACGCCCAGGACGTCGGCGACACCTACAAGGAGGACGAGCGATGAGCGCCGCGACAGCGCCCGCGCGCGAGGCCCACGCGGCGCCCGCCCGGCGGCCGGACAAGGAGCGGAGCCGGCGCGCGGCCGGGTGGGCGCGGCGCGCGCCCCTCCTGCCCGCCCTGGTGTTCCTGCTGGCCACCACCCAGCTGCCGTTCCTGGCGACGATCTTCTACTCGCTGCGGTCGTGGAACCTGCTGCGGCCCGACTCCCAGGCGTGGGTGGGCCTGGCCAACTACGCCCGCGTCTTCACCGACCGGCAGTTCCTCGGGGCGGCGGCCAACACGGTCCTGATCACCGCCTCCTGCGTGGTGGTGGCGATGCTGCTGGGCATCGGCCTGGCGCTGCTGCTGGACCGCCCGTTCCGCGGGCGCGGGGTGGCGCGCACCATGATCATCACCCCGTTCCTGGTGCTGCCGGTGGCCACGGCGCTGCTGTGGAAGCACATCATGTTCGAGCCGGTGTTCGGCCTGGTGAACTTCGTGCTGGGGCCGCTGGGCGCCGCCGACACCGACTGGGTGTCGCAGTCGCCGGTGTTCTCGGTGGTGGTGGCCCTGGTGTGGCAGTGGACGCCGTTCATGACCCTGCTGGTGCTGGCGGGGCTGCAGAGCCAGGGGCGCGACGTCATCGAGGCCGGCCAGGTCGACGGGGCGTCCCGGTGGCAGATGTTCGTCTGGATCACGCTGCCGCACCTGCGCCGCTACATCGAGCTGGGCGTGCTGCTGGGGTCGATCTACGTGGTGAACACCTTCGACACGATCTACATGATGACCCAGGGCGGCCCCGGGACCGCCAGCTCCAACCTGCCCTTCTACATCTACCAGCGGACCTTCCTCGGGTTCGACATCGGACAGTCGGCGGCCATGGGGGTCGTGGTGGTGGTCGGGACCATCATCGTGGCCACGCTCGCCCTCCGGCTGATCTTCCGGACGTTCATGAACGCACAGGAGGCGAGAACGTGACCGCCGTGAGCACCCAGCGCCCGGCGCGCCGCCCCCGCGGGAGCGCGCGCGGCACCGCACTGACCGCGGCCACATGGGCGATCGCGCTGCTGTTCGTCTCACCGGTGCTGTGGCTGGTGCTGACCGCCTTCAAGGAGGAGAACCAGGCGGCGACCGACCCGCCCACGCTGTTCTTCCAGCCGACGCTGGACCGGTTCACCGCGGTCCTGGGCGCCGACTTCCTGCCGTACCTGGGCAACTCGCTCATCGCCACCGCCGCCTCGACCGTGCTGGTCCTGGTGCTGGGGCTGCCCGCCGCGTACGCGCTGTCGGTCGCGCCGGTCAAGCGCACCCAGGACGTGCTGTTCTTCTTCATCTCCACCAAGATGCTGCCGGTGGTGGCGGTCGTGGTGCCGATCTACGTGGCCGCGTCGTGGCTGTCCATGCTGGACAACGTGTGGACCCTGGTCGTGCTCTACACGGCGATGAACCTGCCGATCGCGGTGTGGATGCTGCGCTCGTTCTTCCTGGAGGTGCCCGGGGCGATCGTGGAGGCGGCGCGCGTCGAGGGCGCCGGGCTGGGCCGCATCCTGTGGTCGGTGATGCTGCCGGTGATGGCGCCCGGCATCGCCGCCACCGCGCTGATCTGCACGATCTTCGCGTGGAACGAGTTCTTCTTCGCGGTGAACCTGACCGCCGCCCAGGCGGCGACCGTGCCGGTCTTCCTGACCGGGTTCATCACCAGCGAGGGCCTGTTCGTGGCGCAGCTGTCGGCGGCGGCCGTGATGGCCTCGCTGCCCATCGTGGTGGTCGGCTGGACCGCCCAGCGGCAGCTGGTGCGCGGCCTGTCGATGGGCGCGGTGAAATAGGGGGCCACGGCGGGGGCGGCGGGGCGCGGCCCCGGCCGTCCCCGCCATGATGGAGAACCGTCGGACAGTCCCGGTCCCGGTGGGGCGGTGCTCGGCACCGCCCCACCGGGACCGCCGAACGTCGGGAGACACATGATCATCGTCTGCGGCGAGGCCCTCGTGGACCTCATCCCCGGGGGCTCCCCCGGCGACTGGCGGGCGCTGCCGGGCGGCGGCGCGGCCAACGCCGCCATCGCCCTGAACCGGCTGGGCGTCCCCGCCCCCCTGCTCTGCCGCCTGTCGCGGGACCACTTCGGGCGGATGCTCCGCGCCCACCTGGAGGAGAACGGGGTGGACCTGCGGTGGGCGGTGGACGCCCCCGAGCAGACCACGCTGGCCTTCGTCGCGTTCGACGATGCGGGGTCGGCCGAGTACACCTTCTACGCATCGGGCACCGCCGACTGGCAGTGGTCGCCCGTGGAGCTGCCGTCGGAGACCGCGGGGGCGTGCGTGCACGTGGGGACCCTCGCCACGGTGCTGGAGCCCGGTGCGTCGGTGCTGCGGTCGTGGCTGCGCGCGCGGCGCGCGGAGACCGTGGTCTCCTACGACGTCAACGTGCGCGCCGTCGCGTGCCCGGACATGGACGCCTACCGGGAGAACGCGCGCGGCTGGTGCGACGTGGCGCACGTGCTCAAGGCCAGTGCCGACGACCTGTCGCTGCTGTTCCCCGAACGCGACCCGGTGGAGGCGGCCCAAGCGCTGGTGGAGGAGCACGGCCTGCTGCTCGCACTGGTCACCCTCGGCGGCGAGGGCGCCGTGGCGCTGCTGCCCGGCCAAGAGCCGCTGCGGGCCGCCGCGCCTCCGGTGGACGTGGTCGACACGGTCGGGGCGGGCGACGCCTTCATCGGCGCCTACCTGGCCGAGCTGGAGCGGCTCGGGCTCCTGGAGAGCCCGGCGGCGCTGGAGGGCATGGGCCGGGACGCGGCCTCCGAGGCGCTGGTCTTCGCCGCCCACGCGGCGGCGCTGGCGTGCACGCGCGCGGGCTCCTCCCCGCCGGACCGGCCCGAAGTGGAGGCCGCCCTCGGCAAGGCGGTCTCTTAGGGTGTTGCGCGTAATGGCCGTCACACCACCACCGTCCCCGGAGCGCGCCCCCGGCGTGAGGGGCGCCCCCTGTCCCCTGAGGGAGATCGCATGGCACTCGTAGCGGGCGTCGACAGCTCGACCCAGGCCACCAAGATCGTCGTCCGGCGCGCCGAGGACGGAGCCCTGGTGCGCACCGGGCGCGCCCCGCACCCCGACGGCACCGAGGTCGACCCCGAGGCCTGGTGGCGCGCATTCGAGGAGGCCTCCTCGGGCGGGCTGCTGGAGGGCGTCGAGGCCGTCGCGGTCGCCGCCCAGCAGCACGGGCTGGTGGCCATGGACGAGGAGGGGCGCGTGGTGCGCCCGGCACTGCTGTGGAACGACACCCGGGCGGCCGGCGCCGCCGCCGACCTGGTCGCCGAGCTGGGCGGCCCCAAGGCGTGGGCCGACGCCGTGGGCAGCGTGCCGGTGTCCAGCTTCACCGTGGCCAAGCTGCGCTGGCTGGCCGCCAACGAGCCGGAGAACGCCTCCCGGGTGGCCGAGGCGGTGCTGCCGCACGACTGGCTGACGCGGCGGATCACCGGGGCCGCGCAGGCGGTGACCGACCGCGGCGACGCCTCGGGCACCGGGTACTACTCCCCCGCCGAGGGCGCCTACCGCGACGACCTGGTGCGCCTGGCGCTCGGGCACGACCTGCGGCTGCCCCGGGTGGCGGCGCCGGGCGAGGCGCTGGAGTGCGCCCCCGCGCCGGGCCGGGAGGGCGTGCGCGTCGCGGGCGTCGGCACCGGCGACAACATGGGGGCGGGCCTGGGCCTGGGTCTGCGCCCGGGCGACGTGGCGGTGTCGGTGGGCACGTCGGGGACCGCCTTCGCGTCGGTCCAGGCGCCCACGGCGGACGCGAGCGGGCTGGTGTCCGGGTTCGCCGACGCCGAGGGGGGCTTCCTCCCGCTGGTGTGCACGCTGAACGCGGCGCGGGTGCTGGAGGCCGGGGCCGCGGCCCTCCAGGTCGGCCGCGAGGAGTTCGACCGGCTGGTGCTCTCCGCCGAGCCGGGCGCCGAAGGGCTGGTGCTGCTGCCGTACCTGGAGGGCGAGCGCACGCCGAACCTGCCGGACGCCACCGGGCGGCTGGACGGCATCACCGGGGCCAACCTGCGGCCCGCCAACATCGCCCGGGCGTTCGTGGAGGGCATGCTGTGCGGCCTGGCCGACGCGGTGGACGCGTTGGCCGACAACGGCGTCCCGGTGGAACGGGTGCTGCTCATCGGCGGCGGAGCGCGGTCGGAGGCGGTCAAGGCGCTGGCGCCCCGGGTGTTCGGGCGGCCGGTGCTGGTGCCCGAGGACAGCGAGTACGTGGCCGACGGGGCCGCGCGCCAGGCGGCCTGGGCGCTGCTGGGCGGCGCCGAGCCGCCGGAGTGGGGCACGGGCGCCAAGACGGAGGAGCGGACCGGCGAGCCCGCCCCGCAGGTGCGGGAGCGCTACGCCGAGGTCCGCGCGCGGCTGGAGGCGCAGCACGCGTGACCCGGGTGTGCGGGGGCCGGGCGGGGTCCGGCCCCGCACGGCCTCCCGGGGTGCCGCCCAGGGCTTGCGGGCGCCGCCGCCGCGCGGTGTCCGCCTCCGGTCAGCCGGCCGCCGGAGGCCCCTCGCGCAGCGCCGGCCCCTCCCGGCCCGGCTCGCGCCCGCCCTGGTCGAGCCGGAACGGCGGGTAGGAGTCGGTCATGAGGGCCGCGTACGCCCCGACGCGCACGCGCCAGCGCGCGATGCCCATCAGCAGGTCGAACAGCCCGCCGGGGTAGCGGCCGGTGAACAGCAGCGCGATCGCGACGATGAGGAGCAGGACCGCCACCAGGCCGATACCGCTCGCGGCCGCGTCCATGGCGGCCGCGCCGGCCTGCGTCCGGTCGCCGCCCTTCTCGATGAAGAACGTCGCGCCCCCCACGAAGGCCATGAGGACCAGGTAGTGCGGGATCGCCAGCAGCCACCACTTGACCAGGACCAGTCCCCGGGAGAGGACCCCGGGCTCGGCGATGTCCAGCCGCGCGGGGTAGTCCTCGGCCGGTCCGAGGGTGAACGGCGGGTACCGGTCGGTGCCGAGCACGGCGTAGCCGTAGTAGTCCACGCGCCAGGTCCAGCGCAGCACACCGAGGTTGAAGCGGAAGATCCAGCCCGGGTAGCGGGCGTTGATCAGGATGCCGACGAAGGCGACGACGGTGAGCAGCAGGAAGGCCACCCACAGGAAGACGAGGATGATGTAGTGCGGTATCAACAGGAGCCACTTGACCAGCCACATCCAGCGGCTCGGGCCGTCCGGGTCGCCTTCGATCCGGACCGGGGTGGTCGACATCTGTCTGCCCTCCAGGCACAGGGAAAGATCCTGCGTACGGCCCTGTGAAGAGCCGTCCCCCCGGGACGCCGAACCCGTAGGCGGCGGTTTCCAGTGGAACTCGGGAGGACGGCACGGTTGAAGGGGTGAACAGCCTCCAGGGCGGGGACCTTCGGCACTTCGCCCCTGCGGCGCAGGGGCCGCCGGGCGGCGCGAAAACCCCGTGAACCGGGCGGGAGCGCGCTGCTAGCCTCTCTCCGGGCCGACCGTGGGACTCCGGCGCGACTTCCGGATTTCGCCTTTACCGCGACTATCAAGCAGCTCGCTCCCCTTCTCCCCGGTCGGCCCCCTCGACCACCTCCCGGAGCGGCGATGCGCGACACCCACGGCGGCGACACCTACACCGACCTGCTCGCCTGCGAGGACGTGCTCAGGTTCGCCAACGCCGCGATCAGCGGGACCGGCCAGCGCGAGTTCCGCTCCGGCGCCGCCGAGCAGCGGCTCACCCTGGACTTCCTGCACGACTACGTGCGCATCAACTACCGGGACCTGTACGCGGCGTCCCTGGCGCTGGACGTCAACGACCACAACGCCGCCCGGATCGTGCACGGCCTGCTGTCGGACCCCGGCGAGCCCGGGGCCGCCGCCCTGGACCGGCGCACCGAGGGCGCCCTCGTCTCGCAGCGCCTGGCGCACATGCCGCCCCAGCGCGTGTACCGCCTGTTCCGGCGCCTGGCCGCCGAGCGGGTCAACAACCGGCGCACGCGCGCCGTCATCGCGCGGTGGATCTCGCGGCGGCGGGACCTGGCGTTCGACGCGGTCAAGTACCGCGCCGGGCTGACCGCCGCCGCCCGCCACGCGCACCTGCGCCAGCCCGGCGAGATCTCCGAGTTCTGCTTCACCCCGCCGCACCGGGCGGGGTTCTTCGCCACGCCCCTGCTGGAGACCTACCGGGCCGCCCACTACAGCATGGAGGCCGCCTACGAGCTGCCGCTCAGCGTCGGCGAGGGGTTCGCCGCCAAGCACGGGGTGCCGCGCAAGGAGTTCCTGTCCCGGGCGCGCGCCTCGGCGACCGGAGGCGAGCTGCTGCGGCTGGACCGGAGCCTGCGCGGGCACGGCCTGGAGGGCGCCGACCTGCGGCGGGCGGGCCTGACCCGGCTGTGCTCGTACGTGCTGGCGCTGCCGGTCGCCGAGCGGGAGGAGCGCCGCGAGGAGCTGACGTCCGCCCTGCGCGCTGCGGCACGGCGGATCGCCGGAGGGCAGGCGGGCACGTGGGGGCCGACGGCGGCGGTGCTGGACGACAGCTACTCCTCGTTCGGGTCGCCGGTGAAGCGGAACCGGCCGCTGGCGGTGGCGCTGGCGTGCCACTTCGTGCTGGCGGAGCTGTCGGTGCGGTACACGGCGCACTGGGTGTCGGGGCACCGCGACGCGCTGACCGTGCGCCCGGAGGGCGCGACCCCGCTGGCCGAGACCATCCTGGACGCCCTGGAGGACGGACCGGAACGGCTGGTCGTCGTCTCGGACGGGTACGACGACGGCCCGCCCGTCCCCGCGGCGCTGCTGGACGCCTGGCGCACCCGGGTCGACCCGGGCCACCGGACGGCGGCGGTGCACCTGAACCCGGTGATGGACGCCGACGAGATGGAGCCCGCGCGGCTGGCGCGGTCGGTGCCGACGGTGGGCATCCGGGACGCCTCGGCGCTGCCGTCGCTGGTGGAGCTGGCCCGCTTCGGGGAGGGCCGGTCGGGCCTGTCCGAGCTGCGCGAGCACCTGGAACGACGGGTGGCCGCCTACATCGCCGACGTGGACGAGAAGCCCACGGTTCAGGAGGTCCGATGACCGGCCTCGCCCTGAAGGGCCTGGAGACCGGCCGCGCGCAGGTGCGGGGCGGCGTGCGCATGGTGCCGCTGCTCAGGCGGCGCCCCGTCGAGGGGCTGCGGCTGCACCCGCGCCTGACCGGCGGCGACATCGCGGTCGTGGGGTCGCAGCGGCGGCCGCGCTACGTGGGGTACGTGCCGCACGCCTACGTCGCGACCTGGGGGGACGAGGCGGCGTCGGCCGCGTACGGCACCTGGCTGTCGGAGGTGGAGCGCGGGGTGCCCTCCGGGGCCGAGGCCGCGCGTGCGGCGGAGGAGGAGGCGGCCGGCGGGCCGCCCCGGATCAGGCTGTTCGGGCTGCGGCGCCAGGTCCAGCGCACGGCCCGGACGCGGCTGCGCTTCCTGCCGCTGCACCTGGCGATGGAGGGGTACCTGAGCCTGCACTTCGGCGGGCCGGACATCGCGTGGAAGGAGTGGTCGCGCACGACGCTCCGGCGGGGGCTGTCGCCGCGCGAGGAGGAGTCGTACCTGGGGCTGCACGTGGATGGGCTGGCCGAGGCGCTGCGCACGTTCGAGATCGTGCACGGGCAGTGCGGTGTCGCGCTGTACGTCGGGGACGAGCTGGCGTCGGTGGTCGTGACGCCGCACCCGGAGGACTACCGGGCGCTGCACCCGACGCTGGTGCTGGACATGTTCGGGGAGGCGATCTACCGGAACGCGATGTTCGCCGAGTCGCCGCACCTGCACGCGCCGCTGAGGACGCGCGGTGTGTCGGACCTGGCAGGGCTGAGGGCGGCGCTGGAGGAGCAGCGGGCGTCGTGGAGGGAGTTCCACGACGAGACGATGCTGGCGCCGCTGACCGATGCCGATTACACGCTGACCCCGGTCCACCGCATGGGGGACTTCACGCTTGAACGGTTCCTGCCGTCGTTCGACCCCGCCAGGACGAACCACATCGGCGAGGCGATCACCCGCGAGGACGGGGAGCTGGGGTACCTGAAGACGTTCGTGCTCTCCAATGCCCAGACCAAGCGGGGGCACCTGCTGAGCAGGCTGGCCGCGGCGGGGTGGCACCTGGACGCGACCGCCGCGTCACTGGGGACGGACCGCCGGGGACTGATCACGCGCATGCGGTCGGCGGGGATGGAGCACCTGCTGAGGCAGGACATCCTGGACCGCTTCTGGGCGGGAAATCCGAACCCGTAAAAGGCGGCGAAAGGCGGAGGGGCGGTGCGAAGCCCCGCCCCTCTGTATTCATCCCCGGCCGGTGCGGGGCATTTTACTGCCTCCACGTGACCACTGCACTGTGTCCATTCCCGCGTGTGCGGGGAGCAGTCTTACTGACCTGGGGGTTCTTCAGCGTCGGACACGCTCTCATGCAACTTTGGTGCTCCCGGCAACGGTAGCGCAACGCAGGCGACCATCCCCATTACGCGACCGCCGTCAGTCCTCCCAATGTCACCGCCGCTATGAACGCGCTCGCCGCAGCCCCCAGCGCGAGCGGGCGGGCGCCGCTCTTCGCCAGGGTCGGCAGGTGCACTCCCGTCCCCATGGCGAACAGCCCGGCCGACAGCAGGACCGTTTGCAGCACTCCCCCGACCACCAGCACGCCCTCCGGCAGCCATCCGGTCCCGCCCAGCGCCGCCGCTGCGAGGAACCCGACCACGAACAGCGGCACCAGCGGCGGTCGACGGACCGTCTGTCTCCCCTTCTCATCCCCTCCGTCAGCGCCGACGTCCGCTCTCCGCCGCCGCCAGACGCCCAGCACCACCATCAGCGGCGCCAACAGCACCACCCGGGTCAGCTTCACCACCACCGCCGCCGCGAGGGCCGTCCCGCCCACCGCTCCCGCGGCCGCCGCCACCTGGCCCACCTCGTGCACGCTCGCGCCGACCCACATCCCCGTCAGGTCCGGCCCCAGTCCGAACCCCGCCGCCAGTGCCGGCAGCACCGGGATCGCAATGGTCCCGAACACGGTCACCAGGGCCACCGCCGCGGCCACGTCATCGTCGTCGCCGCCCACCGCGTCATTGGCCGCCGCGACCGCCGACGCCCCGCACACCGACACCCCGGCCGCGATGAGCATCCTCCGCTCGGGGCCGATGCCCAGCACCCTCCCCATCGCCACGGTGGCGCCGAACGTCGCCACGAGCCCTCCGGCCACCACCAGCAGCACCGGGCCTCCCAGGGCCAGCACGTCCGGGAGCGACAGCCCCAGCCCGAGCAGGACGATCCCGGCGCGCATCGGCGTCTTCGCCGCCGCCTTCAGGCCCGGACGCGCGCGGCCCGGAACCAGGCCGGCGTTGGCCAGGACCGCCCCGAGCACCAGCGCGACGACCAGGGTTCCCGCTCCCGGCACGACCGCGTGGACGCCCATCGCCCCCGCCACGCCCGCCGCAACCAGCAGCGCCCCGGGCATCAACGGCGCGAGGCGCACCCGGATCCGGGAAGGGGACGGGCCGGAGGAAGGCGACTTCTTGAGCATGCCCCCACGCTCCCGCCGCCGGTCCTCCGCCGGTAGCCGCCGATTCCGGAGCAGGGCATGCAGTGACTGCATGTCCCGCCCCGCACTCCTCCCCGCGCCCCGGCCGCCCGCGTGCTGGGCTCGGAGACCGCCCGTCCGGGCATCCAGCGTGGTGAAAACGCCGCGCTGACAGCGATCGGGTGGTGGAACCGCCGCTCTGCACGCCCCGGCGGCCGGAAAATCCGTTGCATCGCCGTAGAAGGCGCCGGTACCGTTCTTCACGCACTCCCGGTGCGAAGACGGCGGATACTTCTAATCCAAGGGTCGCGGGTTCGAATCCTGCCACCGGCCCGGCCGGTGTAGCTCAGTCGGTAGAGCATTGGGCACAATTCCGCTTTCGACCTCCCGATCTCGGGGGTGCGCCTCCGGAAACGGCTCCTCCCGCGCAGGGAGGAGCCGTTTCCCGTTCGAAAGCCCGGGGACCCGCTCTAGAAGCCCAGCTTCCTCAGCCACGTGATCAGGTCGTCCTCGCGGCGCCCGGCCTCCTCCCCGCTCCACGTGCCGAACTCGCGCGAATCGACGATCCGGCCGTCGCGGAGGAACACCACCCGGTCGGCGCGGGCGGCGCACGCCGGGTCGTGCGTCACCATGACGATCGTCGCGCCCCCGGAGTGCACGTCGGTCAGCGCGTCCATGACCTCCTTCGTCATGCTGCTGTTCAGCGCACCCGTCGGCTCGTCCGCGAACAGGACGGACGGCTCGCACACCAGCGCTCTGCAGATCGAGGCCCGCTGCAGCTGTCCCCCGGACACCTGCGTGATCCCGTGCCGCCCGACGTGGGCGATCCCGAACCGCTCCATCAGCGCGTCCACCCTGGCCGCCGCCTCCGCCGCCTGCCGCTTCCCCGACGCCGCCTTGAGGGCGGGCAGGAGGATGTTGTCGCGCACGTTCAGCGTGCGCAGGAAGTAGGCCTGCTGGAAGACCAACCCCACCCGCGTCAGCCTGACCCTGCTCATCTCCCGGTCGTCGAGCGAGGTCAGGTCGCGCCCTTCGAGCAGTACCCGCCCGCCGGTCGGGCGGTCCATCCCGCTGAGGTTGTACAGCAGCGTCGATTTCCCCGACCCGGATGCCCCCATCACGGCGAGGAACTCACCCTGCCGCACGTCCAGGTCGATCCCGCCGACGACCTCGGTCGGAGGGTCGGTGGAGTAGTAGGTCTTCGCCAGGTCGCGGCACTCCAGTGCCGCCGTCGGCGCCTGCGTCACGGCCTGCGTCATGGTCGCTCCCGTCGTCGTCCGAAGCATTTCCCGAGTCACTGTCCGAGCCATGAGCTCTTGTCCGCCCTGCGGAGCGGGGCGGTGAGGATGAGGGTGCCGAGGAGTGCGGCGCCCATGAGGGCGATCGGGTACGCCGCGTATGCGATCAGCGGGTCCGGGATGAACGTGAGCTCCCCGATCCCCAGCCCCGCCGACGCGACGAGGGCGCCGGCCAAGGACTCCCCCGCCGTCGCCGCGAACACGACCCCGATCGCCGTCCCGGCCGCCGCCGCGACGAGCACCTTCAGCCACACCTGGCCGACGATCTCTCCCGAGGAGAGACCGATGGCGGACAGCAGGCCGGTCTTCCCGCGGTCCCGGGACAGCACCAGGCGCAGGAACAGGCTGGTGATGAGCAGCGCGACACCCAGTCCGAAGACCGCGGACAGGACGGCGGCCCCGCGCAGGGCGTCGGTCGCGTACGACATGGTCTGCTGGATGTACTCGCGCATGGGGATCACGGACGCGCTGGGGAACCGCTCCTCGTACTCGGCGGCCACGTCGCCGGGGGCCTCCTCCCCCGCCATGTCGGCGAAGACGACGTAGGCGTCCGCCCCGCTCGGCGGCTCCCCCTGCATCTTCGCGGTGTACCCGGCGCTGGAGACGTCCTGGTAGACGCCGCTGACGGTGAGCGGGGCCGCTCCGTCCCCGCCGTCCACGACCAGCTCGTCGCCGACCGAGACGCCGAACCGCTCGGCGTTCAGCAGCGACAGCGCGATCTCCCCGGACTCCGGCCGCCCGCCCTCCAGGTACTCGACCGCGGCCCGCCGGTGGTCCCCCACGTCGACGCGGAGGTTCACCGGCCCGTCGGCGTCCTCCGCCTCCATGAGCACGTTGCCGAAGGAGCGCACGTCGGTCAGGCGGTCGTCGCCGCGCATGCCCTCGACCACGTCCGCGTGCACGGCCTCGACGTCGTCGGCGAACCGGACGTCGGCGCGCACGCCGCTGTCCGGCACCCCCAGGTAGGCGCCGAAGCCGGGGCTCGCGAACGTGCTCAGCAGGTTCATCGGGAGGACCATCAGGACCGCGGCGAGGGAGAACACGACGGGCAGGAGGATCCACCGGCCGCGCTCGGCGCGCAGGTCCAGCAGGGCCAGCCGCCTGTTGACCGCCCGGCCCCTGCGGGACCCCAGGGCGCTGGGGCGCAGCCGTCGGGCCCGCCTGCGCGCGCGGCGCGCCTCGCGCCGCTCGTCGAGGAGGCTGCCGTGGACCAGGGCGTTGACGACCTGCATCCGCGCGACCCTGCCGAGGACGCCGCGGCAGACCGCCATGACGAACACGAACACGGCCGCCAGCGCGGCCACGGGGACCAGGACCGTCGCGGCGCCGGGCGGCGCCTGGCTGAAGTTCGCCTCGACGCCGCGTGTGAGCAGGCCGGTCGCGACGACGGCCAGGGCTCCGCCGACGACGCACGCGGCCGACGCCATGACGCCGTACTTGGTCAGGTACAGGCCCATGATCGACCGGTCGGGGATGCCGACGGCCTTCATGGCGCCGATCTCCCGGACCTCGCCCTCCAGGGTTCCGTGGATCACGAAGCGCACGCTGAGGACGGCGATCGCGATGAGCACCAGGCTCGCGAAGACCAGCGCCACCGCGGGAAGGCCGTCGCCGACCGCGTTGATGAGGCGGATCATGTCGAAGGTGACCGCCTGCCCGTTCTTCGGCAGGGCGTCGTCGGCCTCATAGGTCCGTTGGAAGTCGGCCGCCGCGGACGGGTCGGCCAGGCGGAACTCGGCGATGATCTCCGGGGCGCCGCCCCCGGCGCGGCCCAGCTCGCGGAAGTCCTCCTCGGAGACGAGGACGCGGGTGGACGCGTTGAGCGACGACCCCATCTGCGCGTCGCGCACGAATCCTTCGATGCGGAACCCGCGGCTCCCGGCGTCGGTCTCGACCGTCAGCTCGTCCCCGGCCCGCAGGTCGTACGCCTGCTGGTAGGCGACCGGCACGTAGACCTCTCCCGGGGAGGGCCTCGGGGCCGCGCCGGTCCCGTCCAGGAGGAGGTCGAACCCGTCGTTCTGCGTGACGAAGAGGTTGTCGATCAGGCTGTCGGAGAAGTCCCCCGACTCGCCGTCCGATGCGCGGCTCCAGGAGAGGGCCGCGCCGTCGTACCCCAGCATGTCCTCGATGAGCCAGGCCTCGACGTCGGGGTGCCGCTCGGCGAAGGACTCCAGGGCCCCGGGGTCGTAGTCGCCGCTGTGCATCTGGAGGAAGTGGGGAGGCCGGGCCTCTTCGAAGAGCTGGTCGACGGACCCGACGACGCGCTCCATGACCATGGCCCCGGTGGCCATCAGGAACGCGCTGAGGACCAGGACGGCGGCGAGGGCGAGGTTCACGCCCTTGTCGCGGGAGAGGTCGTTGCCCACATGCCTGAGGTGCAGGAGGGCTCTCGTGATCACAGGGGGACTCCGATCCTTCCGGCACGGACGCCCGGTCCGTGACGAGGGGGGTGGGCGCCTCAGCGGCGCGCACCCCGATACTCGCCTCCCCCCGTCCTCCCGGGAGTCCGGCAGTCCCCTGGGCCCACCCGGAGATGGCCCTTAGGAGCCCCGGCGCCTGTCCCTGGGCCCCTCCCCGGGGACGGGCACGGAGCCGCACGGGGTGGGCCCCGGAGCGCCGAAGCGCCCCAGGGCCCATCCTCCTTCCGGGAGGGAGCGGAACAGGCTCAGGCGTGGCCCGCGAGGGACGCGCCGAACCGGTTGGCCGGCTCCGGGACGCCGCCCGCGCCCGGCTCCCAGGCGCGGGCGCCGCCGCCGAAGGGCAGGACCGTCACCGTGCCGTGGGCGTTCTCGTCGGGAGCCCCCACCAGCAGCGCCTGCTCGTCCTCGTCCCCGGCCGTGGCGACCTCCTGGCCGAAGAAGTCGCCCGCCTCCGGGGTGCCCGGGACCCCGGCGGTGGACTGGTCGATCCACCGGTCGTCGTACCCGGCGGCGTCGAGGGAGAAGGACTGGGCCGCGCCGGAGTCCTCCTCGGCGCCGATGTCCTCGTAGGGCAGGCCGAAGACGACGCGCGCGTCCCCGCCCGCGACCGTCCCGGGGACGCCGTCCAGGACGAAGCCGAAGTAGTCGTTGTCCTCGACCGCCCCTGCGGCGCCCTCCTTGTCCTGGTGGAACGAGCGGTCCGCCCGGAGGCCGTCCCCGGTGCCGGTGAAGGACTGGGCCATCCCTCCGTCGTGCCGGCCGGACAGGTCCTCTCCCGGCACGCCGACGGCGGCGTAGCCGCCCTCGGGGGTCGGGACGTACTCGGGGTCGGTGCCGAATAGGTCGCCGGCCTCGACCGACCCGGCCACGCCCGGGGAGGCCTGGTCCCACCAGGCCGAGGGGTACTCGGCGGCCGCCTCGGCGATGTCGCCGATGCGGATCAGCCCCCCGGAGTTGCGCACCGAGCCGACGTCCTCGTAGGGCACGCCGACGAGCAGGTCCCAGCGGCCGGTGCTCCCGGACACCCGGGCGAGCTCGACGCCGAGGCCGAACAGGTCGCTCGTCTCAGGGCGCCCGGGGACGCCCGGCGTGTCCTGGTCGAACCGGGCCGCGGCGGCGATCCCGCCCTCCTCGGTGAACCACAGCGCGGTGGCGGCGCCGGCGTCCTGGAGAGAGCCGATGTCCTCGTAGGGGGTGCCGACGACCAGGGTGGCCGCGTCGGCGCCTTCGGCCGGGGCGGCGCTCAGCGAGTAGCCGAACTCGTCCAGGCGCTCGGAGGACCCGGGCACCTTCGCGGTGGACTGGTCGATCCACAGCGATCCGCGGCCCGCCCCCAGCCCGTCCGGGGAGCCGTACAGGACGACGACCGCGCCCGCGTTCTCGGCGCCGTCCAGGTCCTCGCCGTGGGTGCCGACGACCAGGTCGGTGCAGCCGTCGCCGTCGAGGTTCACCGGCTCCAGCGCGGCGCCGAACCAGTCGCCGCCCTCGACCCCTCCGGGGACGCCCGGAGAGTCCTGGGTGATGCGGGCGCGCTCGCCCTCGCCCACGCGGCCGTCGCCACCGCCGTACAGCACGGTGACCGCGCCCGCGTCGTTGGTGCCGCCGACCGCCGCGAACGGGTCACCGACGGCGGCGTCGGCGTGGCCGTCGCCGTTGAAGTCGCTGCGCGTCGGGGACGCGGAGCCGGGGCACGTCCGCTGGGCGGATGGGCCCTCCCCCGCCGTTCCGGGGGCGGTGGACGGGGACGACGGCAGGGGCCGCCCCTGGCCGTCGGGGGACGGGGACGCGGCGGCCGGGGCCGCCACCGCGGCGGCCGTCACCGCGGCGAGCCCTAATGCGCCGATGGTTCGGATCAACACCGGTCTGCTCCTTCTCGCTCACAGCACGCGAGCGGCGTCGGCCACGGGCCGTGGAGCGGGGGCATCGACCGGGCGCGGCCGACGGCCGCGCGGCGCTGGCAGGGGATGACGAAGTTCGGGTCCGGCCGCCCGCCCGGGCCGGGGCCGGTGGCGCGGGGCCGGGGATCGGGATCGTGTGCGAGGCCGAGTGCAGGGGCCAGAGGGGCGGATGCGGGGCGCGCTCACACCGGGGCGGACCCCTGCACCGGCGCACCCGGGGGACGCGCCGATCGCGGCTGCGCGTTCCGGGCGGGGCGCTCACGTCCATGTCCCGCTTGTGCCCAGGCGTCGCCGTTTCTCACCGGTCGGCGCACGGGAACATGTGGGACCGATACCGTTCCGGGCCGGGGAGGCGCCGATTCGCCCGTGTAGGGCCCATTTCATGGACGCGGCGCCGGCCGGGCCGGAACCGGCCCCGGAGCGTGGTCAACCCGGCACGCCCGGAACGCGTCGTGCCCCGGCGGGACCGCCGCCCGCCGTCCGGGAGGGGGACTCACCCCCGCTCGGGCGCCTCCTCGAAGGCGCGGCCCACGCCCTCGAACGACTCGATCGCGCTGATCCCTTCGGCGATCGCCTCGACCGCGAAGACGCTCGTGGACGTCGGGGGGTAGCCGATGAGCTCGATCGCCTTGCTCACCGAGCGCGGATTCCCCATCTTCTCGCCGTCCCAGAGGTACACCGCCCCCCAGTACCCCTTCTCGGCGTCCGCGAACCAGGTCTTCATCCGCATCCCCCGGAGCGTGGAGAAGGCGTCCACGGCGTAGTCGCGCAGGTACTCGCGCAGGCTCTCGACCGTGGCCTCCGACTCCGCCAGGTTCCACACGACGATGCTGATGTACATGCCGTCCCTCCGAGTCCCTCCGAAGTCCCACCGGACGGGCCGGGTCGGGCCGGCCGTCGTCCTGCCCCCGCCCCGCGGCGGGGCCCACCGCCCGTGCCCTCAGACCTCCCAGGCCGGCAGGGCCCAGCGCTTCAGCCGGTAGGGCGCCCACCAGACGCCGCCGCCGATCCGGACGGCCAGGTGCTGCTTCTCGAACGCCGCGACCGCCTTGTCCGGGACGGCGTCCGCGCCGCGGTCGGCCAGCAGCGCGTCGATCGCCGAGACGAGGCCGCCGTCGGAGATCGTGAGCCGCCGCAGGCCGGCGTGGCGCCGGTCCCGGATCTGCACGAACCCGGGCCCACGGCGCAGGAAGCACCGCCCGACGTGGTACCGGCCCCGCCAGACGGCCGCCACCTCGTCGCCGCGCGGCCCCTCCAGGACCGACGGCGGGAACAGGTGGCCGAACACCCACCACTCGGGGCTGTCCGCGACCAGGCGCGCCCGCCAGTCCACCTCCACCCCGTGGCTGGTGAGCTCGCGGACGAAGGAGAGCGCGGGGATCGTGTCCGGGTCGGCCCCCCGCCCGCCGAGGTCGACCACGGGTTCGATGGACACGAACCGCGCCTGGGACTCGTGGATGCGGCGCGCCTCGGCGATGGCGTCCCCGCCGAGGACCCCGTCGCCCAGGTGGCTGTCCACCCGGTCCCGGACCGCGGCGGAGCCGTGGCGCCACATGCTGTACCGCACACCGGTACCGCCCTGGGCCCCGGTCCCGGCCGCCGCGGCGGTGTCGTTCATCGTCGGCACTGCGTGTTCCCCCTCAGACTGCCGCGGGCGCCGGGGACGGCCGGTCGGACGCCGTCAGCCCCTGGCCCACCTGGATCTGCATGAACCGCTGGTTGCGGTCCTCGGTCACGACGTGGATCATGCGGCCGGCGTCGCTGAAGAGCAGTCCCAGCTCCGTCCACCGCTCGATCACGGCGGCGATGTCGGCCGGCGTGTACCGCCCGGCGCACTGGCGCTCCAGGTACTCCATCGACCGGGGCTGGTCGAGCAGCCGGAAGAGCGTCAGCTCGAGGTCGGTGGTGAGCCGGACGACGTCCCAGTCGAAGGCCGGGCGGGTGTTGGTGATCGTCACGCCGTCGTCGGTGGCGAAGTAGGACAGCTGGCTGCGCCAGTGCTGTTCGCGCCACTCGTCCAGCCCGGCCCGCAGCCTCCACGCCATGTCGTTGCCGATGCCCCGGTGCGTGGCGTCGAAGATGTAGGCGATGTCGAACAGCTCCTCCTCGGGCAGGTCGTAGGTGAGCCCGTACTGCGTGGCCGCCCACCGTTCCTGGAAGCCGAGCGAGGGGTTCTCGAAGTACGGGGCGAAGCGCTGGACCGCGAGCCGGTCGTCCCCGCCCGCGGGGCCCAGATGGTGCAGCTTCGGGAACTGTTCGATGATCCGGGCGTAGTCCTCATCGGTCTCCCCGGGGAAGCCGTAGAGGTAGGCCCAGATGACGGTGAGCCCCAGCGACTGGGCGTCCCGCAGCATGCGCACGTTCAGGCAGCCGGAGACGCCCTTGTCCATGATCTTGAGGACCCTGCTGCTCAGGCTCTCGACCCCGGGCTGGATGCAGACCACGCCGCCCTTGGCGATGATCTCCAGCTGCTCATAGCGCAGGTTGGCCTTGATCTCGTACATCAGCCGCAGGTCGACGTCCTCCTCGGCGAGCCGGGGAAGGAGCGAGTCCAGGTAGGCCATGTCCAGGATGTTGTCCACGATCATCACGTCGAGGACCCGGTGGCGGCGCGCGAGCGTGACGAGGTCGTCGATGAACTGGTCGGGCCGCTTGCTGCGGAACATCATGCTGGCGCCGTTCAGCCCGCAGAAGGTGCAGTGGTGCTTCTCGCCCCACCAGCAGCCGCGGGAGCTCTCCAGGACCAGCCGGGGCTCCAGCCAGAAGCGGGCCCGCGACTCGGCGAACCGCTCGAAGTACTCGTCGTAGTGGGGCAGGACCATGGCGGCCGGCGGCAGGGGCTTGGTGCTCACCTCGTTGTACACCGAGTTCCCGTCCGCGTCCCTCCAGCACAGTCCGGCGATGCCGGCGAAGGACGGCTCGTCCTCCTGCAGCGCGCGCAGCAGGCCCGGCCAGGCCAGCTCCCCCTCGCCGCGGACGACGTAGTCGATGAAGCCGAAGTTGCGGTGCAGCGCCTCGCCCATCGCCCCTTCGCAGTTGGCGCCGCCGAAGACGGTCACCGTCCCGGGCGAGAGCTCCTTGAGCCGCCGGGCGACCGCCAGGGACGCCGTGAGGGTCTGGAAGGTGGTGGTGAAGCCGACGATGTCGGGGGCCCCGGCGGCGATGCGCCCGGCCAGCTCGTCGGTGAACTCCTCGACGTGCTCGTGCAGCCACAGCGTGGTCTGCGTCCGGGCCTCATGGGTGTTCCCGTGCGCGAGGTCCTGGCCGGGCTCGGTCGCCGCCTGCGGCCCGAACTTCTCCAGGAACTCCTGGACCTTCCACTGCGGGTCGTGGTACAGCGCCGAGGAGAAGACCCAGTCGCCGGTCCCGATGTAGCAGCTCTCCAGGTCGTAGTACCGGTAGTCCTCGTAGTCGAAGTCGGGCCGGTGCGCGGTGATCCAGTCCACGAAGTCGAGGTTCCCGTACACGACGTCGACGTCGGCGTCGGGGAACTCCTTCAGCGTCAGGCTCTTGAGCAGCCCGAGGGCCAGGGACGGGAACCCGATCGGACTCCACGGCACATTAGCGAGCACAATGTGCATGTCTCTCCTCCGTTGAGGTCGGTTTCGGCCGGACCGCCGCTCGGCTACCCGGCCGCGACTTCCCGGGCGACGGCGTCGAGCCCCTGGGCCAGCTCCTCGGCGCCCCTGCCGGCGACCTCCTCGTTGGCGCGCGCGAGGATGTAGCAGAAGAGGTACCGCTCGGCCAGGGTGAACCCGAGCGTGTGGAGGCAGCTGTACAGCAGGCTCGTCTGGATCCGGTACGCCATGAAGTCCGGGTTCCGGTGCAGGAGCTCCGACATCGCCTCGGACAGGTCCGCGTGGAAGGCGCTCGCCGGAGGCCGGGCGCCGCCTTCCCCGCCGTAGGCGTCGAGTGTGGGCCCCTCGTGGGCGATGAGCCCGTCGCGGCACAGGTCCCGCAGCGGGCCGAACCGCCCCCGGACGGCCTCCACCCAGGTGCGGGCCGGCTCGTCTCCGGCGGCGGGCACCGGTGAGGCCGCGCAGTCGCGGACGAGGTCGCGGGCGTAGGCCCCGAGCGCCTCGTAGAAGCCGGCGCACCTGCGCTCGAAGGCGTCGGGGTCCGTGGCCCGGGCGTTCTTGGCCCCCTCGTAGTGGGAGCGGTAGCTGAGCAGCCGCAGGCTCACCAGCTCGCCGAAGTCCCGGGAGGTCAGGTGCCGCTGTTCGGACTCCAGCACGGCGGCCCCGGCGTTGGCGGCCATCAGGCGCAGCGCGAGCCGGTAGGCCCCGGCCTTGCCGGTGTCGTGGACCAGCTCCGACGCGGCCCGGGCGAGGGCGGGCGCCACGGCGGCGCAGAGCCGCTTGGAGGCGGCGTCGAACCCGGGCCCGGCGACCCCCGAGTTCCACAGCGGCGAGGGCACCTCCTCCAGCGGGACCTCGGCCGCGGTCGGCCGCAGGCCGTGGGCGCGGGCCGCTTCCTCGGCCCGGTCGATGGCCCGGTCGGCCGGGGCCGTGTCGGAGGCGAGGCTGACCTGCAACAGGTCGCCGCCGTCCGCCCGGTCCCAGGTCCGCACGGCGTAGTGGCCGCCCGGCCAGGGCGGCCGCCGCGGCCCGAAGAGGTCGGCGATGACCTCCCGCACGACCTGCGCCGGCGCCGTGCCGCCCTGGTCGAGGGGGATCGTCACGAAGACGTGCACTCGGGCCTCCAATGGTCGCGACGCACGGTTCCGGGGAATGTGCCGGGAAAAAGGGGAAAGCCTCTGGGAATGCCGCTGCCGTCGGGCCCACCCGATGGATGGCGCCCGACGACAGCAGCGTGCCTCATCACCCGTGTCAGGACGACGAAGACGAGGACGAGCTGGTCGTGCAACCGGTGGTCGTGCACGAAGCCGCCATGATCTGCGACAGCGTCTCGTCGCTGTAGTTCGAGTCCTCGATGAGGTCCGAGATCTCCATGGCGTTCAGGTCGAAGTCCTCAACAGCATCCACGTGAATCACCTCCCTTCGTGGTTCGCCGCCACACTACCGAAAGGGTTCGGGGAACGGTAGGGATCGGAGCGAAAAAATGCCGGGAAATCTGTTCGCGATCGTTTTCTGAAAATGGCATCAATGACCAGGGGCGCGGCGGCATGAATTGCTCGCGCCCTTTGCGCGGCCGGGTCGGCCGTTCTTCGGTTCTGGCGCCTTCGAAAGCCGGTGCGGCCGGGTCGGAACCGACCCGGCCGGCCGCGGCTCACCCGGTCGCTACCCCCTGCTCACCTGCGCTTTCCGCCTCGTCCGGCGCGGCCTGGAGGTCGGTGATGGCACGCTGGACGACATAAGCCAAAAAGGCCTCGGCCGCCGGAAGGATCCCGAGCCGATTGTTGGTCGTGTGGATGTAGTTGGCCAGGCAGTGGGCGTAGGGCGTTTCCTCTAGAACGAGGTCCTGGACGTCACCGCCCGTCGCCCCCCACTGCACCGCCCGCGCGGATTCCAATGCGGCCGCATAAGCGTCGTGGAAAACGTCCGACGCCCCCTCGCACCAGACCGCCCTGCACAGGCCCACGACCTTTCCCCGCGTCTTCTCGTACATGCCCGGCCACTTATCGTCGTAGCCGGGCGGAACCCACCGCCGCCATTCCTCTTCGTAGATGCCGAGGAATTCCCGGCTCTGCTTCATGTCCAGCCCGGACCCTTTGAGGGCCATGGCCATGGTGCGGATGGCAAGTCCGGCCGGCGCCTTGAGTTCGAGATCCGAGCGGCTCGCGATCAGGTCCAGTACCGCCCCCGATGTGGCGCGGTAGAGCTCCTCGGCGACGGCGAGCCCCGTGGTCCCGCCGTACTTGGCGTATTCGGGCGAATAGACCGCGTGCTCGACCGTGCCGGCCGCCCTGGCCTCCAGGGGGTCCGCCCCTTCGAGCTCGCCCAGGCCCGGCTGGAGGGAGGCCTGCCGGTCGAACTCGGCGCGGTGCTCGGCGGTGAGCTCCGGCAATCCGGCCTCCAGGGCGGAGCGCACCGACGCGGCGGCGGCCGCGGTGGGCCGGTGCAGCCGGAGCCGGATGTGCGGACCGCCCTGCCAGTACCGCAGGAACCAGACCCGGCCCTCCATCCCGGCGTCCCGCACGGCCGGGCGGACCACCTCCCGGAGGAAGCCGGTCTGCAGCGACATCGGCAGGTAGGTGTGGAGCGGGTACCACTCCCCGACGGGTTCAGTCCGAGTAGAGCTCAACGAAAAACTCCTCCGCCGCGGCCGGCCCGTTCCCCCCGTACTCGTCGGTGGCGGGCAGGCACTCGCGAATCGATACGTGGACGCCGTCGCGTGACAGCGCGGACTTGGCGAAGCTCCGCACCAGGTACGGGTTGCGGAAGTCGACGTACATCGGCTTGTGGACGCTGGCCCTCTGCAGGTGCCGGAAGTCGGACCAGTCCCGGGGGATCTCCTCGACCTGGCCGGCCAGCAGGTTGTACTCGTCGAGGCGCTGCGTGAGCACGAAGGCGTGCCGGGGCAGGCCCCGCGCGACGCGCCAGGCGTCGAACCGCAGCAGCGCGTCGTAGGAGTCCCTGCTCAGCTCGGGCAGCTCGGGGATCTCCCGCGCCGGCACCGTCCAGGTCCGGCGGCTCGCGACGACGTCGCCGACCATCAGCCGGGGGGACGACCCCGGGTACCCGCGGTGGCCCATCGCGCGCCCGATGTCGTCCATCGGGCTCCAGTTGTAGCGGATGGTCGGGCTCAGCGTCTCCAGCAGCTGGTAGAGGACCGGCACCACGACGGGCAGCAGGAAGTTCATCGGGATCAGGTCGACGGGCTCCTCGCGCTCGGGGTCCCACAGGACCGCCCGCCGGGCGTCGTGGTCGATCCGCACGGCCAGCCGGGACAGGTCGTAGGCCCTCAGCTCGTCGGGCGAGGTGGGCCAGGTCCCGGGGTAGTTCAGCACCCGGTCGGTCAGGGGCGGGTGCAGGTTGAAGTTGAGCCCGGCGACCATGTTGAGGTCCACCTGCCCCGGGAAGGCCTTGCGCAGGTGCTCCCGGACGGCGGACCGGAGCGTCCACCCCTCGGCTGCCGAGCCCTCGATGAACGCGGCGAAGCGCGAGAAGTAGACGCCGTACCCGGTCAGGACGCCGTTCACCACGAGGTCGGGCGAGGGCGCGCCGCCGGCGAACTGGACCCGGAAGGTGATCGACTCCGGGTCGATGCGGTCCTCCACCGCCGCGCACGCCTCGGTGACCGCCTCCGGCGCCACCCGCACGACCCCGTCCTCGGCGGTGAAGCTCTCGCCGAGGCCGCGCAGGGCCCGGTCGCGCTGGGCCGTGAACCTCTCCGCCGCCGGGGAGCCGTGCCCCCAGAACACCGCGTCCTGCTCGGCCTCGGAGAGCCGGACGAGCCGGTCGAAGAAGGTCAGGAACGGCACGGTCTCGCGGTCGCCGAAGGCGGAGGCCGCGAAGGCGTGGAGCCCCAGCCGCTTGGTGTGGCCGTAGTCGAGCGTCGACGCGAGCCGCCACAGGCTCTCCAGCGCGGGCACGCCCGCGGCCAGGGAGCCGGGGTCCCAGGTGGCGGGCCGGTCGGGGGTCCACAGGTCCTCGTACACCGGGGCCCGGGAGATCTCCGGCGGGGGCGTGTCGATCCCGCAGGTCTCGGCGACGCCCGTGATGGCCCCGCCCGCGGCGCGGAGCAGGGGGCCGCGCTCCTCCGCGGGCGCGTCGGGCAGCGCCGACTCCAGTTCCCGCAGGGTGTCCATGTGCCCGCTCAGGACCGACACGGGCCCGGTGGTCCCGGTGCGCAGGAGGCCGGCGAGGCGCTCGGAGTAGTCCGGGTCCTGCTCGTCGAAGCCGGGGGCGACGAACAGCAGCTCGGTGCGCATCAGCGCCCGCAGCGCCTTGCGGCTGACCGCGTCGTCGCCGGTCAGCTCGGTCAGCGCCGCGAGCACCTCGGGAACGGGCGCCGACCCATGGGCCATGACGGCCAGGACGCGCTCGACGACCCTGTCGCGCTTGAGCGCCACGACCGCCTCGGCGACCCCGTGCTCGTTGTCGGCGGGGGCGAGCCCGATGAACCGGATCGCCCGCTCCTCCACGCGCACCGACGAGTTCAGCAGCACCCGCCCCAGGTCGATCCCGCCGTCGACCCTGCGCACCCCCGCGGCCAGCCAGTTCACCAGGACCCGGTTGAGGGTCGCGGTGGAGTGCGTGCGGCCTCCGGGGGCCGGTCCCCCGCCGGGGCCGGCCGCCCCGGGCAGGTCCGGCGGGAAGGCGCCCACCTCGGTGAAGCGGCCGAAGGGGGAGGGCTTCAGCGCGGCCCGGTAGGCGAAGTTCACCAGCGAGGACTCCAGGACCCGCCGCCGGCTCGGCTTGAGCGCGCCGGACCCGCCGGAGGTGTACCGGCGCAGGCTCTCGTACAGCTGGTCGCCCGAGAGCTGGATGCTCCTGGCCATCGCGTCGTGCTCGAAGATGCGGCCGAACGCCGCGCGCGCCGCGGCCATCCGCTCCTCGAACAGCGACCGCGACTCCTCCTCGCTGCGCAGCGCCCTGCGGGCCAGGCCGTGCCACTCCCGCACCCCGGCGAGGGCGTCCGCGTCGAGGAAGGGCTCCACGGCCCCGATCCGCCGCGCCGCGGGGTCGGCGCGCCGGGTGTAGACGTCGCGGCGCAGCCGGACGAGTTCGGCGCGCTGCTCGCCCTCCAGCCGCGGCACCTCCTCCGCCAGGCGGTCGGACACCTCCTCCGCGCGCCGCGCGCAGTCGGCCCGGAGGCGGCGGCCCTCCTCGACCCGTTCCCAGAACCCGTCGAACCGGAGGGCGTCGAGCTCGGCCACGGGCAGCCGGCTCCGCCGGAAGACGACATAGGGGCTGATCCTCGCGGCGGCCTCGACCGGGGGCTCCGGGTGCTCCGGGCGCTCTTCGGATTCCACGGGCCTCTCCTCCTTCTCTAGGCGAACGGGTGGGGCGGAACGTCCGCCGGGGTCCGGCCGGGGGGCAGGCGGGAGGCCCACGGGAGCGTCCCGCCGTCGAGCCGCGGCAGCCCCTCCAGCCGGCGGTTGCCGTGCCCGAACGTCATGGGCAGGCATCCGGGTACGAAGCTGCGCGTGCACACGAGTCCGCGCCAGCGCAGTTCCGGTGTGGTGACGTCGGCCGCGTAGACGTCCAGGCCGGCGGCCTCGACCCTGGCGCGCACGTACTCCAGGTCCTCGTCGAGGGCGGCGTGCGCCGGGGCCGCCTCGGCCGCCTCGGTGAGGCCGATCTCGGGCCGGTCCGGCTCGGTCAGGAACGCGAACCACTCGCGGGAGGAGGGCAGGGCGCCGAGCAGGCTGTGGTCCTCCATGGTGCGCAGCGCCCCGAAGTCCTCGGCCAGGCGCCGCCGGTGCTCGGGGTCGTCGTCGTACATGTGCCGGATGGAGGCGACGCGCGCGGCCACCTCGAAGATGGCGGACTCGGCCGCCGCCCGCGGGTCCAGGCCGGCCGCGGTCGACACGAGCGTGCAGGGACCGGTGTCGGCCTCGCGCCGGGCCATGGCCAGCACGACCGGGATGTCGATGTCCAGCGTCGCCCAGTAGAGGCGGACGCGGAACCCGGTGGCCGTCTCGACGCGCGCCATCACGTCCCTGACGCCCCCGTCGGCCGGTCCGGGCCTGAGCTCGGGCAGGAGCAGCCGGCGGTACCAGGCGAGCAGGAAGGCGTCCCGTTCGACGACCTCCAGGATCCCGTGCAGGGTCGCCTCTTCGTGGCTCTGGCCCAGTGCGAAGCCGTTCGAGGTGTCGTAGAAGAACGGCCTGCGCTCGCCGGGGCGGTGCACCCAGGAGAGGGCGGCCTCGGGGAGGTATTCGGCGGGGCCGCCGCCGACCGGCGTGACCGGGACCCACCGCACCGTCTCGTCGGCGCCCAGCGGCGCGAAGGGGAAGCCGTCCTGCGCGT
The DNA here is from genome assembly GCF_027706725.1 of Nocardiopsis endophytica. GTDB lineage: Bacteria > Actinomycetota > Actinomycetes > Streptosporangiales > Streptosporangiaceae > Nocardiopsis_A > Nocardiopsis_A endophytica. Next base: position 75,039 of record NZ_JAQFWQ010000011.1, read on the forward strand.
ACTGCCCGTCGGTGTGGCAGCCGAGGGTGCGGGGGTCGACGGCCCGCTTCCCCAGCTCCGCGAGCGTGGCCTCCACGGTGTCCCGGGGCGTCCGGCGGCAGAGGCCGGTGTGGCGCTCCAGCCCCTCCAGCACGGCGGTCCTCCTGCTGGCGTCGAAGGTCCGGGTCCGTCCGACCCCCGGTTCCCGGCCGCCGTCGGCCAGGGGCAGGCTCACCTGCGCCGTGGGGACCGGGCCGTCCAGGTCGACGAGCGGCTCCCGGAACAGCGAGTGCGGCCCCAGGTAGTCGGAGAGGAGCGTCGGCGGCAGCGGGCGCCGTGCCCGCAGCGTGCCGTCGGCCTTTTCCAGCAGCTCGGGCGCGGAGCCGAACGGCACCGTGGTCGCGGCCGTCGCCGGGCCGCACGCCGGGCATCCCGCCCTCGGCGGCACGCGTCCCTGCCGGACCGTGCCCGCGGCCCGGTCGATGGTGGCGAGCGCCCCCGAGGGGGTGGGCCCCCGCAGGAGGTCCAGGGCGAGGCGCACCGTGGTCGTCCGCAGCGCCGGTCCGGCCTGCCGCCACAGTGCGCGGCTGCGCGCGTCGCCCTCCGGGCCGCTGTCGGGCACCGCCTCGGCCGGCGTGTCGGCGTCGGCCGCGCTCCTGGTGAGGAACCAGGCCAGGCACTGCGGGCACCCGCCGTCGCGGCCGCCTCCGCCGCCGCTTCCGTCTCCCCGGTGCGGCGGGTCGTAGGCCAGGACGTGGACGCCTCCGCACCAGAACAGGACCGCCACGCCCGGCCCCGTCCCGTCCCCGGCGCCGTGCACCCGGGCGGGGGCGGTCAGCGGCCCGAGGAGCACCTCCGCGGGCGCGGGTGCACCGGCGCCGTCCGCGAGGGCGGCGACCAGGTCCTCGAAGGGCGCGGTCCGCGCTTCCGTTGTCACGCCACCTCCACGATTCGGGCCTTGTTGCGGGCGAAGGGGAGCACCCGCCCGGTCGTCTCCGTCCACGCCGGCGGCGCGATGTGCCGCCATACCTCCGCCCAGGTGGCGAAGTGCGGGTTGAGCGGGACCAGGGCGCCGTCGTTGACCAGGCGGAGCAGCGCCGTCGCGACCGCCTCGGCGCGGCAGGCGCCCGCGCCGTGCGCGACCGGCCTCCCGGTCGCGGTGTCGCTCCCGGTGGCCCGGTGGAGGCCGTTCGGCAGGCGGGTGGCCGTCCACCGCAGCTCCGCGAGGCCTGCGCCCCGCCGGATGTACCGGGCGAATGCGGCGCATTCGCCGTCGCCGAGGTCGCCGGGGTCGTCCGGGTCCACCGGCGCCTCCCCGGCGCCGTGGGCCGGCCGGGCCAGGGCCGACCTGAGCAGGGCGCGGTAGACCGCCTCGTCCAGGGTCCACCCCGCGCCCACGTGCGGGCCGGACCCGCCGGGCGGCGCCGTGCCGCCTTCGGGGGCGCCTTCGGGGCCGGCTTCGAGGGCGAACAGTTCGAGTCCGTTGAGCGCCGCCTGGTAGAGGGCCTCCCGGGAGGACAGCGTCGCGGCGGTGGTCCCACGGACCCGGCACGCCCCGGCGCCCCCCGCCAGGACGGTGGCCCGGGCCCGTCCGAACGGGATCTGGGCCAGGTCGCCCCCGTCCAGGTACCGGAAGGGGCCGGAGAACTCGTCCGTCCAGCCGGCGAGGGTGTCGATGATGCCCTGGTGGGCGTCGTCCAGCCGGGGGTCGTCGTCGGGGCCGACGATGTTCCGGCGGACCGGCTCGTCCTGTGCCGTGCCGCCGCCATCGGGGGCGGGCGGTGCCGGCGCCCGGTGGCAGCGGCACCCCGCGACCGGCCACGCGGGATGCGGCTTCACCGTCGGCGGGTCGGCGCCGAGGGGAAGGGAGACCGCCGCGTCCCCTCCGAGCCCCGCGCCGCGCCTGCAGACCGCGTGCAGGAGCGCCGCCGCGACGGCGTCGTCGGGCGCGGGGGACGCGGTCGGCGGTGGGGCTCCCCGCTCCGCCGTTTCGCCGTAGCGGTGCAGGCATGCCCAGCAGCCCGTCGACTCCTCGTCGGACCAGAGGATCCACCGGCGGCCGCCCGCCTCTCCCACGACCCCGTGCTGTACGCCGCGGCCGAGCAGGGCGTCCTGGATCGCCACGGTGCGCTCGCGGGGGATGGCGTCGGCGTCGATGAGGGCCAGGTCGGCGCCGGGCCGCGGGAGCCGCTCCTCCTTTGGGACGGCGTCCTCCGCGGCGTCGTGGACGACGGTCCGCATGCCGGCCGACTCCGCGTCCTCCAGGAGGCGGCGCAGGCGGCCGAGCCGGCGGGGGCGCCCGTACACGTGGAGGACGGTGGCGCGCACGCGGTCCAGCGCGCGCACCGGGTCACCGGTCAGTTGGGAGAGGAAGGGGATCAGCCACTCCGCCGCGGGCCCCCTGTCGGCGACGAGGCGGCCCATCGGCGCGTCGAGGACGGTCAGACACCGGTTGGCCACCAGCGCGTCGAGGACGCGCCACACCCCGGGACGCGCCCGGTCCGGGAAGCGGCTCACCAGGTCGTGGCCGGTGCGGTCGCCGTCCGACCGCTCCAGCAGCGCCGACACCACCGTGTAGGCGGCCGCCCCTTTGACCGTGAAGGACGCGGAGCCCACGCCGATCCATGCCCCCTGCCCCGTCCGCAGCACGGACACGTCCGGGCGGGCGAGGACGGCGCCGGTGGCGTGCGGCGCACCCTCGTTGTTCATGAACGCACTCGCTTTCGTCGCGCAGCGTGTCATCGCGCAGCCTGCGGCTGCGGGGCCGGCCGACGGCGGGGCAGGGGACGGCGGCCGGGCGCCGGTCAGGAGACCGGGTGGGCGTAGGTGGCGGCCAGCAGGGGGTGCCGGGTCGCGCCGTCGTTCTGGACGAGGCCGCGGACCGCCGTGCCGATGAACCCCCCGAAGGGGGTTCCGGCGAGGCCGTGGGACTGGCATCGGAGGTGGAAGTCGTAGAGGGCCATGGAGGCGCGCACCGTGCAGATGCGGTGGCCGTGCGCTCCCGCCCAGGAGTCCGCGCGGTCGAGGTCGGCGAAGACGCCGACGATCCCGGCCGCGTCGGCGAATTCGCGCTGGACGCCCAGGAGCTCGGGGTCGCCCAGGTCCGACGCGGGGGCGATGAACGACGCCTCGCGCGCGGTGACCCGGTAGACCCCGGCGGGCTCGCCTTCGCTTCGCAGGGCGAAGACGAACGCCTCGAGCGGGCCGGTCTCGCCGTCGAGCCCCCAGTCCTCGGAATCGCGCCGCAGCGCCGTGCGCACGAGGCCGAGGACCAGGCCGGTGCGGACCGGTGTGTCCGCGTAGTGCAGGGTGGAGCGGCGCGCCGCCAGGGTGTCGCGCAGGTCGCGCGTGCGGCCGGGGTCCTCCCCCGGTTCGGCCACCGCGACGGGGGCGGCGCCGGGGAACGGCTTCGGCGACCGCTGCTCCGCGCGGCCGTCGCCCGTGGGCGCGCGGGTGGCCAGGCCGTCGAGCAGGTCCTGCAGCTTGGACGAGTCGGAGCGCACGGGTCAGCCCACCTCCATGACGGCGGCGACGGGTTCTTCGGAGGGGTTCAGGCCCAGGTATCCGCTCAGAAGGCCGTCGTCCCAGTCCGCGGCGAGGGAGACCTCCAGTCCCAGGCGGTCGGCGACCCTCCGGGCGGACGCGAGCGCGCAGCCCGCGTCGCAGAGCGAGAGCCGGTACCCGAAGGTGCCGTACTTGGCGGCCATCTTCTTGAGGTTGGCGGTGGCGACCAGCGTCACCGGCGCCCCGGGCCCCGGGCCGCCCGGCGGGCCGCCGTCGGCGACGCGGGCCAGGGAGTGGTCCCCGTCGCGGTAGGCGTAGCCGCCCACCGGCAGGACGTCCTCGTCGCGGCTGATCAGGTAGGCCGTGGCCGAGCCGATGTTGCCCCCGGCCGCGGTCCACCGCTGGACCCAGCCCTCGGTCCTCTCCCGCACGCCGAACGCGATCGCGAGCAGCAGGGCGAGTTCCGGCCGGCCGAGGCCGGTCCGGTCCCCTCCGGCGGAGGGCGCCCCGGCCAGCCTCGAGGTGTCCGCCTCGGGCAGTTCCACCCGCGGGCAGCCGGGCCAGGTGCGGAACCGCCACTGCAGTTCGACGTTGGAGGACTGGAAGTGGGCCAGGTGTCCCGCGGTGTCCAGGAACCCGCGCGGCGGCAGCGCCACCGCGGCCTCGTACAGGGCGCTGGACGTCGGCTCGGGAGCCACTGGGCCCTCGCTGAACGAGCAGGTGGGGCAGCCGGGGCGGACGGCGCTCGGGCGGTACCGCGTCGCCAGGGTGGCCAGGTCGACGGTGGCGGAGTCGAGCGGCAGGAAGGTGCGGACCGCCCGGGACACCAGCGCCAGGACGTGGTGGGCGGCCAGGCCGGCGATGAGCTCGGTCGAGCGCGCGGGCGGGTCGTCCTCCGGCTCGTCCTCGCCCGACGCGCCGCACTCCAGGCACGGGGTGAACGCGGGGTCCACGTAGGGGCCCAGGGTCATCGAGGCGCCGTCGGCCCGGACCCTGAGCAGGGCCCGCCCCTCCGTCCGGCACCGGTCCCGGATCGCGGCCAGCGCGGGCCGGGAGCTCCGGGTCTCGAAGAAGACGACGAGGGCGCCCTCGGCCTCCGGCGGCCGGTCGGCGTCCCGGACCACCTCGCACACGCCGTCGAGGCAGGCCGCCGTCGCCTCCGCGAGGCCGCCGTCCCCGGCGACCGCCACCACGGTCCGGCCGAGCCGGGCCGCCGCGTCGGTCCACGACGGGTTGACCCCGGTGGAGCCGCCGAGCCGGGACATCAGGCAGGCGAGCTCGGACGGGACCTCGGGGGGCGGGCCGTCCCGGTCGCCCTCCTCCAGGGCCCCGGACGCCCACAGCATGGCCAGGGACTTGTACACGACCGACTCGTCGAGGCCCAGCGCGGCGGCGATTTCGGCGTGCGTGGCGGTGCCGTCGCAGGCGGCGGCGAGTCCGGCCAGCCGCTCGCGGGCGAACCTGCCGGTGAAGGCCTGGCGCTTCTCCGCGCCGTCGAGCATCACGGTGTCGCCGGAGCGGCGCAGCCGGACGCCCTTGCGCAGGACGGGGCGGACGGGGACCTCGATCTGCTTGTCCCGGCGCGCGACCCGTCCGAGGGTGTCCCCCCTCAGTTCAGCACCCATCGGTTGCTCTCCTCCCCCACAGCCGAAACGTCACATGAGACCGGAGACGGCGGCGGCGCCGTCCCGCAGGCCGCTCCAGCGGTCGCCGCAGCGCGCGCAGCGGTCCACCGCCACCGTCGCGGCGGTCGACAGCCCCCCGGAGACCAGGTCGTGGCTGCGCACGGTGCCGCCGATCCCCTCGGGTCCGGCGCGCATCTCGGCCTTGGCCAGCTCCAGGAGGCCGTGCGCGATGGCCAGGTGCATCCGGCCGAAGCCCTCCGGCAGCCCCCGGGCGGCCCCGTCCGGGTCGTCGTCGGCGTGCGCGGGGTCCCGGTGCTGCTCGATGCGCCGCCGGTGGCAGGCGTGGCAGGCCGTGGATCCGGGGATCACGGCCGGGCCGCACACGATCCGCGTCGGGAGCAGGCCGACCCCGACCGTCGGCACGCCCCGCTCGAAGCCGAGCCGGTCGAGGGCGTCCCGCAGGTCGCCGTCCTGTCCGGCGTGCACGACCGCGATCATCGACGCGGGCGCGTCCCGGACGGCGTCGGGAAGGCGGCTTCCGGTGACCCGGATCGGCTCCGCCGCCAGGTAGGCGTCGGCGTACTGCTCTCCGAACGCATCCCTGACCAGGTACAGGCAGTCCTGCGACTCTTCCGCCGGCACGTGTTCGACCTCCTGTCCACGCAGCGGCTAGGCGGCCGGCTGCGGTTCCGGGTTCAGCGACTCTTCACCGCGGCTCCGGTACCCCATCGCCGCCGGGGCGGTGTAGAGCCGGGGTGTGGCGAGGTAGCGCTCGCCGTGGATGAACGACAGGGGGACGGCCTCGGGCACCATGACCTTGACGGCGTGCATGCCGACCTGCCGCGCCTCGTCCGTGGTGATGTCGGCGACGAGGACCTCGGCCCCGCACTCGGCCAGCCGGGATACCGCGGCCGCCAGCGGGTCCGCCTCAAGGGACAGGTCCGGCAGCTCTTCGAGGCGCCGCACCTTGCGTTCGCCCTCCAGCAGGTGCCGGAAGGCGCCGCGCCGCGCGGCCGAGGCGTTGTAGGCGGCCGACCCGGTCACGCTGACGGTCCCGTCGTCCGGCCGCGCCGCCGGGCCGGCGGCCACCCGCTCCCGCAGCGCCACGCGCACGGACGCCAGCTCGCGGTGGACCTTGCCGACGGCCTTGCGCGGATCGGCGTCGCAGGCGGCGCAGACGATCTGGGCCAGGCGGTCCTCGTAGGGGGACAGCTGCACGGCGTACACCACGGGGACGCCGAAGTCCGTCGTGGCGTCGAAGAGCCGCACGTCGAGGTGGCGTCCGGTGCCGGCGGCGTGGTCGGCGCGCTCCTGGGTGCCGAGGAGCCCCGGGTCGACCGCCAGCTCCGGCAGCGGCAGGCGCTGCAGCCAGGCGAGCGAGAGCGCGTCGCGCTCCACCACCTCCGACAGCCCGCCCAGGACCGCGCGGCGGATGTCGGAGTGCACGGCCGCTCCGGTGGTGATCCCCCGGGTGAACAGCTCCGACGGCGACCGCGGCGCCATGTGGAGGTGGACCGCGACGGCCGGTACGAGGACGGCGCGCCGCCGGGTGAGCGACCAGGCCCGGGCCCATCTGATCGGGACCGAGGGGTCGTAGGGGACCAGCCCGCAGTCGTCCCGGGCGAGCTCGCGCTCCGAGCACCGGGGCCACCGCGCGGGCGAGACGGCCTCGGGGCCGAGGGCGTCCTCGGCGGCGACGACGAGGTCCTCCTCGTGCCAGGCGCAGGTCGAGTACCGCTCCAGCGCCTCGGCGATCGAGACCAGCCCGGCGCGCTCGGCGGAGAGCGCGCTGCCCACGCCGTCGAGGTTGCCCAGGTCGCCGTCGCCGGTCCAGCCCCGCATGGCGGGCAGGGCCTTGGAGGGGTCCCCGATGCCGGAGGCGCGGACGGCGAAGGACGGGTCCCCGTCGGCCACCGGAAGCGTCGCGGTGCGCGAGACGAGGCCGTACGGAGAGGCCAGGGCCGCAATTCGCCGAAGTTCATCCGAATCGTCCGGATTAACGTCCAAACAGGATCTCCCCCGTTCCCTTCCTGCGATGCGGCCGCGCCCCCCGGCGGTCGCCCCGAGTGATGGTCGACCTGCGGGGCCCAGACTGTCAATCGCCGATCCGGTGACCGGCCGCTTTTCGCTGCTCGCTTTTATGTCCGCAGGTCAAACCGGATACGTGGGGCGCACCCCATAAGACCTCTTCACGTTCGCCCGATACTCCGGGAATCCCCCGCATACCTGCGATCCCGCACGCGTTCGAAAGCGCACGCCTGACCGCTGGCCGGAAACGGACAGAACGCCGTTCTGCATCGCCCTCCCCCCACGGGGCCGGACGGGGGTACTCTCCACTGCCAGGCGAGGGGCCCACCCGCGTGGCGGTGCCGCCCAGCCGTTCGGACGTCTCCGGGGGGATTCGGACACCAACGCCGTGACCAGCTCGAACTCTGCTCTGATCCGCATGCGCGATGGGCCCGGGGCCGACGCGGCGCCCGCGGCGCCGCCCCGTTGACCCCTAATCCCTACCGGGACACTGAACAATTGGGAGGGAATTCCGAAAGGCCGCCGCCGGGACGCGGCCGGGGACGGCCGCGGCGCCGCGCCGGCCGTCCCGGGGATACGGCGCCGCAATTGACACCGCTTTCCCGAATGGCCCGCCGCAGCGGCGATCGCGCCCGCGGTATACGGCCACGGCGTATTCACGGGAAGGGGCCGGGCGGATCGACAGGAGGAGTGACGACGTGACCGACGTGACCGAGGAGAACAGGCGGCTCCGCGACCTGTGGCAGGAATACGCGCACCGCTATGACCGCGATATCGGCCTGCTCGAACGCATGCTGCTCGACGACGGGCGCTCCTGGGCGTGCGCGCAGGCCCAGGGGGAGGTCCTGGAGGTCGCCATCGGCTCCGGCCGGAACCTGGAGTTCTATCCGGAGGGTGTATCGCTGACCGGGCTCGACCTGAGCCCGCCGATGCTGGACCTGGCCCGGGAGCGCGCCGACTCCCTCGGCCGCGCCGTCGAGCTGTTGGAGGGGGAGGCCCACGCGCTCCCGTTCCCGGACGAGGCCTTCGACACGGTGGTGTGCACGCTGGGCCTGTGCAGCGTGCCCGACGAGCGCCCGGTGATCGCCGAGATGTACCGGGTCCTGCGGCCCGGCGGGCGGCTGGTGCTGCTCGACCACGTGGGCAGCCACCACCGGCTCATCCTGCTCTGGCAGCGCATGCTGGAGAGGAACATGCTCAAGCAGTGCGGGGACTACCAGACCCGCCGCCCGCTCCCCCTGGTCGAGCGGGCCGGTTTCGCCATCGAGTACTCCAAGCGGCTCAAGCTGGGAGTCGTCGAGCGGGTCACCGCCCGCAAGCCCGGCGCTTAGCGCCGCCCGGCACCGAGTCCACCCGCTCCCCCGAGCGGGTCCCCACCGACGATCGAGCGAAGGGTGACGATACGTGACTTCCATGGCCGACGCCTGGGGGATACACGAGGCGCAGTTCTGGCTCCGCGACCAGGCGCCCCAGGCGCCGGTGCACTACGACGCGGAGGCCGGGATCTGGTGCGTGTACGGCTACCGGGAGGTCCAGCACGTCCTGGGCACCCCCTCGCTGTTCTCCTCCAACACCCAGCGCGTCATCCCCCAGGAGATGATGGAGGGCCAGGACCGCTTCAAAGAGGGCAACCTCATCCAGATGGACGGGCTGGAGCACAAGAAGCTCCGCGGGCTGATCAGCCACGCGTTCACCCCCAAGGTCGTGGCCGACCTGGAGCCGCGCATCGCCGAGCTGACCCACGAGCTGCTCGACGCCCTGCCCCGCGGCGACCGCATGGAGCTGGTCGACGACCTGGCCTACCCCCTGCCGGTCATCGTCATCGCCGAACTGCTCGGGGTGCCCGCCTCGGACCGGGAGCGGTTCCGGGACTGGGGCGGAGCGCTCATGGAGAGCACCCAGGAGTTCTCGTTCGCCGAGCCGAGCGAGACGCAGCGGCAGCGGCTCCGGGAGGCCATGGACAAGGTCGCCCTGCTCGGGGACTACCTGCGCGAACACGTGGAGGACCGGCGCAGGGACCCGCGCGGGGACCTGATCTCCAAGCTGGTCGAGGCCGAGGCCGGCGGCGAGCGGCTCACCGACGACGAGGTCGTCAACTTCTCCAACGTCCTGCTCATCGCCGGGCACATCACCACCACGATGCTGCTCGGCAACGCCATCCTGTGCCTGGACACCCATCCGGAGTGGTTCGCCCGCGTGCGCGCGGACCGGGCCCTGCTCCCCGCGGCGATAGAGGAGGCCCTCCGGTACTACAGCCCCTTCGCCGGGACGGCGCGGGCCACCACGGCCGAGACCGAGCTCGGCGGCGAGCGCATCCCCGCCGACTCCCTGGTGGTGACCTTCCTCGGCGTGGCCAACCGGGACCCGAAGGTGTTCACCGACCCGAACACCTTCGACCCGAAGCGGGACCCCAACCCGCACGTGGCCTTCGGCCGGGGGGCGCACTTCTGCATCGGCGCGCCGCTGGCGCGGCTGGAGGGGCGGGTGGCGCTGAACATCCTGCTGGACCGCTTCCCGGACCTGCGGCGCGCCCCCGAGCGGCCGCCGCGCTTCCTGCCCAGCCTGAGCATGACCGGGGTCAGGGAGCTGCCGCTGCTGCTGTGACCCGCATACAGTGACCGCATGACCAACGGCCACCCGCGCGACGGCGCGCCGGGGGCGGGGGTGCGGCGCGCCTGGCCCGACCTCGCCAGCCTCGAACTCTTCCTCCTGGTCGTCGAGGAGGGCAGCATCGGCAGGGCCGCCGCCCGGGCCGGGCTCACCCAGGCGTCCGCCGGCCGCCGCCTGGACACCCTCGAACGGGAGCTGGGCCTGCCGCTGCTGTTCCGGACGACCGGCGGCTCGCGGCCCACCCCGCAGGGGCGCACCGTCGCCGGGTGGTCCCAGAGCGTCCTGGAGGCCGCCCGCGACCTCACCGGGGGCGTCGCCGCGCTCCGCCGCGACCGGCGGGCCACCCTGCGCCTGGCGGCCAGCATGACCGTCGCCGAGTACCTGGTCCCCGGCTGGCTCGCCCGCCTGCGCGAGCAGGCCCCGCAGGTGGAGGTCGCCCTCGACGTCCTCAACTCCGAGGAGGTCGCCCAGCGCGTCCGGGAGGGCGACGCCGACCTGGGGTTCGTCGAGTCCCTGGACGCCCCGCACGGGCTGGACCGGCTCCTGGTCCGGCGGGACCGGCTGGTCGCCGTCGTCGCCCCGGGGCACCCCTGGGCCGCCCGGGGGCGGCCCCTGACCGCGCGCACGCTGGCCGGGACCCCGCTGGTCACCCGCGAGCGCGGATCGGGGACTCGCACCACCCTGGAGCAGGCGCTGCGCCTGGCCCTCGGGGCCGACCCCGAACCCCCGGCGCTGGAGCTGCCCTCCAACGCGGCGGTGAAGGTCGCCGTCCAGAGCGGGGCGGCCCCGGCCGTGCTCAGCGAACTCGCCGTCGCCGCCGAACTCGCCGACGGGCGCCTGCGGGAGGTGCCGGTCACCGGTGTCGACCTGCACCGGCCGCTCAGGGCCGTGCGCCGCCCGCACACCCGCCCGGTCCCCCCGGCCGACCTGCTCGTCCGGATCGCGGCCGAGGGCGCCGAGGAGGAGTGACACCGGGGCGGGCCGCCCCCGGCCTCACTCCCCCGCTCGGCGCAGGATCGCCCGCGCCTGCCCCAGCAGCGGCGCGTCGATCATCCGGCCCTCGTACCGGAACACCCCGGACGGGTTCTCCTCGGCCGCCTTGAGGACGCCGCGCGCCCAGCGCACGTCCTCCTCCGGCGGGCGGAAGGCGTCGCGGATGGGGTCGGCGTGGCCGGGGTGGATGCACATCTTCGCCGCGAACCCGGTCTCGGCCGCCTCGCGCGCCTCCGCCGCGAGCCCGTCGGTGTCGGAGATGTCCAGGTAGACGGTGTCGATGGCGGGCTTGCCGTGCGCGGCCGCCGCGAGCAGCACCGAGGAGCGGGCGTGCACGACCACGTCGTGCGGCGCTCCGGTGGACCGGCGGCTGGACGCCCCGCCCAGGTCGGCCATCAGGTCCTCCCCGCCCCAGGTGAGCGCGGCGCACCCGGGCTCGGCGGCGAGGGCCGGGGCCGCCAGCACCCCGGCGGCCGACTCGCACAGGGCGACGACCCGCGCCGGGGCCAGCGCGCGCACCGCCTCCACCCGTTCGGCCTTGGGGAGCATCACCAGGCGCACGCCCAGGTCCCGGACCGCCTGCACGTCCTGCTCCCACCACGGGCCGCCGTAGGGGTTGACCCGCACGATGGTGCGTTCGGGGTCCAGTCCGGGCCAGGCCTCGGAGAGCATCCTCCGAGCGCCGTCCTTGGCGTCGGGGGCGACGCTGTCCTCGAGGTCGATGATGACCGCGTCGGCGCGCGCCGCCGCCTTGGCGTAGCGGTCGGGCCGGTCCCCGGGGCAGAACAGCAGCGCCGGGCCCGGGATGCCCGGGGTGCCGCTCATCGCTCCTCCTCGGGCCTGCACAGCATGAGGGCGCTGCGCTCGGCGCGCGCGACGAGCACGCCGTCCTGGTTCAGGGCCCGGTGCTCGAACTTCACGATCCCGTTGCCGGGGCGCGAGGACGAAAGCCGCTTCTCCAGCACCGTCGTCTCGGCGTAGAGCGTGTCCCCGTGGAAGACGGGGCGGGGGAAGGCGATCTCCCCGAAGCCCAGGTTGGCCACGGTGGTGGCCTGGGTCAGCTGCGCGACGCTCAGCCCCACCAGGGTCGACAGGGTGAACAGGCTGTTCACCAGGGGGCGCCCGAACTCGGTGGACGCGCTGAAGTGGGCGTCCAGGTGCAGGCTCTGCGGGTTCATGGTGAGCGTGCTGAAGAAGGTGTTGTCCGCCTCGGTGACGGTCCGTCCGGGCCGGTGCTGGTAGACCGCGCCCTCCTTCAGCTCCTCGAAGTACAGGCCGCGCTGCACGATCCGCTCAGGGGTCGCCTCGGGACCGCGTTCCTCCACGTCGCCTCCTCGTCGAGCCGTCGTCCGGGCGGGGTGTGCCCGTGATCACTCCGACATGCTTGCACACCCCTGCCCGCCCGCCTCGCCCGGGAGCTCCCGTCGCACGCCGTCCGTACCCCTAGAGCCGCCTCCTCGGTGACTCCCGTCCCCTCGGACACGTATCCGTATGGGTAAGGGGGCGGAGGCCCTCTAGGCAGGGGCACGGTGCGAGTTCCGTGCACCCATCCGGGCCGGAGCTGCGGCGTCATCGCCCCTCGCGGCCCCAGAATTGGTGGTGCGGCCGCGGAAGTCCTGGAATCCCGGCCCGCACCGAGGGGATCCCCTGGGGGAGTCGTGTGCGGACGTCGCTTGAGGGGGAGCGGCGTCGCCGCTCCTCCAGGGACCACTCTCCCGCCGTGACCGCCTCCTGTCCAGCCCGCGCCGCCCGTCCGCGCGGAGGAAGGCGGCACGGCGGCCCTCTCCCCCTGCGCGGGGGCCGCCTCAGGCGGTGTCGGCGTCCGCCAGCCGCTGGGCCACCAGCACCCGGGAGGACACCCCGAGCTTGGCCAGGATGTTCTCCACGTGCGTGTCCACGGTCCGTTTGGAGATGACCAGCCGCTCGGCGATCGCCCGGTTCGACAGCCCCTCGGCGATCAGCCCGGCCACCTCCCGCTCCCTGGCGGTGAGCGCGGCCCGGCCCGGGGGCGGGTCCTGGCGCCCGGGGGTCAGGGCGTCGGCGTCGGCGACGGCCGCGTCCGCGATCCGGTCCAGGGGGTGGTCGGCCCCTTCCGCGTACAGCTCGGCGAAGTGCTCGTCCCCCAGCCCGGCGCGGGCCGACCCCACCGCCTCCTGGTGGAAGGCCTCCATGATGGCGGTGCCGCCGAGCCTCACCCCCGCCCGGTCCCACAGCGGGGCGGCCGCGCCGAGCAGCCACGCGGCGCGGCCGAAGCGCTCCTGGCCCACCGCCCGCCAGGCGGTGACCTCCAGGCAGTAGGCCAGCCCGACGAAGTCGCCCAGCTCCCACTTCATGCGCAGGGCCGGCCCTCCGGCGGCGTCGGCGCCCGCGGCGTCGCCCTTGAAGGTCAGCGCGGCGCTGGTGATGACCAGCATGTAGGAGCGGAGCCACATCTCGGCGTCCAGCCCCTCCAGGCGCGCCAGCCCCTCGGTGCACACCGCGACCGCCTCGTCGAGCTCGCCGCTGAGCAGGTGCAGGTAGCCCTGCTGGGCGAGCAGGGAGACGGAGGTCGCGAAGTCGCCCGCGCGCTTGGCGGCGGCCGTGCAGGCCTCGTATTCGGGCAGCGCCTCGCCGTGGCGTCCGGCGAACACCAGGGCCAGGTGGCGGTACAGGTGCATCCGGCCCTTGAGCCGCTCGTCGGTGTTCCCCTCGGGGAGGGGCATCGCCGCGTCCAGGTCGGCCAGGGCCGCGTCGAGTTCGCCCCGGAAGGTGCCGAGGTAGGCCCTTACCCCCAGGGCCCACGCGCGCTGCGGGCTGTCGTCGGGCAGGGACTCCACGGCCTTGGTGAGCCAGTAGCGGCCCTCCTTGAGGCGGCCGGAGATCTGCCAGTACCCCCACAGGGACGCGGCGAGGCGGGCGGCCCGCGACTCCCAGCCCGGCGCGGCGAAGGCGTACTCCAGCCCCCTGCGGATGTCGGCGTGCTCGGCCGCCAGCGCGCGGAAGCGGCCGAGCTGGTCCTCGGGGAAGCGCCGGTCGAGCCGGTCCGCCAGGCGCTGGCAGCGTTCGACGTGCCGCCCCCGGTACTCCTGCTCCTCCCCCGCCTCGGCGAGGCGCTCGGCGCCGTACTCGCGCAGGGTGTCGAGCTGGCGGTAGCGGTCCCCGCCCCGGTCGGCGCGCAGCACGACGGACTTGTCGACGAGTCCGATGAGCGCCTCCAGCACCTCGCCGCGCTCAAGGCCCTCGCCCGCGCAGACCTCCTCGGCGGCGTCGGCGTCGAATCCCCCGGCGAAGACCGACAGCCTGCGCCAGAGCACCCGCTCCTGCGGCGTGCACAGGTCGTGGCTCCACTCGATGCCGGTGCGGAGCGTCTGGTGGCGCGGCAGAGACGCCCGCGTGCCGCCGGTCAGGAGCTGGAAGCGGTCCTCCAGCCGCTCGACGAGGCGCTGCAGCGGCAGGGCGCGCAGGCGCACGGTGGCCAGTTCGATGGCGAGCGGGATGCCGTCCAGGCGGCGGCACAGGCGCACCGCGTGGCGCCGGTCGGCGTCGGTGAGGGTGAAACCGGGGACCACCGCGGCCGCCCGCCGCTCGAACAGCTCGACGGCGCTGTGCCGGACGGCGTCGGCGTCGTCGGGGTCGGGCACCGGCATGGGCGGGACCGGGTGGCTGAACTCGCCGAGCACGTTGAGGGCGTGCCGGGAGGTGGCCAGGACCGTCACCCCGGGGCACTCGCGGAGGACGACCTCGGCGAGCATCGCGCAGGCGTCGCCCAGGTGCTCGCAGGTGTCCAGGACCAGGAGCAGGGAGCGGGCGCGCAGGTACTCCAGGAGCACGTCGAGCTGGGAGCGGGCGTCCTGCTCGGCGAGCCCGAGCGTGGAGGCGACGGTGTGGGCGATCAGCTCGGGGTCGCGCAGCCCGGACAGTTCCACGAAGCGCGCGCCGTCGGTGTACCGGGAGGCGACGCGCTCGGCCACGTGCAGGGCGATACGGGTCTTGCCGACGCCGCCGGGGCCCAGGACGGTGACCAGACGGCCCTGGCCCAGCAGGCCGGTGATCCGGGAGACCTCCTCTTCACGGCCGACGAACCCCGTGAGCTGCCGGGGGAGCGCCCCCGCCGTCCGCTGGATCATGATCCGGTCCTCGCCCTGCCCGCTGCGACGCTCGACTCCGCCTCAGTCCGCACTGTACCGAGACAGAGTCCTGCGTATGGGGCGTTTCCGGGAATCGCCGGGGGCGGCGGGGCCCGGCTCCGCGCCGGCCGTCAGTCCCGGCCGGCCGCCGCCGGGGCGGTGCCCTCCGGGGCCCCTGTGCCGTCCCCACCCCGCTCGGCGGCGCGGGCGCGTTCCGCGCGCCGCATGAGCACCACGGCGGTGTGCCCGGAGGCGACGAGCAGCGCCGTCGCGGCGCCCGCCGCCAGGAACTCCGGCGAGAGCGGATCGGCGGCCGAGCCGCCGAGGACGACCAGGGCGGCGGTGTAGGGCATGCAGCCCACTGCGGTGCCGACGACGAAGGTCCGCACGCCCATGGCGGTGGCCCCGAGGCCGTGGTTGATCGCCGAGAACGGGGCGATCGGCATCAGCCGCAGGTAGAGCACGGCGAACAGGCCGTGCCGCGCGACGGCGCGGTCCAGGCGGTCGCGGACGGCGAGCGGCACCCAGGCGTGCACCGCGCCGCGCAGCATGACCCGGGCGATCCAGAACTGGGCGAGCGCCACGGTCACCGCGCCCGCGCTCGCGACCGCGAACCCGGCGGCCGGGCCGAGCAGCGCCCCCGTGGCCGCGTGGAGGAGGGGCCGGGGCACCAGGAGGAGCGCGGCGACCAGGTAGAGGCCGAGGACGACCAGGGGCGCGGCGGGGCCGGCGGCCTCGACGGCCGCGCGCATCTCCCCGAGCCCGGGGAGCTGGGTCCCGGCGACGAGGAGCGCCGCGGTGAGCAGGACGAAGAGGACGGCGCGGCGGGCGGCGGAGCGCCGGCCGCCGACAGGGCGCCCTTCGTTCACCGGTTCTCCTTGGGGTCGAGGGGGCCGGGAGGCACCGGCCGGGCGCACCCGGCGCATCGGGGCTGGGGCTGCGGAGCGATCCGCCCGCCGTAGTGCCCGCGCGGATGGGCGGGCGTGCTCGCCGTTGACGCTTCTATGTCAAGCGGCCAAGGAGAGTGCTTGTTGCTCGCGGGCCGTGCGCGCGGCCTTGTCGGCGCGCATGGCCC
>NZ_JAQFWQ010000012.1 GCF_027706725.1 Nocardiopsis endophytica
CCCCGCGATGATCTCGACGGAAGTGCTGTCAAAACCGCCGGAATGGCAGCACCCTCGTCGAGATCATCGCCGGGCAGGGGCGCACCGGGCGCACGGCCGCCATGGGCGCGGGCGGCCACACGCCCACCCGGCCGCGCCGCCGCCCGAACCGCGAGCAGCCCGCCGGACGGCAGGCAGGGCCGGGGAACCGCGCGGCTCGCTCCGTCGCCGCCCTCAACGGCGACCACCCGCACGCGCCGCGGCCGACGACGCTGCAGGTAGGGCCGCTGACCTTCGTCGTTGCTGCCCTTGCGACCTTGCACTCCGGCCGCCCGCCGCCCGGCCGGGGCCCTGAAGCGGGGTACCTGCTCAGCCGCCCGCCCACCCGGACCGCGAGCAGCCCGCCGGACGGCAGGCAGGGCCCGGGAACCGCCCGGCTCGCTCCGTCGCCGCCCTCTCCGGTGACCGCCCGCACGCGCCACGGCCGACAACGCTGCGGTGGGGGCCACCCACCTCCGTCGTCGCCGCCCTCCGCCTCACACTCCGTCGGTCCGCCGCCCGGCCGGGGCCCTGAAGCGGGGTACCTGCTCAGCCGCCTGCCCACCCGGACCGCGAGGGGCCCGCCGGACGGCAGGCGGGGCCGGGGAACTGCCTGGCTGTCTCCGTCGCCGCCCTCTTCGGCGACCACCCGCGTGGCCCGCGGCCGACGACGCTGCGCTGAGGGCCGCCGACCTTCGTCGGCGCCGACCCGGTATCACCCCCACCGCCTCCGGCGTCACGGGTTTCTCGGGGGTGAGCGCTGGGGTTCAGCTTCTCGACGCACGCCGGTAACCGGGCGGGGGCAGCATGTTGCCTCGCCCTCGGACCGCCCAGGTCGAGCCCCTACCGCGCACCCGAAAGCGAGCAGCGCCGCCGTGCAGTCCCTCCTCGCGGACGTTCGGGGGAGGGCCTCCTCCTCCCCGCGGTCCGCAGCAGCCCCAGCACCCTCCGCCGGGGGGCACCGGCCCGAGATCGACGGGCTTCGGGCCGTCGCCGTCCTGCTGGTCGCCGCCTACCACATCTGGTTCGGCCGGGTCTCCGGTGGCGTGGACGTGTTCCTGCTGGTCAGTGGTTTCCTGATCACCGGTTCGCTGGTGCGGTCCGTCGAGCGCTCGGGCGGGGTGGGTGCCGCCGCCTTCCTCGGGCGGCTGTGCGCCCGGCTCATGCCCGCCGCCGCCCTCGTCCTCGCCTCGGTCCTGGCGGCGACCCGGTTCCTCCTCCCCGAGGACCGGTGGCGCGACACCCTCTCCGAGACCGTCGCCGCGGCCGCCTACCACCTCAACTGGCACCTGGCCCTGGACTCGGTCGACTACCTCTCCCGCAGCGGGGCCGTCAGCCCCCTCCAGCACTTCTGGTCGCTGTCCGTCCAGGGCCAGTTCTATCCCCTGTGGCTGGTGCTGATCGCCCTCTCGGCCTGGGCCGCGCGCCGTGCCGGGCGCACGGTCCGCGCCGGGGCGGCCGTCGCCGTCGCCGCCGTCTTCGCCGCCTCGCTCGCCTACTCGGTGTACATGACCCGCACCGACCAGCCCTGGGCCTACTTCGACACCGGCGCCCGCCTGTGGGAGCTGGCCCTGGGCGGCCTGCTCTTCCTGGCCCTCCCGCGCCTGGACCTCCCGCGCGCGCTGCGCGTCGTGCTGGGCTGGCTCGGCCTGGCCGCGCTGGTCTCCTGCGGGCTCCTGCTCCAGGTCTCCACCGAGTTCCCCGGCTACATCGCCCTGTGGCCGACCCTCGCCGCGGCGGCGGTCATCGCCGCCGGGACCAGCGGCTCCCGGTGGGGCGCCGACCGCCTGCTGACCCTGCGCCCCCTGCGCTACCTGGGGTCCCTCTCCTACGCCCTCTACCTGTGGCACTGGCCGGTCCTGGTGTTCTACCTGCACGCCACCGACCGCACCCTCGCCAGCCTGCACGGCGGGCTCGCGGTGATGGTGGTCTCGGTGTTCCTGGCCGCCGCCACCACGCCGCTCGCCGACCGCGTCGTCGCGTTCTCCAAGCGGCGGCAGGGGGACAAGGAGCGGCGGAAGGCGGAGGAGAGCGGGAAGGCGGCCGAGGGCGAGGAGGCGGGCGCGGAGCCCGGGGCGCGCACCCGGCGCCGCCTCCCCGGGCCGGCGCGGGCCGCCGCCGTCGGGCTGGCCTGCCTGCTGCCCGTCCTGCTCGCGGCGGGCGCCTGGTCGCTGCAGATGGACGCCGAACGCCGCGCCCGCGAGGCCCTCGCCTCCGACCCCGACGTCTACCCGGGCGCCGCCGCCCTCGCCGACGGCGCCGCCGTGCCCGACGCCCCCGTCTACCCGCCCCCCGCCGAGGCCGCGGACGACGTCCCCGTCACCTACGACGACGGCTGCAACCAGACCACCTTCGACGCCGAGGTCATCACCTGCGCATACGGCTCCGACGACCCCGAGCGCACCATCGCCCTGGTCGGCGGCTCCCACTCCGCGCACTGGTTCCCGGCGCTGGAGGAGATCGCCGCCGAGCACGACTGGCGCATCGTCAACATCGTCAAGGGCGCCTGCCTGTTCACCGACGCCCCGCAGACCTACAAGGGCGACCCCTACACCTCCTGCGCGGAGTGGAACCGCGGCGTGATGGCCGAGCTGGAGGAGATGCGTCCCGACGCGGTGTTCACCACCGGAACCACCACCAGCATCGACACCTCGGCCGGCTACGGCGGCGAGCAGGTCGTGGACGGCTACGTCGACCGCTGGCGCGAGCTGGAGGCGATGGGCGTGGAGGTGGTGGCGGTGCGCGACACCCCGCGGCTCGGCTTCGACGCGGTGGAGTGCCTGGGGGAGGGGACGCCGGACGAGTGCACCGCCCCGGCGGACGTGTCCATGGCACCGGACTCGCCCCTGGACGGCGCCGACCTGCCCGGCAACGTGTCCGTCCTCGACCTCAACGACCTGCTGTGCAGCGGCGGCGAGTGCCCGCCGGTCATCGGCAACGTCCTCGTGTACTGGGACAGCAGCCACATCGGCGCGACGTACATGCGCACCATGGCGCCGGAGCTGGAGGAGCGCCTCCTAGCGGCGACGGGCTGGTGAGGCGGGCGGCGCCGCCCACGAACGCGGCGCCGCCCACCAGCGGGGCGCCGCCCCCTCAGCGCGGCTCCGGCCCGCGCGGCTCCGCCGTCCGCCCCTTGGCCTGCAGCAGCCGCAGCGCCTTGCGCTTCTCGAAGTCCATCGCCCGCGCCCGCGGCGGCGCCAGCCGCCCCAGGCGCTCGCCGTAGGCCCGCACCCGCGCCAGCGTCTCCGGCTCGGCCAGCATTCGCAGCGCGAACGCCAGCGCCGCCGGGGTGATGTCGAACCCCCGCTCCAGCTCCAGCCCCGCGGCGATGGTGCGCAGGTCGTCGGAGGAGAAGCGGCGGTGCCGGTGGCCCCGCCCGGTCGGCTGCTCCTTGGTGGTCGGCAGCAGGCCGAGCGCCTCCCGGTAGCGCAGGCTGCGCGGACTGGTGCCGAGCGCGTCGGCGGCCTCCGAAATGGGCACCGCGTCCGCGCGGCGGCCCGGGCTGGGAGAGGACATGGCCCGACCCTAACCGACCGCGGCGGCCCCCACCGGGCCCGGCCGCACCAATCTGACATTTCCCCGTCAAATTCGCGCCCGAGGCCGTGCCCTGCGGCAGGATCGGCCTCTAGACTCGGTGCGCATCCACCACGAGGAGTGAAGACACGCATGTCATTCGACTTCAAAGTCGCGGACCTGTCCCTCGCCGACTTCGGGCGCAAGGAGATCCGTCTGGCCGAGCACGAGATGCCCGGCCTCATGGCGACCCGCGCCGAGTACGGCGACTCCAAGCCCCTCGCGGGCGCCAAGATCATGGGCTCGCTGCACATGACCGTGCAGACCGCCGTGTTGATCGAGACCCTGGTCGCCCTGGGCGCCGAGGTCCGGTGGGTCAGCTGCAACATCTTCTCCACCCAGGACCACGCGGCCGCCGCGGTCGTCGTCGGCCCCGACGGCACCGCGGACAACCCCAAGGGCGTGCCGGTCTACGCCTGGAAGGGCGAGACCCTGGAGGAGTACTGGTGGTGCACTGAGCAGGCGCTCACCTGGCCCGGCGGCGAGGGCCCCAACATGATCCTCGACGACGGCGGCGACGCCACCATGCTCGTGCACAAGGGCGCGGAGTTCGAGAAGGCCGGCGCGGTGCCCGACCCGTCCACGGCCGACTCCGAGGAGTTCCGGATCTTCCTGACGCTGCTGCAGAAGAGCGTCAAGGCCGACCCGAACAAGTGGACCGAGATCGGCAAGCGCGTCAAGGGCGTCTCGGAGGAGACCACCACCGGCGTGCACCGCCTCTACGAGATGGCGCGCGAGGACAAGCTGCTCTTCCCGGCCATCAACGTCAACGACTCGGTCACCAAGAGCAAGTTCGACAACAAGTACGGCATCCGCCACTCGCTGCCGGACGGCATCATGCGCGCCACCGACGTCATGATCGGCGGCAAGGTCGCGGTCGTCTGCGGCTACGGCGACGTCGGCAAGGGCTCGGCCGAGTCCCTGCGCGGCCAGGGCGCCCGGGTGGTCGTCACCGAGATCGACCCGATCAACGCCCTCCAGGCGGCGATGGACGGCTACGAGGTCGTCCGCATCGAGGACGTGGTGGACACCGCCGACATCTTCATCACCACCACCGGCAACTTCGACATCATCCGCGCCGACCACATGGAGCGGATGAAGCACCAGGCCATCGTCGGCAACGTCGGGCACTTCGACAACGAGATCGACATGGCCGGCCTGGAGAAGATCCCGGGCATCAAGAAGGACGAGATCAAGCCGCAGGTGCACGAGTACACCTTCGCCGACGGCCACTCGATCATCGTCCTGAGCGAGGGCCGCCTGCTGAACCTGGGCAACGCCACCGGGCACCCCAGCTTCGTGATGTCCAACAGCTTCACCAACCAGGTGCTGGCCCAGATCGAGCTGTACGCCAAGACCGAGGAGTACCCGGTCGGGGTGTACACCCTGCCCAAGATCCTCGACGAGAAGGTCGCCCGCCTCCACCTGGACGCCCTGGGCGTCAAGCTCACCGAGCTGACCAAGGAGCAGGCCGCCTACATCGGCGTGGACGTGGCCGGCCCGTACAAGCCGGACCACTACCGCTACTAGGAGGGCCTTCGCGGCGACTCCTCGCACGGCACACTTTCGCGATGGCACTGCCTGACCACGACGTGGCGGACCTCGGCCTGGCGCAGGCCGGGGTCCGCCGCGTGGAATGGGCCGAACGCGCCATGCCCGTCCTGGGGCGCATCCGGGAGCGCTTCGCCGAGGAGCGGCCCCTGGAGGGCATGCGCGTGTCGGCATGCATGCACGTCACGGCCGAGACGGCCAACCTGCTGCGGGCGCTGCGCGCCGGGGGCGCCGACATCGCCCTCGCCGCGTCCAACCCGCTGTCCACCCAGGACGACACGGCGGCCGCGCTCGTGGCCGAGTACGGCGTCTCCGTGCACGCGCGCGCGGGCATGGACGAGGACGCCTACGACCGCAACCTGCTCACCGTCCTGGAGCACCGCCCGCACCTGCTCTTCGACGACGGGTGCGACCTGGTCAACATCGCCCACACCGAGCGGCCCGACCTGATCGAGGAGGCCGCCGGGGGCTGCGAGCAGACCACCACCGGCGTGATCCGGCTGCGCGGCATGAGCGCCGAGGGGGTGCTGAGGCTGCCCATGGTGGCGGTCAACGACACCGCCACCAAGCGGATGTTCGACAACCGCTACGGCACCGGCCAGTCCACGATCGACGGCATCCTGCGCGCCACCAACGCCATGCTCGCCGGGCGCACCTTCGTGGTGGCCGGGTTCGGCTACTGCGGCCGGGGCCTGGCCGAGCGCGCCCGCGGCATGGGCGCCCGCGTGGTGGTCACCGAGGTCGACCCGGTCAAGGCGCTGGACGCGGCGATGCAGGGCTACACGGTGCTGCCGATGGACGAGGCCGCACCGGTCGGCGACGTCATCGTCACCGTCACCGGCAACCGGGACGTGGTCCGCGCCGAACACCTCGCCGCCCTCAAGGACGGCGCCGTGCTGGCCAATTCCGGCCACTTCGACGTGGAGATCGACCTGGACGCGCTGGAGGCCATGGCGGTCGAGGTGCGCCGGGACGTGCGCCCGGAGGCTGACGAGTACGTGTTGGCCGACGGGCGCCGGGTGGTGCTGCTGGCCGAAGGGCGCCTGGTCAACCTGGGCGCGGCCGAGGGGCACCCGGCGGCGGTGATGGACATGTCCTTCTCCGGCCAGGCGCTGACGGCCGCCTGGATCGCGGCCGAGGGGGAGTCCCTGGAGGCCGGGGTGCACGAGGTGCCCGCCGGCATCGACACCGAGGTGGCCCGCCTGGAGCTGGAGGCCCTGGGCGTGCGCACCGACGCGCTCACCCCTGAGCAGGTGGAGTACCTGCGCTCCTGGCGCGCGTGAGGCGCTCGGCCTCCCGGCGGCGCCGCTCGGCGAGCACCGCCGCCAGGTAGTCGGGCGGCGTGGTGCCGGGCGGCGGGGGCGGCCCGACCCGGGAGGCGACCAGGCCGGCGATGCGCACCCCCATCTCGTGCCGGGTGTGCGGGGTGAGCTCGCCGAAGCGCAGCACGTACTGGCGGGCCATCGCGGCGGTGTCCGGGTCCAGGCCGCTCAGCTCGGCGGCGGCCGCCCATTCGGCCAGGTGCGGGGGCATCGGGACGTCGCCCTGCCCGGTGCGGCGGCTGCGCTCGGAGACGACCAGCGTCCCGGCGGCGAAATCGCCCACGCGGCGGCCGTCCCGGTCCAGGATCGAGCTGATCAGCGCGATCATCCCGGACAGCGTCCAGATCTCGATGGCGCCGATCAGGCCGCGCACCAGCGCCTGCCGGAAGCGCTCGGGGGAGCCGTCCGACCCCACCACGCGCAGGCCCAGCGCCATCTTGCCCAGGGAGCGGCCCCGGGTGGCGGTCTCGAAGGCGACCGGGTACCCCACCATGATCAGCACCATGAGCAGCAGGGACACCGCGGTGGTCGCGGCCGGGTCGACCCCGTCGGCGATCGCGAAGGCGGTGAGGACCACCCCGAGGAGCAGGAGCCCCTGCACCGCGATGTCGATGCCCAGCGCCACCAGCCGGGTGGCGAAGCCCGCCGGGCGCAGGTCGAGCACCACCGCGTCGCCGGTGACGAGCGGCTCCCGCCCGTCCGGCGGGCCGTGCGCGTCGAAGACCACGTCCGCCCCCTTCGTCCTCGCCTGTGTGCCTCCTCCCTAGTCTGGCATCACCGGTAGGGTCGCTTGACGTGGAGATCGACGTTTACGCCGCCGCGCACCGGGAGGACTGGAAGCGGCTGGAGGCGCTGGTCCGCCGGCGCCGCCGGCTGACCGGCCCCGAGGTGGACGAGCTGGTCGACCTGTACCAGCGCGTGTCCACCCAGCTGTCCGCGGTGCGCTCGGCCGGGGCCGACCCGGCCCTGGTGGGGCGGCTGTCCGGCCTGGTCGCGCGGGCGCGCGCCGCCGTGGTGGGGGCGCACACCCCGGCCTGGAAGGACGTGACGCGGTTCTTCACCCGCACCTTCCCGGCCGTGGTGTACCGGCTGCGCTGGTGGTGGATCTGGGCGACCGCGGGAACCGTGGGCTTCGCCGCGGCGATCGCCTGGTGGCTGGCCACCGACCCGGCGGCGATGGCGGCGGTCGGCACCCCGGAGGAGATCCGGGCCTACGTCGAGCACGACTTCGCCAACTACTACGTGGAGCACCCGGGCGCGTCGTTCGCCGCGCGCGTGTGGACCAACAACGCCTGGGCGGCGGCGCAGGCGCTGGCCCTCGGGGTGTTCCTGTGCGTGCCCACCGTCTACGTGTTGGCGATCAACGGCGCCAACCTGGGCGCGGCGGCGGGCATCATGTTCGCCAACGGCAAGGGGGACGTGTTCCTCGGCCTGATCCTGCCGCACGGCATGCTGGAGCTGACGGCGGTGTTCGTGGCCGCCGGGGTGGGCATGAAGCTGGGCTGGACCATCATCGACCCGGGCGGCCGCCCCAGGGGCCGCGCCCTGGCCGAGGAGGTGCGCGCGGCGATGGCCGTGGCGCTGGGCCTGGTGCTGGTCCTGTTCGTCTCGGGCCTGATCGAAGGCCTGGTGACCGGGTGGGTGCACACCACGTGGTTGCGGATCGGCATCGGCGTCGTGGCCGAGGCGGTGTTCCTGCTGTACGTGTTCACCCTGGGCAGGAAGGCCCACAAGGAGGGCGAGTCCGGCGACATCGAATCCGCCCCGGCCTCGGCCCCCACGGCGGCGTAGAAGCGGCCCCTGCTCGGCACCCGGTACGACACGACCGCAAGGGGTTCCGGCCGGAACGTTAATACACAGGTTCGAAGAAGCGCCTGCGGCCTGCCGTGACCGCTTATTAGCTTCTCCGCCATGGTCAAACCACCGCATGAGGCCCTGCACCGGATCTTCTGCGAGGATCCGCATCTTCTGGGGCGCACGTTCGAGCACCTCTTCGGCAATGGTCCACCGGCCCCCGACGCGGTGTCGGTGCTCAACACCGATCTCTCCGAGATCAAGGTCATCGAGCGCCGTGCGGACTCCGTCCTGTGGCTGGAGTACGGCGCCGAGGGGCACATCCTGATCATCGAGTCGCAGTCCGAGAAGGACGGGGACAAGCGGGGGAGCTGGCCCTACTACGTCTCCTACCTGTACGAGAAGTTCGGATGCGGCGTGACGCTGCTCGTCGCGTGTCCGTCGAGGGCGACGGCATCCTGGGCGCGTGACCCCATCGTCATCGGATCTCCATGGCACGCGACCCAGATGACGACCCCGATCGTGCTGGGGCCGGACAATGTCGAGACCGTCACCGATCCCGAACGGGCCGCCGGAGACGTGATGCTGGCGGTGTTCTCCGCGCTCGTTCACCGGAAGGGGCCGGATCGGGATGGCATACTGAAAGCGCTGGCCGAGGCGCTGGACACGATCGAAGTGGCGACCGCGAAGTACATCGCCGAGTTCACGGAGACCGGCCTCGATGAAGGCCCGGCGCGAGAGTTCTGGAGGGAACTGATGGCCGGAGCGACCTACCACTACCCGTCCCAGATGCGGCTGCAAGGCCGTGAAGAGGGCCGTGTGGAGGGCCGTGTGGAAATGGCGGCGCACGCCGTGCTCACGGTTCTGGAGGGGCGGCGGATCCCCGTCTCAGATGCGGCGCGGAGGCGCGTTCTCGCCTGCACGGATCAGGACGTCCTCGAAGTCCTCCTCCGGCGGGCCGGTGTCGTCGCGTCGGCTGACGAGCTCCTGGACGACCTACCGGAGGACCGCCCTTCGGCGGAGTGAGCCACCGTTCGGGGCGGGGCGCATCCTCGCCCCGAACGTCGTCTACAGCCTCCCCTGGGCCTTCATGGTGATGTAGGCGTCGGCCAGGGCCGGCGCGATGGTCTCGGGCGGGGCGTCCACGACCTCCACGCCGCGCTTCCTCAGTTCGGCCGTCACGCGCCTGCGGTCGGCCATGGTCCTGCGCGCCGCCGCCGAGCGGTAGACCGCGTGGGCGTCCCCGCGTTCGGCGGCCATCGCCTCCACCGCCGGGTCCGACACCGCCGCCAGCATCACCGTGTGGCGCGACGTCAGCGCCGGGAGCATCGGCAGCAGGCCCTCCTCCAGGGCCGAGGCGTTCAGGTCGGTCAGCAGCACCACCAGCCGCCGCGAGCGGCCCTGGCCGCCCAGCACCGAGGCGGCCATCGCCGCCGGGTCCGACTCCACCAGCGCCGCCTCCAGCGGGGCCATCGCCTGCACCATCGCCGGCACCGACGTGCCCCGCCCCCGGGTGCGCACCTGGGCCCGCACCCGGCGGTCGAACGCGAGCAGGTCGACCCGGTCGCCCGCCTTGGCGGCCAGCGCCGCCAGCAGCAGCGCCGCGTCCATCGAGTGGTCCAGCCGGGGCTCGTCGCCCACCCGCCCGGCCGAGGTGCGGCCGGTGTCCAGCACCAGCAGGATGCGCCGGTCCCGCTCGGGCCGCCAGGTGCGCACCACCACCGACTCCCGGCGGGCCGTCGCCCGCCAGTCGATGGAGCGCACGTCGTCCCCGGGCACGTACTCGCGCAGCGAGTCGAACTCGCTGCCCTGCCCGCGCACCAGCGCGCTCGTGCGCCCGTCCAGTTCGCGCAGGCGGGCCAGCTTGCCCGGCAGGTGGCGGCGGCTGTGGAACGGCGGCAGCGCCCGCAGCGACCACGGCACCGTGTGCGTGGCCTGCCGCGCCGCCAGCCCCAGCGGGCCCAGACAGCGCACCGTCACCCCGGCCGACGCGTGGTCGCCGCGCCGCTTCGGCCGCAGGACGGTCTCCAGGCGGCGCCGCTCGCCGCCCGGCACCCGCAGCCGGTGCCGGGCCGGGTCCGCCCCGGTGCTCGGCGGCCAGGCGTCGCGCAGCACGCCGCGCAGCGCCCGCCCGGACGGGTTGGCCACCACCAGCTCCACCCGCGCCGTCTCGCCCAGCCGGACCGAGGTGTCGCCGGACCGCTCCAGGCGCACCCGGCGCGCACTGGGCGCCAGCGCCGCGTCGGCGCCGATGAGCACGACGACCAGGGCCACCGACGCCCACGCCGCCCAGGCGGCGAGCGCACCGGCGGCCAGCACCACCGGAACGGCGGCGAAGGCGAGCGCCACCGCGCGGCCCGTGACCGCCATCACCGGGGGACCGGCACCGCGGCCAGCACGCCGTCGAGCACCCCGTCGGCGGTGGCGCCCTCCAGCTCGGCCTCCGGGCGCAGCGCCACCCGGTGCCGCAGCGTCGCCCGCGCCAGCGCCTTCACGTCGTCCGGCGTCACGTAGTCCCGGCCCGACAGCCACGCCCACGCCCGCGACGTGCGCAGCAGCGCGGTCGCCCCGCGCGGGGACGCGCCCAGCTGCAGCGACGGCGACTGCCGGGTGGCCCGGCACAGGTCCACGATGTAGCCCAGCACCTCCTGGGAGACGCGCACCGACGCCGCGGCCGCGCGCGCCGCGGCCAGCTCGGCCGGCCCGGCGACCGGCCGCACCCCGGCCGCCTCCAGGTCGGAGGGGTCGAACCCGGCGGCGTGCCGGGCCAGCACCCCCACCTCGTCGTCCCGCTCGGGCAGGTGCACCACCAGCGTGAGCAGGAACCGGTCGAGCTGGGCCTCGGGCAGCGGGTAGGTGCCCTCGTACTCCACCGGGTTCTGGGTGGCGGCCACCACGAACGGGTCGGGCAGCGGCGACGGGTCCCCCGCCACCGTCACCTGCCGCTCCTCCATGGCCTCCAGCAGCGCCGCCTGCGTCTTGGGCGGGGTGCGGTTGATCTCGTCGGCCAGGAACAGGTTGGTGAACACCGGCCCGCGGTGGAACTCGAACTCGGCGGTGCGGGCGTCGTAGACCATCGACCCGGTCACGTCGCCGGGCATCAGGTCCGGGGTGAACTGGGTGCGCTTGTGGTCCAGGTCCAGCGCCGCGGACAGGGTGCGCACCAGCAGCGTCTTGGCGACGCCGGGAACGCCCTCCATCAGCACGTGGCCCCGGCACAGCAGGGCCACGACCAGGCCGGTCACCGTCTCGTCCTGGCCGACCACGGCCTTGGCGACCTCGTGGCGCACGGCGCCCAGGGCCTGCCGCGCCTGTTCTGCGCTGGGCGCGCCCTGCGGGGTGAAGGCGGTCACGGTGTGCTTCCCTCTCTCGGTGGTGGAGGCTCGGTGGTCAAGCGGTGGCGCCAGAGGCCCGGCGCGGGCCGCTCAGGCGCCGGGGGACAGCCGCCGCTCCAGGCGGTCGAGGTCGTCGGCCAGGGCCGCCAGCGCCGTGTCGTCGGCCGGCACCCCGTCCTCCGGGGCACCGTACAGCAGCCGCCGCACCTGGACCGGGTCGTCCCCGGTGCGCAGGGCCACCGCCGCGGCGACCGCGTCGGCGTCCGTGTCGGCCGCGAGCCCGACGGCGGTGCGCAGCCGCTCGGCGGCGTCCGCGCGCAGCGCCGCGGCGGCCCGGTCCCGGGCGCGACGCGCGGCGTAGAGCCGCGCCCGCCCCTCGGTGGTCTCGGCGGCCCGGACGACGACCGGCAGCCGCTCGGTGACCAGCGGCCCCAGGCGGCGGCCCCGCCACAGCGCCAGCAGCAGCAGAGCCGCGCCCAGCGGCACCAGCGACCAGCGCAGTGACGGCGGAAGCAGGTCCCACATGGTGCTCTGCCCGCTCTGCACGGGCACGTCGGGCAGGAACCAGACGACGTCCCGGCCGTCGACCAGGTTGAGCATCAGGGCGGCGTTGCCCTCCTGCCCCAGGTTCGCGTTGGTCAGCGGCGCGCGGTCGCCCAGGACGGTGGTGGCGGCGCCGTCCGGGCGTTCGGCGACGACGAGGCCGTCCCCGCCGTCGACCGGATAGCACCCGGTGGTGCCGCCGCTGTACGACTCGCCGCCGGCATCGGCGGACCCCGCCGCGCGCGCGGCGGGCAGGCGGCATTCGGGCTCCGGGGTGACCCCGTCACCGCGCCCGGCCGTCTCGACGCCGGGGGCGAGGAGGCGCAGGGCGGGTCCGGTGGGCTGCACGGCCAGCACGTCGGCGCCGGAGCCGGCGAGCCGCTCCAGCTCGCCCCGGGTCAGCCTGTGGCTCGAGGACAGCACCACCAGCGCGTCACCGGAGGCGGCATCGAGCGCCGAGGCGCTGTCGCGGGCCACGGTCACCTCGCTGCCCCGCTCCTCCAGGATGTTCACCAGCGCGCGCGAGCCCTCCGGGGTGCTGGCCTCGGGCTCCAGCGAACCGGTGCGCTCGGGGCGCGCCCCCAGGGACACGGCGAAGGACAGCAGCACCAGCACCGCCACGACCGCGATGGGGCCGCGGGCGCGCCGCCAGCGGGCGCCCGCCTGCGACGGGGGAGCGGTCGGCGGAGCGTCGGAGGCCGAAGGGGCGGTCGGGGCGGCGGTCGTCACCGGGCGTCCTCCCGGGGGCGCGCGGCGGACAGCGCCTCGTCGAGCTCGCGCAGCGTGCGGTAGCCGTCGGGCGTGGCGGGCCGGTCCCCGTAGGCGCAGTCGTTGAACACCGCCGCGGCGGCCTCCAGCGCGTCCTTCTGGGCGGGCATCGCCTCGCCCGCGTCGGCCGCCAGCTCGGTGGCGGTCCGACCCGGGCGCGGTGCCACCACGCCGCGCTCCTCCAGCTCGAGGGCGACGGCGCGCAGCCGCTCGCGGACCGCCGCCGAGTAGTCGCCGCCGGCGGCGTGCCGCTCGGCGGCGGCGCGGTGGTCGGCCGGGGTCGCCGGGGCGCTGTCCCCGAACAGGGCCTGCGCGGTGCGCGCGTTGCGGGACGGGCGGGCGTAGACGATGAGCGCGATGACGACGAGCACCAGCACTGCCAGCAGCGGCCCCAGGGTCCACCAGCCGCCGGGCAGACTGCCCGAGGCGCCCCTGAGGAATTCCTGCAGCAGGTCCCCCAGGGCGGTGAAGACGCGCTGGATCCACCCGGGCTCGGCGTTGCCGTAGGCGGGGTCGGACAGCTCCTCGGCGGCGATGCGGGCGCCTTCTTCACGGCTCACCACGGCGCGGCCCCCGGGGCCCCGGCGGCGGGCGGCGCGGAGGGCTGCTCGGGCAGGTAGACCTCGGGCCCGATGCCGCGGCCCTCCTGGGCGGCGGCCTGCAGCCTCAGGTCGAGGGCCTCGCGCCGCATCCGCAGGTCGACGTAGAGCAGCCCGGTCACCCCGCTAAGGAACGGGGAGGTCACCGCGCCCCCGATGACCGCCCCCAGGAAGATCGTCGCCCCGTAGACGACGGCGGCCAGCGCCGGATCGGGGATGAGCGTCATCCCCAGCGTCCCGCCGAGGGAGAACGGCGTGGCCAGCACGCTCGCGACCATCTGGGTGACCAGCGAGGCCAGCAGCAGGATGCCGAAGGTGCGCCACCAGGAGCGCTGCGTCAGCCGCCACGACCGGGCCAGCGCCCGCCCGGCGCCCATCCGCTCCAGCACGGCGGCGGGCATCGCCAGCGCCGTCCGCACGTACACCCACACCCCCAGCACGACGGTGAGCAGCATGCCGCCGAGCATGATCGGCACGCCGATCCAGGGCTCGATCTCGACGGCCACGTACACCCCGCCGATGAGCGCGCCGAAGAACAGCACGAACCAGCCCACGCCCATGAGCAGCAGCAGCCCGGCCACCCCGAGGACGGCACCGGTGCGCGGGGCGAACCAGGTGAACGCCTCGCGGATCGTGGGCCGCTGGCCGAGCACCGCCATGCCCACCACCGCGGCCAGCACACCGGACAGGACCGCCGCGCCGACGAACTGCACGACCAGCCCGGCGGCGTTGAGCACCAGCGTGCCGATGGAGAACGGGAAGGCGTCGGCCGACCCTCCGCCGTCGACCTGGGCGGTGACCCGGTCGATGTCGTTGAGCATGCTGCCGCTGCCGATCGAGGGCAGCAGCGCGATGACGGCCGACAGCAGGACCGCGATCCCCAGCACGGTGCGGGGGTTGCCGCGGATGTAGGTGAAGGCGCCGTTGAAGATGTCGCCGAGGGTCAGCGGGCGCAGCGCGATGATGCCGGGGCGCGGCACCGGCGGCGGTCCCCAGCCCCAGCCGGGGGCGCCGTGGCCCGGGTACCCGCCCGGGGGCGGGGGAGGGCTGCCCGGGGGCGGGTACCCGCCGGGCGGCGCGTGCCCGCCCGGAGGCGCGAACCCCGGAGGTGCGGCGGGACCGGGCGGCGCGAACCCCGGCGGCGGCGCGGCGGGGCCCTGCGGCGGGGGCGTCGTCCCCCCTCCGCCGGGGACGGCCCATGGGCCCGGGGACGGCGCCCCCTCGGGACCCGGCTCGCCTCCGGGGCGGCCCTCGTCGTGCGTCATCTCTCCTCCGCCGTCCGTCCGTCGCGTGGGGACACCCACGCTATGCCAGAACTCCCCCGGAGCGGGCGCGGCCCGGGTGGAACGCCCGTCCGCCCCCCTCGTGAGCGGCGCGTCCGTCCGTTCGTTTTGTATGCTTTCGGTTATCTACCGACCAAGTCGCGCGATGTTCGGAGGCGGACCGCACGGGCGGCGTCCACGGACGGCGGGCGGGGCGGGGAGCACAGCGATCGGGGAGGCGATCGGGCGGAGGCCGCGGGGCGACCGGGGCGAACCGCAGCCGGACCCGCCGGGGAGATGGCAAGGTGTGGGTGAGAACACGGCTCCCGCCAGGGACCCCGGCATTAGTGACCGCAGTTCGCCGCTTGAGTGTCCAGAAAGGAGAAGGCGCTGGGTGACGCGTCCCCCTCGGGGGAGGCGGACCGGGTGCCGGAAGCATTGATGAAGGGACGCGTACTGGTCGTCGACGACGACCTCGCCCTCGCCGAGATGCTCGGCATCGTCCTCAGAGGCGAGGGCTTCGAGCCGACGTTCGTGCACGACGGGGACAAGGCGCTGGAGGCCTTCCGCGAGTCCAAGCCCGACCTGGTCCTGCTGGACCTGATGCTCCCCGGCACCGAGGGCATCGACGTGTGCCGGCAGATCCGCGCCGAGTCGGGCGTCCCGGTGGTGATGCTGACCGCCAAGGGCGACACCGTCGACGTGGTGCTCGGCCTGGAGTCGGGCGCCGACGACTACATCGTCAAGCCCTTCAAGCCCAAGGAGCTGGTGGCGCGCGTGCGCGCGCGCCTGCGCCGCACCGAGGAGCCCGCCCCCGAGGTGCTCCAGATCGGCGACATCACCATCGACGTGGCCGGGCACGCGGTGCGCCGCGACGGCGAGCCGATCAGCCTCACCCCGCTGGAGTTCGACCTGCTGGTGGCGCTGGCCCGAAAGCCGCGCCAGGTCTTCACCCGCGAGGTGCTGCTGGAGCAGGTGTGGGGCTACCGGCACGCCGCCGACACCCGCCTGGTCAACGTGCACGTCCAGCGCCTGCGCGCGAAGATCGAGAAGGACCCGGAACACCCCGAGGTCGTGGTGACCGTGCGCGGCGTCGGCTACAAGGCCGGCGGCGCGGCCTGACCGGAACCGGACAGCGGCAGTGGTGAGCGGCGGCACCGGCGAACCCGATGGGCCGGACGGGGAGGGGGCCGAGGAGGCCGCCCCCGGACGGCTGCACCGGGTGAGCGCGGGGCTGCTCCGCGGCTACCTGGCGGCCCAGCGGGCCGCCCGGGGCCTGGTGCGCTGGGTGCACCAGCGCTGGCGCTCCTCGCTGCAGCTGCGGGTGGTCGCCAGCACGCTGGTGATCTCGGTGGCGGTCGCCGCCGTGCTCGGGTTCTTCCTGGTGCAGCAGGTGCGCAGCGGGCTGCTGGAGGCCCAGCGCGAGGCGGCGCTGAGCGACCACGCCGCCGGGATGAGCAGCGCGATCAACGCCCTGCAGGACGGCGACCAGTCGGTCGACCCGGACCAGCAGCTCGAGGACATCGTCGACGAGCTGTCCGGGGGCCGCGCGGAGTCGGGCACCTACGACGTGATGATCCTGCCCAGCGTGGCCGGCAGCCGCGGGTACGTCGCAGGGGACGTGCGCAGCTCCTCGGTGCCCGAGCGGCTGCGCGAGCAGGTGCAGGCCTCGGGGACGGGCGAGCCCTCCTACTGGACCTACACCACCATCCGCCGCGAGTTCGCCGCCGACGAGCCGGGCCTGGTGGTGGGCGCGCCGCTGTCGCACACCTACGAGCTGTACTACGTCTTCCCGCTCTCGCACGAGCAGAACATCCTCGACCTGGTGCAGAACACCCTGTTCATGGTGGGTGCGCTGCTCACCCTGGTGCTGGGGGTGATCTCCTACCTGGTCACCCGGCAGGTGGTCAGCCCGGTGCGGGCCGCGGCCGGGTCGGCCGAGCGGCTGGCCGAGGGCGACCTGAACGAGCGCATGCAGGTGCGCGGCACCGACGACCTGTCCCGGCTGGCGGTCTCCTTCAACGAGATGGCCGGGAACCTCCAGGAGAAGATCCAGGAGCTGGAGGAGCTGTCCAAGTCCCAGCGCCAGTTCGTCTCCGACGTCTCGCACGAGCTGCGCACCCCGCTCACCACCATCCGGATGGCCGGCGACCTGCTCTACGAGCAGCGCGACGACCTCGACCCGGCGATGAACCGGTCGGTGGAGCTGCTCCAGGGGCAGCTGGAGCGGTTCGAGGAGCTGCTGGCCGACCTGCTGGAGATCAGCAGGCACGACGCCGGGGCCGCCACCCTGGCGGTGGAGCCGGTCGACATCCGCGACTGCGTGCTCAAGGCGGTGGGCGACTCCGAGCAGATCGCCGAGAAGCGCGGCATCAAGGTGGTGCTCCGCCTCCCGGCCGAGCCCTGCACCGCCGACATGGACTCCCGCCGCATCACGCGCATCCTGCGCAACCTGGTCGTCAACGCGATCGAGCACAGCGAGGGCCGGGACGTGGTGGTGACCGCCGCCTGCGACCGGGACGCGGTGGCGGTGGCCGTCCGCGACTTCGGCGTCGGGCTCAAGGAGGGCGAGGAGCACCTGTGTTTCGACCGCTTCTGGCGGGCCGACCCGGCCCGCGCCCGCACGACCGGGGGGACCGGTCTGGGCCTGTCGATCGCCAAGGAGGACGCCCAGCTGCACGGCGGGTGGCTGCAGGCCTGGGGCGAGCCGGGCGCCGGGTCGCAGTTCCGCCTCTCCCTGCCCCGCGCCTCCGGCAAGGAGCTGCGCGGGTCGCCGCTGCCGCTGGTCCCGCCGGAGCGCTCCATGGGCCGGGGGCGGGCCGCCCGCCCCGCGCCGGGGGAGGCGCCCGAGGCCGAGCCCGGTCCCGCCGCCGAGCAGGGGCGGACCCCCGCCGCGGGGGAGGTCGGATGAGACGCGCCCGGGCCCGTACCGGCGCCGCGGCGGGCGCCCTGGCGGTGCTCATCGCCGGTGGCTGCGCCACGGTGCCCTCGGCCGGCCCCATCGCGCAGAGCGACCGCGGCGGCGAGTCGCCCGCCGCCTCCGACTCCTACGTGCGCATGCTGCCCGCCGGTCCGCAGCCGGGGGTCAGCGAGGTCGGTCTGGTCGAGGGCTTCCTCAAGGACATGGCCAGCTTCGAGGACAACCACGCCGCGCCGCGGCGCTTCCTGCTGCCCGACCGCCGGGCCTCCTGGTCGCCGGACGACTCGGCGCTGGTCTACGAGAGCATGGACTCGGTCTCCCTGGACGTGGAGCCGGGCGCCGACGACGACAGCGCCACGGTGCGGATGCGCACCCCCGAGGCGGCCTCCATCGGCTCCGACGGGCACTACGTGGCCGGGGACGGCGGCGAGATCATCGACGTCGACTTCGAGCTGGAGCGCGACGAGGACGGCGAGTGGCGCATCGCCGACCTGCCCGACCGGCTCATCCTGGCCCGCGGCGACGTGGAGCGGGTGTACCGCCCGCTCAACCTGTACTTCTTCAACCGGGACCGCTCCACCCTGGTGCCCGACCCGGTGTTCCTCCCGGTCACCTCCGACGACGTGGCCACCCGGCTGGCCAAGAAGGCGGTCGCCGGGCCGACCCGGTGGCTGTCGCCGGCCGTGGTCTCGGCGTTCCCGGACAAGGCCACCGCGGACGTGGCCTTCGACGGCGGCCGGGTGACGGTGGAGCTCGGCGGCCGCGCGCCCTCGGCGGCCGACCGCGCCGACATGGAGGCCCAGCTCGCCTGGACCCTCAAGCAGCTCCCCGAGGTGCAGGAGGTGGTGCTGCGCGCGGGCGGGGAGGAGAGCCGCATCCCCGGGGACGAGGAGGAGTCCCTGCAGGGCGGCACCGAGCAGTGGAAGGACGAGGACCCCTCGGGGGTCGAGGGCAGCCTGAACGCCTACTTCGTGCGCGAGGGCCGCCTGTGGAGCATGAAGGGCGAAGAGGACGGCGCCAGCCCCGAGATCGCCGCCGTGCCGGGGGCGCCCGGCCAGACCGGCGGGGGGCTGACCGGGTACGCCGTCTCGCTGGACCAGAAGCACTTCGCGGCCGTGGACGCGGAGAACGACCGGGTGATGCTGGCCGACAGCGGTGACGAGTCGTTCCGCCCCGTCCTGGAGGGCGGGGACTTCAGCGCGCTGTCCTGGGACGGCTACGGCAACCTGTGGGCCGTGGAGCGGACGGAGGCCGCGTCCGGGGACGACGAGGAGGAGGACTCCGGCGGCTCGGACTCCGGCGGATCGGACGGCGGTTCGGACTCCGGTGACGGGGACGAGGAGAAGGAGCCGTCCACACGGGTGTGGACGCTGCGCGAGGGCACCGAGCCGGTGGAGGTCACGGTCCCCGGCCTGAACGACCGGACGGTGACGCAGCTCCGGCTGTCCCGGGACGGCACCCGCGCCGCCGTCATCACCGAGGAGGGCGACGCCGGCGGCCGCCTGTGGGTGGGCCGGGTGTCGGTCGACTCCGACGGGGGCGTGCGCCTCGGCGGGTTCATGGCCCTGGCGCGCGACGTCGGCGAGGTGGTCGACGTGGCCTGGCGCGGCGGGGACCAGCTCGCCGTCCTGGGCACCAAGCGCGACGGGGCCGTCCGCGGGTACCTGGTCCCCCTGGACGGCGGCACCGCCCCCTCCAGCGTCGGCCCGCTGACCGGCGCCCGCACCATCGCGGCCGCCCCCGACCTCCCGCTGCTGGCGGGGGCCGACGACGACCAGCTCTGGCTCACCGCCGACCGCGTCATGTGGCAGCGCGCCACCGAGGGCTCGGACCCGGTCTTCCCGGGGTAGGGCGCCGGGCGCCCGGGCGTCCGTCCACAGGGGCGCGGTCCGTCCCCCGCGGCCGTCCCGGGGCGTGCACGGTGGCGGCATGACGTCCTTTCCGTCCCTCCTCCCGTGCCTCCGGGCGCTCGGCGGGCTGGCGCTGGGCCAGTGCTGCCGCGCCTGCGGGCGGCCGGGCGCCCTCGTGTGCCCCGAGTGCGCGGACGCCCTGGCCGCACGGCCGCACCGCTGCTCTCCGCGCCCCGGATGCCCTCCCGCCTGGGCCGCCGGCCCCTACACCGGAGTGGACCGCGCCCTGCTCCTCGCCTACAAGCACGGCGGCGCCCGCGCGCTCGCCGCGCGGTCGGGGGCCCGGCTCGCCGCCGCCGTCGCGGCCTCCGCGCCGGGGCCGCGCCCTCTCCTGCTGGTGCCGGTCCCCGCGCGTCCGCAGAGCGTGCGCCGCCGCGGCGGGGACCAGACCCTCCCGCTCGCCCGCTCCGCCGTGCGCGAACTGCGCCGCCGGGGCCGCGCGGCGGAGCAGCGGCCCCTGCTGCGGCACCGCCGCAGGGTCGCCGACCAGGTGGGCCTGGGGCGCGGGGAACGGCGGGGGAACCTGGCCGGGGCCCTGGAGGTCCGGCGGGGCGCGTCGCGCGCGGCGGACGCGGACGCGGTGCTCGTCGACGACGTGGTGACGACCGGGGCCACCCTCGCGGAGGCGGCGCGCGCCCTGCGCACGGCGGGGGTGCGCGTCCGGTCGGCGGCGGTGCTGGCGGAGCGCCGCTGAGCACGCGTCCGTGGGGCCCATGGGGCGCATGTGGCGCACGGGGTCCGAGGGGCCGCCGGGCGGGAACGGCGGTGAAAAAACTTTTTGCCCGCACCCCCGGAGGGGGCCCACTCCGGTGGCGGGACGGGCCATCCGGGCCGTTTCCAGGAGCTCCGGGGCGAATTCTCCACCTGACAAGAGGCGGTTCTCGGGTTAGCGTTTCGGACATGGCACCCGCCCGGGTCCGTGGTTGCGCCGGGGTGCGCTGCGCCGGAAGGCGGAGCGGACCGCGGCAAGCCGATGCCAGGCGCAGGCGAAACGGCCCACGTAAGGCGACTTTTCGTCGACCGATCACGGTGCGCCTTAGAGGTAAGACCTGCCTCGCAGAGGGTCCGGATGACCCTCGGCCGCGGGAGAAGGGCAGTAGTCGCACGCGAAGCGGCGGACCCCTCAGCAGGCGGATGTGGGGACGAAGACCAGGTCGGCCGGGCGGGTGGCATCCTCTTCCCCCGGACCGGGCCGCGCCCTGGGGCGCGGACGTCCCGAATGTGGTGTTCCCTACCGTGAACTGGGCCTCTGCCACACGATGCACGGGTGATCATGGCCGCGATCCGGGGTATACGCAAAGCCATAGCGAGCCGTCGCGAGCCGTCCGGACCCCGGCGGGGCCGGTCGGGCGGAAGGAGGAGCCCTTCCCGCGCGCTCCGCGCGCGGGGATGCACCAACGGCCTGGCCGCCGCGCCGCGGCGGCTGAGCGATCAAGGGGGTCTTGTGGACATCATCGTCAAGGGGCGACGTACCGAGATCAGCGACAAGTTCCGGCAGCACGTCGAGAACAAGCTCACCAAGCTCTCCAAGTGGGAGCGCAAGGGCATGAGCGTGGACGTCGAGGTCTCCCGGGAGCGCAACCCGCGTCAGGCGTCCCAGAGCGAGCGCATCGAGCTGACGATCCACTCCACCGGCCCGGTCATCCGCAGTGAGGCGTCGGCCGACGACCGCTACGGCGCCCTCGACCTCGCGCTGGACCGGGTGGAGTCCCGGCTGCGCAAGGCCGTGGACCGGCGCAAGGTCGGCAAGGGGCGGCGCGCCCCGGTCTCGGTGGCGGCCGCCACCGCCGACCTGGCCGAACCGGGTGCCCCGGGCGCGGTCGCGGTCCCGGCGCCGTCCGCCCCGGCGCAGCCCTCCGGTGAGGAGGCGCGGTTCGACGACGAGTTCGTCGAGCTGGACACCCAGGGCGAGGCCCCGCTCATCGTGCGGGAGAAGTCGCACTCGGCCAAGCCCATGAGCATCGACCAGGCCCTCATGGAGATGGAGCTCGTGGGCCACGACTTCTACCTGTTCCACGACGAGGACAAGGACGCCCCCAGCGTCGTCTACCGGCGCAAGGGCTTCAACTACGGCGTCATCCGGCTGACGGACTGACCCGGCCCCCGTGCACCACCGGTGGTGAGGGGCGGCGCGCCCGGCGCGCCGCCCCTCCGCCTGTCGCTCCTGTCGGTCCCCCCGTGCGGGGCTCAGGCACCGGCCCGGCGGCGCTCGGCCTCCAGCTCCCGGTCCCGTTCCTTGATCTTGTGCAGCGGCGTGGTGTGCGGCTCCTCCGACTCCCGGTGCGGGTCGTCCAGCACCACGTCGGTGAAGATGTCCCCGGCCACGCACACGGCCAGCCCGGCCAGGGCCGCCACCGCCGCCGCGGCCAGCAGCCACGGCGTCCCGGTCACCATCGCCAGCGCCGCGGCCAGGGCGCCGGCCACCACCAGCGCCACCCCGGCCCAGGAGCGGCCCCGGCCGCGGTGGCTGCTGGTCGGTGCGAAGCGCCCCCCTTCCCGCTGGTAGCCGCGGATGCGGGCGTCGTAGCGTCCGGCGTCCCGTCCGGCGGCCTCCTCGCGCTCGCGCCGATCGGTCATGGCGGGCTCCCCCCTTCGCCGTGCCCCTGAACCGTGGTCCGCGGCCTGCGCGGACACCCCTTCTCCTCGGGATATACCCCGAGGCGGACCCCTGCCCGCACGCCCGGCGCCGTAGGTGTGAGACGCGGGCGGGACGGTGAGGCAATAAGCTCACCTAGGATGGAAGGCTGGGGGTCAAGGACACCGTCCCGCCTCCGGACGCGGGCCCCGATCTGCTGAGGAGCGCAGAGCAAGTGCCAGGCATAATCGACAAGGTCCTCCGCGCGGGAGAAGGCAAGATCCTGCGCAAGCTGAAGAAGCTCACGGACCAGGTCAACTCGATCGAGGAAGATTTCGCCGACCTCACCGAGGCCGAGCTCCGCGAGCTCACGGACGAGTACCGGGAGCGCCTCAAGGACGGAGAGAAGCTCGACGACCTGCTCCCCGAGGCCTTCGCCACGGTCCGCCGCGCCGCCCAGCTCACCCTCGGCCAGCGCCACTTCGACGTCCAGATCATGGGCGGGGCCGCGCTGCACCTCGGCAACATCGCCGAGATGAAGACCGGTGAGGGCAAGACCCTGACCTCCACCCTGCCGGTGTACCTGAACGCGCTCACCGGCGACGGCGTGCACGTGGTCACCGTCAACGACTACCTGGCCCGCCGCGACGCCGAGAACATGGGCCGCATCTACCAGCTGCTCGGCCTCGAGGTCGGGGTGATCAGCCCGGACATGAAGCCCGAGGCGCGCCGCGCGGCCTACGCCGCCGACGTCACCTACGGCACCAACAACGAGTTCGGCTTCGACTACCTGCGCGACAACATGGCGCACTCGCCGGACGCGCTCGTGCAGCGCGGCCACCACTTCGCCATCGTCGACGAGGTCGACTCCATCCTCATCGACGAGGCGCGCACCCCGCTGATCATCAGCGGCCCGGCCCAGCAGAACTCCCGCTGGTACGAGGTCTTCGCCAAGCTCGCCCCGCGCCTGCGCCGGGACGAGGACTACGAGGTCGACGAGAAGAAGCGCACCGTCGGCATCAACGAGTCCGGCGTCGCCAAGGTCGAGGACCAGCTGGGCATCGAGAACCTGTACGAGCCCGCGAACACGCCGCTGGTCTCCTTCCTGAACAACGCGATCAAGGCCAAGGAGCTCTACCGCAAGGACAAGGAGTACATCGTCAACGACGGCGAGGTGCTCATCGTCGACGAGTTCACCGGGCGCGTGCTGCGGGGCCGCCGCTACAACGAGGGCATGCACCAGGCCATCGAGGCCAAGGAGCGCGTGAAGATCAAGGACGAGAACCAGACGCTCGCCAAGATCACGCTGCAGAACTACTTCCGCCTCTACGAGAAGCTCTCGGGCATGACCGGTACCGCCGAGACCGAGGCGGCCGAGTTCCACCAGACCTACGGCATCGGCGTGGTGCCCATCCCCACCAACAAGCCGATGGTCCGCGTGGACGAGAAGGACCTCGTGTACAAGCACGAGGAGGGCAAGTTCGACGCGATCGTCGAGGACATCGCCGAGCGCCACGAGGAGGGCCAGCCGGTCCTGGTCGGCACCACCAGCGTGGAGAAGTCCGAGCTGCTGTCCAAGATGCTCAAGCGCCAGGGCGTGCCGCACGAGGTGCTCAACGCCAAGAACCACGCGCGTGAGGCCTCGATCGTGGCCCGCGCCGGGCGCCTGGGCGCGGTCACCGTGGCCACCAACATGGCCGGCCGCGGCACCGACATCATGCTCGGCGGCAACGCCGAGTTCATGGCCGACGAGGAGCTGCAGGCGCGCGGCCTGGCCCCGCTGGAGACCCCCGAGGAGTACGAGGCCGCCTGGCCGGAGGCGCTGGAGAAGGCCGAGAAGGAGGTCGCCGCCGAGCACGAGCAGGTCGTCGAGGCCGGCGGGCTGTACGTGCTGGGCACCGAGCGGCACGAGTCGCGGCGCATCGACAACCAGCTGCGCGGCCGCTCCGGGCGCCAGGGCGACCCCGGCAAGAGCCGGTTCTACCTGTCGCTGCGCGATGACCTGATGCGGATGTTCAACAGCGCCCGGGTCGAGATGATCATGGAGCGCACCAACTTCCCGGACGACCAGCCGATCGCCTCCAGCATGGTCACCAAGGCGATCCAGAGCGCGCAGACCCAGGTCGAGGCGCAGAACTTCGAGATCCGCAAGAACGTCCTGAAGTACGACGAGGTGCTCAACCGGCAGCGCAAGGTCATCTACTCCGAGCGCCGCAAGGTGCTGGAGGGCGCCGACCTGCAGGAGCAGGTCGCCGGGATGATCGACGACGTGCTGGACGCCTACGTGCGCTCGGCCACCGCCGAGGGCGACGCCGGCGACTGGGACCTGGACCGTCTGTGGACCGCGTTCAAGCAGGTCTTCCCGATCACCTTCACCGTCGACGACCTCATCGAGGAGAACGGCGGGCTGGGCTCGCTGTCCCCGGACCTGATCTCCGAGCGGGTCCGCGAGGACGCGCACGCCGCCTACGCCAAGCGCGAGGAGGAACTGGGCTCGGAGGCGATGCGCGAGGTCGAGCGGCGCATCGTGCTGCAGGTGATGGACCGCAAGTGGCGCGAGCACCTGTACGAGATGGACTACCTCCAGGAGGGCATCGGCCTGCGCGCCATGGCCCAGCGCAACCCGCTGATCGAGTACCAGCGGGAGGGCTACGACATGTTCCAGGAGATGCTGGCCGCCATCAAGGAGGAGGCGGTCGGCCACATCTTCACCGTCGAGGTGCAGGTCAAGGGCAAGGAGAAGGTCAGCGCCTCCTCCGCCGCGGCGGCCGCGGCCGCCAACGGCGCCGCGGTGTCCGCGGCCGTCGGCACCGCCTCCAAGGAGGAGGCCGAGGCCGCCGGGGTGGACACCGAGGAGGACGGGGCCGCCACCGACACCGGCGAGGACGGCGCCGACGCCTCGGAGTCCGCCGCCGAGGAGGTCGTGGTCCCGGGCTTCGGCGGCGACCGCGGCCCGGACCGGCTGCAGTACTCCGCCCCCTCCGAGGACGGCGGGGTGGACAAGCGGACCGAGACGGTGGAGGACTCCTACGCCGGGACGCCGCGCAACGCCCCCTGCCCCTGCGGGTCGGGCAAGAAGTTCAAGAAGTGCCACGGCGACCCGAAGAACAAGTAGCCGCGTGAAGAAGGGGAGCCCCCGGCCGGTCGGCCGGGGGCTCCCCTCATGCGTGCGGGCTCGGCGCCCGGGCGTCAGCCCGTGCCCTCGCCCTTGCCGCCGGAGGCGGTCCCGCCGTCGGCCGGGGCGGCCGGGCCGCCCGGCTGGTCGGGGTTGGCCGCCACGGAGGCGCCCTCCTCGATCGGCTCACGGCCCGGCGTGGGCAGGTTGAGCTTCTTGATCAGGAACGTGAACACCGCGTAGTAGAGCGCGAAGTACACCACGCCCAGCCCCAGGATCCACACCAGTCCGGTGGTGTTGGACTTGAAGGAGTTGAGCAGCAGGTCGATCAGGCCCGCGGAGAACCCGAAGCCCAGGTGGGCGTCGAGCGCGTTCAGGATCGCCATCGAGATGCCGGTCAGCACCACGTGCACCGCGAACAGCACCGGCGCGATGAAGATGAACGCGAACTCGATCGGCTCGGTGATGCCGGTGACGAAGGCGGTCAGCGCCGCCGAGATCATGATGCCGCCGACCGCGGCCCGCTGGCTCGGGTGCGCGGCGCGCCACATCGCGATGGCGGCGGCGGGCAGGCCGAACATCAGCACCGGGAAGAAGCCGGACAGGAAGCCGCCGGCGGTGGGGTCCCCGGCCAGGTAGCGGTTGATCTCGCCGTTGACGACCTCGCCGGTGGCCGGGTTCTCGTAGCTGCCGAAGACGAACCAGACCACGGAGTTGACGATGTGGTGCAGGCCGAAGGGCAGCAGCAGGCGGTTGACGACGCCGTAGACGCCGGCGCCCAGCGGGCCCGAGGCCACGATCCAGGTGCCCAGGTCGTTGATCCAGCCGCCGACGGTGGGCCAGACGAAGCCGAAGACGACCGCCAGCAGCAGGGACGAGACCGCGGTGATGATCGGGACGAACCGGCGCCCGCCGAAGAAGCCCAGCCAGGAGGGCAGCTTGATCCTGTAGTAGCGCTGCCACAGCACCGCGGCCAGGATGCCGATCGCGATGCCGCCGAGCACGTCGGTGGGGTTCTTGACGCCCCAGTTGATCACCTCGCCGCCGGCGTCGTCGAACGCGGTGACCGACCCCTTCAGCTCGCCGCTGGGGTCGAAGTTGAAGAACAGGTACTTGGTCACCCGGTCGAAGACCATGTAGCCGACCACGGCGGCCAGCGCGGTGGAGCCGTCGGCCTTCTTGGCGAAGCCGATGGCCACACCGACCGCGAACAGCAGCGGCAGCGCCTGGAAGAGCGAGTCGCCGGCGGTGCCGATCACCCCGGCGACCGGCTCCATCCAGCCCATGCCGGAGACGTCGGCCAGGCCGCCGGGCTCGGGCCCGTTGGCGCCGAGCATGTCGCCCTGGCCCAGCCGCAGCAGGATCGCCGCCGCCGGCAGCACGGCGATGGGCATCATCAGGCTTCGCCCGATGCGCTGGAGCAGCCCGAGGAGCGAGGATCCCGCTCCCGCGCCGCTCTCGGCGGATTTCGTGGAACTCAACTGGTCCTCCATGTGGTGCGGACGGATGGGATGGCGGCGCCGACGCGTGTGCGGGGCGCGTCCGGCGGCGGGTGCGCGGGCGGGACGGCCGCCCGGGGTCAGCCGCCGGAGGGGCGCCGCGGGTCCAGACGCGAATGCAGCTGGTAGCGGTCCGCGCGGTAGCTGGACACGGCCAGCTCCATGCAGACCCCCTTGCAGAAGCTGCGGCGCTGCATGGACAGCACCGGGCTGCCCGTGGCCAGCCCGAGCAGCTTCGCGTCTGCGGGGTCGCAGATCCCTGCTTCTATGGTCTGCTCGCCCGAGTCGAGGAGGATCCCGTACTCCTCTTCCAGGATCCGGTAGAGGGAGCGGTCGGCGAGGGGGACGCGCTCCAGTCCGGGCAGCGGTGCCAGCGGCAGCGTCGTGCGCTCCACCGCCATCGGTTCACCGTCGGCCGTGCGCAGCCGCTCGATGTGGAGGACCGGGTCCCCGGGGGGCAGGTCGAGCAGCCGCGCGGTGTGCGCGGAGGCCGGGGAGGTGCGGCGCGCCAGGTCGCGGGATCCGGGTGTGAACCCGCGTGCCCGCATATCCTCGGTGAACGAGGCCAGTTCGAGGGGCATGGCGATCTTGGGCCGGGCCACGAAGGTGCCCTTGCCCGGCACGCGGTAGAGCTTGCCCTCGGAGACCATCACGT
This sequence comes from Nocardiopsis endophytica, assembly GCF_027706725.1. Classification (GTDB taxonomy): domain Bacteria; phylum Actinomycetota; class Actinomycetes; order Streptosporangiales; family Streptosporangiaceae; genus Nocardiopsis_A; species Nocardiopsis_A endophytica. The sequence goes on from NZ_JAQFWQ010000012.1 coordinate 27,440, forward strand.
CCACGGTCTGGCGGACGGTCATCCGGGAGAGCCCGTAGCGGTTGCCGAGCTCGCGCTCGGAGGGGATCGGGTCGTCCACGGCGAGTCCGCGTTCGTCGATCCAGTCCAGCAGCAGGTCCCTCAGCTGCGCGTACTTGGGCACGGGGCTCGTGGGGTCGATCATGATCGAGTCGCCTGTTCGCTGGTGGGACGTTCTGGTATGACTGGTATAGGCCGGACTAGACCAGAGTACATCGTCGTGTGCCGATCCGTTCCCGGCCGATCAGCGATTAACACGGGCGCCGGCGCCTCCCGGCGGCACCAGCGATGGGGAAGATGCCTGATGACCACGACGACGAGCGTGATGCGCTCCGAGATCGCCGAGCAGCCCGCTGCGCTGCGCCGCACCCTTGACGAGCTGACGCCGCTCACCGGCGCCCTGGGCGAGCTGGGCCGCAGCACCCGGCAGGTGCTGTTCATCGCCCGCGGCTCCTCCGACAACGCCGCCGTGTACGGCTCCTACCTGCTGCAGGCGCACGCCGGACGGCTGGCCACCCTGGCCTCGCCGTCCATCGCCACCACCTACGGCTCCAAGGTCGACCTGGACGGGGTGCTCGCCGTGGCGATCTCCCAGTCCGGCCGCACCGAGGAGATCGTCGACACCATGTCCTGGGCCGCCGACTGCGGCGCCCGCACCGTCGCCGTCACCAACGGCCTGGGCTCCCCCCTGGCCGAGGCCGCCGACCTGGCCCTGGTCACCCGGGCCGGGGACGAGCTGGCGGTGCCCGCCACCAAGACCTACACCACCCAGCTCGCCGCGCTGGCGGTGCTGGCCCTGGGCCTGGGCGCCGACCTGGACCCCGGCGAGCTCAACGCCGTCCCCGACGCCATCGAGGAGCTGCTGGCCGCCCCCGGCGACGGGGTCGACGAGCTGGCCGAGCGGCTGGCGCCGGTGCCCGGCGCGGTCGTCTCCGGGCGCGGCATGGCCTTCTCCACCGCGCTGGAGGCCGCCCTCAAGCTCAAGGAGGCCTGCTACCTGCACGCGATGGGCCTGTCCTACGCCGACCTGCTGCACGGCCCCATCGCCGTGGTCGACCAGGACACCCCGGCGATCCTGGTGGCGGCGAACTCCGGGCCGACCCTGCCGGGCACCGCCGCCCTCGCCGAGCGGGTCTCCTCGGCCGGGGCCCCGGTCTACGGCATCGGCGGCGGCTCCACCCTGGCGTCGGCCTGCGACCTGGCCCTGCCCGGGCCGGACATGCCCGAGTGGACCGCGCCCATCGGCCTGATCGTCCCCGCCCAGCTGCTCACCGAGCGGCTGGCGCGCCGCCTGGGCTACAACCCCGACGCGCCCCGCGGGCTGGGCAAGGTCACTCAGACCTCCTGAGGCCCACGCGGCGGGCGGGGCGGCCGAAGGCTTCGGCCGCACGCCGCGTGCGCTTAAGCTCTGCTTGGACCGGCAGGTCGCGCCGGTCCCCGACCGCCCGCGGGCGCGGGCGGCCCGCCGGAACCTCGAAGAAGGCAAGGAACCACAATGGCCGACAAGGCAGCCGCGATCGTCGCCGGGCTCGGCGGCGCCGACAACATCACCGAGATCGAGGCGTGCATCACGCGCCTGCGCACCGAGGTGGAGGACCCGTCCAAGGTGGACGAGGCGGCCCTGAAGGCGGCCGGCGCCCACGGCGTCCTCTCCCAGGGCAAGGTCGTCCAGGTCGTGGTCGGCCCGGAGGCCGACGCGCTCACCGACGACATCAACGACATCCTCGACTGACATCCGCACCCGGCGCGGGCCGCACACCCGGCCCGCGCCCCGCACCGGGAGGTGCCCACCATGCTCGAAGTCCTCTCTCCCGTCCCGGGGAACGCCACCGGACTGGCCGGCGTCCCCGACCCCGTCTTCTCCCAGGGGATGGTCGGCCCCGGCACCGCGGTCGACCCGGAGCGCGCCCCGCAGACCGCGGTCGCGCCCATCGCGGGCACCATCGTCAAGCTGCACCCGCACGCCTTCGTCATCGCGGGCGCCGACGGCAAGGGCGTCCTGGTCCACCTGGGCATCGACACCGTCGATCTCAAGGGGGAGGGCTTCGAGACCCTGGCCGCCGAGGGCGACGCGGTCGAGGCCGGTGCGCCGCTGGTGCGCTGGAACCCCGCCGAGGTCGAGCAGGGCGGCCGCTCCCCGGCGGTGCCCGTCGTCGCCCTGGACGCCCCCAAGGACACGGTGCTGGACACGGTGGAGTCCGGCGCGGTGCAGGCCGGGGCCACCGCCCTGTTCGCATGGCGGTGAGCACGGACGGCGCCGCCGGGCGCGGTGCCCTCTTCGACCTGGACGGCACGATCGTCAACAGCGAGCCCCGGTCCATGGAGGTCTGGGCGCGCCTGCTCCAGGAGCACGGACGGCCCTGTGACCGGGAGGTGCTGCACCGCTTCATGGGGCGGCGCGGGCCCGACGTCATCGCCGAGGACCCCTCCCTGTTCCCCGGGGTGACCTGGGACGTGCTCCTGGTCGAGCTGCAGCGCATCGGGTCCGCGCCGGACCTGCCGCCGGTGGAGGTGCTGCCCGAGTCGGTGAAGTTCGTGCAGTCCCTGCACGCCCGCGGCGTGCCGATCGCGCTGGTGACCTCCGCCGGGCGCGAGTGGGCCCAGACCGCGCTGGGCATGGCCGGGATCGCCGAGCTGTTCACCGGGCTGGTCACCGCCGGCGACGTGGCGGCGGGCAAGCCCGACCCGGAGGGGTACCTGGCGGGGGCGCGGATCCTGGGGGTGCCGCCCGAGCGGATCACCGTCTTCGAGGACACCCCCGCCGGGGTGGAGGCCGGCCGCAGGGCCGGAATGGGTGTGGTGGGGATCACCACCACCCACGCCCGAGAGACACTGTACGGTGCCGACCTGGTGGTCGATCACCTGACGGAGACGGGCTGGCCCCCGCCCGCCGGGACCGGCCGCGCCGAGGCATGAGGAAACCAAGGAGCCAGCTGTGGCAGAGCGCCGCGTGAAAGTCGAATCCGAGGTCGGGCTGCACGCCCGCCCCGCGGCCTTGTTCGTCGAGGCCGCCTCGAAGGCGCCGGGGGAGGCGACCGTCGCCAAGGGGGACGGCGCCCCCGTGTCCGCCAAGAGCATCCTGGCCGTGATGGGCCTGGACGTGCGCCACGGTGACGAGATCACCATCCGCGTGGACGGCGAGGACGCCGACACGGTGCTCGACCGGTTGGCCGAGATCGCGGGTGCCGCCTGATGGGGCGGTCGGCGGGCGAGGAGCTGCAGGGCACCGGGGTCAGCCCCGGCGTCGGGCACGGCCCGGCGCTGCGCCTGGCCCGTTCGGTGCCCGAGCCGCCCGCGGGCGGCTTCGAGGGCGATGCCGGGGCCGAGACGGACCGGGCGCTGGAGGCGATGGAGGCCACCGCCCAGGACCTGTCCGCGCGCGGTGAGCGCGCCGGAGGGCAGGCCCAGGAGGTGCTGTCGGCGCAGGCGCTGATGGCGCGCGACCCGGCCCTGGCCGACGACGTGCGCCGCCGCGTCGGCGAGGGCGCGGCCGCCGCCCGCGCGGTCGCCGACGCCTTCGCCGTGTACCGGGACATGCTCGCCTCGGCCGGGGAGTACATGGCCGCCCGGGTCGCCGACCTGGACGACGTGCGCGACCGGATCGTCGCCCGGCTGATGGGGGTGCCGGTCCCCGGGGTGCCCGAGTCCGACACCCCGTTCGTGCTGGTCGCCGCCGACCTGGCGCCGGCCGACACCGCCACCCTCGACCCGGCCAAGGTCCTGGCGTTCGTCACCCGCGAGGGCGGGCCCACCAGCCACTCGGCGATCCTGGCCCGCTCCCTCGGGCTGCCCGCGGTGGTCGCGGGGGAGGCGGCCGACCGCATCACCGACGGCACCGAGCTGCTCGTCGACGGGACCGGCGGCCTGGTCGTCGCCGACCCCACGGACGAGCAGGTCGGGCGGGCCACCGCCCGCCAGGCCGCCCGCGAGGCCGCCGCGGCGAACAGCGGTGGGCCCGGCGCCACCGCCGACGGCCACCGGGTGCCGCTGCTGGCCAACATCGGCGGTCCCAAGGACCTCCCGGCGGCGCTGGAGAACGGCGCCGAAGGGGTGGGCCTGTACCGGACCGAGTTCCTGTTCCTGGACCGGGGCGACGCCCCCGGCCACGAGGAGCAGGTGGAGGCCTACCGGACGGTGCTGGACGCGTTCCCGGCCGGGAGCAAGGTCGTGGTGCGCACCCTGGACGCCGGTGCCGACAAGCCGCTGGCCTTCCTGCCGCCGCCCGGGGAGGAGCCCAACCCGGCCCTGGGCGTGCGCGGCCTGCGGATGATGCGCCGCCACCCGGAGATGCTCTCCTCCCAGCTCTCGGCGCTGGCCGAGGCGGCCGGCGGTGCGCAGGCGGTGCTCAACGTGATGGCGCCGATGGTGACCGACGCCGAGGACGCCGCCTGGTTCGCCGAGCGCGCGCGGGAGGCCGGGATCGAGCACGCGGGCGTCATGGTGGAGGTTCCGGCGGCCGCGCTGGGCGCGCGCCACCTGGCCCGCAGCGCGGACTTCTTCAGCATCGGCACCAACGACCTGACCCAGTACGCCTGCGCCGCCGACCGCGAGGCGGGCGGGCTGGGCCGGTTCCAGGACCCCTGGCAGCCGGGGGTGCTGGAGCTGATCGCCACCACGGCGCGCGCCGCCGCCGCGGCGGACCGCCCGTGCGGGGTGTGCGGGGAGGCCGCCGCCGACCCGCTGCTGGCCTGCGTCCTGGTGGGCGCCGGGGTGACCACCCTGTCGATGGGGGCGTCGGCGCTGCCGCTGGTCCGTGCGGCGCTGGGCCGCGCGACCCTGGAGGAGTGCAAGGCGGCCGCGAGCGCCGCCCTGGACGCTCCGGGCGCCGACGAGGCCAAGCGCGCGGCCCGCGAGGCCCTGCCCGGCGTGGCCGAGCTGGGGCTGTAGGGGACCTGCCCGGGGCCGCCCACCGACCCGGTGGGCGGCCCCGGCGCCGTTCCTCCCGGAAACCGTCGTCGGTGCCCTCTACGGTCGCCCCATGGCGATTCAGAGGATGGACCACGTCAGCATCGTCGTCGGCGACATCGAGGCGGCCACGGCGTACTTCGTCGAGCTGGGCATGGAGGTCGAGGGGGCGATGCCCATCGACGCCGAGTGGGCGGGCCGCGTCGTCGGGATCGAGGGCATGCGGTCGGAGGTCACCATGCTGCGGACCCCCGACGGCAACGGGAAGATCGAGCTGGCGCGGTACCGCGCCCCGGAGGCGGCCGTCCCCGAGCCGGGGCCCTCGCAGCCGAACGTGATCGGGATGCGCACCGTCATGTTCGCCGTCGACGACATCGAGGACACCGTGGAGCGCCTGCGCGGCCACGGGGGCGAGCTCGTGGGCGAGATCGCCGACTTCGAGGACGTCTACCGCCTCTGCTACATGACCGGCCCCGAGGGCGTCATCATCGCTCTGGCCCAGGAGCTCAGGTGAGCGCGGCCGGACGGGGGCCCACGTCGGAGTCCGGTCCTCCGTCCCCTCCGCCGTAGGCGATCACCGCGTCCAGGTAGTCGTCGATCGCGTCCCGGTTGCGGGTCAGGAACCGGATCCGCTCGGTCATCCGGTCCCGCTCGTGGCGCAGTGTCGCGAGCATCTCGGGGGTGGCGTCGGGGAAGTAGATGGTCCGCGGCTTGTCGAGGCAGGGCAGGATCTGCCTGATGATCCTGGTCGGCAGCCCCGCGTCGAGCAGCCCCCTGATCTGCAGGACCCGGTCGACGAAGCGCTCGTCGTACTCCCGGTAGCCGTTGGGGGCGCGATCCGCGGCGATCAGCCCCTGCTCCTCGTAGTAGCGCAGCAGTCGGCGCGACGTCGAGGTGCGCCGCGACAGCTCTCCGATCCGCATGTCCCCCCTTGACCTTCACACATGTGTGAGGGTTCGAGGGTAGTCCCCGAAAGCAGCGACGCCCGCATTGCGAGGGGATCCGAGATGGACCAGCAGCTCTTCGACTACAGCCCCATCACCGAGCGGGAACCGCTCCAGTGGCCCGGGGGTGCCCGGGTGGCGTTCTACGTCGGACTGAACATCGAGCACTACCCGGTCGACGCCCCTTCGACCAGCACCTTCCCGGGGACCGCGCACCTGGTGCCGGACCCGCTGAACTACGGCTGGCGCGACTACGGCCCCCGGGTGGGGTTCTGGCGCCTGCTCGGTGCCCTGGACCGGCACGGCATCCGTGCCAGCGCGCTGCTGAACTCCGAGGCCGCCGTGCACTACCCGCAGATCATCGAGGCGGGGCGGGAGCGCGACTGGGCCTGGCTCGCCCACGGCAGGAACAACGCCGTCTTCCAGCAGGATGTGGACCCCGGCGAGGAGCGCGCCTACCTGGCCGAGGTGGTCGGCACCATCGAGAGGGCCACCGGGCGGCGGCCCCGCGGGTGGATGGGGCCGGCGCTCACCGAGTCCTTCCGGACGCCGGGGCTGCTGGCCGAGCTCGGCCTGGACTACGTGCTCGACTGGACCAACGATGACCGGCCCTACCGGCTGAAGGTGCCCGGGATGCTGAGCGTGCCGTACTCGGTGGAGCTCAACGACATCGGCCTGTTCCTCGGCAAGAGCCTGAGCGGCCCGGACTTCGTCCGGATCGTCGAGGACCAGGTGGACCAGCTCTACGAGGACGCCGCCGACGGCGGGCGGGTCATGGCGCTGGCGCTGCACCCGTTCGTCATCGGGCAGGCGTTCCGGCACAAGTACCTCGACCGGGCCCTGGAGTACGTGGCCAACCACCCCGGGGTGTGGCTGACCACCAGCGACGAGATCGCCGACCACTACACACGGACGGTGCCGTCGGGCGGGTGACGCGCCGGAGCGCGGGCCGGTGCGGGCCGTCGGCGGCGGTACAGTCCATCAGCGGGCCCAGGACGCGGCCCGCGCCTTTCCCCCGCCGACCGTTCCCGTCGACCCCGCCGGAGAGACCGCCATGTCCGCGCTCCGCCGCCTCGCGCCGCTCGGTGCGGGCCTGCTGCTGTTGACCACCGCCTGCACCTCCGGGGGCGACGGGCCCGGGGACGGCGGCGGGTCGGCGCCCCCGGCCACCGACGCCGAGGCGGCCGAGCGCGCCGAGTCCGTGCTGGGGGAGATGTCCCTGGACGACCAGGTGGGGCAGCTGTTCGTGCTCAACGCCGCGGGCACCACGCCGGACGAGAACGCCCGGGCCATCGCCGACCACCGGCCCGGCGGGCTGATCTACTTCCCGGAGAACCTGGGCTCCCCGGCCGAGATCGCCGAGCTGTCCAACGGGCTGCAGGAGACGGCCGCCGCGGAGGGGGCCGGGGTGCCCCTGATGATCGGCGTCGACCAGGAGCAGGGCATGGTGGCCCGGCTGGAGGAGGGCACCCGCTTCCCCGACGCCATGGCGGTCGGCGCGACCCGGGACACCGGGCAGGCCGAGGCGCTGGCCTCGGCCACCGCCGCCGAGCTGGCGGCGGTGGGCATCAATCTGGACTACGCGCCGGTCGCCGACGTGAACACGAACGCCGACAACCCGGTGATCGGCATCCGCTCGTTCGGGGCCGACCCGGGGCTGGTCGGGCAGATGGCGTCGGCCGAGGCGGGGGCGTTCGCCGACGGCGGCGTGGTGCCGGTGGTCAAGCACTTCCCCGGGCACGGGGACACCGGCACCGACAGCCACACCGGCCTGCCCGTCATCGAGAAGGACCGGGCCGACTGGGAGCGCGACGACCTGCCGCCCGTCGCCGACGCGGTGGAGGCCGGGGCCGACGCGATCATGACCGCGCACGTGGTCATGCCCGCGCTCGACGACTCGGGTGAGCCGGCCACGCTCTCGCCGAAGGTCATCGACGGGGTGCTCCGCGACGAGCTGGGCTACGACGGGGTGGTCACCACGGACGCCCTCAACATGGAGGGCGTGCGGCAGACCCACGACGACGGGGAGGTCGCGGTCCGGGCGGTCGAGGCCGGGGCCGACCAGCTGCTGATGCCGCCGGACCCGCAGGCGGCGTTCTCCGCGGTGCGCTCGGCGGTGGACGAGGGGCGGATCAGCGAGGACCGGCTGGACGAGTCGGTGCGCCGGATCCTGGAGCTGAAGGCCAAGCGGGGCATCCTCGACGCCGGGCCGGTCGACGCGGGCAAGGCGGCGGAGGTGTTCTCCTCCGACGACACCGCCCAGGCCGCCCAGGACCTCGCCGACGCGTCGGTGACGATGCTGCGCAACGAGGGCGGCGTGCTGCCGGTGGACGAGGGGGCGCAGGTCGCAGTGCAGGGCGCCGGGGCCGAGGAGATCTCGGCGGCGCTGGAGGACCTGGGCGTGCGGACCACCGGTTCGGCGTCCGGTGCGGACCTGGTGGTGGTCGGCACGAACGGGGCGCGCGGCGACGCCGAGCAGCGCCGGGCCGTCGAGAAGGCGGCGTCCGGGGGAGCGCCGGTGGCCGTGGTGGCCCAGGGGACGCCGTACGACCTGCAGGCGCTTCCGGACGTCGACGCGTACCTGGCGGTGTACTCGTCGGTCCCGGTGTCCCGGACGGCGGCGGCCCGCGCCATCGCCGGAGAGGTGGACCCGAAGGGGAAGCTGCCGGTCCCGATCCCGGAGACGGGGATGGAGTACGGCGACGGCCTGTCGTACTGAGCCCGCGCCCCTGCCGTTGATCTCGGGGAACTCGGGGTAAAAACGGACACCATAGGCCCGACTTCCCCGAGATCAACAAGCGTTAGGAGCGCTTCTTCAGCTCCCGCTTCGCCAGCGAGCGCAGGTGGACCTCGTCGGGGCCGTCGAAGATGCGCATCGCCCTGGTGTGCGCGTACATCAGGGCCAGCGGGACGTCGTCGCTCACGCCGGCGCCGCCGTGCACCTGGATGGCGCGGTCGACGGTCTCCAGTGCGGCGCGGGGCGCGGCGACCTTGATGGCCGCGATCTCGTTGCGGGCCTCCTTGGTGCCGTACTCGTCGATCAGCCAGGCGGTCTTCATGACGAGCAGCCGCGCCTGGTCGATGGCCAGCCGCGACTCGGCGATCTGCTGCTGCACCACGCCCTGTTCGGCCAGCGGGGCGCCGAAGGCCACGCGGTTCTTCGCGCGGTCGACCATCAGCTCCAGCGCGCGCTCGGCCACGCCCAGCGCCCGCATGCAGTGGTGGACGCGGCCGGGGCCGAGCCGGGCCTGGGCGATCATGAAGCCGTCGCCCTCCCCGGAGATGAGGTTCTCGGCGGGCACCCGCACGTCGGTGAACCGGATCTCGCAGTGGCCCTCCTGGTCCTGGTAGCCGAAGACCGGGAGGGCGCGCACGATCTCCACGCCCGGGGTGTCCCGGGGCACCAGGATCATGGACTGCTGCCGGTGCACCGGGCCGTCCGGGTCGGTCTTGCCCATGAGGATGAAGACCTCGCAGCGCGGGTCGGCGGCGCCGCTGATCCACCACTTGCGGCCGTTGACCACGTAGGAGTCGCCGTCGCGCACGATCGACGTGGCGATGTTGGTGGCGTCGGAGGAGGCCACGTCGGGCTCGGTCATCGCGAAGGCGGACCGGATCCGGCCGTCCAGCAGCGGCTCCAGCCACCGCTCCTTCTGCGCGGGGGTGCCGAACATGTGCAGCACCTCCATGTTGCCGGTGTCGGGCGCCGAGCAGTTCAGCGCCTGCGGGGCCAGGGGGGAGCGGCCGGTCACCTCGGCGAGCGGGGCGTACTCGGAGACGCTCAGCCCGCCCACGTCGGGCAGGAAGAGGTTCCACAGGCCGCGCTTGCGCGCCTGAGCCTTCAGCTCCTCCATGACCGGGGGGAGGCGGTGGTCGTCGGGGCCGGCCTCGGCGCGCCAGCGCCGGTACTCGGGCTCGGCGGGGTAGACGCAGTCGTCCATGAACTCTTCGAGGCGGGCCAGGTGGTCGCGGGCCTTGGGGCTGAGTCCGAAGTCCATGGTGTCGAGTATGCCACTTCACCGACCGGTCGGTATCTTCCGGTGGCGGACGATTTTCCCGGGGCGGGGGAAGGGTTCGCGGGCGGCCGGCGGGGAAGAATGCCGGTCCCCCGGTACCGCCGACCCCCGGGGGCGGAGGAGGCGATCGCATGCCCCACGCGCTGCGCGGCATCATCACCGACTGGGGCGGGGTGCTGACCGACCCGCTGGGCCCCACCATCGACGCATGGCTGGCGGCCGACCGCATCGACCGCGACCACTACGGCGCCGTCATGCGGGAGTGGTTCGCCGGGCTGCGGGAGACCGAGGGCGGCGGCAACGCCATCCACGCCCTGGAGCGGGGCGAGCTCCCCGTCGCCGAGTTCGAGCGGACCCTGGCCGCCGAACTGCGCCTGGTGGACGGCGGCCCGGTCCCCGCGGAAGGGCTCATCGCCCGGATGTTCTCGGCCTTCCACCCCGTGGACGAGATGTACGAGGTGCTGGGCCTGGCCCGCGGCCGGGGCGTGCGGACCGCGCTGCTGTCGAACTCGTGGGGCAACGGCTACCCGCGCGAGCGGTTCGCCGAAGTCTTCGACGCGGTGGTGATCTCGGGCGAGGTGGGCATGCGCAAGCCCGAACCGGAGATCTTCCACCTGGCCGCCGAACGTGCGGGCCTGGAGCCGCGGGAGTGCGTGTTCATCGACGACCTGGAGCACAACGTCGCGGCCGCGATCGAGCTCGGGATGACCGGCATCCTGCACACCGACGTGGCGACCACCCGCGACCTCCTGGCCGAGGCCTTCGGAGCGGACCTCCACCCCGCGAGGACCTGACCCGGGCGCGTCTCGGGGTGGTTTCGGGTGTCCCGGAGGCCCGGGGGTGAACCGCTCTCATCGGGGAGGTGTCAGGGGGTATGCCCGGCATCTCCCCGCTGCGGACTGCGGAGTTGTCTATATGGCTAGCCGTGTTGTGCCTAGTAACATAGACACGTCTCTATGAAGCAGCGGAAGCTACTGGAGACACTGCGCAAGGCGGCGGCGGACAAGGGGGCGACGCTGGTGTTCGTGCGGCACGGCGGTCGACACGACATCTACAGCGTCAGCGGCTTCCGGTTCGCCATACCCCGCCATGCCGACATCGCGGAACCCACTGCCCGCCGGATCATCAAGGAGGTCGAGGACCTGTGAAGACCTACCGGGCCCAGTGTGAGAAGGACGGTCGTCACTGGCTTGTCGACGTTCCCGAACTCCGTGTCCACACCTTCGGACGGGACCTCGACGACGCGAGGGAGATGGCTCGCGACGCGATCGCAGGCGTTCTCGACCTTCCGATCACGGACGTCGAGGTCGAATTGGAGATCACGGCAGTCGCCGACGAGCTGGCACGGCTGGAGCGGGCGCGTGCCGAGCGGGAGCGGGCCGCGGCCGAGGAGGGGCAGGCCATGAGGGCGGCCATCGAGGCCCTCGTGACCCAAGGCGCGTCGCAGCGCGATGCGGCCCGGATGCTCGGCATCTCGCACCAGCGTGTCTCACAGCTCCGTGCGGCGGCCCAGAAGGCCAGGCACGCCGGGGGCCGTGTGCACAACAGCGGGGCCGTTCGTTCCTCCACAGGCGAAGGCCGTTCCTCTTCCTCGCCGAGGCGGGCGGCCGGGTAGGGACGTCGTCCACAGGTCGGCCTGTCCCCGGGCTGTCCAGGGGGTGGGTTTTGGCAGACTTCTCCCATGCGCATCTACCTGCCGTGCACGCTGCCCGTCCTCGCCGAGATCCTGGCCGAGGGGCGGGTCGGGGGCGAGCCGCTGACCGCGTTCGCCGTCACCGGCGCCCTGCGGGCCACCGGGGGCGACGACGAGGAGCTGGAGTACGAGGCCATGCTCTCGGCCGGTGACGCCTCCCTGCGCCTGCTGGCCGCCGACCCCGGCGCGCCCCGGCGGCGCGTCGTGCTCGCCGCCGACATGCCCGAGGCCGCGATCACTGAGGACGCCGACCTGGGCGGCCCCGCGGCGGTGCGGGTCGACGGGTCGGTGCCGTACAAGAAGCTGGCGTCCGCGCACGTGGACGACGCCGGAGCCGAAGAGGGCATCGGCCGTGCCGTCGCCGACCCCGAGGCCGGGCACCAGGACGACCACGACCTGATGTGGTACGCGGTCCAGGAGCTGAAGTACCTGGTGGAGTAGGGGCCCGTAGCGGGCGTGCCCTACCCGCCGATCTCGGTGGGGTCTTCGATGGACAGCGGGGCGGGGTGGGGCATGCGGATATCGCTCCAGGGGGGGACGGCGGGGCGGAGCGGAGCGCGGGCGTCTCCTGTCGGTGTCCGACGCTACTCAGTGCAGCGCGGTTCGAACAACGCGCTGCGGCCCCGCCGCCTCCCCGGGGGTTCCGGTTAGGCCTTCACCCCAGCGGCGCCATGAACGACCACAGGCCGCCCTCCGGGTCGCGGGCGGAGTACTCGCGGTACCCGTAGGGCTGGTCCACCGGCGGGTACACGATCTCCGCGCCCTCCGCGACCGCGCGGCGGTGGTGCTCGTCGACCGACTCCACCATCACCGCCGTGGTCGCCGTGGCGGCCCCCAGGGTCCGGGGGGACTCCAACCCGTACTCCGGGGCCTCGCGGTGCAGCCAGATCACGCCGTCGCCCGCGTCCACCTCCCCGTGCACGCACCTGCCCTCGTCGTCGTGGGCCAGCGGCCCCGCGCCCAGGCCGAACACCCGGACCAGGTGGCCGTGGACCGCCTCGATGTCGTCGTACACCAGGATCGACACCCGGCGCCGCACCGCGCTGTCCAGCATGGTCATCTCCTCCATCGCCTCGAAGAACTCCACCGCCGTGGGCACGTCGGCGCGGTCGAGCGTGGCCGCCATCGCCGACAGCCGGTCCCGCAGCCGGTGCGCGGCGGCCAGCCGCCCGTCCAGGGAGGACAGGTGGCCGCGGACCGCCCCCGGCAGGTCCCAGCCGGGGTCGTCCAGCGCCCGCCCGATCTCCCCGAGCGACAGCCCCGCGCCGCGCATCAGCAGGATGCGGTAGAGCCGCCGCACCTCCCCCTCGCCGTACACCCGGTGCCCGCCACCGGTCCGCCGGGTGGGCCGCAGCAGCCCGATCCGGTCGTAGTAGCGCAGCGTCCGGATCGTGAGCCCGGACGCCCGGGCCAGTTCGCCGACCTTGTAGACGGCCTCGCCGGGAGCCATGGACCGAGCGTAGAACGTGACGCCGCGTCACCTTCAAGCCGCGTTTCCGCAGGTCGGGATCTGATGGCGATGGTCGGCCGCCGGGGCGTGACCCGCGCCGCGGAGCAGGGTATGCCAGTCGGCAGACCCGTCCTGGAGGCGACGATGGATGCCGTGACCCGCGTGCCCGAGCCCGTCAACGAGCCGAACCTGACCCACGCCCCGGGAACGCCCGAGCGCGCCCTGCTGGAGGCCGAGATCGTGCGGCTGAGCGGCGGCGAGGCCGAGCTCGACCAGACCATCGGGGGAGAGCGCCGCATGGGCGCCGGTCCCACCCTCCCCGCCGTCGTGCCGCACCGGCACTCCCATGTCCTGGGCCGCATGCCCGAGGCCACCGACGACGACGTGCGCGCCGCGATCGGCGCCGCCCGGGAGGCGGCGCCCGGCTGGCGGGCCATGTCGATCGACGACCGCGCCGCCGTGCTGCTGCGCGCCGCCGACCTGCTGGCGGGGCCGTGGCGGGCCACGGTCAACGCCGCCACCATGCTCGGCCAGTCCAAGTCGGTGCAGCAGGCCGAGATCGACGCCGCCTGCGAGCTGATCGACTTCTGGCGGTTCAACGTGCACTTCGCCCGCCGCCTGTACGCCGAGCAGCCGCTGTCGCCGCGCGGCGTGTGGAACCGCCAGGAGCTGCGCCCGCTGGAGGGCTTCGTGCTGGCGATCACCCCGTTCAACTTCACCGCGATCGCCGGGAACCTGCCCACCGCGCCGGCGCTGATGGGCAACACCGTGGTGTGGAAGCCGTCGCCGACGCAGACGACGGCCGCGTGGTGGCTGATGCGGCTGCTGGAGGAGGCGGGGATGCCGCCCGGCGTGATCAACATGGTCACCGGCAACGGCGAGGCGGTGTCCCGGGTGGCGCTGTCCCAGCCCGACCTGGCGGGGATCCACTTCACCGGGTCCACCCGCACCTTCAAGCACCTGTGGCGCACCGCCGGGGAGAACATCGACCGCTACCACTCCTACCCGCGCATCGTGGGGGAGACGGGCGGCAAGGACTTCATCGTCGCCCACTCCTCGGCCGACACCGACGTGCTGCGCACCGCCATGATCCGCGGGGCGTTCGAGTACCAGGGGCAGAAGTGCTCGGCGGCCTCGCGCGCCTACGTGCCGCGCAGCGTGTGGGCGCGGCTCCGGGACGGCCTGCTGTCCGAGACCGAGGCGCTGACCATGGGCGATGTCACCGGCGACCTGTCCACGTTCATGGGGGCGGTGATCGACGACCGGGCGTTCGCCAAGAACGCCGAGGCGCTGCGCCGCGCCAAGGCCACCGACGCGATCACGATCCTGACCGGGGGCGGCGCCGACGACTCGGAGGGGTACTTCGTCCAGCCCACGGTGCTGGAGTGCGACGACCCCGAGGACGAGGTGTTCCGCACCGAGTACTTCGGGCCGATCCTGGCGGTGCACGTCTACGACGACGACCGGTACGGGCAGGTGCTCGCCCAGATGGCCGACGTGGCGCCGTACGCGCTGACCGGCGCGGTGATCGCCCGCGACCGGGCGGCCGTGGAGCAGGCGGACGCGGCGCTGCGCTTCTCGGCCGGGAACTTCTACATCAACGACAAGCCGACCGGGTCGATCGTCGGCCAGCAGCCCTTCGGCGGGGCGCGGGCCTCCGGCACCAACGACAAGGCCGGGTCCATCTTCAACCTGGTCCGCTGGGCGAGCCCCAGGGCGGTGAAGGAGTCCTTCGTCCCGCCGACGGATTGGCGCTACCCGCACATGGGGTGAGGCGGGGTGCGCCTTTTCCGATTCACGGAAGGGGCGGCCCCGCCGCGTTTCCGATTCCGGTTTCCATTTTCGTCACTCTGGAGTGTCCGCCGGTGACGAAGGGCGTCGGGCGCCGCGGACCGGTGGCCGGATGCTGCCCGCGGTATAGGGAATTCGGGGCTCGTTGTGCCACAATTCGTCGCGGCGTTCGGCGGGGCGAAAGTGGGACGGAGGAAGGAAGGTGGGGGTTCCAGGGGAGGTGCCCCCGCAGATCGGGCCCTATCGCATTCTGGAACGGCTCGGGGCCGGGGGTATGGGCTCGGTCTACATCGGCCGGAGCGACGAGGGCCACTTCGTGGCGATCAAGACGATCCAGGCCGAGCACTCCGGAAAGCCGGAATACCTGCGGCGGTTCGAGCGGGAGGTCGCCACCGTCAAGCGGCTGGACGCCCCGGGGACGCTCCCGGTCGTCGACTCCGGGACCTTGGGCGGGCGCCCGTGGTACGCCTCCCGGTTCCTGCCCGGGCCTTCGCTGGAGGGGGCGGTCAAGCAGGTGGGCCGGTTCCCCCTCCCCGCGCTCTGGCGGCTGGCCGCCGATCTCGCCGAGACCCTGGGCCACGTGCACCGGCAGGGGTTCGTCCACCGCGACATCAAGCCCGCCAACGTGGTCCTGTCCATGAACGGGCCGCAGCTGATCGACTTCGGGATCGTGCACGCCGTCGAGGCCACCACGCTCACCGCGACGGGCGCCCGCATCGGGACCCCCGCCTACATGTCCCCCGAGCAGCTCGAAGGGGGGCGGGTCGGCGGGGCCAGCGACATCTACAGCCTCGGGCTGGTCCTCGCCTACGCCGCCACGGGGGCCCCGCCTCCGGCGCGCAGCGAGCCCCGCCTGGAGGGGGTGGACGAGCCGTTCGCGGGCGTGATCCGGCGCTGCCTGGCCCACGACCCGTCCGACCGGCCGAGCGCGGACGACCTGCACGCCTGGACGCGCGGCCAGGACGCCACACCGACCGACGACTGGCTGCCGAAGGCGATCCAGGAGTCCATCGGGGAGATCAGCCGGCGGTATCTGAACCTGCGGGAGGAAGGCGGCCCAGGGACCCATCCCCCCGACGGGCGGCGGCCGTTCCGCGGGCAGGGGCGGTTCGGTCCGGGCGCGCAGCGGCCCCCGGGCGCGTGGACGCACACGCAGTACCGCGAGTGGACGCACGCGCAGTACCGCGAGTGGACGCACGCGCAGTACCGCGCGGGGACACAGGTGCGGCCGGACGGGTGGGACGCCGGGCCTCCGCCGCCCCCTCCGCCCGGCCCAGCTGCCCGCCCCGGTGCGGGTCCGGGCGCGGGCGGTCCCCGGTCGTCGCCGCCCCGTCGCCCGGCCTCGGACAAGGGGGTGGTGGGCAACCCCCTCTGGGGGGCCGTACTGACGGTCATCCCGATCTTCGCCATGGTGTTCGGCATCATCGAGGTGACGACCGGCCCATTGGCGGGAGAACCACAGTTCTCCGAACAGCTGTGGCTGGTCAAGACGACATTGGGCGTGTACGTGGGACTGCTCGTCCTCGCAGGGGCGCTGCAGGCCGTCAAGAGCCTTTTCCCCTCGCCCACGCCGTTCCTGGCGCGGTTGTGGCACACCGGTCTGCTCGTGCACTGGGCGGTGTTCGGGCTGTTCGTCGGCGGGGGCTGGTTTCTCGACCAGTACACGGATGCGTACTTCCAGTTCGGCCCGTACGCGTCGCTGTGCCTGGTCCTGGCGATCCCGGCCTCCTTCTACCTGGTGCCCGCGGCCGTCGTCCGCTTCCTGCGATTCCGTAGAGAGGAGGCGCGGCGGTGAAGCCGCTGAGCCCCGGCGATCCCCGTGAGATCGGCGGCTACCGCCTCAAGGGGCGGCTCGGTGCGGGCGGGATGGGCGAGGTCTTCCTGGCCGTCGACCGCTGGGGGAACCGGGTCGCCCTGAAGGCCGCTCACGAGCGCCTGGTCGAGCACCCGGCGGCCCTGGCGCGCTTCCGCCGCGAGGTGGAGACCGTCGGCCGGGTGCGGGGCCGGGGCACGGTGCCCCTCGTCGCGGCCGATGTCGACGCCGAACGGCCCTGGTACGCCACCGACTTCGTCCTCGGCCCCTCCCTCGGCCACGCCGTCGAGGACGGCGCACCGATGCCCGAGGGGACCGTGTGGCGCCTGGCGCGCGGGCTGGCGGCCACGCTGCAGGACATGCACGGGGAGGGGCTGTACCACCGCGACCTCAAACCCTCCAACGTCCTGCTCTCCGCCCAGGGGCCGATGCTCATCGACTTCGGCATCGTGCACGCGGACGGGCGGACGGCCATCACCGACCTGGGGCGCCACCCCGGGACACCGGGGTTCGCCTCACCGGAGCAGACCGCCGGACACCGGCTGACCGGCGCCAGCGACATCTACAGCCTCGGCCTGGTGCTCGCCTTCGCGGCCACGGGGACGATGCCGACCAGGGGCGGGGTGTTCCCGGGCTTGGACGGCGTCCCGGAGAGGCTTCGCCCCTTGGTGGAGGAGTGCCTCGAAGCCGAACCCGATCGGCGCCCCTCCGCCGCCCGCGTACTGGCGGTGGCGGAGGAGCATGACCGTGCGGGGCGGCACTGGCTCCCTGAGCACGTCGTCACGTCCATCGCCAATATGGGGGAGCAGATGCTCGCCCTGGGCACCGAGACCGCGCGCGGGCGTGTCGCCACGGACCCCGGTGGTCCGGGCCCCGCACCCACTGGCACCGGTTCCGGAACCGGGGGACCGCCCGGGGGTTTCGACCCGGGGGCGTCGACGGCTCCGACCGGAGGCGGCTCCGGTTCCATGCCTTCAGGCGGCGGGGGCACCTCGGCGCCCTACGGCGGGACGACGGATCCCGGGTCCGGACCCTGGGGAGGCGCCGGCTCCGCCACCTCAAACCCTCACGGGGCCACGACAGGTCCCGGTCACGCGTCCCATGCCTCCGACGCCTTCTCCGCGTCCAGCGCTTCCTCTGCCTCCGATCCGTGGTCCGGGACCACAGGCGGCTGGGACCCCTGGGATGTCATGGACTCCTCCTTCGGCGGTCAGGGGTGGGAGGGGCCGTCGGCGCCCACCGGCTCCGCGCCGCCGGGGCCGGGCACCGGGCGGCGCGTCGAGGTCGCCCCCTGGGTCCGGTCCTGGCTGATCGGCCGCCCCCTCTTCGGCCTGCTGTGGCTGCCGTTGACGATCGTCACCGACCTGCTCATGCTCGTCCTGTCCGGGAGCGCCGCCGAGTCCGCCCTCGGCCCGTCGTTCGGCGACGCGCCGTCCGTCGGGAACACGGCGGTCAACCTGGTCGTCGCTCTGGCCCTCGCACCGGCCGCGGTGGTCCTGCACCGGCACAGGCGGCTGCTGGAACAGAAGAGCGTCCGGGCCGTCCACGACTGGGCCGTGGCCGTGTGCGTGTACTGGTTCCTGGTCGTCGCCTGCGCGGCCTTGACGGCCATCGGCTACGTCAACCGCCAGCACCTGTACGCCTTCGACGAAGGGAACGTGTGGGCGATGGCCGTGACGGCCGTGGGGCCGCTGACGTTCTTCGCCGCGCTCCCCCTGCTCGCCGTCGGCCCGATGGCCGTCATGCGCTTCGTGCGTACCCGCTCCGAACCCGCCGCCTGGTGACCGAGGAAGCCCCCGTATGAACGTCGAGAGACACCTCTCCCGCTCCGCGCAGACCGCCGACGCCCTCGTCGACCTGTCGAACGTCGTACGCCAGCAGAACATCGGGCCGCCGGGGGAGCGCTGCCTCAAACGGCTGGAGCTGGTCATCGAGGCCCTGGCGGGGCTCATCGGCGACCGGGGCGCCACCGTCTACTGCGTGGCCGACGAGAGCCTGGCGCGTGCGGCCCACGAGTTCCCCGACGGCGGGGACGTCAAGCGGCTGCGGTCGTGGATCGGCCAAGGGCTGGTCGAGGAGCTGCCGGACGCCGACGAGCGGCTGCTCGATCTCGCGGAGATGACGGCCGTGCCGGTCATCACGCGGGACGGCTTCGCCGGGCACCGGATCAGCCACCCCTTCATCCAGGGCAACACCGAGCAGTTCCTGCGCCCGGTCCCCGCACCCGGCCGCACCGTCGCGCTGGAGGCGCGCGACATGGGGGTCAAGACCCCCGAGGAGATCTCCCGCAAGGGCGAGGAGGACGACCTCAAGCCGCTCGGACTGCTGCAGGGGTCGCACCGCAAGCCCCGGACGGACATCGTGGGCCGGCACTGGCGGTGCCCGGAGCACCGGTGCTCGCTCTACGACCGGCGCAAGGGCAGCTCGGTCATGCTGCCCCGGCTGCGCAGGGGAAGGCCCATCTGCCAGCTGCACCGCGTCGAACTTCGGGACGACGGTCCCCGGACCGGGATCGCCCAGCTCAAGCTGCTGGTCGACGGTGAGTGCGTGGAGCGCTTCACCTTGGACGTCGACACGTCCGTGGTCGTGGGACGGCTGCCCGGCGACGGGGGGATCGCCCTGCACTCGCTGGTCCCCGAGCGGCTGCTGCCGAAGATGAGCCGCAAGCACCTGGAGGCGACGGTCGACAAGGACACGCTGCGGCTGCGCAACCTCGGGCGGCACGGGTCGCGCATCTGGCGCCCGGAGCCGCGGCCGGAGGGGACGTGGAAGCCGCTGAGCGGGACGAAGGGGACGGCCATGCGTCCGCAGGACCTCGTGGAGATCGTCCCGGGCGTGCATCTGGGCCGCAGCGGCCGACGCTTCCCCGCGGAGATCTCCGAGGCCTGGAAGCGGCAGGGCGGCCGCGACGCCCCACCTGAGGCCGGCGGCGAGACCCAGCTGGACTAGGAGGGCCCGAGGCGGGCGAGCGCGAACGGGGGCGGGTCGCCCCCCGACGCCCGCCGCAGCGACCATCGAACAGGCCGATTCCGTCCGCCGACGGATTGGCGCTACCCGCACATGGGGTGAGGGCGTTCCCCGCCGCTCGCCGCCGTGGTGGTCGGGGCGGCCTGAGCTCTCCGCCCACGGTGTGGCCGTGTGCGTTGCCGTTGGTGGGTGTGAGTGGTCTGTGGTCGGTGTTGCATCCCCACCGCTCGCCGCGGGGGTGGTCGAAGCCGCCCGGGCCCTCCCACCCCCGGGCGTGCGGCGTCCGCTTCGGCCCGCCGCCGTCCCGGCCATGGAGACCACCGGGCCACGCCTCAAGCCTCGCCGTCGCCGCCGGAGGGCGTCCCGAGAATTCAGGTGCCTCCTCCCGGCAGCTCCAGTAGTGTGCGGCGACGTGGCATCGGGAATGAAACGCCCCCCGCTCCAGGCGGACGAAAGAACCGCTCTGATCGGCTGGCTGGACCTTCAGCGGCAGATCCTTCGCTGGAAGTGCGAAGGGCTGAGTGAGGAGGACGCGCACCGTTCGGTCGTCCCGACGTCGCCTTCCATGACGATGGCCGGTCTCGTCTCCCATATGCGCTGGGTCGAGCACATGTGGCTGGAGGTGCTGTTCCTCGGCGGCGATGAGAAGCAGAACCCGGCCTTCGACCGGGAGAACGAGGACTCCGACTGGCACGTCGACGATCGGCCTCTCGCCGAGCTCCTCACAGAGTACGAGGCCCAGTGCGCCCGCAGCAACGAGATCGCCGCCAGGGCATCCCTGGACGACGTCGGCCGCCACCCGGACTTCCGCGCCGGCGGCGCCAATCTCCGCTGGATGCTCATCCACCTCGTCGAGGAGACGGCACGGCACGCAGGGCACGCGGACCTCGTCCGCGAACTCCTCGACGGCACGAAGGGCTACTACTGAGGCGAGACGGCCGGGCGTGACCGTAGGCCGTAGGCGGCGACCCCGACCGCGTGACGGAGGGGGTGGCCGGTCCAGGGCACGTCATGGCAGGCTCGCGGAGTGCCCCGCTACGACCGGCTCGTTGAGGAATTCCTCGACTTCCTGCTCACACGGATGAGCGAGGAGGAGGATCTCCTCTTCCTGATCACACACGAACCACGGAGGATGTACGCGGCCTACCTCGAAACGGGCGGCGGCCGCTGCGAAACACGGGGTGTCGACTTCACCGGGTGCGGCGTGTGCTCGCGGATTCCTCCTTATACGTTGTTCGCCGACTACGTTCACATCAATGTTCCGGCGTGGCCGTGTCCCGCGGTCCGCGCGCTGGCGCTGCGCTTCGCCGATCATGCGGACTTCCGCGACAACTGGCGGCCCGAGTCAGCCCTCTTTGCATCGGGGCGGCCCGTCCACTGAGCCCACCGCCCCGGTGTCACTCGCCGGTTTCGCCGTCGATGAGTTCACGGGCGATGTCGAGGTGGCCGACGTGCCGTGCGTACTCCTGGAGCAGGTGGAAGAGGATCCGCCCGAGCGAGGGGGCCTGGTCAGGGGCGGTGAACCGGCCACCGAGCCGGGCCCTGTCGTCCATGGCCGCGCCGGACGCGCAGGCGCTCGCCGCAGCCACTTCGGCCCGGTAGGCGGCCATGACCTCCGCGGTGGGGGTGTCGGCGGGCACGGTCCACTCGGCGGTGTCTCCGCCCGGCGGGTAGGCGAGGACGTCCTCGGCGGCGAACCCCCAGCGCAGCCACCGCCGTTCGACCCAGCCGAGGTGCTGGACCAGGCCGAGGGGTGACCACCCCAGAGGTCCGACGGGGGCGCGGAGCTGCTCGTCGGACAGCCCGGCCAGCTTGCGCATCAGAGCCTCGCGGTACCACTCCAGGTAACCGGTGAGCAGGTCATGGGCGTCGGAGACGTCGACGGCTGGGCCGTCGAGGGGCGCTGGGGGTCGTTCCGGAGGTTGTCGCATCCCGCGAACATAACGCGGCCCGCGGGCGTCCGGAGGGCACCCGGGCGGCATGCTCGGGACCCGGGTGCCAGAGGGGGATGGCATGATGATCGCCGCCGGGGGGAACCGGGTCGCTCGACGAATCGAACAGGGGAAGCACGATGATCATCACGCCCTACTCCGCGGACCGGCGCACGGAGGTGCTCGACCTCAGTGTTCGCGCGTGGGCGCCCGTCTTCCCGAAGACCAGGGCCGCCGTGCCCGGATTCGTCTACGACGCCTTCTACCCGGAGGGGTGGGAGGCCCGTCAGGTGGGCGACATGGCCGCCGTCATCGACGGCGAACCGGAGAACGTGGACCTGGCCCTGGTCGATGACGTTCTCGCGGGATGGGTGTGCACCCGCCTGCACCCCGAGGACCGGATGGGCGAGGTCAGCGTCCTCGCGGTGGATCCGCAGTACCAGCGCCGGGGCGTCGGGAACGCGCTCATGCAGCACTCGTTCGAGCGGATCAAGTCCGCGGGGATGAGCATGGTCATGGTCGAGACGGGAGACGACCCCGGCCACGCCCCGGCCCGCGCGGCCTACGAGGCCGTCGGCTTCGAACGCTGGCCGGTGGCGCGGTACTTCAAGAACCTGAAGGACGGCGCGTAGCCGGGAACCTCAGGCGAACAGGCCGATCGCGTAGGCGGGCGTGAATGATCTCCGTGGTCGGAGTTGCATCCCCACCGCCCGCCGAAGTGGTCGTCGAATCTGCCCGGCCGGGGCGACAGGGCCGTGTCCTCTCGACACCGCGGTGGTCAAGCGGCCTGCCATTCGAGCCAGGCGCCGTGCGGGTGGTAGCCGCCCAGCAGGACCTCGGCCCTCACGGCCCCGCCGTCCAGGTCGCTGAAGCACAGCCGCGGCTCTTCGTGCGGCTCGGCGCGCAGCCACAGGATTCGCCGCCTCTTGGACAGCTCGCGCAGCAGCTCGACGTGCTCGGCGCGCTCCTCGGCGGTGAAGTGCGCGGTCACGGCGGTGTGGAACACACACCGCCGCGTCGGACGGGGCCTGCTCCAACAGGGCGGGCAGGTGCTGGGCGCCGGGCGGCCCCGCGCCACGGTCGCCCCCCGTCTTCACCTGCTCAATGCCGCCTTCTGGGCACGGGGGCTGGCCGTGGCCTCCGATTACCTGCCGTCGGCGCTGGTGCATACCCCGCAGGACGCCCCCGCCGTCATGGGGCGTCAGCCGTAGCGCCGGGACACGGCGCGGCGGCAGGGCGTACCGCCCGAGCGGGCAGGGGCCTCAGCACCAAGCGATGTAGCAATCCACCCGGCTGAAGTCGCCCTCGCGCAGTCCTGCGGCATCGACATCGAAGGTGACCGTGCCGCCGTTGGCCCAGCGCAGGTCGTCCAAGGAGTCGAGTTGGAGCAGCAGGACCCGGTGCTCGTCGGGCCAGGGGTCTCCCGGCATGGACCAGGGCCAGCCGAACGCCCGGTGCCCGTACACCATGTCCTCGACGAATGCCTGGGGGACGTTGAGGAACGGCCACGCCTCGGGGTCCGGTCCCGCGTCCACGATCTCCTGTAGCCGGGCAGCGACCTGCACGAACGCCTTCCACACCGTGAATTCCTCCGGGTCCTGCTTATGGCGCTCAAAGGCACTTTCCGGGTCGGGCAGGGCGAGCACGGGCTCAGCCCGCAGGGGGCGTGCAGGCAGGGCCAGCGCCGTGGGGGGCGGCGCGACCTGCACAGCGGTGTCCGTGGCAGCAGGCACCACCTTCCAGTCCCACTCGTCCTCGAAGACGAAGACGAAGTCGCCGGAGTAGGTGTCGAAATTGTCGCCATCGCCTGCGAAGAAGAAGTTGAGCACCCCGGCCCCCTCGGGCAGGGCCACGTTGAGCCCCGGGGCCAGGGCGTCGAGGTCCATCACTGCCAGCAGGGTCATCGGGCCGTCCTCGGACTCGGGCCAGGCGTGTCCGGGGTCGAGCAAGGCCGGGCCGCCCAGGCGGCACCGGCCGGTGGGCGCCTGCCCCAGCTCTGTGGCGTGGAGGGTGTAGCCGTTGCGGAGCAGGGCGGCGACCCGTGGGCCCATGCTGGGCCCGAGCTGGTCGACGCACAGTCGGCGGAACCTGTCTCGGAAGTCGTCGTGTCGCACGGGGACGAGTCAACTACACACCGGTGACCGGTCGCGTGCTGCGAAGGGCGCGATCCCGAGGCCGTTGAACTGGCGGCCCAGGCCTCCGCCCTGGCCCGCGGGGCGCTTCAGCAGGCGCAGATGACTGCGTGGGCCGAGTTGCGCCCGCTGGCGCGGATGGGGCTGGAGCGCGAGGCGCGGGACGCGGCCCGCCGGGCGCAGTTGCGCATGGACGCCGCAGAAGAGGACGCGCGGGACCGTTGGGGGTTCGACCGCGCCGAGCTGCATCAGCACCTGGCGGAGTCGCACCTGGCCCTGGGGGACTCGGCTCAGGCCCGGCGGCACGCCCAGAACGCCCGCGCCATCAAGCAGGCGGGCTCGGGCGGGTGGGCGGCGGCCA
Source organism: Nocardiopsis endophytica (assembly GCF_027706725.1). Taxonomy (GTDB): domain Bacteria; phylum Actinomycetota; class Actinomycetes; order Streptosporangiales; family Streptosporangiaceae; genus Nocardiopsis_A; species Nocardiopsis_A endophytica. The sequence goes on from NZ_JAQFWQ010000012.1 coordinate 51,461, forward strand.
CCGTGGTCCTCGCCCGTGCGGCCGCCGCCGACCGTGACGCCGAGGGGGCCTGTGCGCTGGCAGACGAGGTCCTGGAGGCGGTTCCCGCGGCGTCGCTGCGCAGAGACCACCCGGCGCCGCCTGCGCTCGCTCCAAGGAGATCTGGCCTCTGACCCGGCCCCCGGACCGGCCGTCCGGGCACTGTCCGACCGCTTGCGGATCCTGCCTGCCCAGGTGCCGGTCCAACGCTCCAGCCCTGAGCCCAACGGCCACTGACCACCCGCGTCCGCGCACCAAGCTAGGTGAGGAATGGGGCGCTGGGCGTCAGGCGAACAGGCCGATCGCGTAGGCGGTCAGGACGGCGGCGCAGAGGATGGCGAAGGCGGCGGGCTGAAGGGGCGTCGCGGCGAGCCGGGCCGGTGCGTGGTCGACCGCAGGTGTTCTCAGGGGACGCGGGCGCCGGGCCGGCGCCGGGGAGACGACGACGGGGCGGCTGGGCCCCAGTTCCTCCATCGTCCGGCGCATCCACGGAGGTAGCGCGGTGTGGTCGGCCCGGTAGGAGGCCGGTGCGTTGGGCGCCGGGCCGACGGCCGGCGCCGGTCGGCGCGCTGATGCCGGTGGCGGGGCGGCGGCATAGGTGCGCTGTCGGGATCCGGCGGGGGCGAAGCGGCGTCCGCGCGGGCGCGCGGTGACGGCGCGCAGGCGGGCGGTGGTCGCGGTGTCGGGCTGGCCTTGCGGTGGCGGTGGAGGCAGGGCTGGCATGAGCGTCTCACCTGGTCTCTTTCGTGTCGGGTGTGGACGGCGTCCGCCCCCCCCCCTCCCTGGGGCGGGGCGGACGCCTGGGGAACGCCGGGGCGACGGGGGCGTGTCGTCTCGGCGTGGTGGTGGTCAGGCGGCCACGGCCTTGGCGCGGTCGAGGGCGAACCAGACGGTGCGCGACGCCGTGTCGCCGTGGGTGCCCCACTCGGCGGAGAGGGCGGCGACGAGGGCCAGTCCCCGGCCCGAGGACTCCCAGGTGAGGGTGGGGCGAGGGGCGACGCGGGCACGGCGGGAGCCGGAGCCGCAGACCAGGACGCAGATGCGGGCGCCGAGGATTTCGACGGTGACATGCAGCGGACGGCGCAGGGCGAGCAGGCCGGTTCTGGGGCACGCGGAGTTGCGGGCATCGCCATGGACGAGCGCGTTGGTGACGAGTTCGCTGGTCAGCAGCGCGGCGGTGGAGCGGGAGTCGTCCGTCTCGTCACGGAGGACGAGCGAGACATAGTCACGTGCGGTGCGGACCTCGTCCAGGTAGAGGCCCGGCAGGAACAGCGTGGTGACGTTGGGCGGGAAGTCGTGTGTGAGGGGCATCGGTACTCACCCCGTGCAGTGGCGATCAGTGGCACGCTCTGTGCGAGCGTGAATACAGTGAAGCGCACTGCCAGCAGCATGTGCAAGTAGCTTTTGAAAGTAGCCTGGTTTGTCGGCGATGTGGGGAAAGTGGAGTATGTGCGAATGAGCGCTAATCCGACGCTCGCCCAGTGGCAGCTCGCGCAGGAGTTGCGGGCTCTCCGGGGTGACAGGAAGTTCAACGACGTCGTCAAGGCGATGCGGGCGGCAGCGAGTAGCCTCGCCCGCTGGGAGACGCCGGGGGATGGTGGTGCCGTGCCCGGAGCAGGGACCATCGAACGGCTGCTCCAGATCTATGGGGCCACGGACCAACTCGACCGGTTGTTGGAGCTGCGGAAGCAGGCGCGGGAGCCGGACCAGTGGCAGCCATATGACTTGGAGCGCAGCTACCGTAGCTACGCGAACATAGAGGCCCAGGCCACTTCGCTGGAGATGTATCAGTCTCAGCTCATCCCCGGTCTGGCCCAGACGGAGGACTATGCTCGCGCGGTGATCGAGGCGACCCGTCGGCCGGAGAGCGACGTGGAGCGTGAACTCCAGGTGCGCCTCACTCGACAGGAGATCCTTCAGCGCTCTGATCCGCCGAATGTATGGATGATCGTCACCGAAGCGGCCCTTCGTCAGCAGATCGGTGGGCCCTGGCTGATGGCCGACCAAGTGCGCCATCTGATGGACCTGGCTCAGGGGCCGCGGGTGACCCTGCAAGTCCTACCGTTTTCCGCGGGCGCGCACGCGGCCCTGACCCTCACATCATTCGTGGTCCTCCGAGTGGACCAGCACGGTTTGGAGACCGTCTATCTGCAGGGGGCCACTCAGCACCAGTTCTTGACCAACGAGGAGAATATTGCCCACTACTCATCGATCTTCAACAGGTTGAGGGCATCGGCATTGGATGAAGGAAAGGCGACGTCGCGAGTGCTGGAACAGGTTGTTCGCGACCTCGAGAGAGAACAGGACTGACGTGGTCGAGAGTGTAGGACGGCGGGCGCTGGGTGGATGGTATAAGTCCAGCTACTCTCAAAGCGAAGCCGCATGTGTGGAGGTCATGATGTTCGGATCGGAAGATCATGCTCGACCGGTGAGCGAAGCTCCGAACTGGCATAAGGCCAGTTACAGCAACGCCGGCGGCAACTGTGTAGAGGTGGCCGAGTCCGCGGGCGGGGCCGCTGTTCGGGACTCCAAGTCACCTGACCTTGGTCATCTCTCCTTTGCTGGTCATGACTGGGCCGCACTTCTTACTCTCCTCAAGGCGGACACCCTCCCCTGACGGCAGGGGAGGGGCGCCTCTCAGCCCCTTCCCTCGGGGACGGCGTCGTAGAGGATCAGGAAGTCGGCCACCACGGCCGCCACCTCTCCATCCGTCGTGCGTCCGAACCACACCGGGTACGCGCCGTCGCCGAAGCCGGTTTCGAAGGCGGTCAGGCCCGGTGTTCCGTCCGGGGCTTCCAAGGTCACCGTGTCGGTCCCCTGAACACGCGGGTAGGGGCCGCCTCCGCACAGCAGGGTGATCCAGCTCGGTGCCTCCGGGGCCGGATCGTCGTCGGCGAGCATTCCCGAGAAGTGGTCCAGCAGTGAGGCGTCGAAGAAGCACCCCATACCGCCGTCCACCCCGAACCCGAAGAAGATGAAGTCCTCATCCTCTTCTTCTCCGACGGCCAGGTCGGCCGGGTCCTCACCTGGAAGCAGGGCCATCTCCCACTCCGCCACCGGCTCGTCGCGCAGCATGAGGACCGCCGCGCAGACCCTCGCGCCGCGGTTCCCCTCGGGCTCCCCCTCCTCCCCGTCGCGTCGGGCGACCACGATGTGCAGCGGGTACCGGCCCGGCGGGATCTCCTGCACATACGGCGCGTAGTCCTCCGGGAACTCCACCCCCGTGGGGTCGCCCGCGATCAGCCGTCCCGTCGGGAACACCAGCTCGCCCCGGGGAAGGACCTCGGTCGTGAACGCCTCACCCTTGATGTCCTCGTGGCGGAAGCGGCGTCCACCCGTGAAGAAGGCCTCAGGGCGGCGGGGCGCAGGGGTGGGCGCCGCGCCGGCGGTGGTCCGGTCGCTCAACCGTCGTTCTCCATTCGGATTCGTGCCGCCGTCACTTACGGCGGAACACCGGCGCCATCGCCGCCTCGAACCGCCCCAGCCACTCCGCGCACGTGCCCTCGACCCATGGGCACTCGCGCACGAAGTGCTCCCACTCCGCGTCGATGTGGGCGTCCGTCCCCTCGGCCAGGAGGAAGCCCTCGTCCAGTGTCTCGGCGTCGACGCCCAGCTCCTCGGCCATCGGCCCCGCCAGCACCCGCATCAGCAGGTCACGGTCCAGGGAGGAGTTCTCCGCCAGCAGGACCGCGTCGTACAGGTCCTTGCCCTGCGGGTAGGTGTCGGTGAACAGCCACAGCACCTTCCACGCCAGCGACAGCTCCGGGCTCGCCGCGAGCACCTCCTCGCGGCCCACCACCGCCCGCACCGGCTCCTCCGGCAGCGGCTCCCGGAACACCACGTCGATCTGCACCGACCCGCGCGGCAGGTCCTCCCACGACCACGGAATGACGACCCGCCGCCCCTCCGCCCGCTCGTAGGTCCAGATGCTCTCGGTGCTGACCCCGCCCCGGTCGAAGGTGAGCCCCGGCATGTCCGGAACCCCGTCGCAGACCTCCTCCACGATGTCCTCGATCATCCGCTCGGCGTCCCCGCCGATCGGCTCCATGTCCGCGGGCACCACCACGAAGTCCAGGTCGCGCGGGCGGCGCGCCGCGGGGCCGACCCACAGGGGCATCAGCGCGCTGCCGCGCAGCACCAGGTGGTCCCGCCAGGGCGTGGCCGAGATCGCCGCGAGCACGTGCTCCATGGCGAACCCCTGCATCTGCCACCACTCGGCCCCCAGGTCCTGGTCCTCGAACACCGGCTCACTCGGCCGGAAGGCGAAGACGAAGTGCTTCAGCGCCGGGTCGAACACCTTCTCCTGCTTGGCGTGCGGCCCCGCGGTGATCGGCATGTGCGTGCTGGGGTACCGCCCCTGCCCTTCGAACCAGCGGCGCACTTCCGCCGGCTCCGCCTCGGCGAGGTCGGCGACCGGGGCCGCGTCCATCCACCCGGCGTCCAGCTCCAGGGCGCTGTCGTACACGACGAATTCGCGCTCGGTGTCGAGGACGCCCGGTATCGGAGTCTCGGACCGACGACGCTGCCACGGGGCCACCCGGTTCAGCCCGTACCTCCTCAGGGCATCGGAGAGCCGCTCGAACAGCGTGTCGGCGGTGCCGTGCCCCACCCGCGAGCAGCGCTGGGTGACGAACCGCTCCTGGTACCCGTCGGCGCGGGTGCGGCGCGCGTTGCGCGACAGCCGCGCCCGGTGCGGCTCGACCAGCCGGGAGAGGGCCTCCAGGTCCGCGTCCGGGGCCAGCAGCAGCTTGATGTGGTGCTCGAAGTAGCAGTGGTCCGGCAGGGCCTGGGCCTCTTCACGGGTTCGGGGGACGCCGGAGTTGAGCGGCGATGCCTCGATCTTGGTACGGGTGACCGGGAACCCCGCCTCCGCCAGCCGCCTGCCCCACTTCTCGGCGATGCCGAGCTCGCCGGTGAGCGTCCCGTGGCCGTGGTAGGTCACCATCGGCTGCGACGCGGAGGCGCCGCGGTCCAGCTCGATGTGGGTGAACTTCAACTTGTTCTCCCGGGCCCACCGCGAGGCCGCCACGACCTGCTTCGGGGTGCGCGCGTCCAGCGTCAGGTGGGTCTCGAAGTCGCCGGTGAACTCCATGGTGGCCTCTCGGGCTGAGGGGGGGTTCCTCACACTCAGACGGCGCGTGGGCCGCGCCGGTTGCACCGAAGGGGTCCTCACTCCGCGCCGGGGCGAGGTCCTTCAGGCTGTGAGCTCCCGCTCCTCGGACTCATAGACGACGCTCATCGGCCCGCGCCCAGCATCCGCTCGACCGCCTTGGCGTCCTCGCGGGCCCGGGCCTGTGCCTGTTCGGCCTCGGAGCGGTACTGGGCCCACGATTCCGCGGCCGAGGCCAGCTTCTTATCGGTCGAGGCCGCCCGGACCGTCCGCTCCTCGTCCGTCTTCTTCTGCGCGTCCCGACCCATCAGCACCAGGCCTCCGGCCGCCGCGAGCGCGATGACGGCCACCACCAGCAGCCCGCCCTGCTGCATCACCAGACCGAACAGTCCGGATACGACCGCGATCGCGCCCGCGACGCCCGCACCGATGGTGTGGGTGGAGTCGTTGCCGCCGTTCCCCGCCGCGTCGCGCGCCCGGTCCTGGGCCGCCCTGACCCCCGCCGTGTCCGCGCCCGACGTGCCGATCGCGACCTCGACCCCGTTCACGCGGACCGCCGACCGATCCGGCAGCGGGGCCAGCGCGGCCTCCGCCTGCCCCCGGGCCTCGCGCAGCGCCAGGGGAGCGAACACCTCCAGCGCGAAGCGCCGCAGCAGGGGACCGGCCTCCGGTGAGAACGCCGACGCGGGCAGCAGGTCCAGCGTCCGGCCCCGGGGGTCCTTCCAGGTCTCCAGCTCGACGTCGTCGGACGCGCCCCCGCCGCTCTCCACGACCGCCCGGAGCTGCGCCGCCCTGTACAGCAGCGGCGCCTCCTCCGGGCTGCCCTCCTCGACCAGGCGTCGGAGCAGCGGCTTGGCCACGTTCAGCGCGAGGGAAGGGGGGAGGGAAGGGGAGCCGTCACCGGAACCGTCCTCGCCGGAGGGCTCGGCGCCGACCGCCTCCGCCGCCTCCGCCGTCCGGCGCAGGGCGGCCAGCCGGTCGGCCGCCGCCAGCGCCTGCTTCACCGCTTCGGTCCCGGAGAGGCCGGGCGGCCGGGTCCGCCTGCGCTCCTGCGGCCCGCCCTTGCCGAACTCCAGCAGCTCCGACGGCAGAGGCGTGTCCTCGGGGGAGTCCAGGACCAGCTCCGCGCAGCCCGCCAGCACCGACGCGCGCGCCCCGTCGCCCAGTCGGCCCTCGGCCGCGAGCAGGATCAGCGCCCACTCGTGGGAGGCCGCGTGCCCGGGCGCCTCGGGCAGCACCGCCGACAGGATCCAGTCCGCCAGCGCCGGTGCCGCCTCCGGTGCCCGCTCGGCCGCCGCGAGCAGGGTGAACACCCCCGCGCGCAGCGGGTCCAGGTCGGCCGCCTCGGAGAAGCCCCGCTGGGCCCCGCGCAGGTCGTCGCGGAGCAGGGCGTGCAGCCCGTGCGCCGCGGGGAGCAGCCAGTAGTCCCCTTCGGCCGCCGAGGCCTCCAGCCGCAGCTCGTCCGGCGCCTCGCCGTCGAGCATGAGCAGCACCCGGCGGCGCGCCATCGCCGCCCCCGTGAACGGCACGAGCTGCTCGCGCACGTCGCTCAGCTCCACGAACGCGTCGAACGAGGCCGCCATGCGGTCCAGGCGCTGTTCGAGCGAGCCGCGGACCTTCCGCAGCTCGGAGTTGAGCCTCTGGCGCTGGTTGTCCAGCTGGTGCCGCAGGCCGCGGATGGCCTCGTTCTGCGCCCGGTCGGACATCCGCCCGCCCCAGCTGTTGTCCCCGAGGAGGAACCCCGGTTCGATCAGCCCGTCACTGCCGCCGCCGTCATGGACCATGTCCCGTCCGCTCTCCGCTCCGCGTCCCGTCCTCCGGACCATGGGACGGCGCCGGGAGGCCGCCGGTTCCGCCGTTGCGGCAATATGGAGGGCGTCGGTCCCCGCCCCTTCGCCTTCAAGGAGACTGCCATCAGCCGCCTCGTGTTGTGGAACGTCGACCCCACGCTCGTCGACGCAGCGCAGGTCACGCGCTCCGCCTACGCGGAGGCGTTCGAGCGTGCCACGGGGGCGCCGCTGGTCTACCTGGCGTCCACCGCCGGGCGCACCGACTCGGAGGTCTTCTTCGAGTTCTTCGCCCGCAACGACGTGGACATCGAGCCCGGCCAGGAGCCCCTGGCCGAGTTCGTGCAGGCCTTGGCCGACGGGTTCGCCCGCCGCCGAGACCAGCTGCCGGTGCGGGCCCGCGCCGCCGCGGGCGCCGCCGAGGCGCTGGCCGCCGTGGGCGCGCTCGACGACACCGTGCAGACCGTGGTCACCGGCACCATCAAGCCCAACGCCGTCGCCAAGCTTCAGGCCTTCGGCCTGGACGGGCACCTGGACCTGTCGCTGGGCGGGTTCGGCTCCGAGGGCTACCCCAAGGCCAGCCTCATCCAGTTCACCCGGATGCGCGCCGCCGAGGCCCGCGGCGCGGAGTTCCCCGAGCGCTCCACCGTCTACATCACCGACTCGCTGCGCGACGTGGAGGCCGCGGTGATCGGCCGCGCCGCCCCGATCGGCGTGCTCAGCGGCTCGGCCACCGAGTCCCAGCTCCGCGCGGCCGGGGCCGTGGAGGTGCTGCAGGACCTCACCGACGCCCAGGCGGTCGTCGGCGCCGTCCGCCGCGTGACGGCCCTGCCCGGTGCCGGCATCGGGTAGGAATGGGGGCGTGAGGCCCGGCCCCGCACCGCGATCCGGTGCCCGGGGCCGACTTGGGACAGCTGGCCCCCGAGGGTGGCCGCGCCGCCCCCGCCCGCGTAGCGTCGCTCATATGCCTCGGTACGGATCGCCCGCCGATCGCCGATCGAGGCGTTGATGGCGGAAACGTACTGTTAACGACGTTGGTCGGTGTTGGTAAGGGTTGTGCCGTGTGAAACGGAGTAGCCTGTTCCCGAGGCGAAGGCCGGACAACGGCGTCCGGTCCTGGCAGCCGCCACCTGTGCGCACAGGTTCCCGAACGGGACGCGGCCGCCCCGCGGCCCGTCCGCGGGGCGGCGGCGGCGCGCCGACCTTCACAGAACTTCACAAGTCACATCACCCGATGATGGACCCCCGACGGCTCACAAGGGAGTGAGATCGAACATGCCCGGGCAGACCGACGCCGTTCAGGACCGGTTGGTCCACGACGCGGCCGCGCAATGGTCCCCTGAAGACGGCACCGCCGATCCGGACCGCATCGAGCGGTTCCTGCGCCTGTACTACCGCCACGTCGACCCCCAGGAGCTCAAGGAGCGCACCCCCGCCGGCGTGTGCGCCCCCGCCCTGGCCCACTACAGGTTCGCCCAGGAGCGCCCCCAGGGCCGCGCCAAGGTCCGCGTGTTCAACCCCACCGCCGCCGACGACGGCTGGGACCTGGACCGCACCGTGGTGGAGGTCGTCACCGACGACGCCCCCTTCCTCGTCGACTCGGTCACCATGGAGCTGAACCGCCAGGGCATCGCCGTGCGCCTGGTCGTCCACCCCCAGCTCAGCGTGGCCCGCGACCTGGCCGGGAACCTGCGCGAGGTGGAGCCCGAGGAGACCGGGGACGGGCTGGAGCCGCTCGCCGAGTCCTGGATGCACATCGAGGTCGAGCGCCAGAGCGACCCCACCGTGCTCAAGCAGGTCGCCGCCGACCTGGAGCGGGTGCTGGGCGACGTGCGCGGCGTGGCCGAGGACAAGGCCAAGATGCGCGCCCGCGCCACCGGGCTCGCCGACGAGCTGGCCGCCTCCGCCGCCGCGATGCGCGCCGGCGGCGTCGACGCCGCCGAGGCCGACGAGAGCGAGGCGTTCCTGCGCTGGGTCGCCGACGGCAACTTCCACTTCATGGGCTACCGGGAGTACGACCTGGTCGCCGACGAGGAGGGCAACGACGCCCTCGGCCCGCGCGCCGGGACCGGCCTGGGCATCCTGCGCATGGACGCCCCCGCCTCCAGCAGCTTCGCCTCCCTGCCCGCCGCCGTGCGCGCCAAGGCCCGCGAGCCGCACGCCCTGGTGCTGACCAAGGCCAACTCCCGGGCCACCGTGCACCGCCCCAAGTACCTCGACTACGTCGGCGTCAAGCGCTTCGACGAGCAGGGCCGCATCGTCGGAGAGCGCCGCTTCCTGGGCCTGTACACCCACGAGGCCGCCACCACGAGCATCCGGCAGATCCCGCTGCTGCGCCGCAAGCAGGCCGCGGTCCTGGACCGCGCCGGGTTCGACCCCGACAGCTACGACGGCAAGGACCTGGTGGAGATCCTGGAGGGCTTCCCCCGAGAGGAGCTCTTCCAGACCCCGGTCGACGACCTGTACGACGTGGTCATGGGCGTGCTGCGGCTGCGCGAGCGCCCCGGCGCCAAGCTGTTCCTGCGCCGCGACCCCTACGGCCGCTACATGTCCTGCCTGGTGTACATGCCGCGGGACCGCTACAACACCCAGGTCCGGCTGGACATCCAGGACGTCCTCAACGACGCCTTCCAGGGCGCGGCCATGGACCACAGCGTCATGGTCGGCGCCTCCTCCCTGGCCCGCCTCTACCTGGTGGTGCGCGCCCAGCGCGGCCGCGCCCTGCCCGAGGTCGACCACGCCGCCCTGGAGCAGCGCGTCGTCGCCGCCACCCGCTCCTGGGACGACGGCCTGCAGGCCGAGCTGAAGGCCCGCTACGGCGCCGACGAGGGCATGCGCGCCGTGCGCGCGCTGGGCGACGCCCTGCCCGAGGGGTACAAGGTCGACACCGACCCGCGCACCGCCGTGGACGACCTGTCCCGCCTGCGCGACCTGTCCGACGGCGGGTTCGCGGTCAACCTCCACCGCAAGGACCCCGACTCGGGCTCCTGGCACCTCAAGCTCTACCGCCGCGGCGCCCCGGTGTCCCTGTCCAAGGTGCTGCCGCTGCTGGAGAACATGGGCGTGGAGGTGGTCGACGAGCGCCCCTACGGCATCGCCGCCCACGACGCCTCCCGCGGCGGCGAGGGCCGCGCCTGGATCTACGACTTCGGCCTGGCCCCCATGGAGGCCTCCTCCAAGGTCCCCGACAACCGGTTCAAGTTCCTCTTCGAGGACGCCTTCAGCGCCCTGTGGGAGGGGCGCGGCGAGTCCGACCGGTTCAACACCCTGGTGGTCAGCGCCGGGCTGGACTGGCGCCAGCTCACCATCCTGCGCGCCTACGCCAAGTACCTGCGCCAGACCGGCACCACCTTCACCGCCGACTACATGGCCGGGGTGCTGGCCGCCAACACGCACGTCGCCGAGCTGCTGGTGCGCCTGTTCGAGTCGCGCTTCGACCCGCGCCACTCCTCCGGCCGCTCCGAGCGCTCCGAGGCCATCGCCGAGGAGATCCGCGGCGAGCTGGACCAGGTCGCCAGCCTCGACCACGACCGCATCCTGCGCGCCTTCCTGGCCTGCATCGACGCCACCCTGCGCACCAACTACTTCCAGACCGGCGACGACGGGGCGCCCAAGCCCTACCTCGTCTACAAGCTGGAGCCGCAGGACATCCCCGACCTGCCCGAGCCGCGCCCGCGCTTCGAGATGTTCGTCTACTCCCCGCGCATGGAGGGCGTGCACCTGCGCTTCGGCTCGGTGGCCCGCGGCGGCCTGCGCTGGTCGGACCGGCCCGAGGACTTCCGCACCGAGATCCTGGGCCTGGTCAAGGCGCAGATGGTGAAGAACTCGGTGATCGTGCCCAGCGGCGCCAAGGGCGGGTTCGTGTGCAAGCGGCTGCCCTCCGGCGACCGCGACACCGTCATGGCCGAGGTCGTGGACTGCTATCGGCAGTTCATCAGCGGCCTGCTGGACGTCACCGACAACCTCGTCGACGGCGCGGTGCAGCACCCCCAGGACGTGGTGCGCCACGACGGCGACGACACCTACCTGGTGGTGGCGGCCGACAAGGGCACCGCGACCTTCTCCGACACCGCCAACGCCATCGCCAAGGAGCGCGGCTTCTGGCTCGGCGACGCCTTCGCCTCCGGCGGGTCGGTCGGCTACGACCACAAGGCCATGGGCATCACCGCCCGCGGCGCCTGGGAGTCGGTCAAGTACCACTTCCGGGAGATGGGCGTGGACGTCCAGAGCGAGGACTTCACCGCGGTCGGCGTCGGCGACATGTCCGGCGACGTGTTCGGCAACGGCATGCTGCTGTCCCGGCACACCCGCCTGATCGCCGCCTTCGACCACCGGCACATCTTCATCGACCCCGACCCCGACGCCGAGCGGTCCTACGCCGAGCGCGAGCGCCTGTTCGCCCTGCCGCGCAGCTCCTGGGCCGACTACGACGCCTCGCTCATCTCGCCCGGCGGCGGGGTGCACCCGCGCAACGTCAAGTCGGTCCCGCTGACCCCGCAGGTCAAGCAGGCCCTCGACATCCCCGCCGACGTGCAGGCCCTCACCCCCTTCGAGCTGATCCGGCACATCCTGCGGGCCCCGGTCGACCTGCTGTGGAACGGCGGCATCGGCACCTACGTCAAGTCGGCCGCCGAGACCGACGCCCAGGTCGGCGACAAGGCCAACGACCCGGTCCGGGTCAACGGCGCCGACCTGCGCTGCAAGGTGGTCGGCGAGGGCGGCAACCTGGGCCTGACCCAGCTGGGCCGGATCGAGTTCGCGCTGGCCGGGGGCCGGGTCAACACCGACTTCATCGACAACTCCGGCGGCGTGGACACCTCCGACCACGAGGTGAACATCAAGATCATGCTGGACCGGGAGGTGCGCGCCGGGCGGCTGCCGGCCGACGAGCGCGACCGCCTGTTCATGGCCATGACCGACGAGGTCGCCGACCTGGTCCTGGACGACAACTACGCGCAGAACGTCGTGCTGGCGGCCGCGCGCAAGCAGACCACCTCGATGCTGCACGTGCACTCGCGGTACATGCGGTGGCTGGAGCGCGACGCCGGGCTCGACCGCAAGCTGGAGTTCCTGCCCGACGACAAGGCGATCGCGGCGCGGCGCTCGGCCGGGCAGGGGCTGACCTCCCCCGAGTTCGCGGTGCTCATCGCCTACACCAAGATCGCCCTGAAGGACCGGATCAGCGAGTCCGACCTGCCCGGCGACCCCTACCTGCGCCGCACCCTGGTGGACTACTTCCCCACCCCGCTGCGCGAGCGCTACGCCGACGCCATGCCCGACCACCCGCTGGCCCGCCAGATCATCACCAACCAGGTGGTGAACGACATGGTCAACTGGTCGGGGTCGACGTTCGCCTTCCGCATGGACGAGGAGCTGGGCGCCTCCGCCGACGACATCGCCCGCGCCTACCTGGTGGCCATGGAGGTCTTCGGGCTCCGGGACTTCTGGAGCGCGGTGGAGGAGCTGGACCACGTCATCGACGTCGACACCCAGCTGCAGATGATGCTGGAGGCGCGCAAGCTCACCGAGCGCTGCGCCCGCTGGATGCTGCGCAACCGGCCCAACCGGTTCGACCTGGGCGAGGAGATCGCGTTCTTCGCCGAGGGCGCGTCGGTGATCGTGCCGCAGCTGCCCGAGCTGCTGCAGGGGCGCGACCTGGCCGCCTTCCGGGAGCGCCGCGACGCCCTCAAGGGCCGCGGGGTGCCGCCGGAGCTGGCCGAGCGGGTCGCCGGGATGGTGCCCGCCTACACCGCCTTCGACCTGGTGGAGGTCGCCGACCGGACCGGGCGCCCGGTGCGCGAGGTGGCCGAGGTCTACTTCCACCTGGCCGACCGGCTGCAGATCTCCCGGCTGCGCGAGCGCATCATCGCGCTGCCGCGCGACGACCGCTGGGCCACCATGGCGCGCTCGGCCGTCCGCGACGACCTGTACGCCACGCACGCCGAGCTGACCCGGGACGTGCTGCTGTCCGGGGCCTCCGGGGAGTCGGCCGAGCGGCTGGCCGAGCAGTGGGCCGAGAAGAACGCCGAATCGGTCGAGCTCGCCGGGCGCACCATGTCGGAGATTTGGGAGACCGAGCGCTTCGACCTGGCCACCCTGTCGGTGGCGCTGCGCTCCATCCGCTCCCTGGCCGAGGAGTGAGCACCGCCTGAGGCCGGAGGCGACGAGGGGCCCGCGCGCGGCATCGCCGCGCGCGGGCCTTCGCCATCACGCCCTAGACTTGGGACCGTGGCAGACCTAGACCCCGCAGAGAAGCTCAAGGAACTCGCGTCCACGATGGCGAGCGTCGAAGCCGTCCTCGACCTGGACGCCAAGAACACCGAGATCGCCGAGCTGCGCGAGCAGTCTGCCGACCCGGAGCTGTGGAACGACCAGGCGCACGCGCAGGCGGTGACCCGCAAGCTGTCGTACCTGGAGTCCATCGTCAACAAGGTCGGCTCGATCCGCCAGCGCCTGGAGGACGCCGGCGTGCTGTTCGAGCTGGCCGCCGCCGAGGGGGACGACGACACCCGCGCCGAGGCCGACCGCGAGCTGGAGTCGCTGCGCGCCGACATCGGTGAGCTGGAGGTGCGCACCCTGCTCAACGGCCCCTACGACGAGCGCGAGGCGCTGGTGACCATCAACGCCCAGGCCGGCGGCGTCGACGCGGCCGACTGGACGCAGATGCTCCAGCGCATGTACCTGCGCTGGGCCGAGCAGCACGGCTACTCCACGGACGTGTACGAGACCTCCTACGCCGAGGAGGCCGGCATCAAGTCGACCACCTTCGCGGTGAAGGCGTCCTACGCCTACGGGACGCTCCGGGGCGAGCACGGCACCCACCGGCTCGTGCGCATCTCCCCGTTCGACAACCAGAACCGGCGCCAGACCTCCTTCGCCGGGGTGGACGTGGTCCCGGTCGTCGAGAAGAGCGACCACATCGACATCGACGAGGGCGACCTGCGGGTCGACGTCTACCGGTCCTCGGGCCCCGGCGGCCAGGGCGTCAACACCACCGACTCGGCGGTGCGCATCACCCACCTGCCCAGCGGCATCGTCGTCTCCTGCCAGAACGAGCGCTCGCAGCTGCAGAACAAGGCCACCGCGATGGGCATGCTCCAGGCCAAGCTGCTGGAGCGCAAGCGCCAGGAGGAGGCCGCCGAGCTGCAGGAGCTGCGCGGCGAGGGCACGAGCAGCTGGGGCACCCAGATCCGCAACTACGTGCTGCACCCCTACCAGAGCGTCAAGGACACCCGCACCGGCGTGGAGACCGGGAACACCGCCGGGGTGCTGGAGGGTGACATCGACCCCTTCATCGACGCCGAGATCCGGTGGATGCGCAGCCAGGAGAAGGGCGAATAGCGCGCAGCGGCGGGGCTCCGGGGCACTAGCGGGCCGGAGCCGCCGGTGCCCGGCGCGCACGCCGCGCGATACGCGACCGTTATGATCGGTTGACAGTTCCGATATGCTCGGATCTGCTGCTGTGATGTGAGGCGGCGGAGGCCAGCGCGCCCGATGGGGCGCCCGGCGCCCCCCGGCCCCGTGTCGGTCAAGGACATTCCGGGTTGCGTTCGCCTCTACACTGTCGTTTGGCCCCGCAGGCCGGTACCGTGTGCCGGCCGGGCGGCCGGACCCTCCCTGAGCGGAACCACGACCTCCGCCCGGGTGCCCCGATCTCCGAGAACCTTGTGATGCTCCTGTGATCCACTTCGATAACGTCACCAAGGTCTACACGACCCAGAAGCGGCCCGCTCTCGACAGCGTGTCCATCGACGTCGACAAGGGGGAGTTCGTCTTCCTCGTCGGCCCCTCGGGGTCGGGTAAGTCGACGTTCCTCCGGCTTGTCCTCAAGGAGGAGAAGCCCAGCAAGGGCAGGGTCCACGTGGCGGGCAAGGACCTGGCGCGCCTGTCCAACTGGAAGGTGCCGCACCTGCGGCGCCGGATCGGCTGCGTGTTCCAGGACTTCCGCCTGCTGCCGAACAAGAACGTCTTCGAGAACGTCGCCTTCGCGCTGGAGGTCATCGGCAAGCCGCGGCGGTTCATCCGCAAGGTGGTCCCCGAGGTCGTCGAGCTGGTGGGCCTGGAAGGCAAGGCCGACCGGATGCCCGAGGAGCTCTCCGGCGGCGAGCAGCAGCGCGTGGCGATCGCGCGCGCGTTCGTCAACCGGCCGCAGATCCTGCTGGCCGACGAGCCGACCGGGAACATCGACCCGGCCACCTCCATCGGCATCATGAAGGTGCTCGACCGGATCAACCGGACCGGAACGACGGTCGTCATGGCGACGCACGACGCCGCGATCGTCGACTCGATGCGCAAGCGCGTCATCGAGCTCGAAGAAGGCGTGGTCGTCCGGGACCAGACGCGCGGCGTCTACGGCCAGGCCTACTGACGCCCGGCCCCCGACCGACGTCGGCCTTGCCGAAGCCCTCAAGGATGGACCTTTAGCACTCATGCGCGCACAATTCGTACTTTCCGAGATGTGGATCGGCCTGCGCCGTAACCTCACGATGACCATCGCCGTCATCGTCACGGTGGCCATCTCCCTCGCCCTGTTCGGCAGCGGCCTGCTGGTCCAGCAGCAGGTCTCGCACATGCGCCAGTTCTGGGACGAGCGCGTCTCGGTCACGGTCTACATGTGCACCGAGGTCTCCCCCTCGCAGGTCTGCCAGGACAGCGGGCCGGCCACCAAGGAGGACCGCGAGGCGATCCAGGCGGACCTGGAGGCGCTGCCCGAGGTCAGCAACGTGGAGTACGTGACCGCCGCCGAGGCCTGGCAGGAGTTCCAGGACCGCTTCTCGGAGAACCAGGCGCTCACCGAGGCCGCGCAGGAGGGCGACATCCCGGACAACTTCCGGGTGCAGCTCGCCGACCCGAACAACTTCGAGTCCGTCGTGCAGACGGTGCAGGGGCGTCCGGGCGTCGACTCGGTCCACAACGACCAGCAGGTGCTCGACCAGTTCTTCGAGCTGCTGGACGGCCTCAAGTGGGCCGCGCTGGTGGTCTCGTTCGTGCAGCTGGCCGCCGCCGCGCTGCTGATCGGCAACACCATCCGGCTGTCGGCCTACAGCCGCCGCCGGGAGACCGGCATCATGCGCCTGGTGGGTGCCTCCAACTTCTACATCCAGCTCCCGTTCCTGCTGGAGGGGGCGATCTCCGGCCTGATCGGCGGCGTCATCGCCTCCGGGTTCATCGTGGCCGCGCGCTACCTGCTGCTGGACCGCATCCAGTCGTGGTTCGCCTTCGACGTCTCGCTGGGCGCGGGCGCGCTGGCC
This sequence comes from Nocardiopsis endophytica, assembly GCF_027706725.1. Lineage (GTDB taxonomy): Bacteria > Actinomycetota > Actinomycetes > Streptosporangiales > Streptosporangiaceae > Nocardiopsis_A > Nocardiopsis_A endophytica. The sequence continues at coordinate 67,627 of NZ_JAQFWQ010000012.1, forward strand.
TACGTCATCGGGCTGTCGATGGTGCTGGGCATCCTGCTGTGCACCGTCTCGTCCTTCCTGACGCTGCGGCGCTACCTGCGGGTGTAGCCACGAGCCAGGCCCACCCCACGGGCCCGACGGAGAAAGAGGAGACGTCCAGTGCCCCGCGAGAAGGGCCGCAAGGTCATCGCGCAGAACCGCCGTGCCCGGCACGACTACCACATCGACGACACCTACGAGGCGGGGCTGGTGCTGACCGGCACCGAGGTGAAGTCGCTGCGGGCCGGGCGCGCCACGCTCGGCGACGGCTTCGCGCACGTCAAGGACGGCGAGGTCTGGCTGGAGAACGTGCACATCCCCGAGTACGCGCACGGGACCTGGACCAACCACGCGGCCCGGCGACCGCGTAAGCTTCTGCTGCACCGCGCCGAGATCTCCCGGCTCATCGGCAAGACGCAGGAGCCGGGCCGCACGCTCGTCCCGCTGTCGCTGTACTTCAGCGAGGGCAAGGCCAAGGTCGAACTGGCCCTGGCGCGCGGTAAGCGGAGCCACGACAAACGCCAGGACATCGCCGCGCGGGAGGCGCAGCGCGACATCGAGCGCGCCCTGAGCCGCCGCCGCAAGGCGAGGTGAAAGGACAAGCCAGGGTGTCCCCCCGTCACTTCCGCCGGTACCTCAGCGCAGGCACGGGCCTGGCCGCCGCGGCCGCGCTCGCCGCCTGCGCCCCCCAGCCCTACCCGGACGTGGCGGTCCGGACCTTCCTGCTCGACTGGCAGGCCGGGGAGTACGAGGCCGCCGCCCGCCAGACCGACGGCGACACCGAGGAGGTGGCCGCCGCCCTGGAGAGCGCCCACGACCAGCTCGACCTGGCCGGGGTGCGCTTCGGCCTGGGGCCGGTGCACCTGGAGGGCGACGGCGCCACCGCCGAGTTCGAGGCCCAGGCCGACCTGGGCATCGGCGACCCGGTGTGGAAGTACACCGGGCGCATGGACCTGGTCCGCGGCGGCGACGGCTGGCGGATCTCCTGGGACCCCTCGGTGATCCACCCCGACCTGGGGGCGGGGGAGCGGCTGGCGGTCAGCTACGACGTGCCCGACCGCGGCCGCGTCTTCGACCGCTCCGGGGAGCCGCTGGTCGGCGAGGCCGCGGTGACCGCCTTCGGGGTGGTCCCGGCCGAGCTGGACGAGGACGGCTCGGGCATCGGTGAACTGGCGAAGCTGCTGGACGAGGACCCCGGGCCGATGGTGGACCGGGTGCGCTCGGCCCCGCCCGAGGAGTTCCAGCCGCTGGTGCTGATGCGCACCAAGGACGTGGACAAGGGCGTGCTGGCCAAGGCGCGCCGGATCGCCGGGGTCGAGACGCGCGACCAGCGCATGCCGCTGAGCCCGCGCGTCGCCCGCTCGGTGGTGGGCGAGGTCGCCGGGACCGCCGAGCACAACATCTCCTCCCGGGTCGCCAGCACCTACCAGGCGGGCGACACGATCGGCCTGAGCGGCCTGCAGAACGTCTTCCAGCACACCCTGGCCGGCACCGCCACCACCGAGGTCGTCACCCTGGACGCCGAGGGGCGGGAGACGGGCGTGCTCCAGGAGTGGCCCGGAGCCGCCAGCGGCGCCCTGACCACCACCCTGGACCTCACCGCCCAGCGGGCCGCGCAGGACGCCCTGGACGTGATGCCGGGCCGTGCGCACCTGGTGGCGGTCGACACCCGCACCGGCGAGGTGCTGGCGGCGGCGGGCAACCCGAACTCCTTCGACAACGACGGCGCGCTCAGCGCGAAGTACCGGCCGGGCGGCGCGTTCGGCATCGTCTCCGCGGCGGCGGCGGTGCGCAGCGGCGCGGCCACCGCCGACGGCGCCCTGCCCTGCGAGCAGACCGCGGACGTGGGCGGCGAGACGTTCGGCAACGAGAGCGAGAACGGGGTGTGGGCCCAGCCCCAGACCCTGGAGAGCGCCTTCGCCAACGGCTGCACGTCGGCGCTGGCCTCGCTGGCCGAGGACGTCGGCGACGAGGAGCTGCGCCGCACCGCGTCCGACCTCGGGATCGGCGCGGACTGGCGGCTGTCGGTGCCCGCCTACGCCGGGGAGATCTCCGGCGACGGCGGCGCGGCCGCCACGGCGGGGGCGATGACCGGCGCCGAGAACGTGACCGTCAGCCCGCTGAACATGGCGCTGGCGGCGGGCGCGGTGGCCGACGGGACGTGGCACGCGCCGCGGCTGGCGGTGGGCGCCGACGACGACGTGGCGGACGGCTCGGGGAGCGACCGGGAGCTGGACGGCGCGACGGTCAAGGCGCTGCGGCAGCTGATGCGCACCACGGTGGAGCAGGGCCAGGCGGCGCCGGCCAACCTGGGGACGGTTCCGGTGCACGGGCAGGTGTCCCAGGTGGAGCAGTCCATCGGCGGGGACGCGACGGTCGTGCAGTGGTTCGTCGGGTACCAGGGGAACGTGGCGTTCGCCGCGGTGGCCGAGGTGGACCCGCAGCAGGTGTGGGACCAGTACGCGCTGGTGGCGGGGAACACGTTCCTGCAGTCGCTGCCGCAGGGGTACGTGGAGGCCGAGTACGCCGAGCCCGACACGGAGGCCGCCGCGGCCACCGAGGAGAAGGGCTCCGAGGACGCCGGCGGCGAGGGCTCCGAAGACGCGGAGGGCGGCGAGGGCGCCGAAGACGCGGCGGGGCAGGCCGGAGGCGAGCAGCCCGTCGGCGGCTGACCTGTGAAAATCCCGGCAAAGTCGGCGAACGGGGCAACCCTGTGCGGTCCGGGCTGCGTCCTTCCTGGTGACTGGGCGACGTAATGGGGGGTTGCGTGAACCAGTCCAAGAGGCAGGGCCGCATCTCGGGGGTGGCTCTGCCGCAGGAAGGCCGGCCCGACCCTGCCGGCCGCCCTCGCGGGCCGCGTTGATGGATCCCGTCCGCGCCCGCGAGGGTTTCTGCGTGCCGGGCGGGAATCGGCTTGGCGTCTCATGCGTTGTACCGGTAGCGTGGGAGCGCAGGGACGCGGCGGACGCCGTCGCGCCCCGGGGGACTCCGGTCCCCGTGCGCGGGTCCGAGGACCCGTTGAAAATTCCACAGGGGGTGATCGGTTTCGACTTCGGTGATCGTCTCAGGGGAAGCGGGCCGAGGGTTGCGTTTGTGACCTCGTTAATCCTGCATTCGCACTAAATATCAAGTGCCACTTCTAAGCGCACTGAGTTCGCTCTCGCCGCCTAAGCGATAGCGACTCTGTCGGCCTGGGCCCGTCCTCGGCCCAGTGTCCGGCATCGTTAAGAGGACTCACCGCCGGGATCAGGCCACGGGGCCCCGGCGGGACACCTTCGTGGCTGGGCTCGTCAGCGAACTGTCCATGGTAGCGCTGGAGCCGAGTAGAACGACAGCATGGACTGCGCCCGGAGAAGCCCTGGTGCGGTGCTGAAGGACGCGGGTTCGATTCCCGCCACCTCCACCCTTGGAGAAGAGCCCCCGGCCGGCGAAGCAATTCGCCGGCCGGGGGCTCTTCTCGTGTTCTGGGCCCCGCGCTCAGCCCGCCTCGGAAAAGGCCCGGATGCGCTCGGTGATCTCCGCGCTGCGCCGATGCCTCCGAACGCCGCCGATGGTCAGGGCTGATCCCCGCGGTCACGGCCCCGGACCTCGGCGCCTTCGAGCGTGCGTACTTCGGACCGGACGTCCTGGGGAAGCTCTCGAGAGGGGCCAGGTTTCAGGGGCGGCGACGTCGTTGTCGTTCACGCACGTTTTCTGAGGACGCCGGCGGCACAGGCGGCTTCCGTGCGGATGCGGGAGACCTCGGCGGCGATCTGCCGCGCCTCTTCCAGGGTCCCGGAGGCGGGGTTCGCGCGTCGCTCACTCAAGCGGCGCATCTGCTCGCGCCATTCGGCCCGCTTCACGATCTCCATCTCCACGGCCCAGCCCTCCACGAAGGCGCGGAGAGGCTCGGGATCCGTGTGGGCTCGGGACTTGGCCTCCGCTTGGGAACGCCCCTCGTCGAACTGCGCGAGACGGTCGGGTGCGAACTGCTCGAGCTGAGCGCGGAGGGTTCGCGGGTCGAACACGGGACGCGTGCTCGTGGTCCGCGTTGCCATGGGCGGCCTCCCTGGTCGGCGCGCACTCAAGCTACCCGGTACGGGGCCCGGAGTTCATCAATGTGCCCGATCCCGGGAAGGCGCGTCCCCGGCGACGCGGCGGACGCCCGGCGGGTACCGGGCGAACACCGCGTGCGGCCCGGTCATCTGTCCGTGGCGCCCACCAGCCAGGCGACCTTCCGGGCGGTCAGCGGGATGCTCTCGCTGGTGCCCAGGTGGACGCCGAACGAGGCGAGGAAGGCGTGGCCGTGCTCGCGGCGCTCGCACCCCACGTCCTCGACCGCGTACTCGGACTCGGGGTTGCTCACCCGCAGCACCGGGGGCTCCCGGCGGATCACCCGCGTGCCCACGCCGTACTTGGCGAGGGCCTCGGCCAGGCGCGAGAGCTGCTCGCTCTCGGCCGTCTCGGCGGGCGGCGGCGCCGTACGGGAACGCGCGTTCTTCTTCTTGGCCATGGCGCCTCCTCACGGTCGGAATGCCTTGACTCCACTGCCATTGTCACCCTGGGTAGCGTTACTGAACCGTAGCCACGGGTGCGACACGCCGGACCGGTCGTGGCGGGCGGCCCCACCCGGGGAGATGGTGGCGGTGGAGACCCAGGGGGAGGGGCACCGTGAAGATCGCGTTTCTCATCGTGGACCGCGACCACATCGGGGGTGTGGTCAGCGCCGTGCACAACATGGCGGGCGCGCTCGCCGCGCGGCACGAGGTGGAGGTGGTGGCCCTGCGCCGGGCACGGACCGCGTCCACGTTCCCGCTGGACGGGCGCGTGCGGGTGGTGAACCTGACCGACGTGCGCCCCGAGTCGCCCACCGGCGACGCCGAGGACCCGCTGTCGGCGCGGCCGCCCAAGGTCTACCCTGGCGAGCCCGGAGACCCGGGCCGGGTGCCGCCCAAGGTGAGCCGCCTGACCGAGCTGCGCCTGCTGCGCTACCTGGCCGAGACCGACGCCGACGCCGTGGTCAGCTCCAACCCGAAGATCACCGTGGTGCTCGGGCGCGCGGAGGGCGGGGGCTTCCTCCGCCTGGCCCAGGAGCACTCGCACCCCTGGGCCTACGCGCCCGGGCTGAAGCGGGAGGTGTACGCGGCCTACCGGTCCATGGACGCGGTCACCGTGCTCACTCCGGAGACCGCCGAGCGCACCCGGGCCGACGCAGGCGGCGGCCACTTCATGCCGGTGGTGCCCAACTGCGTGCCCCCGGCGGGCGGGGGCGGCCTGAGCGCGAGCGGGGCGCCGCTCGTCGTCACCGGCGGGGTGCTCAAGCCGCACAAGGGCTTCGACGTGCTGGTGGAGGCGTTCGCGCAGGTGAGCGGGGAGTTCGGAGAATGGGGGCTGCGCATCCACGGGGGCGGTCCCGACCGGCGGCGGATCCGGGACGCGATCGAGCGGCACGGGGTCTACGAGCGCGCCCACCTTATGGGCCCCACCGAGCGGCTGCCCTGGGAACTGGCCAAGGGGGCCGTGTTCGCGCTGCCCTCCAAGCGGGAGCCGTTCGGCAACGTCCTGGTGGAGGCCATGTCGCTCGGGCTGCCGGTGGTGAGCGCCGACTGCGACCACGGGCCGCGCAACATCATCACCTCCGGCAAGGAGGGGCTGCTGGTCCCGCCCGGAGACGCGGGGGCGATGGCCGACGCCCTGCGGGTGCTGCTGGGCGACCCCCGTGTCCGCGCGGAGATGGGCGAGGCGGCGCGGAGCGGGGCCGAGCGGTTCGGCGAGGGGCCCAGCGCCGAGCGCTTCACGGGGGTGCTGGAGGAGGCGGCCCGTCGGCGCGCCGCACGGTCGGTGCGCGGCCGCATGACCGTGGAGGCGGGGTCGGGCGACGTGCGGATCGACCTGGAGGGGGTGCCGGAGGGCGCGGAGGTGGTCCTGCACCGGCGCACCGCAGCCGCGGGCGCCGGCGAGGCGGCCGTGTTCCCCGTCGAGGGCGGGACGGCACGCGTCCCCCGGCAGATGGGCCCGGCGGAGGGGGAGTGGACGGTCGCGGTCCGCCGCCCCGACGGCGTCGAGGCGGTGGTCGCGGACGGAGGCTGCGACACCGCCGGGTACCTGGCGGCGCCGCGGCTGTCCCGGGAGGCGCCGGGGCTGCGGGCGCTGCTGCCGTACGTCGCCGACGACGGCGCCCCGTCCGTGCGCAGCCGTGTGCGCACCGTCCACGCCGAGGTCCGCTCCGTGCGCACGGACGGCGACCGGATCACGCTCCACGGGGACCTCTGGGGCACCGATCCCGGGCCGGGGGCACGGGTGGAGGCCGTGCGCAGGGAGAGCCGCGCGTGCGAGGTGTCGGCCCCGGCGGAGCCGACCGGCGGGGGCGGGTTCCGCGCGGCCCTGTCCGCGCGCGCGTTCGCGTCCCGCCACGGGAGCGGGGAGGCCGTCTGGGACCTGTGGCTGGTCCCGGGGGAGGGGGCCGAGCGCACGGGGCTGTGCCGGCTGGACACCGACGTGCTGCGGACGACCCCGGTGTTCACCCACCCGGAGGCGGTCGTCCCGGGCCCGCGCCGCCCGGGGGCCCGGTTGGGCCCCCTGGGCCTGCTGAAGCGGCGGCGGTACGCGGTGCGAGTGTACTTCTCCAGCGCGGACCGCCTGGCGGTGAAGGTCGTCCCCGCCGAGTGACGGCGGGCCTCCGTCAGCGGTCCTTCAGGCCGGCGTCCTCCGGGGCGTCGGCCCCGGCCGTGCGCTGGCCCGGGAGCGGGGCGGCACCGCCGCCGAACACCGCGTCCACCACCCGCGCCGCCGCCTTGCCGTCGTCCAGGGGGCAGAACCGCTCCACGAACGCGTCGTACCGGTCCCGGTGGTCCAGCCGGACCGCGTCGGCGGCCCGGACCGCCTCCACCAGCCCGTCCTGGTCCCTGATCAGCGGACCCGGCGCGACCTCCTCGAAGTCGAAGTAGAAGCCGCGCAGCCGGTCCCGGTACTCCTCCAGGTCGTAGGTGTAGAAGAGCATCGGGCGCCCGGTGTTGGCGAAGTCGAACATCAGCGACGAGTAGTCGGTCACCAGCACGTCGGCCACCAGGAACAGCTCCTGCACCTCCGGGTAGGCCGACACGTCCCGGACGAAGCCCCCGCCCGCGCCCGGGACCCGGTCGACGATGTTGGGGTGGCGCCGCACCAGCAGCACGTGCTCCCCGCCCAGCGCCCCGCGCATCCGCTCGATGTCCAGCCGCAGGTCCAGCTTGTACTTGCCCGGTGAGTAGAACTTGTCGTCCCGCCACGTCGGCGCGTACAGCACGACCTTCTTCCCCTCGGGCAGCCCCAGCCGTGCGCGCACCCTGCGCGCGGTCTCCTCGCGCTCGGGCGAGTGGAAGATGTCGTTGCGCGGGTACCCCGTCTCCAGGACCGTCCCCTCGAAGCGGAAGGCCCGGCGCAGGATCGGCGTCGCCCACGGGCTGGGCGAGACCAGGTAGTCCCACTGGCCCACCTCGCGGGCGAGGCGCTCGTGGTACGAGGCGTCGTGCGAGGCGAACCGGACGTTCTCGATGTCGAACCCGATCCGCTTGAGCATCGACCCGTGCCAGGTCTGCACGATCCGCTGGCCCTCGCGCTTGTCGAACCACTGCGGCAGGTGCGCGTTGGTGACGATCACCTCCGAGGTCGCCAGTGCCTCGAAGTACTCCCGGCCGGCGTGCGGGACCGGGCGGAGCCCCGGCGGGGTGCGCACCTGGCGGTCCCGCACCAGCCACAGCGACGGCGCGGCCACCCGTCTGCGGCGCAGCTCCTCGGAGATGACCCGCGGGCTGTCCGAGTACTGCTTGCCCGAGTAGCTCTCGAAGTAGACCTGGGACCGGATCCGCAGGCCCCGCAGCCCCGGGTAGACCTCCTCGCGCAGGCGCTTCTGCGCACGGGAGCCGCGCTCCTCGGGGAGCAGGGCCGGGCCGACGGTCAGCACCGGCGCGGTGCGGTCGGCGGCGTCGAGGACCGCCGGGCACTCGGGGGCGTCGTGCGCGGCGGGCAGCGCGCCCAGCAGCACCGGGGCCGCGCGGACCGGGATGAGGTGCGGGAGCGGCCCGTCGTGGGCGCGGTCGCCGTCGGCCCTCATGAACAGCCGGTAGGAGCCGGAGGCCAGGGGGAGCGTGCCCGCCAGGTGCGGCACGGCGTCGACCGGGACGCGCGCCTCGAACGCCTCCCCGTCCATGGCCATGGGGAAGGCGACCTCCTCGTGGCGCCCCTTGGCCTTGATGACGAGCGAGTGCTCGTCGGCGGAGTCGCCGCCCCCGGGCAGGGTGCCCCGGAGCACGAGCACGCGCTCGTCCCAGTGCGCCGCCTCCAGGCGCGGCTGGGGGACGGACACGTGGATGAGCGCGCTGCCGCGCTGGTCCTCCTCGACCGCCAGGCAGTGGTCGCCGTACAGGTGCGGATGCGCTTCGGCCCCGCCCAGCGTGAGCGCGCGGGGCGCGGTGCGGTGGTCGCCCCCTGCGGCCCCGGTGGCCCCGACCACACGGACCTCCCAGCGCTCACCGACCGCCGGCCCGCCGGAGGCGCGCCTGCGCTCCTCGAACCCTTCGGCCAGCGTGTCCACCGGGACCGGGCACCGGAAGCGCCCCTCCGCGCCGACCTCCAAGGGGAGCTCCAGCGTGCGGTCCCCGGGCAGGCGGCGCAGCCGGAGGGCGGCCCCCGGCGGCGGGTCGGCCAGGACGCCCTCCAGCACCAGGTCCCCGCCGTGGAGCGTGTGCCCGGTGACGGCGGCGGACCCGTCGCTCACGAGGAGGCGCAGGCCGCCGGTCCACACCGGCCGGGCCGTGAGGCCGGGCCCGACCTCGGCCGCTTCGGGACGGCGCGGCGCCCCCGCCACGGGGTGGGCGAGCGCGGCCGTGCGGGTGATGCCCCGGTTGAGCACGGTCAGCTCGATCCGCCATTCGCCCGCCCGCGGAGCCGACCGTCCGGCCAGGTCGCGGGGGTCCACGGTGACCCGGTACCCGCCCCAGTCGTGGCGCGCCCCGGCGTCGCCGGGCGCGGCGGGGTACTCGGCGGCGAGCAGGGTCTCCACCTGCAGCCGGTGCCGCCGCCCGGTGGCGGTGTCGACCGCGTGCGCCCGCACGAACTGCTGGTAGCGGCGGTTGGGCCGCAGGTGCTTCAGGCAGACCCGGCCCTCGACCACGAGCCGCCCGTCCTCCCAGGCGAGCCGCTCGGCCTTCTGCCGGAGCACCAGCTCGTCGTCGAGGCGGAAGACGCGCCGGGGGACGCGGGCCCGGCGGTCGTCCTTGAACGGGTAGTCGCCGTAGAAGCGCAGGCCGTGCCGGACGGCCCGGACGCGGCGGTGCCCGCCGTCCCGCTCGAAGGCCAGGACGTGCAGCAGCCGGTCGATGTCGCGGCGGCGCACCAGGTGCCACTTGAGCCGCTCGAAGGCGGGCAGCCGGGTGAGCGCGCGCGGGTGGCCGCGCCGCATGTACTCCTCGGCCAGGTCGCAGAAGAGCGTGCGGAAGGCGTCGTCGGCGTCCCCGAGGAGCTGCAGGAAGATGCGCAGGTCGCTCCCGAGGGCGATGGCGTCCCAGCGCATCCGGTCCCGGGGGCGGGCGTGGCCGGCCAGGAAGTCGGCGGTGGCGCGCACCGCCCGGTAGCGGTCGCGCAGGCCCTTGGGGTGCAGGCGGTCCTGGGTGATCGACGGGTCGTCGCCGGGGCGCTCCCGCCACAGGTAGACGGGGGCGGTGTGCACGTCCACCGCCGAGGCCAGGAAGTGCGCGGGGATGGCGACGCTGATGTCCTCGTACAGGACGCCCTCGGGGAAGGCGAGGCCGTGGCGGTCCCAGAAGTCGCGCCGCCACACCTTGTTGGTGGCCAGGCGGTCGGTCAGCAGGTTCTCCCGGCGGGTGACGTGGGTGCCGACGGCCGCGTGCCGGAAGATGCGGCGGTGCATGGGGGACTGGCTGCTGCCGAGCTCGTTGTAGCGGTGGACGTTGCCGGTGGCGAAGTCCGATCCGCTCTCCCGCAGCCCGGCGACCATGGCGCCGAAGGCGTACGGGGGGATGGCGTCGTCGCTGTCGACGAAGGCCAGGAACTCGCCGCCGGCGTGCCGGATCCCGGTGTTGCGGGCGGCGCCGAGCCCGGCGTTGTCCTGGCGGACGAGCCGCACCCGCGGGTCCCGTTCGGCGTGCTCGGCGGCGATGCGGGCGCTGTCGTCGGGGGAGCCGTCGTCGACGACGACGATCTCCAGGTCGCCGAGGGTCTGCCCGCGGAGCGAGTCGAGGCACGCGCCGAGGTACCGCTCGACGTTGTAGACGGGGACGATCACGCTGAGAACGGGCATGCACAGTCCAATCGGAGCCGGTCCGGCGAGCCGGACGCCACGCGTCCATTCGGTAGTCATGTAACTACTTAGGGTTATTGATCGAGGTGCATGACACGCGTTTCCGGCGCGATCGCCCCGCCCGAAGCCCGGATGTCCGTGATGTCCGCCGTTGGCGGGAAGTGGGGTGGGCCGTCCCTCGCGGCAGCGCTGCCGGGCGCCGGGCGTGCGGCCTGCGTCGTCGCCGCCCTCCCCGTCACACCCCGGAGGCCCGCCGCCCGGCTGGGGCCCGTGAGTGGGGGACCTGCTCAGCCGTCCGCCCGGACCGCGAGGGACCTGGCGCTCGGCAAGCAGGGGCGGGGAGGCGCCGGCCTCCCCTCGTCGCCGCTCTCTACCCCCTGCCTCTCCACAGGCGGCCCAGGACGGGGAGGTGGGACACGCGTCTCCGGGCGGCCTGGAGCAGTCGCACCGGGGCGTGTTCGATCACCGTCCCCTTCCCCTTCGCGGGGGCCGCCACGGCGTACACCGGCACCGGCCCCCGCCACCACCTCTTGCGGAGCCGTGGGCCCGGGTAGCCGGGGAACGACCAGACCGGCCCTCCGTCGGAGCCCCGGCTCTGCACCTCCACGCGCCAGCGGCCGAACGGCACGCGCGCCGACCCCGCGAGGCCGATGCCCGCCGTGAACCGCACCCCGGCCGGGGTGCGGGTGCTCGTCACCGGGAGGTCGACCGGCGCCCCCTCCCCGTTCTCCGGCACCAGCCGCACCCCCACGTCACCGGGCCGGGCCCCGAGGGTGCGCACCGTCCCCGACACCTCGAACCGGCACCGACGCGGCAGCCAGCAGACGGACACGTCCCGGACCGGCGGCGGGCCCAGGGCCTCCTCCTCGCGGGTCATCCGAACGGCGAGGTGGCCGCCCGCGGTGATGTAGGGCCTGATCCGCGTCCGCCCCCGCCCCGCGCCACCCGGCCCGGGGTGCTCGATCTCCGGGTACGCGCACACCTGCTTCCAGTCGCCCGCCCCCAGCAGGCACCGCCCCACCAGGTGGTCGCCCCGGCCGTTGCGCAGCCGGACGTCCCAGACCACCTCGTCCCCGTCCGCCCCCATCAGCTCCGCACCCGCCTCGGCGAGCGCCCCCGCGGGCACCAGGGCGCCGAACCGCCCCGACGCGTCCACCGGGCACGGGAACCGCGCCTCGGTCCCCCGGTCCCCGCGCGCGGTCAGCACCAGCTCGGCCTCCGGATCCGGCCCGGTCGACCCGAGGACCGTCCCCGACACCGCGATCCGCTCGGCCGCCACCGCCACCCCGCCCACCTCGGCGAACCGGTCGGCCCGCCGCGCCGCGATCCGCAGCCTCCCGCCGGGCCCGCGCTCGGGCACCGCCACCGCCAGCCGCTTCACCGTCCGCGGCTCGTACGGCGCGGAGCGCAGGTCGACCAGCGAGGCGGGCACCGGCACCGGCGCGCCCCCGCCGTCGCTGCGCAGCACGTCCCACCGCGTCGTGCCCTCCGGGAAGTCCCGCGGGTCCACGTGCACGGTCCGGGCGCCCTCCGCGCACAGCCTGCGCTCCTGCCGCCCGGCGGCCCCCGTGCCGACCGGGCGCAGCACCACCAGGCCGGGCGGCGTGGAGAACCGCAGCTCCAGTACCCCGTCCGCACCGACCACGGCCGTACACCGGTCGGGCGGCTCCGCCGCGCGCGGGGCGGGAACCGCCGTCCTGTCCCCGGGCCCGATGAGGTCGCGGAAGAGCGCCTCGTGCATCCGTGCCACCGCCTCGGGCGAGTACCGCTCGGAGTTGCGCAGCGCCGCCGCCCCCATGCGCGCGCGCAGGGCGTCGTCGCCCATCACCCGGTCGAGCGCGCGGGCGAACGCGTCGGGATCCTCGTTGGCCACGAGCAGCCCGTCCTCGCCGTGCCGCAGGATCTCCGCCGGGCCGTGCGGGCAGTCCGACGACACCACCGGCACCCCGGCACGCATCGCCTCCACCAGGATCATCCCGAACGGCTCGTCCCGGGACGGCACCGCGCACACCGACGCCAGCGGCCACACCTCGTCCATGCGCGGGTGCGCCCCCATCATGAACGCGCGGTCCTCCAGCCCCAGCGCGTGGATCTGGCGGCGCCGCGCCTCCACCCCCTGGCCCCGGCCGAACACCCGCACCGTCCAGTCCGGATGGTCCCCGGCCACGCGCGCGAACGCCTCCAGCAGCAGGTCGAACCCCTTCATGCCGGTGACCCGCCCGGCGGCGACCACACTGGGCGGCCCCGCGCCCGACGTGCGCAGCTCCGGTGCCGGTACGCAGTTCGGCACCGCCTGCACCCGCACCCCCGGGAGGCGCATGCGGGACCGGTAGGCCGCCGCATCGGCCTCGGTGACCGGGGCGATCGCGTCGAGCCTCCGGTAGTCGCGGGCCATGGCGCGCAGCAGCGCGCGGTCGTACATCCGGTAGGTCAGGTGCTCCTGCCCCACGACCGCCGCGCCATCGGGCCTCAGACGTGCCAGCAGGATGTTGATGCCGGCGCGCGTGCCCACCACCACGTCCGGGGCGGCCTGCGCGAGCCGCTCGGCGATGAGGGCGTCGGTCAGGGCGCTGTGCGCCCCGTAGTGCTTCTCCTCCACGGGGTAGAGCAGGGACGGCCGGTCGGCCCCCGGCCCGGGTGGTTCACGGACGTCCACCAGCCAGGTGACCTGGACCGACGGGCCGACCGGGAGCACGGGATCGTCCCGGTGCCGGAACACCGAGACCACCTCGACCTCGTGCCCGAGCGCCGCCATCGCCCCGGCCTGGTTGGCCACCGTACGGATGGTCCCCCCGATCCCGTACAGCGTGTGGAGCACGTAGACGATCTTCATGCGATTCCCCCTCCTGGCGTGTGGCCCCCGTCGGGGACGGCCGTCACCCCTCCCACGGCGCCCTGAGGGGGAAGTAGCTCTCCAGGAACGCCTTCATGAGCCTGATCTGCTCGTCCCGGGGGACGAGGTCGGGCGCCGCGTCCGTCAGGCAGAACACCTCGTGCTTGCGCCGCAGCAGGGCTTCGAGCCGCGAGTGCCGGCCCGGGTCGCCCAGGTCGACGTAGGCGTACTTGACCGACCCGGGGAACGCGCGCCCGGTGAGGTGCGCGTAGTAGTGGTGCAGCGGCACCGGGGAAAGGTCGGTCGGCCCCCGGAAGCGCGCGGCGGCCGTGGCGGCGAACTCCTCGGGGAACCGATCCTCCAGCTCCTCCAGGACCGAGCGGCGCAGCGCGTAGGGCGCGTGCCGGAAGGCGAACACCTGGGCCCGCCCGAAGGCCCTCTCCAGAAGCGCCCTGTTGTTCTTCTGCGCCGCGAAGTACGCGGGCTCCTCAGGGGAGGGGGCGCCGAACGGCACCGACGTCGACGACCGGAAGCAGCGCACCGACCCGTTCCCCGCGAAGAACGTCTCCGGGGCCACCGGCCGCCCCAGGAACATGTCGTCGTTGAAGTACAGGAAGTGCTCGGACAGCCCCGGAACGCGGTGCAGCCGGGACTCGATGGCGTGGGAATTGAACGTGGGCAGGTCCGCGTCGGCGAACAGGGCCGTGTGGTCGACGACCCGCACCCCCGGATGCGCCCTGTCCAGCCAGGAGGGCACCTGGTCGTCGGTGACCAGGTGGATGCGGCGCACCCACGGCGCGAACATCGCGATCGAGCGCAGCGCGTAGCGCAGCTCGTCCGCGCCGGAGAACCGGTGCTCCAGCGCGCCGTCGGCGCCCGCCCGGCCGCCGTGTTCGGCCAGCGCCGCCGCGAACCTGCGGCGCCAGCGCGGGTCGTCCCCGTCGACCCAGGTCACGACGGCGTCGATCGGGTGGTCCACGTCGTCCACCAGGGGCCGGGCGAAGGGCTCCAGCGTCGTGTACTCCCGACCGGCGTAGCGGGTCCGTACGGGCGCGGCGAACGCGTCCTCGTCCACGCCGTCCCCGGCCGCGCACGCGCGCGGGGCCGCCAGCCTGCGGCCGCCGGTGTCCGAGGCCGCTCCGGAGGCCGGTTCCGGGTCCCAGAACTCCAGGTCGGCGCCGTACCCCTCGCCGTAGCGCAGGGTCCGCCCGGAGGTGACGACCGGCCGGAACACCCGTACCCCGTCCGACTCGGCCAGGGACGGGCACATCGGCAGCGGCACCGGCTGCGGCAGGGGGCCGCGCGGGCGGATCGGCTGGGCGTAGACCGGGGGCTCGGCCCCGGGCAGCTCCAGCGCGCGCGCCAGCGCGGCCAGCGCCTCGGCCCGCCGGTCGCCCGGGACCATCACCCGGGGGTTGCGCCCACGGTGGCGGACGAGCGCGTTCGGCACGCCCCAGCGCTCCAGGGCATCGACGATCAGGTCAAGGTTGGCGCGCAGCGCCTGCTGGGGGAAGAGGTCGTCGCGCACCTCGGCCAGACCACCGCCCGACCGCACCAGGTCCGGGCGCGCGCGGCGCCACGCCTCCTCGTGGTCCCCGGCCCCCTCGGCCTGAGGGAGCGTCCGCTCCCAGGGGAGTGCGCGCACCGCCGCCCCCATCGCGGCGCGCCGGGCCTCGAACCGGGCGGCGCGGTCGGCGCGCGCGGCGGCGCGCTCCTCGGGCGGTACCGCGACCAGGTCGTCGAAGAGCCGCTCCCAGCGCGCGGCGATCCGCTCAGGGGCGAACCGCCCGACGCCCTGAAGCGCCGCGCGCCCCATCTCCGCGCGCAGGGCGTCGTCCTCCATCAGCTTGGACAGGGCGGCGGCCAGGCCCCCGACGTCGTCGGGCGCGGCCAGCAGGCCGTCGACGCCGTGCCGCACCACCTCGGCCGGGCCGGTGGGGCAGTCGTAGGCGACGGCCGGGACGCCCGCCGCGAACGCCTCGGTCAGCACCAGCCCGAACGGCTCGGTCCGCGACGGCAGCAGGCACACCGCGGCCCGCGCCCACTCCGCGGCGATGTCGGCGGTGGGGCCGGCGAACTCCACCCGGCCGTGCAGGTCGAGCTCGGCCGCCAGGGCGCGCAGCCCCGGCAGCTCCGGCCCCTGCCCGCAGATCCGCAGGCGCCAGCCCGGGTGCTCGGCGGCGACCTGGGCGAACGCCCGGACCGCGTGGTCGACCTGCTTCTCGGCGACCAGGCGGCGGGCCACCAGCACCGTGCGCGAGTCCAGCGACGAGCGCGGCACGGGACCGGCGGGCGCGGCGTTCGGGATCGCCTCCAGGCGCGGTGCGGCGTCCCCCAGCGTCTCGGCCAGCCACGACCGGGAGGGCTCGGTGAGCGCCACCAGGGCGTCCACGCGCGGGGCGAACGGGAGCAGCGGCTCGCCGGTCGGCCCGCGCAGTTCGGGCGCGCGGTGCTCCTGGGCGACCAGGGCGGCACCGGGCGGGGCCAGCGGGGCGGCCAGGGCCGTCAGCGCGGGGGTGGTGGTGACCAGCACGTCGGTGTCGAGCCGGGGCAGGGCGCGCGCCGCCTCGATGTCGCAGAGCCGGTCGTAGGCCGGTTCCCAGCGCGGGTCGACCAGCTCGCTGGGCAGGCCGGACAGCTCCCGGCAGGCGTCCTCGCCCGGCCCGGGGGAGCGCACCGGCCGGCGGACCGGGCCGCGGTCGTCCACCAGGTGGTCCACGCGCACGCGCGGGTCGACCCGGAAGAACGGGGCGTCGGCGGTGCGCAGCACGCTGAGCACCCGGGTCTCGTGCCGCCCGGCGAGCGCGGCGGCCTGGGAGAACGCGGCCGCCTCGGTGCCGCCCATGGCGTCGGCCCAGGTCACCATGTACGTGATCTTCATGCGGATCCTCCCGGGGGCGGGGTGTCGGGCATCGGTGGCCGGGGCAGCGGGGACTCGGGCAGCGGGCGCACCCCGACCACGAGGGCGGTGCCGCCGTCGGGGCGCGGCCCGTCGTGGAAGACGCGCACGCGCAGCGGCGGGCACGGGCGCCCGGGGTCCCCGGGCCGGACCGTTGCATCGGGGACGCGGAGCGCCGAGCGCGGGTCGGCCAGGTCGGTGCGCGGCAGACCGGCGACGAGGTCCGCATCGGGGGCCGACCGGAAGAACAGCCCCCAGCGGACCTCGGCGCCCTCGGCGCCCGAGGAACCGGCCGCCTCCGCCATCCGTGTGAGAGGCAGATCGAGGGCGAACTCCGTCCCGAGCGGGCCGGGGCGGAGCTCGGGGTGCACCGGCAGCTCGGTGCCGTGCCGACGCGCGCGCAGGCGGCACGCGGGGCCGCCGCCGTCCCCGATTCCGGTGAGCACCCCCTCGACGCGGACACCGTGCGGGCGCACGCGCACGTGTTCGACCTGCGCCGCCGGGGCGGGCGCCGCGACGCGCACCTCGGCTCGCCCGCCCCGCCCGGCCACGAGGGCCAGACCGGGCGCCGCGGAAGGACGGGCGTCCGCGCCGCCCCGCAGGTCGAACGCGCGGTCCCGCAGCCGTCCGGCGACGACGAGCCGGACCCGCCACGCCCCCTCCTCCAACCGCACCGCGGGCAGGTCCGGCGGGAGGGGGACGGCGGGAGCCCCCGGGCCGACCAGCGCGGCCGTCGCCCGCACGCCCCACCGTCCGTCGGCGGCGCGGTAGGGCTCGGCGGGCAGCCGCACGGCCCGCCCGCGCGAGCGCAGCTCCAGGACCGCCGCGCGGGGCGCGCCGGCGCCGTCGGCACCGGCCCCGGGCGGGACGGCGGCCGCGTTGAGCGCGGAGCCGGCCAGCATGAGCAGGTCGGGGCGGATCACACCGCCTCCAGCTGTTCACGCTGTGGGCCGTCCGCCCCGCCGGTCAGCGGCGGCACGGCGCGCAGCGGGCGCTCCATGGACGAGGCGAACGGGAAGCGCTCCTCCAGCACCCGGTGCAGCGCCCGGGTGGCGGCCCGCTCCTCCTCCTCGTCCACCGGCACGGTGTCGTTCAGGCACACGGTGTCGAACCGGCGGTCCGCCAGCAGTCGCGCCAGCCGGCCGGGCGCCGCGGCCGTGTCGGCCAGGTCGACGTAGGCCGAGCGGATGCTCCCCTCCACCGCGCGCCCCGTGAGCAGCGCGTAGGTGTGGTGCAGGGAGGAGGCGACCGACACGTCCGAGGTGTCCCGGAAGCGCGACGAGGCGGTGCGCTCCAGGGCCTCCGGGAAGCGCTTCTCCAGCTCCAGCATCACCTCCTTCACGTGCGCGAAGGGGGCGTGCTTGTACTTCTGGGCGGCGAACCGGCCGAACTCCTCCCACAGCAGGTGCCGGTTGTTCTTGGCGGCCGCGTCCACCGCCCGCTCGCCGGGGGCGGGCCCGCCCAGGCCGAACTGGAAGGGCGAGGGGAAGGCCTTCGCGATGCCGTTGGGGTGGAAGAACAGGCCAGGGGTCACGGGGCGGGCGAAGAGGATGTCGTCGTTGAGGTAGAGGTAGTGCTCGCTGAGCCCGTCGATCCGGTGCAGCCGGGTCTCGATCGCGTGCGAGTTGAACACCGGCAGGGCGTCGCCCGGGCCGAAGACGTCCCGGTGGTCCACCAGCCGCACGCGCGGGCAGGAGGTGTCCAGCCAGGCCGGGCGCTGGCCGTCGGTGACGATGTGGACGGTGCGCACGAACCCCGCGTACATCTCCAGCGACCGCAGCGCGTAGCGCAGCTCGTCCCGGGCGGTGAAGCGGGAGCGCGCGGTGCCGTCCGGCGGGGCCCCGGCCGCCGCCCCCAGGTACCGGTCGCGGCGCGCGGCCCAGACCGGGTCGTCGCCGTCCACCCAGGTGAACACGGCGTCGATGGGGAAGTCCACGTCGTCGGGGAGGGGGTGGGAGAAGGCCGGGAAGGTGGGGTAGGAGCGGTCTCCGACCCTGGCGCGGGCGGGGGTCCGCTCGGAGGGCGGGAGCACGTCCGAGACGCGGTTGCGGCGCGGCGCGATCAGGGTTCCGGGGGCGGGGTGGTCGGGCAGCGGGGCGCGCAGCCGGGACCGTGCGGCCTCGGCGCCGGGGGCGTCCGGACCCTCCGGGGCGTCGCGCCAGAACTCGACGACGCACCCGTGCTCGGGCCCGGCGACCACGTCCGCCCCGGGGCCGGCGATGAACGCGCCCACGCGCACGGCCCCGGCGTTCCGCAGGCGGCGCAGGCAGCCGGGGGAGGCGAGGGGGCGCAGGAAGTCGCGCGGGTCGCGGCGCAGGGCGGCGGCGTAGAGGGCCTCGGCGGCCCCGGCCGCGGCGAGCAGCTCCAGCACCCGGCCGCGGTCGGACTCGTGCACGCCGATGGTGTGCTCGTGCGGGTCGCGGCCGTTGACCAGGAAGTAGTCGACGCCCGCGCTCTCCAGGGCGTCGGCGCAGTGCTCCAGGGCGCGGCGGGCCAGCACGCCGGTGGACAGCGGCCCGGCCCAGCGGTGCGCCAGGACGGGGCGGCCGCGGTGCAGGGCCGGGGTGAGGCGGGCGTCGGACTCCAGCAGCGACCGCCACCGCAGGGCCAGCAGCCCGGTGCGGGCCCGGGCCGGGATCCGGTCGAGTGCGGCGGTCGTGCTCTGCCTGAGCCTCCGCGCCAGTGGTGTGGTGATGGAATCCAGCAAGGCAGGCGTCCCCTTAGCCGTATCGATCGGTCCGGTACGGCTGCGCGGAGGGAAGGCGCAGCACACGGTGCTCGTCCTTCTTTGCGAGAGGGGACGCAAAGACCCGGTATGCGGTTGTTCCGTCCGGGTCAGTGTCGCGTAAAAGGGGTGTGAGCGGACGGTGACACGCCGCTCACGCCGGGTTCAAGTGTCGCCGTTCAGTGCTGGAGCGCCAGCCGCTCGGCCTCCGCGCGGTCGGTGGCGGCGGGCCGGGCGCCGGGCAGCGGGCGGCCCGCGCTCTCGGGCATGCGCATCACGACGAGGACGCCGACGGCGCCGGCGGCCAGCATCAGCAGGGCGGGCGCGTACAGGTTGCCGGTGGCCTGCACGAGCGCCTCGGCCATCAGCGGCGTCGTGCCGCCGAACAGTGATACCGACACGTTGAAGCCGATGGCCAGACCGGCGTAGCGGACCTTGGTCGGGAACAGCGCGGGCAGCGACGACGGCACCACACCGGAGAAGTGCACGAGGACGACGGCCAGCAGCAGCGCCCCGGCGAACGCGGCGGCCCGCCCCTGCTGGAGGAGCCAGAACGCGGGCAGGGCGGCGGCGATGGTGAGCACGCTGCCGCTCATCAGCAGGGGGCGGCGGCCGAACCGGTCGCTGAGCCTGCCCATGCGGGTGACGAGCACGAGCATCGCCGCCATCGCGACGAGGGTGATGACCAGGCCGTGGGTGCCGGTGTAGCCGAGCTCGTCGGTCAGGTAGGTCGGCATGTAGGCGGTCAGGATGTAGTTGTTGACGTTGAAGACCAGCACCAGGCCGATGCACAGGCCCAGGGGGCCCAGATTCCCGCGGACCGTGTCGGCGATCTGCCGCAGCGGGCTGGGGCGGGCGGAGGCGTCGGCGAAGGTGTCGGTGGCGGTGGTGAAGGCCGGGGTGTCCTCCAGGCGCAGGCGGATGTACAGGCCGACGGCGCCCAGCGGCAGGGCGAGCAGGAACGGGACGCGCCAGCCCCAGTCGGCCATCTGGTCGTCGGTGAGGACCACGGTGAGCAGAGTGACCACCAGCGCGCCGCCCGCGTAGCCGCACACGGTGCCGAACTCCAGCCACGAGCTGAGGAACCCGCGGCGGCGGTCGGGCGCGTACTCGCCGATGAAGGTGGTGGCGCCGCCGTACTCGCCCCCGGTGGAGAAGCCCTGCACCATGCGGGCCAGGAGCAGCAGGACGGGCGCCAGGATGCCGACGGCGTCGTAGACGGGGAGCAGGCCGATGCTGAAGGTGCCCAGGGCCATCATCAGCATGGTGATCGCCAGCACCCGCTTGCGGCCGATCCGGTCGCCGAGGGGGCCGAAGAACAGGCCGCCGACGGGGCGGATCAGGAAGGCCGCGGCGAAGGTGGTGAAGGTGGCGATGAGCTGCCCGCCCGCCGAGGCGGTGGGGTAGAACAGGTGGCCGATGGTGGCGGCGAGGTAGCTGTAGACGCCGAAGTCGTACCACTCGGTGGCGTTGCCGAGGGCGGAGGCGAACACGGCGCGGCGCACCGTGCGCCTGTCGGTGACGTTGACCGGCCGCCGCTGCGGCGGCACCGGCCCACCCGCCCCGCCGTCCGCAGTGCCGTCCGCAGCGCCGCCCGGAGTGCCGTCCGCTGATCGGCCCATGCCCGCTCCTCACCCCCACAGGATCACCGTCGGTGATGACGGCCTCACCTAGTATCACTGCGGGTGGTCGGCCGCGGGGGAAGGCGGCGACCCGTGTCGCGCGGGGCGGTCGCGCCCTTGCAGGGCGACGGTCACCGGCCCAGCGGCATCGGCTCTCGGCCGAACCGGTCCGGCCTTCGCCGGTCCTGATCGGCCGCCATCCGTGGTGCTGAGGGGGCGGCCTACGCGGGGCGGTGGCCGGGCCACGCGCCTCGTCCGTCCTCGGGGCGACCGCGCGCCGCCCCTCCGCTACAGCTCCTTCACAGCTCCTTGGCCCACGTGCCCCGGTACATCACCCCGGCGACCGACAGGTCCTCGTCCAGCACCACCAGGTCGGCCCGGTAGCCCTCCACGAGCTCTCCCACGCCCTCGATGCCCAGCGCCCGGGCCGGGACCGACGTCGCCGAGCGGGCCGCGGTCTCCAGGTCGACGCCGTCCACCGTCTCCACCGCCCTGCGGACCGCGTCCGGCAGCACGATGGTGCTGCTCGCGATGGTCCCGTCCTCCACCAGGCGCGCCTCGCCGCCGCTCACCCGCACCCGCAGCTTGCCCAGGGTGTACTCGCCGTCGCCCAGCCCCGTGGCGGCCATGGCGTCGGTGACCAGGCTGATCCGGTCGCCCCCGGCGGCCTCGAACGCCACCTGGGCGGCGGCGGGGTGGACGTGCACGCCGTCGTTGATCAGCTCGACGGTCACCCGCTCATCGGTCAGGGCCGCCCCGATCGGGCCCGGCTCGCGGTGGTTGAACGGGCGCATCGCGTTGTACAGGTGGGTGGCCACGGTCGCCCCGGCGTCGAAGGCGGCACGGGCCTGGTCGTAGGTGGCCTCGGTGTGGCCGACCGCCACCGTCACCCCCTGCGAGGAGGCCGCCGCCACCAGCTCCAGGGCGCCCGGCAGCTCCGGGGCGATGGTGACCATGCGCAGGTGTCCGCGGGAGGCCTTGAGCAGGGCGTCGAACTCGCCGGTGTCGGGGTCGCGCAGCAGCGCCGGGTCGTGCGCCCCGTGCTTGTTCCGCGAGATCCATGGGCCCTCCAGGAACATCCCGGCGATCAGCCCCTCGTCGGCGAGGTCGGCCAGGGCCCGCACCTGCTCCAGGGTGTCCTCCGGGGTGGCCGCGACCAGCCCGCCGACCAGCGTCGTGGCGCCGTTGGCGCGGTTGAACTCCACGATCGAGCGGAGCCGCTCGGGGTCGGTCTCGGTGAACGCGGCCCCCGCCCCGCCGTGGATGTGCGTGTCCACCGTCCCGGGCAGCACGGTGCGCCCGCCCAGGTCCACAGAGGCGCCCGCCCCGGCCGGGGGCGCACCGGCGCCCAGGCCGGCGATGGCCCCGTCCGCGGTGCTCAGCCACCCGTCGACGAAGCCGTCGGGGGTGAGCAGCCGTGCGTTGGTCAGGGTCGTCCGGCTCGCGCCCATGCTCGGTGGTCCTCTCTCGGCTGTGCCCGATGCCACACCCGGGGGGTGCGACATTTCCGCCCATGATGCATTGACCATAGCGCCGGGTCCGCTCATGATGGTGGGCATGTCCGCCGGTGAGCTGCTCGTCCAGCGCCTGCATGTCGACCTCAGACAGCAGGCCAGCGCCCTGTGTCTTAGCTAGCGCCGTTCGGGGGCCCAGCCCCCGCCCACCGGTGGCGTTCCCGTCCCCCCTCCGCCCGGCTCCCGGCGCGCACGCCCGTTGAGCCCTGTCGGCGGTTCCCGGACCCCCGGTGGCGTCGTATACCGCTTCCACCTCCCGACCGGCGCGAACCCGCGCGCGGCGACGACGTCCGCGCACGCGCCCGACGCCCCAGACGCGCTTGTAGCGGCCCTACGGCCGCGCCTCCAGGAGCAGGAGACCGCCATGACCCGTTTCACCGTGCTCGTCGCCGACCCCCATCCGCATTCCGCCCTCGCCGAGGCCGCCGGCCGCGCCGCCCGCGCCCTGGCCGCCCAGGCCGGGGTGCAGGCCGAACCGCACACCGTCGACCTGGCCGAACTCGGCCCGGCGCTGCTCGCCGCCGACGCGGGGCGGGACGTCACCGACGCCGTCGAGCGGGTGCGCGACGCCGACGTGGTGCTCATCGCCACGCCGCAGACGCACGGCTCCTATACCGGCCTGCTCAAGGTCTTCCTGGACCGGCTGCCCGAGCTGGGCCTGGGCCGCGGGGTGGCGGTCCCCATGGCCGCCGTTCCGGACCTGCGCAACGGCCGCAACATCGAGGAGGACCTGCGGGTGCTCCTGTCCGACCTGGGCGCGTGGGTGCTGGAGCCCGCACTGCTGCTGGCCGCCACCGAACTCGCCGACCCCGCCGAGGTCATCGGCGCCTGGGCCGAGGTGGCCGCCCCCGCCCTGGGCCGAGCGGTCGCCGTCTCGGCCTGAGGCCCGCCCGCGAACCCGGCCGGATGCGGCACCCGCCGCATCCGGCCAAAACTGAGAGCCCGCACGGATAGGCGGGCGGACCGCAGGGCCCCGGCCTCGCTGACTCCGCCGCTGAGCGCCGCCCCTGCGTCGTTGATCTCGGGAGGCCCCAAATGTGGGCCTCGGGACTCGGTTTTCGCCATCAGAGGGCAGACGACTGGCCTGGTACCCCGCTCACGGGCTCCGGTCGGCCGACGGGCCGCCGGAGCGTGAGGTGAAGGGCAGCGACGACGAAGGCGAGCGGCCCATCCGGCAGCGCCGTCGGCCAGCGGGCGTGTGAGTGGTCACCGTGAAGGGCGGCGACGGAACGAGCGGAGCGGTTCCCCGGCCCTGCCTGCCGTCCGGCGGGCCGTTCGGGGGTCCGGCGGCGCGACCGGGTGAGTGCGTGGCTGAGCGCGTTCGTGGCGCCCGCGCCCCCTGCACCCCTTCTTGTTGATCTCGGGAGAAACGACGCTACCGGGCCGCTTTTAGGGGCGCTTTTCCCGA
>NZ_JAQFWQ010000013.1 GCF_027706725.1 Nocardiopsis endophytica
CTGCCCCCTCGTTGATCTCGGGAGAATGGACGCTAAAACCGGCCCGGTAGGGGCGATTTCCCCGAGATCAACGAAGAGGGGGTAGGGGCCTCGCGCCCGGCAGGCGGGGCCGGGGAACCGCCCGGCTCTGACCGTCGCCGCCATCAACGGCGACCACCCGCACGCCTGGCAGCCGACGACGCTGCACCGCGGGCCGCCGGCCTCTCCTCGTCGCCGCCATCCCGCTCACACTCCGGTGGCCCGCCGCACGGCCGGGGCCCTTGAGCGGGGTACCTGCCCAGCCGTCCGCCCAGAGCCTGAGGGGCCTGCCGCCCGGCAGGCAGGGTTGGGGACCGCCCGGCTGTCTCCGTCGCCGCCAACCTCGGTGACCATCCGCACGCGCCGCGCTCGACAGCGCTGCCGCCAGGACCGCTGGCCTCTTCTCGTCGCTGCCCTCCACGCCACACCCGGACGGCCCGCCGCCCGGCCGGGGCCCTCAAGCGGGGTACCAGCCCAGCCGCCCCTCCCCCCGCGGCGCGGCGTCCGGAAAACCCTTCGACGCTCCGCGGGCCCGGTGGCAGGCTGGCCGCCATGGGCCATATCGATGTCGCGGGCGTGTCCTACCGGCTCCCCGACGGGGGGACGCTGCTGGACGAGGTCTCCTTCCGCGTGGGCGACGGCATGAAGGCGGTGCTCGTCGGCGCCAACGGCAGCGGGAAGACCACTCTGCTGCGCATCATCGCCGGGGACGAGGACGCCCACGAGGGCGCCGTCACCCGCAGCGGGCGCATCGGCGTGATGCGCCAGTTCATCGGCTCCCAGGCGGCCGGTGCGCTGCCCGCCGACGCGACCGTGCGCGACCTGCTGCTGTCGGTGTCCGCGTCCCGGGTGCGGCGCGCCGGGCAGGAGCTGGACGCCGCCGAGCTCGCCATGATGGAGGACGACTCCGAGGCGGTGCAGCTCCGCTACGCCCAGGCCCTGTCCGACTGGTCCGACGCCGGGGGCTACGACGCCGAGGTGCTGTGGGACGTGTGCACCGTGGAGGCGATCGGCGTCCCCTATGCCCGCGCCCACTTCCGCGAGCTGGGCACCCTCTCCGGCGGCGAGCAGAAGCGCCTGGTGCTGGAGGCGCTGCTGCGCGGCCCGGACGACGTGCTGCTGCTGGACGAGCCGGACAACTACCTGGACGTCAACGGCAAGCGATGGCTTGAGGAGCGGCTCCAGAGCACCGCGAAGACCGTCCTGTTCATCAGCCACGACCGCGAACTGCTGGCCGCCACTGCCACGCACGTCGTCACGCTGGAGGGCGGCAAGGGCGCCGGGGCGTCGGCGTGGGTGCACGGCGGCGGCTTCGAGAGCTACCACCGCGCCCGCGAGGACCGCCACGCCCGCTTCGCCGAGCTGCGCCGCCGCTGGGACGAACGCCACACCCAGCTGCGCGAGCTGGTCAAGCGGCTCCGCCAGAAGGCCGCCAACAACGACGACATGGCCAGCCGCTACCGGGCCGCACTGACCCGGCTGGCCCGGTTCGAGGAGGAGGGGCCGCCGCCCGAGCCGCCCAAGGCGCAGCGCATCGACATGCGCCTGCGCGGCGGCCGCACCGGAGTGCGCGCGCTCACCTGCACGGACCTTGAGCTGACCGGCCTGATGCGGCCGTTCTCGGCCGAGGTGTTCTACGGCGAGCGGGTCGGCGTGCTCGGCTCCAACGGCTCGGGCAAGTCGCACTTCCTGAGGCTGCTGGGCGACCCGGACTCGGTGGCGCACACCGGCACCGCCAAGCTGGGCGCGCGCGTGGTGCCCGGCCACTTCGCCCAGACCCACCACCACCCGGAGTGGAACGGGCGCACGCTCGCGGCGATCCTCGAAGAGGACCACGCCATGCCGCTGGACCTGGCCGCACCGGCCCTGCAGCGCTACGAGCTGGTGCACCGGCGCGATACCCGGTTCGACTCCCTGTCCGGCGGCCAGCAGGCGCGCTTCCAGGTGCTCCTGCTGGAGCTGTCCGGCGCCACCATGCTGCTGCTGGACGAGCCCACCGACAACCTGGACGTCGAGTCCGCCGAGGCGCTGGAGGCGGCCCTCGAAGGGTTCGAGGGGACCGTGCTGGCCGTCACGCACGACCGCTGGTTCGCCCGCTCCTTCGACCGCTTCCTGGTGTTCGGCGAGGACGGCGGCGTCTACGCCTCCGACGATCCCGTGTGGGACGAGGGGCGCGTCCGCCGGGCCCGGACCTGAGCAGTGGGACAGAGCACTGCAAAACCCCGCTAGAGTAGTGGGGTAGCGGGACGCCCCGACGGGCGGAACGCGGTGAAGGTCCTGTGGAGCAGTTAGGAGTGCTCGCCACCCTGTCAAGGTGGAGGCCGCGGGTTCAAATCCCGTCAGGACCGCAGGTGGGGCCCGGAACCGGAACGGTTCCGGGCCTTCGTCGTGTGCGGGGCCCTACTCGGCGGCGGTGCGGAACGCCCGGGACGTGTACAGCGCCACCGCCAGCGCCACGGCCGCCAGCAGCACGAACCCGATCGTGTACGCCCCCGTGGCCTGGTAGACGCCGCCCATCACCAGCGGCGGGAAGTAGCCGCCCAGGCCGCCGGCCGCGCCGACCAGCCCGGTCACCGTGCCCACCCGGGAGGGCTCGACCACCTTGGCGACCAGCGCGAACACCCCGCCCGTGCCCAGCCCCAGCGCCAGGGCGATGAGCACGAAGGACAGCCCCGCCGGGAACTCGGCCGGCGGGTGGAACGCCAGCACCACCGCGAACACGCAGGTCCCGATGAACGAGGCCAGGCAGACCCGCACCGGCCCGACGCGGTCGGACAGCGTGCCGCCGACCGGCCGGGCGATGACCGCCACCAGCGCGAACCCGGCGGTGCGCAGCCCGGCGTCGGTCTGGGCGAAGGCGTAGGCGGTGGTCAGCAGCGTCGGCAGGTAGGTGGAGAAGGCCACGAACCCGCCGAAGGCCAGCGCGTAGAGCAGCGACATCTGCCAGGTGGCCTTGAGCCTCATCGCGTCGCGCAGGCGGGGCAGCGCCGGCTCGGAGCTCGGCGCCCAGTCGGGCGCGTTCCGGCTGAACAGCCACATGACCGCGCCCATCACCGCCAGGGCGGCGCACATCGCCAGGTGGGTCGCGAACAGCCCCCAGGCCTGCACCAGCAGCGGGGTGAGGAACGCCGACAGCGCGGTGCCGCCCATCCCGGCCCCGAACACCCCGGTGGCGAACCCCCGCCGGGCGGGCGTGTGCCAGGCGTTGACGAACGGGATGCCCACCGCGAACGAGGTACCGGCGATGCCCAGGAAGAACCCCCACAGCAGCAGCATCGGGTAGGAGCCGCCGGAGAGGCCGACCAGGAACGTCGGGACGATGCTGATGAAGCAGATCGCGGTGAACATGACCCGCCCGCCCAAGCGGTCGGTCAGCGCGCCGACCGGGATCCGGCCCAGCGACCCCACCAGCACCGGCACCGCCACCAGCAGCGACGTCTCCGCCGGGGAGAGCGACAGCCGCTCGGAGTAGGTCTTGGACAGCGGCCCCACCAGGTTCCAGGCCCAGAAGGTGAGCGCGAACGCCGCCGTGGCCAGGGCCAGGTTGCCGCCCGCCGTTCCGCGTGCCACGGCCCGCCCCTCGGTGCTCCTCACGGTCCCGCCCATCCGAACGCCTCCCCCGACGCGCATGAGAATGCAATCAGACTAGGACTCCTCCCCGGCGATTCCGGTGAGGAACGGGACCTGCGCCCCTGGTGTGTCGCGCAAATGCTTTGAGATCTTCACTCGAGGTGATTGCATTCTCCGTGGGCGTTCTCCCGGGAATCCGGAGTGAAGTAAACGGCGGGTGGTATTCGTGTCCAATAATGGTAAATCCGCTGGTGGCAGCGGTTCGGCCGGAGATTTTCTGCTGCGCCTGGGCGCCCATCTGACGCGCACGCCGACCACCGCGGACCTGAGGGCCGAGTTCAAAGCGGGCGGCCGTGATGCGGACGTCTTCTACCGGGACCGGTGGAGCCACGACAAAGTGGTCCGCTCGACCCACGGCGTGAATTGCACCGGGTCGTGCTCGTGGAACGTCTACGTCAAGGACGGGATCATCACCTGGGAGACCCAGGCCACCGACTACCCGTCGGTGGGTCCCGACCGCCCCGAGTACGAGCCGCGCGGCTGCCCCCGCGGCGCCGCGTTCTCCTGGTACACCTACTCGCCCACCCGGGTGCGCCACCCCTACGCCCGCGCCGTGCTCGTCGGCATGTACCGGGAGGCCCGCGAGCGCCTGGGCGACCCCGTCGCCGCCTGGGCCGAGATCACCGGCGACCCCGAGAAGCGGCGCCGCTACCAGTCCGCGCGCGGCAAGGGCGGCCTGGTCCGCGTCACCTGGGACGAGGCCCTGGAGATCGCCGCCGCCGCGCACGTGCACACCATCGCCGCCCACGGGCCGGACCGCATCGCCGGGTTCTCGCCCATCCCCGCCATGTCGCAGGTCTCCCACGGGGTCGGGGCCCGCTTCGTGAACCTGCTCGGCGGCTCCATGCTCTCCTTCTACGACTGGTACGCCGACCTGCCGGTCGCCTCCCCGCACGTGTTCGGCGACCAGACCGACGTGCCCGAGTCGGGCGACTGGTGGGACGCCGCCTACCTGGTGCTGTGGGGCTCCAACGTGCCGGTGACCCGCACCCCCGACGCCCACTGGATGGCCGAGGCCCGCTACCGCGGCCAGAAGGTCGTGGTGGTCGCGCCCGACTACAACGACGCCGCCAAGTTCGCCGACGAGTGGGTGGCGCCCCACCCCGGGACCGACGGTGCGCTGGCCATGGCCATGGGCCACGTGGTGCTGCGCGAGCACTTCGCCGAGCGGCGCACCCCCGCCTTCGACTCCTACGTGCGCACCTACACCGACCTGCCGTTCCTGGTCCGGCTGGAGGAGCGGGACGGCGCCCGCGTCCCCGGCAAGTTCCTCACCGCCGCCGACCTGGAGGCCACCGCGGACGAGGAGAACGCCGCCTTCAAGCCGCTGCTGGTGGACGAGGGGACCGGTGGGGCCTACGTCCCCGACGGCACCCTCGGCCACCGGTGGGGCGGGTCCGGGGCCGGGCGGTGGAACCTGGAGCGCGGGGGCCGCACCCCGCTGCTCACCTTCCACGAGCCGGACGGACCCGCCGCCGAGGTGGTGCTGCCCCGGTTCGACACCCCCGACGGGCACGGGCGCGAGCTGCGCCGCGGCGTCCCGGTGCGCACCGTCGGCGGGCACACGGTCACCACGGTGTTCGACCTGATGATGGCCCAGTACGGGGTGGAGCGGGAGGGGCTGCCGGGCATCTGGCCGGTCGGCTACAACGACCCCACCCAGCCGGCCACCCCCGCCTGGCAGGAGACCGCCACCGGGGTCCCCGCCGACCGGGCGGTGCGCATCGCCCGCGAGTTCGCCGCCACCGCCGAGGCCAGCGGGGGCCGGGCGATGATCGTGCTGGGCGCCGGGACCAACCAGTGGTTCCACGGCGACACCATGTACCGCGCCTTCCTGGGCCTGCTGCTGCTCACCGGCTGCCAGGGGGTGAACGGCGGCGGCTGGGCGCACTACGTGGGCCAGGAGAAGTGCCGGACCAGCGCCGGGTGGGCCGCCTACGCCTCGGCGATGGACTGGACCCGGCCCGCCCGCTTCATGGCCGGGACCGCCTACTGGTACACCCACACCGACCAGTGGCGCTACGACACCTACGGCGCCGACGCCCTGGCCTCGCCGACGGGGCGGGGGGCGGTGGCCGGGCGGCACACCGCCGACCTGGTCGCCGCGTCGGCCCGGATGGGGTGGATGCCCTCCTACCCGACCTTCGACCGCAACCCGCTGCGCCTGGCCCGGCAGGCCCGGGAGGCCGGGAAGGACCCCGCCGAATACGTCGTCGACGAGCTGGAGGCCGGGCGCCTGCGCTTCGCCGCCGAGGATCCCGACGCGCCGGAGAACTGGCCGCGCGTGCTCACCGTGTGGCGGTCCAACCTGCTCGGCTCCTCGGCCAAGGGCAGCGAGTACTTCTCCCGCCACCTGCTGGGCACCGACTCCTCGGTGCAGGGGGAGGAGGCGCGCAACGGCCACCGCCCCAAGGAGGTGGAGTGGCGCGAGGACGCCCCGGTGGGCAAGCTCGACCTCCTGCTCAGCCTGGACTTCCGGATGACCAGCACCACGCTGATGTCCGACATCGTGCTCCCGGCCGCCACCTGGTACGAGAAGCACGACCTGTCCACCACGGACATGCACCCGTTCGTGCACGCCTTCACCCCCGCCATCGACCCGCCGTGGGAGGCGCGCACCGACTTCGACGCCTTCCACGGCCTGGCGCGGGTGTTCAGTGAACTGGCCGAGGACCGCCTGGGCGCCGCCGAGGACGTCGTGGCCGTGCCGCACGCCCACGACACCCCCGGGGAGATGGCCCAGCCCGGCGGCACCGCACCGGACTTCCGGCGCACCGGCGAGCGCCCGGTCCCCGGGCGCACCATGCCCAACCTGGTGGTGGTCGAGCGCGACTACCCGGCCGTGGCCGAGCGCATGGCGGCGCTGGGCCCACTCGCCGAGCGGCTGGGGCTGCCCGTCAAGGGCGTGTCCTTCACCCCCGACCGGGAGGTGGAGTGGCTGCGCGAGCGCAACGGGGCGGTGCGCGGCGGCGTCGCCGACGGCCGTCCGCTGCTGGACAGCGACGTCAAGGCCTGCGAGATGATCCTGGCGCTGTCCGGCACCTCCAACGGGCGCCTGGCCGCCCAGGGGTTCGAGCGGCTCGCCGAGCGCACCGGTACCGACTTCTCCGACCTGATCCACGACGGGGCCGAGCGCCGGGTCGTCTTCTCCGATACCCAGGTCCGCCCCACCCCGGTGGGCGCCAGCCCCGAGTGGTCGGGCAAGGAGGCCCCGGACCGCCGCTACTCGCCGTTCACGGTGAACGTGGAGAACCACAAGCCCTGGCACACCCTCACCGGCCGCCAGCACTTCTACGTCGACCACGACTGGATGCTGGAGTTCGGCGAGGCCCTGCCGGTCTACCGGCCGCCGCTGGACATGCACCGGCTCTTCGGGGAGCCGCGGCTCGGCCCGGACGGGGAGAGGGCGGTGGCGGTGCGCTACCTGACCCCGCACTCCAAGTGGTCCATCCACTCCGAGTACCAGGACAACCTGCTGATGCTCACGCTCTCCCGCGGCGGGCCGGCCCTGTGGATGAGCCCCGCCGACGCCGAGGCCATCGGGGCGCACGACAACGACTGGGTCGAGGCGGTCAACCGCAACGGGGTGATCGCCGCCCGGCTGGTGGTCTCGCACCGCATGCCCGCCGGGACCGTGTACATCTACCACGCCCAGGAGCGGGTGGTGGACATGCCCAAGACCGAGACGACCGGGCGGCGCGGCGGCATCCACAACTCGCTCACCCGCCTGCTGGTCAAGCCCACCCACCTGATCGGCGGTTACGCCCAGTTCAGCTACGCCTTCAACTACATCGGCCCGACCGGGAACCAGCGCGACGAGGTCACCGTCGTGCGCAAGCGCACCGGGGAGGTGCGGTACTGATGGGGCGCGTGATGGCCCAGGTGGCCATGGTGATGAACCTGGACAAGTGCATCGGCTGCCACACCTGCTCGGTCACCTGCAAGCAGGCCTGGACCAACCGCAGCGGGGTCGAGTACGCCTGGTTCAACAACGTGGAGACCCGGCCGGGGCAGGGGTACCCGCGCCGGTGGGAGGACCAGGAGCGGTGGAGGGGCGGGTGGACCCGCACCCGCGGGGGCCGCCTCACGCTGCGGGCCGGGGGCCGCCTGAAGAAGCTGGCCACGCTCTTCGCCAACCCGCTCATGCCCTCCATCCACGACTACTACGAGCCCTGGACCTACGACTACGGGCACCTGATCACCGCGCCGCTGGGCGACGACATCCCGGTGGCGCGGCCGCGGTCCCTGCTCACCGGCGAGCCGATGCAGGTCACCTGGAGCGCCAACTGGGACGACGACCTCGCCGGCGGCCCCGAGCTGGCCGCGCAGGACCCCATCGTGCAGCAGGTGGGGGACCGCGTCAGGCTCGAATTCGAGCAGACCTTCATGTTCTACCTGCCGCGCATCTGCGAGCACTGCCTCAACCCGTCGTGCGTGGCCTCCTGCCCCAGCGGGGCGATGTACAAGCGCGCCGAGGACGGCATCGTCCTGGTCGACCAGGACAAGTGCCGCGGCTGGCGGATGTGCGTCACCGGCTGCCCGTACAAGAAGGTCTACTTCAACCACAAGACCGGCAAGGCCGAGAAGTGCACCCTGTGCTATCCGAGGATCGAGGTGGGCATGCCCACCATCTGCTCGGAGACCTGCGTCGGGCGCCTGCGCTACCTCGGCGTCGTCCTCTACGACGCCGAGCGGGTGGGCGAAGCCGCCGCCGTGGAGGACGAGAAGGACCTCTATCCGGCCCAGCTCGACCTCCTCCTCGACCCGGACGACCCCGACGTGCAGGAGGCCGCCCGCCGCGACGGCATCCCCGACACCTGGCTGGCCTCGGCCCGCCGCTCACCCGTCTACACGCTGATCAAGCGCCACCGCGTGGCCCTGCCGCTGCACCCGGAGTACCGCACCATGCCCATGGTCTGGTACATCCCACCGCTGTCGCCGGTGGTCGAGGCCGTCAGCGGGACCGGCCACGACGGCGAGGACGCCGACAACCTCTTCGGCGCCATCGACACCCTGCGCATTCCCGTCGAATACCTCGCCGAGCTCTTCACCGCCGGGGACCCCGCACCGGTGGAGCGCTCCCTGCGCACCCTGGCCGCCCTGCGCTCCCACATGCGCCGCGTCAACCTCGGCCAGGAGCGCGACCCGTCCATCGCCGAGGCCGCGGGGACCACCGGCGAGGGCCTGGAGGAGCTGTACCGGCTGCTCGCGCTCGCCAAGTACGACGACCGCTACGTCATCCCCACCGCCTACGGCGTCGACGACGCCGACCGCGGGGTGATCGAGGAGATCGGCTGCAGCCTGGACTTCGAGTCCGGGCC
Organism: Nocardiopsis endophytica; assembly: GCF_027706725.1. Lineage (GTDB taxonomy): Bacteria > Actinomycetota > Actinomycetes > Streptosporangiales > Streptosporangiaceae > Nocardiopsis_A > Nocardiopsis_A endophytica. The sequence goes on from NZ_JAQFWQ010000013.1 coordinate 8,970, forward strand.
GGGCATGGGCGGCATGGGAGCGGCGCACGGCCGCACCCCCGCGCCGCCGTTCGGGGAGGCCTCGGGGCGGCCCGACCCGGCGAGCGTGGAGACCTTCCACGCCCTGCGCACACGCCAGACCAGCGACGCCCCCGCCGACCGCGCCGACCTGAAAGGGCGGGTGAACCTGTTGAACTGGGACGGCAACGGCCGGCCGGAAGGCCTCTTCCCGCCGAAGGAGGAGCCGTGAAGCGCGCGCGGGACACCGCGGTGGTGCGCCGCGCCGCGGCGCTGCTGCTCGACTACCCCGACCGGGCCATGCTGGAGCGCCTTCCGGCGGTACGCGCCGCCGTGGACGAGCTGCCCCGCGGCCCCGCCCGCGACGGCCTCGCCGCGTTCTGCGACTACGCCGTCGGAGCGGAAGCGCTGGAGTTGGGCGCCCACTACGTGGAGACCTTCGACATGCGCCGCCGCCGGGCGCTGCACCTGACCTTCTACACCGACGGCGACACCCGCAGGCGCGGCCACGCCCTGGCCCGCCTGAAGGAGGTGTACGCGGCGCACGGCTGGCGCCTTGGCCCCCACGAGCTGCCCGACCACCTGTGCGTGCTGCTGGAGTTCGCCTCCCGCGGCGACGCCGCGCAGGGGGAGGCGCTGCTCCGCCGCTTCCAGCCCGGCCTGGAGCTGCTCCGGTCGGCGCTGCACCGGCACGGCACCCCCTACGCCGGGGTGCTCGACGCGGTCGCGGCGACCCTGCCGCCCCCGGCCGCCGCCCAGCGCGACGCGGCGCGCCGCCTGGCCGCACAGGGGCCGCCCGCCGAGGACGTGGGCCTCGAAGGCTACGGCGGCAGGGCCCCCGGCAAGGAGGCGCTTCCGTGGCCGACCTGATGCTGTGGGGCGTCCTGCCCTATGTGGTGCTGGTGCTCTTCATCGGCGGGGCCGTCTGGCGGTACCGCTACGACCAGTTCGGCTGGACGACCCGCTCCTCCGAGCTGTACGAGTCGCGGCTGCTGCGGATCGGCAGCCCGCTGTTCCACTTCGGGCTGCTGGTCGTGATCATCGGCCACGGGGTGGGGCTGGTCGTGCCGCGGGACTGGACGCGCGCGGCGGGCGTCTCCGACGCCGCCTACCACGCCCTGGCCCTGGGCCTGGGCGCGGTCGCGGGGGTGTGCACGCTGGCCGGGGTGGCGCTGCTGGTCTGGCGGCGCCGCACCACCGGCCCGGTGTTCAGCGCCACCACCGGCAACGACAAGCTCATGTACGCGGTGCTGGTGCTCGCGATCGCCGCCGGGCTGGCCACCACCCTGGTCTCCACCGCCGCCGAGTTCACCGGGGCGCACGAGCCGGACTACCGCACGACCGTCTCGGTGTGGTGGCGGAGCATCTGGGTGCTCTCCCCGGACGTGGCGGCCATGGCGGCCGCGGGGGCGGCGTTCAAGGTCCACGCCCTGGTGGGCATGGCGCTGTTCGCCGTCTTCCCCTTCACCCGGCTGGTGCACGCATTCAGTGCGCCGTGGTTCTATTTGTTCCGGCCCTACGTCGTCTACCGGTCCCGGAGCGGTCGAACGCCGCCGGCGACCCGGCCGGCGCAAAGGGGATGGAGCCGATGAACGGGGTCGTCATGCCGATGGAACTGCCGTCGATGCCGCTGGAGGAGTGGTCCGGCACCAAGGAGACGCTGCACCGGTTCGAACAGGTCGTGGGCAAGGTGCGGCTCGCCTGCAGTCCGCGGCGCAACCACTGGTGGAACGTGCCGTTCCACCTCACCGGGACGGGCCTGACCACGCGCCCGATGGGGATGGTGGACGGCAACCCGCTGTTCACGGTCGACTTCGACTTCGTGCGGCACCGGCTGGTCGCCTCCACCGAGGAGGGGCGCTCCGCCGCCTTCCCGCTGGCCGGGCACAGCGTCGCCTCGTTCTACCGGGAGCTGCTCAGCGTCCTGGACGGGCTGGGCGTGTACGTGGAGATCCCCCACCCCCACCCCTACGACCTGCCCGACTCCGGCCGCCCCTTCGCCGAGGACACCGAACACGCGGCCTACGACCCGTTCTGGGCGAACCGGTACTGGAGGGTGCTGGGCCGGGTGGGCGGCATCCTGGAGGAGTTCGCCGCCGGGTACTCGGGGAAGACCAGCCCGGTGCACCACTTCTGGCACACCTTCGACATCGCGGTGACGCGCTTCGGCGGCGTCCCCGTCCACCAGCCCGAGGAGGCGGGTCCGCTCATCCGCGAGGCCTACTCCGAGGAGGTGGTCAGCTTCGGCTTCTGGTTCGGCGACGAACGGGTCCCCGAGCCCGCGTTCTACTCCTACACCGCCCCCGAGCCCGAGGGGCTGGACACGGCGCCGCTCCCGGAGGGGGCCCAGTGGGCCGAGAGCGGGCACGGCCACCTGGCGCTGCTGCCCTACGGCCGGGCGCGCGGGGCCGATGACCCGCGGGCGGCGGTGCTCGCCTTCTACCAGGCCGCCTACGAGGCCGGGGCCCCGCTGCTCGGGTGGGACACCGACCGGCTGGCCTGCCCCGACGGGGTGACCGACCCGCACGACAAGCCGAGGAGCGACTGGTGGCGGATGTGAGCCTGACGGTGACCGACGTGCCGTCCCGGCGGCGGTACGAGGCGCGCGATGCCGGAGCCGGCGGGGCGGACGGGACGGTCGCCGGGTTCGCCGAGTACATGCTGGCGGGGGAGATGGTGGTCTTCACCCACACCGAGGTCGACCCGTCCTACGAGGGCAAGGGGGTCGGCAGCGCGCTCGTCCGCGCGTCCCTGGACGACGTGCGCTCGCGCGGCATGGTCGTGCTGCCGCTGTGCCCGTTCTACAAGGGGTGGATCCAGCGCCACCCCGAGTACACGGACCTGGTCTACCAGCGCCCGCCGAGCACGGCCACGGACTGAGGGGGCGGGCCGGCGGAGCGGAAGGGCGCAGGTCACAGAACGGTTGTCATCCGGCAACGGGTGGCGGAATCCGGTGTCCCGGGCGGATGCGGGGGTAGTGAGGGCAGTTGCCCTCATTCCTCCCCCTGAAGCAAAGGAGCACCAGGGTCTTGGAGACCTTCAACGACCTACTGGTCACCTCAACGGACGCGTTCTGGCAGTTCCTGCTCATCCCGGTGCTGGCCGTCCTGAGCCTGTACTTCACCGTGCGGCTCGCCGGGGTGCAGATCCGCATGGTCCCCGACATGGTGCGCCAGCTGCGCGGCACGCCCGAGACCGCGCCCGACGGCAAGAAGGCCATCTCGCCGTTCCAGGCGTTCTCGATCTCGGCCGCGGCGCGCGTGGGCACCGGCAACATCGTCGGCGTCGCCGGGGCGATCGCCGTCGGCGGGCCCGGCGCCGTGTTCTGGATGTGGATCATGGCGCTGCTCGTGGGCGCCGCGAGCTTCGTGGAGTCGACCCTCGCGCAGCTGTACAAGGTGCGCGACGCGACAGGGTTCCGCGGCGGCCCCGCCTACTACATGCAGCACGGGCTGGGCGCCCGCTGGCTGGGCGTGGTCTTCGCCGTGCTCATCACGGTGACCTTCGGCTTCGTCTTCAACGCGGTGCAGTCCAACACCATCTCCGGTGCCGTGGCGAACTCGGTCGAGGCGGCCGGAGCGTCCGTCCCCGGCTGGCTGGCCCCGGCCGTCGGGCTGGTGCTGGTCGCGGTCACCGCGCTCGTCGTCTTCGGCGGCGTGCGCCGCATCGCGCACGTCACCCAGGCGCTCGTGCCGTTCATGGCGCTGCTCTACATCCTGATGGCGCTGGTCGTCGTGGTGCTCAACGCCGACCAGATCGGCCCGGTGTTCGCGCTGATCTTCGAGAGCGCCTTCGGCCTGCGCGAGGTGGCCGGGGCCGCCCTGGGCACCGTCATCGTGCAGGGTGTGCGGCGGGGCATGTTCTCCAACGAGGCCGGGCTGGGCTCGGCGCCCAACGCCGGGGCCACCGCCTCGGTGAGCCATCCGGTCAAGCAGGGCCTGGTGCAGACCCTCGGCGTCTACTTCGACACCCTCGTCATCTGCAGCATGACCGCCTTCCTGATCCTGGTCTCCAACCCGGTCTACGGGGAGGAGCGCGGGCCGTCCATGACGCAGGACGCCCTGCAGGCTGGCCTGGGCGACTGGTCGGTGCACGCGCTGACCTTCGTCCTGCTGCTGCTGTGCTTCAGCTCCGTGCTGGGCAACTACTACTACGGCGAGGCCAACGTCCGCTTCCTCAGCGGCAACAAGGGCGTGATGGGCGGCTTCCAGGTCGTCTTCCTGATCGCCACCTTCCTGGGCTCCATCGGCCAGGTGGCGCTGGTGTGGAGCCTGGCCGACACCACGATGGGCCTGATGGCGATGGTCAACCTGGTGGCCATCGCGCCGCTGGGCGGGGTGGCCGTGCACCTGCTGCGCGACTACCGCGACCAGGCCCGCACGGGTGCGGACCCGGTGTTCACCCGGGACCGGCTCCCGGGGGTCGCCGGGGTCCAGTGCTGGGAGGGCGAGGTCGGCGACAAGGCGCACGCCGCCGACTGATCCGGTCGGGCCGGCCGGTCCGAGCCGCCACGGGGCGCCCCGCATGTGCGGGGCGCCTCGCTTCCGTTCCGGGGACGCGCGTCCCGAAGTGAATCAGGCAAAGCGCGGATAGAGCGATGAACCACCGCAATGCGGACGACGGGATGATGCCGGAACCGTCCCGACTCGCTAGTGTTCTACATCACATCTGTGTGCCTGTTCCCAGGGGGACTGGATGACCATCGTCTCGATCGAGCCCGCCACCCCGGACCGCTGGAACGACCTGGAGCGGATGTTCGGCCCCACAGGCGCCTACGGGCACTGCTGGTGCGCCTACTTCCGGCGCCGGGCCAAGGACTACTCCGAGAGCGTCTCCTGCCCGCCCCCCGAACGCGGCCGGACCAACAAGGAGGCCCTGCGCCGGATCACCCTCGAAGGCAGGATCCCCGGCCTGATCGCCTACGAGGGCGGGGAGCCGTGCGGTTGGGTCGCCGTCTCGCCCCGCGAGGAGTTCGTCCGCCTCACCCGCTCGCGCGCGCTGCGCCCCGTCGACCCCGACGAGACCGGGGTGTGGTCGGTGGTGTGCTTCTGGCTCCCCCCGCGCGGCCGCCGCAAGGGGCTGGGCACCCGCCTGCTCGACGCCGCGATCGAGTACGCGCGCGCCGAGGGCGGACGCGTCCTGGAGGCCTACCCCGTGGACACGGCGGGGGGCCGCGCGCCCAGCGCGGAGGTCTACACCGGGACCGTCCGCATGTTCCGCAAGGCGGGCTTCACCTGCGGGGCCCACCCGGTGAGCGGGCGCCCCGTCGCCCGGCTGGACCTCAAGGAGGCCTGAGGGCCCTCAGGCCTCGGCGAGGCCGCGGATCCCCTCGACGGTGGCCCGCATACCCCCCTCCAGCATCCGCAGGCGCTTGCCCACGAGCCGCGGCCCCTTCTCCGGGTCGCTCTCGTAGGTGTCGTCGACCGGGCTGCGGTCGGGGCCGACGCGCATCGACAGGCGCAGCACGGTCCCGCCGTCCTCCGCGCGCAGGTCGAAGCGCCAGGCGGCGACGCGGCGCCCGTCGGGGAGCAGGACGTCCCAGGCGAACGTGCGCGGCTCGTCGACCTCCACCACTTCGCTCGTGGTGGTCCACTCGCCCATGTACCCGTTCCGGTTGCGGCCGGCGAAGCGCGCCCCGACGCGGGGGCCGTCGGCGCCGTCGAGCCACCCGGTCTCCAGCAGCTCGCCGCTGAAGCGCGGCGGTACGGAGATGTCCGAGGCCAGGGTCCACACGCGCGCGGGCGCGGCCCCGATGCGCGTCTCCACCTCAACGGTGCGGTCCTCAATGGAGTACATGCAGGGAATGTAGCCGGACCCCGGACGCGGGGGGAGTGGGCCCCTCGCCGCCTCTTGCATACCCTAGGGGGGTATGGTACCTGTAGAGTGGTACACGGCAGACGAGAGGAACGCGGCATGAGCGGAACCGATCAGGCGCGTCCGCAGGCGCCCCAGGCGCCCACCGGACGGGTGGAGCTGGCCATCACCGGCATGACCTGCGCCTCCTGCGCGAACCGCATCGAACGCAAGCTGAACAAGATGGACGGCGTCACCGCCACCGTCAACTACGCGACGGAGAAGGCCCAGGTCGACTTCGCCGACGGGGTCGCCCCCGAGGACCTGGTCGCCCAGGTCGAGAAGGCCGGCTACGGCGCCGCCCTGCCCGCGCCGCCCTCCCGCGCCGCCGGGGACGCCGACGAGGAGCGGCCGGAGAGCGACCCGGTCAAGCCCCTGCGCGACCGCACCGTCATCAGCCTCGTGCTGTCCGTCCCGGTCATCGCCATGGCGATGGTCCCGGCCCTGCAGTTCACCTACTGGCAGTGGCTCTCGCTGACGCTTGCGGCCCCCGTCCTGGTCTGGGGCGCGCTGCCGTTCCACACGGCCGCCTGGAAGAACCTCAAGCAGGGCACCGCCACCATGGACACCCTGGTGTCCATGGGGACGCTCGCGGCCTTCCTCTGGTCGCTGTACGCCCTGTTCTTCGGCACCGCCGGCATGCCCGGCATGGTCCACCCCTTCGAGCTGACCGTGGCCCGCGGCGACGGCGCGAGCAACATCTACCTGGAGGTCGCCGCGGGCGTCACCTCCTTCATCCTGCTGGGCCGCTACTTCGAGGCCCGCTCCAAGCGCCGCGCGGGCGCCGCGCTCAAGGCGCTGCTGGAGATGGGCGCCAAGGACGTGGCGGTGCTGCGCGGCGGCACCGAGGTGCGCGTCCCCGTCGAGGAGCTGGCCGTGGGCGACGTGTTCGTCGTCCGCCCCGGCGAGAAGATCGCCACCGACGGCGTCGTCGAGGAGGGCACCTCCGCGGTCGACATGAGCATGCTCACCGGCGAGTCGGTGCCGGTCGAGGTCGCCCCCGGGGCGCAGGTGGCCGGGGCCACCGTCAACTCCGGCGGCCGGATCACCGTGCGCGCCACCCGGGTCGGCTCCGACACCCAGCTCGCGCAGATGGCCCGCATGGTCGAGGAGGCGCAGAACGGCAAGGCGCAGATCCAGCGCCTGGCCGACCGGGTCTCCGGGGTGTTCGTGCCCATCGTCATCCTGCTGGCCGCCGGAACCCTGGCGTTCTGGCTGATCACCGGTGCCGGGGCCGCCGCGGCCTTCACCGCCGCCGTCGCGGTGCTCATCATCGCCTGCCCCTGCGCCCTGGGCCTGGCCACCCCGACCGCGCTCATGGTCGGCACCGGCCGCGGCGCCCAGATGGGCATCCTGATCAAGGGCCCGGAGGTGCTGGAGTCCACCCGCCGCATCGACACCGTCGTGCTGGACAAGACCGGCACCGTCACCACCGGCACCATGGTCCTGTCCGAGGTGCACACGGCCGAGGGGCAGGACGAGCGAGAGCTGCTGCGCCTGGCCGGGGCGCTGGAGGACGCCTCCGAGCACCCCATCGCCCGGGCGATCGCCAAGGGCGCCGCCCAGCGGGCCGGGGAGCTGCCCGCCGCCGAGGACTTCGCCAACCAGGAGGGCCTGGGCGTCCAGGGCGTCGTCGAGGGCCACCTGGTCCTGGTCGGCCGCACCGCGCTGCTGGAGGAGTGGTCCCAGCGGCTGCCCGAAGGGCTGCGCCGGGCCAAGGAGGAGGCCGAGTCCAAGGGCCGCACCGCCGTCGCGGTCGGCTGGGACGGCGCCGCCCGCGGCGTGCTGGTCGTCTCCGACACCGTCAAGCCCACCAGCGCCGAGGCGGTGCGCCGCTTCCGGGAGCTGGGGCTGAGCCCGGTGCTGCTCACCGGCGACAACACCGCGGTGGCCGAGGCCGTGGCCGCCGAGGTCGGCATCGACCGGGTGATCGCCGAGGTGCTGCCCCAGGACAAGGTCGCCAAGGTGCGCGGGCTCCAGGCGGAGGGCCGCGCGGTGGCCATGGTCGGCGACGGCGTCAACGACGCGGCCGCCCTGGCCCAGGCCGACCTGGGCCTGGCCATGGGGACCGGAACCGACGTGGCCATCGAGGCCGGGGACCTGACGCTGGTCCGCGGCGACCTGCGGGCCGCCGCCGACGCCATCCGGCTCTCCCGCCGCACGCTGCGCACCATCAAGGGCAACCTGTTCTGGGCCTTCGCCTACAACACCGCCGCCCTGCCGCTGGCCGCCGCCGGGCTGCTGAACCCGATGATCGCCGGTGCGGCGATGGCCTTCTCCAGCGTCTTCGTGGTCGGCAACAGCCTGCGGCTGCGCCGCTTCCGGGCGGCCGACCCCTCCTGATTGCGGTCGGTCCGGAAAACCGAATCCCCAGCACAGCGCGCCCCCGCGGTCACGGACCGTGGGGGCGCCCCTGTCGCCGTGGGCCCCGGACCGCTACCGTTACCCGGCGTACCCCCCGGATCCGGGGCATTCCCGAACGTCCCGGCGAGCGACGAGAACGGAATCGGCATTGGCGACCGGCCACCCCCCTCTGGAGCTGTACGACCCCGGCTTCCACGCCGACCACCACGCCGCCTACGCGCGGATGCGAAAGGAGCACGGGCCCGTCGTCCCCGTGATGCTGGAGCCCGGCGTGGAGGGGCGGCTGGTGGTCGACTACGCCCTGATCACCGCCTGGTGCCGGGACGAGCGCACCTTCAGCCGGGACGCGCGGCGGTGGAAGGACTGGCGCGAGGGGCGCATCCCCGACGACTCCTCCCTGCTGGGGATGATGGGGCACCGCCCCAACGCCCTGTTCTCCGACGGCGAGGAGCACCGCCGGGTGCGCCGCGCCATGGTCGACTCCCTCAGCCCCTTCGAGCCCGGGCGGGTCGGCGCCGAGGCGCGGTCCGTCGCCGAGCGGCTCGTCGACGGCTTCTGCGCGCGCGGCGAGGCCGAGCTCATGGAGGAGTTCGCGCGCCCGCTGCCGCTGCTGGTCATGAACGGCATGTTCGGCATGGACCACGAGTCCGGCCGCCGCTTCTTCACCGCCCTGCGCGACATGTGGGACGGCGTGGACGCCGAGCGCGCCAACGCCGAACTGGAGCGGGTGCTCTCGGCCCACATCGACCGCAAGCGCGCCCACCCCGGCGACGACATCACCAGCACGCTCATGCGGCACCGGGCCGGGCTCTCCGACGAGGAGGTCCTGCAGCACCTGGTGCTCATGGTCGGGGCCGGGCACGAGCCCAGCGCCGCCCTGCTGTCCAACTCGGTCCGGGTGCTGCTCACCGACCGCGCGCTCGGCGACGACCTGGCCGGGGCGCGCACCGGCATCGACGAGGCGATCGAGCGGGTCATGTGGAGCGCGCCGCCGGTCACCAACTACCCGGTGATGTACCCGGTGCGGGACGTGGAGGTGCCCGGCGGGTCCGTGGTGCCCGAGGGCACGCCGGTGCTGCTGGGCTTCGCCGCGGCCAACCGCTTCCTCGCCGAGGAGTACGCCGACCGGATGGACGACGCGCCCAACCGGGCCCACCTGGCCTGGGGCGTGGGCGCGCACCGCTGCCCGGCCAAGGACATCGCGACCGCCATCGCCGTCGCCGGGATCGAGGTGCTGATCCGGCGCCTGCCCGGGCTGCGGCTGGGGGTCGCCCCCGAGGAGCTCTCCTGGCGCATCTCGCCGTTCGCCCACGCCCTCACGCGGCTGCCGGTCGCGTTCACCCCCCAGACCCCGGAAGAGGAAGGAACGCCGTGGACCCCGTCCGACTCGGTACCGGAGACCTCCACCCCCAGGCGGCAGAGCTCCGAGAAGCCGGCGCAGTCGTCCCTGTCGAGCTTCCTGGTGAGGTTGCTGCGTGGTCGGTGACCCGCTATGAGACCGTGCGCGAGGTGGTCACCCACCCCGACGTCAAGAAGAACCCGGTGCACTGGCGGGCCTGGCGGGAGGGGCGCATCCGCCCCGACTGGCAGCTCATCTCGTGGGTCGCCGCCGAGAACATGCTGGCCCGCGACGACGACGACCACACCCGGCTGCGCAAGCTGGTCTCCAAGGCGTTCACCCCGCGGCGGGTGGAGGGGATGCGCGCCCGCATCGAGGAGCTGGTGCACGGCCTGCTGGACCGGATGGCCGCCGGCGGGCCGGTCGCCGATGTCAAGGCCGACTACGCCTATCCGCTGCCGATGACGGTGATCAGCGACCTGTTCGGGGTGGACGACGACGGCTCCCGGGACGAGCTGCACCGGCGCATCGGGATGATGTTCGACCAGACCATCACCCCCGAGCAGGCGCTGGAGAACCACGAGGGCACCCAGCGCTTCCTCGCCGAGCTGATCGAGCGCAAGCGGGCGGCCCCCGCCGACGACATGACCAGCGCGCTCATCACCGCGCGGGACGAGGACAACGACCGGCTCAGCGAGTCGGAGCTGGTCTGGACGCTGATCCTGATCATCGGCGCCGGGTTCGAGACCACCATGAACCTGCTGACCAACGCGGTGCAGGCGCTGCTGACCCACCCCGACCAGCTTGGCCTGCTGGTGCGCGGCGAGCGCCCCTGGAGCGACGCGGTCGAGGAGACGCTGCGCTGGAACACCTCGATCCAGAACGTGCCGCTGCGGTTCGCCGCCAAGGACCTGGTGGTCGACGGCACCACCATCCCCGCGGGCGACGCGCTGCTGGTCTCCTACGGCTCGGCCGGGCGCGACCCCCGGGTGCACGGGGACACCGCCGACCGCTTCGACATCACGCGCGAGGACAAGTCGCACGTGTCCTTCTCGCACGGGCCGCACTACTGCCTGGGCGCCAACCTGGCCCGGATGGAGCTGAACACCGCGCTGCCCGCGGTCTTCGAGCGCTTCCCGGACATGGAACTGCTGGACACCGAGCCCGAGCAGGTGCCCTCCATCGTCTCCAACGGCGTGGTCTCCCTGCGGGTGCGCCTGGGGGAGGAGCGCAAGGGCTGAACCCGGACCGGTGAGGGCGTGTCCGATTCCGGACACGCCCTCAGATTCGGTGCGTCGGCGGGCATTTAGACTCGCCTAGGTGACGGCGCGGCCGCGGCGGCCGGGCTGCCCGAGGACCCGAGGAAGCCCCACCCATGAGTACAGAGCAGACCGCGCCCGGCCACCTGCTGGCCGGGCGCTACCGGCTCACCGAGCTGATCGGTGCGGGCGGCATGGGCCGCGTCTGGCGCGGCACCGACGAGCTGCTGGACCGCCCCGTCGCGGTCAAGGAGCTGACCATCCCGCCGCACCTGCCCGACGCCGAGGTCGAGGTGCTGCGCACCCGGATGCTGCGGGAGGCGCGCAGCGCCGCGCGGCTGGGCCACCCCTCCATCATCACCGTCTTCGACGTGGTGGACAGCGACGAGCGGCCGTGGATCGTGATGGAGCTGGTGCGCGGGCGCTCGCTGGGCACGGTCATCAAGGAGGACGGCGTCCTGGACCCCGGGCGGGCGGCCGCCATCGGGGTGCAGACGGCCACCGCGCTGTCAATCGCGCACGACCGGGGCATCGTGCACCGCGACATCAAGCCCGGCAACGTGCTGATCGCGCCGGGGGACCGGGCGGTGCTCACCGACTTCGGCATCGCCCGGCTGGAGGGCACCTCCGGGCTCACCCGCACCGGGCTGCTCGTGGGCTCGCCCGGCTACCTCTCGCCCGAGCAGGCCCAGGGCGGCCCGGCCACCCCGGCCTCCGACATCTGGTCCCTGGGGGTGACCCTCTACCAGGCGGTGGAGGGGCGGGTGCCGTTCGCCCGGGAGGCGGCGGTGGGGACCCTGACCGCCATCGTCACCGAGGAGGTGCCGCCGCCGCGGAACGCGGGCGTGCTGGCCCCGGTGCTGGCGGCCCTGCTGGAGAAGGACCCGGAGCGGCGCCCGGACATCGGCGAGGTGCACCGGCTGCTGACCGAGGCGGCGGACAAGGCGAAGACGAAGGGGAGGAAGGCGCGGTCCGCGGCCCCCGCCGCCCCCGCGGCCACCACCCCTGCCGCCCCGCCCCCGTACCTGCCGCCCGGCGCCGGGGACGGGGCCTCCGGCGGGGACGGGCGCGGCCGCAGGCTGCTCGTCCTGGGCGGTGCCGCGTCCGTGCTGGTGGCCGCCGCCGTCGGCCTGGCCTTCTGGCTGGGCAACGGCGCCCTGGACGGGGCCGACCCGGCCTCGCGGACGCCCCCGCAGGCGGCCGCGACCCCCTCGGACGACGCGTCCGACGGCGGTTCCGAGCCCTCCGCGTCCCCGTCGCCCTCCGCGTCCCCCTCGCCCGAGGCCGAGATGGCCGCCTACGAGGACGAGACCGGATTCTCCGTGGACCTGCCCGAGGGGTGGGAGTTCCGCGAGCGGCAGGGCAGCAGCGTCTTCTTCGACATCCCCGGCGGCGGCTACCTCCAGATCGACCAGACCGACAGCCCCGGCGACGACGCCAAGGCGGACTGGGAGCAGCAGGAGGGGGCCATCTCCAGCAACTTCTCCGGGTACGAGAAGCAGAGCATCGAGGCGCTGGACGAGCCCTTCGTCGACCGCTACATCAGCGCGGCCGACTGGGAGTTCACCTTCGACGGGCGGCACGCGGTGAACCGGGCCTTCCACACCGAGGAGAAGGGGTACGCGCTGTTCCTCGTCTCCCCGCCGGACACCTGGGAGGAGAACCGGGAGCTGCTGGACGCGATCACCGCGTCCTTCGAACCCGCCGCCTAGCACCGGGGCCGGCCCCACCGGCCCCGGATCCCCGTTGATCTCGGGAAAATGGCCCCTACAGCCGCCGATTTGGGGGCCATTTCCCCGAGATCAACGAGAGAGGGGTGGGGAACACCGGACAGGAGCCAGTGCTTCGGGCATGGGGAGGCATCCCCACCGTCCGTTGCTTGTGGTCCTCGCTGGTTGGCGGGCCCACCCGCCCCCCGCTTCGCGGTGTCGGGGTGTGCGGGCCCGTTCCTGTCGTCTCAGCCCAGGAGGCCGATGGCGTAGGCGGTCAGGAGCATGCCCAGGACCGTGCACGCGTGGCGGGTGCCCTCCCAGCGGCGGGCGGACTCGGTCAGGGCGCGGGGGCGCCGGAGGCGCCCTCTCGGGAAGAGTCTCTTCCGCTTCTTGGCCATGGGGGACGGGCCAGCGGGTGCGTTCGTCGGGGCGAGGGGCCTGCGGTGTCTGGTCTCGGGCGGGGCCGCGTTCTGCTCCTGAGGGGCGAGTTCGGTGTGCAGGCGGGCCAGCCAGGGCGGGAGTGCCCGGTCCTGGCCCTGGTCGTGAGCCGGGAGGCGCAGGTTGGCCGCTGGGCGGGGCCCAGCGGGCCGGGGGAGTTCGGCGTAGGGGCGGGCGCGGTTGAACCGTCGCCCCTTGGGGGCGTCCAGGACGGAGCGGATGCGCGGGTTGGGCTGGGTGGTGGGCCCGGTGGCCGCGGGGGCGGGGGCCTGGTCGGTGTTCATGGCACCGGTGGTTCCTTGCGTTCGGTGTGAGCGGACGTGGGGAAGCGCGGGCGGCGTGGTCGTGGCCGCCCTCCGGTGGTGAGGTGGGGTGGGGGTGCTGCGGCCGCCCTCTGTGGACCGGGGCCGTGGGGTGCGGTGCCGCCCCCTCGTTTCGCGGCACCGGGCCCCAGGAGGCCGTCCGGACCGGGTTCCCCTCCCGGGGCGGCCGCAGCGGTCTTGGGGGCTTCTTCGTTTCAGGCGGTGAAGATGAAGGGCTCCAGGCCCCGGGGGACCTGGTCGGGGTCGACGGGCAGGTCCGCCCACACGCACAGCCCCAGGTTCAGGCTCGGGTGCGGCAGGACGGGGAAGTAGCCCCACCGGCGGGCGAGGGAATCGATGAGCAGAAGGCCGCGCTGGCCTTCGGCCTCGGCCCAGTCGCGTGCGGTCCGGTCGACCGGCACAGCGGGCCGGGTGGCGGTCCACCCGGAGTCGGTGACCTGCAGGCGCAGGATGTCGGGCCGGTGCAGGCACAGGCGGCGGACCACCTCCCCGCCCTCGTGCCCGGAGGCGGTGTAGGCCACGGCGTTGGCGAAGAGTTCGGAGCAGCACAGCTCGACGCTGTCGACGGCGTCGTCGGGGAACCCCTTCAGGTCGGTGCGCACGTGGGTGCGCACCCGCGAAGCCTGGGCGAGGGTGCCGGGGTAGATGCGCGGTTCCCACCGCACCGACCGGAAGCTGGGCGGGCGCGGCGTGCGGGACGAGGCGGACATGGGGCCTCCAGGAGTGATCGACCACGGGGTCGTGCGGTCACCGTTTGTGATCGGGTCTACACTGAAGCACAATGCGTGCATGCATTGCAACACGCTTTGAAGATTTGCTTTGCAAGCACGCATTGCATACTTGACTTGTAGGGAACCCCTGGAGAGAGGCAGTCTTGGGCCATGGCCGCAGACGAGAACCCGACCATTGCGCAATGGCAGCTCGCTCGCGCATTGACGGACCTGCGCGGACGCATCGCACAGCGGCGGCTTGCGAAGGACCTCGATGTCGATGCGAGCACGCTCGTCCGTTGGGAGAAGGGGGAGACCGTTCCCCGAGAGCGCCAGCTGCGCAAGGTTCTGACCTACTTCGAGGTTCCCGAAGCCGAGGCCGAACGCCTGGTCGCCCTTCGCGCCGAGGCCGCCGTCCCTGTCTGGTGGCAGGAGACCGACGTCGCCAGGGCGTATGGCCAGTACATCGACCTGGAGAACTCGGCATCGCAGATTTCGACATACCAGGACCGCCTGGTGCCGGGGCTGCTTCAGACGGCCGACTATGCGCGTGCCATCCTCGCTGCGGGGCATCCGCGAGCGACCGAGGAGGAGCTTGACGGCCTACAGCAAGTGCGGATGAGGCGCCAGGACAACTGGGAGGCCGGCGAGTCACTGCTGTGGGCGATCATCGATCAGGCGGCCTTGGAGAAGCACATCGGTGGTCCCGCCGTGATGCACGCACAGGTCCAGCACCTGATCTCCATGACAAAGCACCCACGGATCGACCTGCAGGTACTCCCCAATTCGGCGGGAGCCCACGCTGCACTACAGACAGGATCATTCGTGCTACTGGAGCTTGAGAAGCCGTCGATGCAGGTCATCTACATCGAGGCGCACACCAGGAACCTTCTGCTGGACGACCACAAGGAGGTCACTGCGCATCGTCGGCTCCTCGATCACCTGCGTGCGGCGGGGGCCAACACGCCCCAGACGCGCGACCTTCTGAACGACCTGATGAAGCGGTACGAAGGGAGATCCTCATGAGCCAGGGGTACTGGAGAGAGTGGTTCACCTCGAGTTACAGCGGCTCGCACGGTGAATGCGTCGAGGTCGCCTACATGGCCTCTGGTTCTCGTTTCCGCACGTCCAGCTACACCTCTCCTGACGCCAACAACTGCGTCGAGGTCGCTGACGCCCCGGGCGCGAGCGCCGTGCGTGACACCAAGCACCGTGACCTCGGCGCACTGCTCTTCGGCTCCCCCGAGTGGCGCGCCTTCGTCGACGCCGCCAAGCGGGACGCCTTCTAACCCCCGTGCCTCCCCCTCACTCCGTCTCCGTCGCTGATGCGGTCAGCCGCGAGGACGGCCGCCGCCGATGATCTCGGGGGAGTCGGGCTTAAGACGGGCCTCTTTAGCCCGACTTCCCCGAGATCAATACGGGTTCGGGCCGGTGGATCGGCTAGCGCACCAGGTGGGCGGCGTTCCCGTTCTCGCCGGGGGCCAGCTCCGGGCGCAGGACCAGGTCGTCGTCGTAGTCGCCGCCGTTCTGGGAGCGGAAGGGGATCGGGTCGGTCCGCCAGGCCGCCAGGACGCGCTCGGCCAAGTGCTTGCCCGCGCGCTCGGCGTCCTCGGCCGTGGAGCGGTCGGCACTGTGCACGACCACCGGCGGCAGCACGTCCATGCCCGTGTACCAGAAGGTGCCGTGGTTCAGCGGGAAGAGGATGTCCTCGATGGCCCCGTTGACGCCGCGCGGCCCGATCGAGGTCTCCCGGGCGCCGACGGTGGTCACCGCGAGCGCGCGCCTGCCCGACAGCGGGCCCTCGCCGTAGCGCAGGGCGCGCCCCGTGCCGGGGTCGTACACCCCGTACCCGAACCCCAGGGTGAGGACGCGGTCGAACCATCCCTTGAGGATCGCCGGGACGCCGTACCACCACAGGGGGAACTGGACGATGACCGTGTCGGCCCACAGCAGCTTCTCCTGCTCGGCGACGATGTCCGGCGCGAGGGTGCCGGACTCCTTGGCGTCCCTGGAGGCCGCGGCCACCCGTAGGCGTTCGGCGGGGTCGTGGCCGAAGTCGCTGGGGCCCACGACGGGGTTCCACTCCATCGCGTACAGGTCGGACTCGCGGACCGCATGCCCCTCCTCGGCGAGCGCGCGCAGTGCGGTGTCGCGCAGGGCCCCGTTGAGGGAGCGGGCGTCGGGGTGGGCGAAGACCCAGAGGACGTTCATCTCGGTGCTCTCCTGGCCGTGTCTCGAAGCCGTGTCTCGGGAACACACCGATCCTCCGGCCCCGGGGCGCACCCCGGCGAGTGGCCCGTCGGCCGACATGCGCAAGAATCGGGCCATGCACCGTGTGGCCCTGCTCGTCCGTGACGGCGCGCTTCCCATGGAGACCGGGATCGTGCACCGCGTCTTCGGTGAGGCGCGCTCCGCCGACGGCACTCCGCTGTACTCCGTCACCACCTGCGCCGTGCGCCCCGGCGTGGTCCGCACCGACGCCGACTTCACCTTCAACGTCGACCACGGTCCCGAGGTCCTGGCCGAGGCCGACACCGTCGTGGTGCCCGCCTCCGACGTGGACTACGAACCGCGCGGTGGGCCGCTGGAGGGGGAGCTGGCCGAGGCGTTCGCGCGCATCCCGCCGGGGGCGCGGTACGCCTCGATCTGCACCGGCTCCTTCGTGCTCGCCGCCGCCGGCCTGCTGGACGGGCGGCGGGCCACCACGCACTGGGCTTCGGCGGGGCTGATGAGGCGGCTCTACCCGGCCGTGCGCGTGGACCCGGACGTGCTCTACACCGACGAGGGCGACGTGCTCACCGCGGCGGGCGTGGCCGCGGGGATCGACCTGTGCCTGCACATGGTCCGCCGCGACCACGGGGCGGCGGTCGCGGCCGAGGTCGCCCGCCGCACGGTCGTCCCCCCGCACCGCGACGGCGGCCAGGCGCAGTACATCGAGCGGCCGGTGCCGCGCCCCGCCCGGGGCGGGGCGACGGCGGCGGCGCGGGCCTGGGCCGAGGCCGACCTGTCCCGGCCCATACGGCTGGCCGAGATGGCCGAGCGGGCGTCGATGAGCGTGCGCACCTTCACCCGGCGCTTCCGCGCGGAGACCGGCGAGTCGCCCGCGCGCTGGCTGCACCGGCAGCGCCTGGCCTACGCGCGCGAGCTGCTGGAGCAGAGCGACCTGCCGGTGGACCGGGTGGCCGAGAAGGCGGGGCTGGGCACGGCGGCCTCGCTGCGGGCGCACATGAACGCCGACGCCGGGGTGCCGCCCACCGAGTACCGCCGGACCTTCCGGGGGCCTACTCCGCCCCGGTGAGGCGGCGCAGGGCCGCCATCAGGGCGTCGGTGTCGGGCAGGGCGTCCGGGTCGATCAGGGCCTGGAGGATGACGCCGGAGAACAGCGCGTAGGCGGCGCTGCCCAGCGCGCGGCCCTGGGGGGTGTCCTCGGAGCCGGGGTCGAGCAGCCGCGCGAACTCCCGGTGGGCCTCCTTGTAGGCCGCGGCGAGCGCCGAGCGCAGGTCGTCGGAGAACTGCGCCTCGGCGTAGGCCTGGACGGTCGCGAGCAGCAGGTCCCGGTCCTCGGGCAGGCTCGCGCGCAGCCGGTTCAGCAGCGCGGCCAGCCGCGTCTGGGGGTCGGGCGCCCGCACCGCCTCCAGCGCCTCGGCGACGGTGTCGCCCCACTCGCTGGCCGCCGAGATGACCGCGGCGTGCATCAGCGCGTCCTTCGAGCCGTAGTGGTAGCCGATGGAGGCCAGGTGCGCGCCGGAGGCGGCGGCGATGTCGCGCGCCGTGGTGTGCGCGTATCCCTTCTCCACCAGGCATTTCTTGGCGCCTTCGAGCAGGTCGTCGCGGTGGTTCATGGCGGGCATCCTACCGCGCTCCTTTGACGTACGTACATATTGACGGGCGTCTTTGACGTACGTACGATCCGAGCCATGGAGACGACACGCGCCACCCCGACCGCCGAAGAGGACCCGCCCCGCGCCGGCGCCCGCGCCTGGGCCGGGCTGGCCGTCCTGCTGCTGCCCGCCCTGCTGGTGTCGATGGACATCACGGTGCTGTTCGTGGCGGCGCCCGCGCTGGCCGCCGCGCTCGACCCCACCGCCGCGCAATGGCTGTGGATGATGGACGTCTACGGGTTCGTCATGGCGTCCCTGCTGATCGCCATGGGCGGGCTGGGCGACCGGTTCGGCCGCCGCCGTCTGCTGCTGGCCGGGGGCGCCGCCTTCGGCGCGGCCTCCGCGCTGGTCGCCTTCGCCCCCACCGCCGAGCTGCTCATCGCCGGGCGCGTGCTGCTGGGGATCGGCGCGGCCACCCTCGCCCCCTCCACGCTGGCCCTGATCTGCGGGCTCTTCGCGCACCCCGGACAGCGCCGCGCGGCGGTGGGCGCCTGGACGGCCGCCTTCAGCGGCGGCGCCGTGGCCGGGCCCGTCAGCGGCGGCCTGCTGCTGGAGCACTTCTGGTGGGGGTCGGTCTTCCTGATCAACGTGCCGGTGATGGTGCTGCTGCTGGTCGCGGCGCCGCTGCTGGTCCCCGAGTCCCGGGCGCCCGAGGGCGGGGCCTTCGACCTGCCGGGGGCGCTGCTGTCGCTGGCGGCGCTGCTGGGCCTGGTCTTCGCGGTCAAGCACGCCGCCGAATACGGAATGGACGCCCCCGCCTGGCTCGCCCTGGCCGTCGGCCTGGCCGGCGGGGCGCTGTTCGTGCTGCGCCAGCGGCGGGCCGCGCACCCGCTGATCGACCTGGGCCTGTTCGGCAACCCCGCGTTCAGCGCGGCCGTCGCCGCCAACGCGTCGGTCGCGCTGGCCGCCGCCGGGATGGGCTTCCTGGCCTTCACCTACCTGCAAGTGGTGCACGGCCTGAGCCCCTTCCAGGCGGCGCTGTGGGCGCTGCCCACCTTCCTCGGCACCGTCGTCGGCGTGGCCGTGGCGGGGGCGCTGGTCCGGCGGGTGCCGCGCGGGGCGGTGATCGCCACGGGCCTGGCCGTCAGCGCGCTCGGGTTCGCCGCGATCGGGACGGTGGGGCCCACCTCGCCGGTACCGCTGTTCATCGGCGCCTACATCGTGGTCACCCTGGGCGTGGGGGCGGTGGGCTCGCTGGCCAACGACCTGGTGCTGGGATCGGCGCCGCGCGAGCGGGCGGGGGCGGCGTCCGGGGTGGCGGAGACCGCCGTCGAGCTGGGCAACGCACTGGGCATCGCGGTCCTGGGCACCATCGCGGCCACGGTGTACCGGGAGACGATGCGCGACGAGGCCTCGGCGGCCGCGGACGGGGCGGCCGGTCAGACGGTCGCCGCGGCCGCCGAGCAGGCGGCGGCGATGGGCGGGGAAGGCACCGCCCTGCTCGACACCGCCTTCGCGGCGTTCACCGAGGGCATGAACGCCGCGGCCCTGACGGGGGCGGGGGTGATGGCGGCGGTCGCGGTGTTCGCGGCCCTCGCCCTGCGGGGGAGGTGAGGCGCTTGCTCCTCAGGTAGCAGACCGGTTGGGCACCCGCGCACGATGTGCCCGGACCCCCTGCTCCGCGAGGCTCGTCACGGCCATCGACGAACCGGAGCGGAGCAGGAGAGAAGCGATGCCCCCCGTACCGACCCCCCGTACACGCCCGGCGGCGAAGGGCCTGGCCGCCCTCGCCGCCGCGGCCCTTCTCGCGGCTGGGCCCGTCCCCGCCGCCGCGGACGCCGGCACCGCCACGACCGCCGCCCCCGAGCTCACCGCCGCCGACGTCGACGCCTGGCTCGACGACGTGGTGCCGGAGTCGCTGCAGGGGGCCGGGGTCCCCGGCGCGGCGGTCAGCGTCGTCGCCGACGGCGAGCTCCTCACCGCCCGCGGCTACGGCGAGGCCCGCACCGGGGCCGACGGCGGACGCGTGGTCCCCGTCGACCCCGAGGAGACGCTCTTCCGGCCGGGGTCGGTCTCCAAGCTGTTCACCGCGACCGCCGTGATGCGGCTGGTCGAGGAGGGAGAGGTGGACCTGGACACCGACGTGCGGGAGTACCTGGACTTCGACCTGCCCACCCGCTTCGATGAACCGGTCACCCTGCGCCACCTGCTCTCGCACACCGCCGGCTTCGAGGACCGGTTCGCCGGGATGATGCTCCCCGAGGGCCAGGAGCCCGACCTGCGCGCCCACCTGTCCACCGACCCGCCCGAGCAGGTCTACGAGCCCGGCACGGTGCCCTCCTACTCCAACTACGGCAACGCCCTGGCCGGGTACGTCGTGGAGAACGTCAGCGGCACCGCCTTCGAGGACTACGTCGCCCGGGAGGTCCTGGAACCGCTGGGCATGGACTCCTCCACCTTCGAGCAGCCCCTCCCGGGCGCGCTCGAAGAGCGCATGGCGGGCGGATACGCCGACGCCTCGGCTCCGGCGGAGCCCTTCGAGACCATCGCCGACGTGCCCGCGGGCGGGATGACCACCTCGGCGACCGACATGGCGCGGTTCATGCTCGCGCAGCTGGACGCGCTGGAGCCGGGCCGCAACGTTCTGGAGCCGCGGACGCTGGAGCTCATGCAATCGCCGGCCCTGGACGAGTCGTCCCTGGGCGCCCTGGCCGAAGGGCCGCGCATGACGCTGGGCCTCTTCGAGGAGGACCGCAACGGCCGCCGCGTCCTCGGGCACGGCGGCGACACCGCCGTCTTCCATTCGCACCTGACGCTCTACCCCGACGACGGAGTCGGCATCTTCGTCGCCCTCAACGGCGGGGACGCCCTCACCTCCATGGAGGTGCGCGACGCGCTCCGGTCCGGCTTCGCCGACCGCTACCTCCCGGCCGAGGACGCGCAGGAGGCCGCCGTCGAGCCGACCGCCGCCGAGCACGCACAGATGGCGGCGGGTACCTATGAGACGTCGCAGGTCCCGCACAGCACCTTCATGAACGCCATGAGCCCGCTGGGCGCCCAGACGCGCATCACCGCCCGCGAGGACGGCACCATCCTGCTCACCCCGAGCCCGGACACCATGACCCCTGTGGCCTACGAGGAGGTCGCCCCGTGGGTGTGGCAGGAGGTCGACGGTCAGCGCAGGATCGCCATGCGCGTAGAGGACGGCCGTGTGGAGGCGATCGGCTACAACAGCGCCTTCACACTGCTGCCGGTCGCGGCCCACCGGGACTCCGCGCTGACCCTCCCGGTGCTGGCGGCCTCGGCGGCCGTCCTCCTCGCCGCCGCAGTGTCCTGGCCGGTCGGGGCAGTGCTGCGGCGCCGCTCCGGGCGGCCCGCCCGGGACCGCGCCGGGCGCACGGCCCGGGTGCTGACCCGGATCGGCGCCGGGAGCGCACTGGTCGCCCTCGGCGGGTGGACGGCGGCCTTCCTCCAGGTCATGACGTTCGCCCCGATGGCGCAGGACACGCTGAGGGCGGTCCTCGTGGCGCAGCTCATCGGCGTCGCCGGCGTCGTCCCCGCGGCGGTCGTGCTCGTCGGCGACGTCCGCCGCAGGGCCGGGTGGAAGCGGTGCCTGGGCAGCGCCCTCGTGCTGCTCGCCCTGGCCGGGACCGCCTTCTTCGCGGCCGCCCACAGCATGCTCTCCTTCGACCTGACCTACTGACAGGAATGCGACGGCGACACGGCATGATGCCTTCCGTGACCGATGCGCCCCCCGCGCCCCGCCCCCGCGCCTTCGTCCTCCTGGACGACGGACTCGACCGCCTCGGGCTCAGGACGCCCTTCTCCCGCGACTGCGCCCTGGCCGTGGCGATGGCGGCCGTCTCCACCGGACTGCTCTGGGTCTTCTCCGGCGTGCTGGAGAACCGGGAGGGCGTCCACCTGTCCCCGGCGGCCACGGCCCTGCTCGCGCTCCTGGTGTACGGGCAGTCCCTCATGCTGTGCCTGCGGCGCACGCGCCCGGTCCTGTGCGTGGGCGTGGTGGCGTTCACGCACGTGGGGGTCATGTCCCTGATGCCCCCGCACGTGACCGCCCAGGGGCTCGCCCCGTTCATCGCCGCCTACACCTGCGGTGCCCACCTGCCCGCCCGCCGGGCGGTCAGGGTCGTTGCCACCGTGACCGCGGCCACGGCACTGGCCGGAACCCTCGTCACAGGACGCCTCCTGGAGGCCCTGATCGGGGACCGGGCCGTCCCCGTCGCCTTTCCCAGGACCCCGGAGGGCCTCCCGGTCGTGGCGGCCGGCCTGCTCGCCGTGGCCGTCGCCATGTACGGGGGATCGGCGTTCATCGGCTACGTCGTGGCGACCCGGCGCGACTACACCGAGCTGGTACGCCTCCGGGCGGCCGAGGCCGTCCAGCGGCAGGAGGAGAAGGCGGCGAACGCGGTCATGGCCGAACGCGCGCGCATGGCCAGGGAACTGCACGACATCGCCGCCCACCACCTGTCGGGGATGGTGGTGCAGGCCGGAGCGGCCGAACGCCTGGTGGGCCGCGACGACCAGGCGGCGCGGGAGGCGGTGTGCTGGATCCGGACGCAGGGCAAGGAGACGCTGGACGGCCTGCGCCTGGCCGTGGGTGCGCTGCGCGACCCGGGGGAGGAGGCGCCGTCGGAGGCGGGGGCGCCCGTCCCCGGGGCGGACGCCGTCGAGCGGCTCGTCCGGGCCGAGCGCGCCCTGGGGGCGCAGGTCGGCTTCGCCGTCGAGGGTGAACGCCGCGAACTGCCTCCGGTCGCCGACGTGACCGTCTACCGGGTGGCCCAGGAGGCGCTCGCCAACGCGCGGGACCACGCGCCCGGGGCGCGTGTGGACGTCCTGCTGCACTACACCGAGGCGCGGGTCGCGGTCCAGGTGGAGAACGCGGAGCCGGAGCCGGGGCCGCACGGTGGCGGCCGGGGATCCGAGGTGCCGGAGGGCGTCCCGCGCGGAATGGGGCTGATCGGAATGAGGGAGCGGGCGCAGGTGGTCGGGGGCGTGCTGGAGGCCGGGCCGGCGCCCGGCGGAGGCTGGCGGGTCCGGCTGGAGGTGCCGCGGTGATCAGGGTGCTGCTGGTGGACGATCAGAAGGTGGTCCGTGCCGGGTTCCGTGTGATCCTGGACCTGGCCGAGGGCATCGAGGTGGTCGGCGAGTGCGGCGACGGTCCGGAGGCCGTCCGGCAGGCCGCGCTGCTCCGGCCGGACGTGGTCTGCATGGACGTGCGGATGCCGGGCGGGGACGGCCTGGCGGCCACCCGCGAGATCCTCGCCGCCGCTCCGGAGGATCCCCCCGAGATCCTCATCGTCACCACGTTCGACCTGGACGAGTACGTGTTCGGCGCGCTGGAGGCGGGCGCCGCCGGGTTCGTCCTCAAGGACACCGACCCCGACGACCTGGTCGGGGCGGTGCGCCGGCTGGCCGGCGGCTACGGCCTGGTGGACCAGGCGGTCACCCGCCGGGTGATGGCCGAGTTCGCCCGCCGCCGCGCCCCCGCGGCCCCGGACGCGGGGGCGGCGGCCGCGCTCACCGCCCGGGAGACCGAGATCGTGCGCCTGCTCGCCCAGGGCATGTCCAACGCCGAGATCGGTGAGGCGCTGTTCATCGAGACCACCACGGTCAAGTCGCACCTGGGCCGGGCCATGTCCAAGATCGGTACCCGGGACCGGGTGCAGACGGTGGTCTGGGCCTACAAGAACGGGGTGGCACGGTGACGCGGCGCCGCCTTCAGGCTCCGTCGCGGGCCGCGGCGGCGACCTCGCGGACGGCCCGGGCGATGGCGGGGGCGTCCTTCCTGAGGATCGAGCCGTGGGTGCTGGGCACCTTGGCGCTGATGCCGATGTTGGCGTTGCGCTCGGTCACCCCCGGCAGGCTGCTGCGGATGATCTCCTGCTCGTCGCCGTGGCTGCCCAGGGACGCCCCGGAGGCCACGACGTACCGGGTGGGGACGGTGATGGCGTCCAGCACCGGGCCAAGCTCGCTCGCGCGGGCGATCTCACCGAGCTCGATGTTGCTGGCCGCCATCTCCTCGGGGGTCATCCGGGGGACCAGGCCTGTGGGGCGCAGCAGGAAGGCGAAGCGGCCCAATCGCCGGAACGAGGTGCGGATGCGCTCCTTCAGCTCGTCGGTGAGCCAGTCGTAGGGCTGGGCCCCGTCGACCAGGACCGCGCCCAGGGTCCGCTCCGGGTACCGCGAGGCGCGGTGCGCCGCGACGAACGCCCCGTAGGACCAGCCGACGAGGAGGGCGCGCTCAACGCCCCGGGCGTCGAGAACGGCGTCGACGTCGCGCACGGCGGCCTCGAAGGAGTAGTCGGCCGAGAGCCCGGACTTCTTGCCCCGCGCGCGCTCGTCATAGGTGATGTGGCGCCAGCCGGTGCCGAGTTCGGCGATGGTGCGCCGCCAGTAGCCCTGGGTGGCGAACTGGCCGTTGAGGTAGAGCACCGGGGGCCCGGCGCGGCCGGTGTCGGTGACGGCCAGGGCGGTGTCGTCGACCGGCACCATGCCGCTCCATGCGTCCCCCGTCATTCGCAGTACACCTGCACCTTCGCGTCGGGGTCGTCGACGTCGACGGTGACGTCGCCGAGGTGGTCGATCAGCGCCTCCAGGTCCTGCGGCTTGAGCTCGGTGAGGTCGATCGGCACCCCGGCCCTGTCCAGCTCGGCGTTGGCCCGGGCGAGGGCGTGCGGGGGGACCAGGGCCGCCAGCCGGACCCCGGCGCGCAGGAGCTCGAGGGGGACGCGGACGTTGATCCGGCTGTTCCCCTCGCCGCCGTCGGAGGCGTCCACCAGCACCCGCAGGTACTTCGGCCGCGCGGCGGGGCGGCCGTCGTCGAGGGCGGCGATCAGCCGTTCGGCCTCGTCCGCGCCGATCTTCTGCTCGGCGACCATTTCGAGGATCTGCCGTCGTTCTTCGCTCATGTCGTGTCCCTTCGCCTCACTCATCTGATGCTCACGTGGAAGGCGCCGCCGCCCTCCTCGACCTCGAACCGGGTCCCGGGCAGCGCCCACAGCACCCTCCCCGCGGCGGCCAGCGCGCGCGCCGGGCCGACACGGTGGGCCAGGCAGACGGCCGCCCCCGCGAGGACCCCGATCAGCAGGAGCGGTGCGAGCACGACGGCCACCGGTACGACGGGGACGTGCAGTGTCCGCCAGCGCCCGTCGGAGCGCCGCCGCCGCACGGTCACCAGCTGGGGGATCATCGCCCGCCCTCCAGTTCGGCGAGCGCCTCCTCGGCGGTGATCTCCCCCCGCCGCAGGCGGTCGACCACGTCGGCGCGGCTGGGCCCCGGGTCGGTGTCGACGAACTCCAGCTGCCCGGCGATCCGGTTCAGCCGCGCCTTGACCGTCGGATAGCTGATCCCGAAGGTCCGCTCCATCTCCTTGATCGACCCGTGCGCCCGCAGGAACGCCGCGACGAACACCTGGTCCTCGGCGGCGAGCCGGGCGAGCTGAGGGGGCTCGAAGTCGCCCTCGACCGCGATCCCGCTTCCGGTGAGCCGCACCCGCTCCACCGTGAACGGCTCCCCGCGCGTCAGGTCCGTCAACGCCTGCCAGTCCACCCCGGGCCTCCTCGCTCTCGCCGTCTTCGACAACGTCATGTCTATCTTGATTTTATTGAGTCTACAAGGCGGAAACCTTAATTTTCTTAAGTCGACCCTGGACATAGAGAAGGCCCCGGCCGCTCGTGGCGGCCGGGGCCCTCCGGTGCCCCGCGGGGCCTACTTCAGCAGCTGGCGGGCCATCACCATGCGCTGGATCTGGTTGGTGCCCTCGTAGATTTGAGTGTTCAACGAGGTGGTGTTTCGCCACCAGCGGCGGACCTCCGTAGAGGGTGCTTCACCTGCATGAACCTCGCTCACGAGTACCCGTCGTTTCTCGTTGGTTCCCAGTCCCGGACGGAACAGGGACGGAACAGCGGTGGGCTACGACTTCGTGCGTCGGTCACCCGATCGCAAGCGCCAAGACGCCGACCGCTGCGCCCGCAAAACGTGTTGGAAACTTCTGGTGTTCATCTAATCCGACAGCACCGTTTTTCGTACACTCTGGGGGTGGACACCGCCCTCGCGCTCCCTGACGACCCCCTCGCTCCCGCGCCGGCGTCCGGCGGCGGGGCGCTGATCGGCTACGCCCGCGTCTCCACCCGCGAACAGAAGCTCGACCGCCAGCTTCGCGCCCTTGAAACGGCCGGGTGCGCCAAGGTCTTCGCCGACAAGAAGTCGGGGAAGAACGCCCAGCGCCCCGAGCTGAAAGCGTGTCTGGCCTACCTGCGCCCCGGGGACACCCTCGTCGTCCCCGCCCTGGACCGGCTCGCCCGCTCACTCCAGGACCTCATCACCCTCGTAGGCGATCTGCGTCGCGCCGGGGTGGGCTTCCGCTCCTTGCACGAAGCCCTGGACACCACCACACCCGGTGGCAGGCTCGTGTTCCACGTCTTCGCCGCCCTGGCCGAGTTCATCCGCGAAGTCATCGTCGAGGGCACCAAGGAGGGCCTGGACGCCGCCCGCGCCTCCGGCAAGCGCCTGGGCCGACCCCCAGCCATGACCCCGGAGCAGGTCCGCCACGCCCGCGACCTGCTGAGCCGCCCCGACAACTCCGTGGCCTCCATCGCCCGTCTGCTCGGGGTGTCCCGTTCGACCTTGTACAAGCACGTGCCGGAGCTGTCCGGTGGCCGCCGCACCACGTCGATTCCAACCTCTGAGGAGACCCCGATGACGATCATCCCCCCACGCTTCGCCGACGCCACCACCACGCTGGCCGAGGCGGATCAGTGGTGCGATTCGGTGCTCAACGGTGCCACGACACGGCTGTTGCTCTTGGGGCCGATCTGGAGCGGTAAGACCCACCACGCCTACGCCATGATCAAGCGGATTCTGGATGCCGGATACCCGACCAAGGACATCAGCGTGCACGAGTCCTACGACCTCGTCTACAAGAACAGTTACAAGCCGAGGGACTTCGAGGCTGGCACCCCGGTCACCTTCATGGACGACCTCACCGACCGCGTCGACAACAGAGTCGGAATCACTAGGGAACTCGCCGTGGACGATCCCATGGTCCAGTCGGTGATGGCCGCGGGCCAGGGCGCGCTGATCGACGCTGTCGACCGGCTCGTCTCCCGTTCCGACGCTTCCTGGATCGCCTGTGCGTCGGGCAAGGAGGCACTGGCCATCTGCCTGGGAGAGGACGTCGCGGAGAAACTGATCACCAGCGCGCACATGGTGGTCGAACTCCCACCCCGCCCGCTGCCCTGAACCGGCATCCTTCACAAGGACCCGGCCCCGAAAGAACTGAAATGCAGGCACACCAGGACCTACCGATCAGGCACTATCGGACCAGCATCCGGTTCCCGATGGAACCACCGACCCGAGTGGAGTGACCGTGAAGTCGAGCGACTTCTTCGTGACGCGACCCGTTGAGGCGGCCGCTGACAACCCGTTCGCCGATCCGTGGGACCCTCCCCGAGCTCAACGAAGACCTCCTCATCTCGCTTCGCCACGGCCCGATCGAGGGCACCGATGACATCCGTGCAGCGCTGGCGCTACTGGATCTGGTCCGCAGCGAGTTGGAGGCCTTCAGCACCAACAGTGAGGAGGTCCTGACCAACCCAGAGATCGAGAACGCGATCCGGACTCTGGAAGCGATGACGCGCCGCGTGGGCGTGGATCTCAAGGTGCCATTCCGCGACTTCGCCAAGTTTCGCACTTACTGGCTTCGCAACGATGGGTACGGCTCATGGGAGGCACGGCGGCAGATCCTGGACGAGCTGTTCGAGCCGCCCCGTGAACGGCTCATCGCACTCGACGACGCCCGCCTCACCCCGATCCTGCCTGAGCGGTCGCTGGCGAATCTGAAGGATCCAGCCGCGATCCACGAACACCTGCGGCGGATCCAACGCGCCATCGCAGATGACCCGGCACAGGTCCTCGGGAGCGCCAAGGAGCTGATCGAAAGCACGGCCAAGATCGTGCTCGACGCGCGCGGCCTCCCCGTGGACGATCGAGCGGACTTCCCCGCTCTGGTTAAATCCGCACAGCAGGCTCTGAGGCTGCATCCGTCAGCACACGTTCCAGGGCCAGACGGGCACAACGCCGTGAAGCAGATTCTGGGGGCGGCCTCCAACATGGCCAACGCCGTAGGAGAGCTGCGCAACCGCTACGGCACCGGCCACGGGCCCGTAAGTGGCCGGGCGGGGCTCGGCGCCCGTCATGCCCACCTGGCAGTGAACGCGGCGACCACCTGGTGCCAGCTCATGCTCGACACCCTCGCTGACGAGAAAGCGCCCTGGCGCAACCAGACACCAGAGGCTCCAAGCGCCTGAAAAGGGGAAGGGTTAGGCCACTTGGAGTGGCCACCGGCTGTCGAGGCGATTTTTGTCGCGCTGTCGGAGATGGCTGATCTCGATCCCGATCGAACGGTGATCATCCCCAGCGATTACGAGGACGAGCAGGTTGGGTCTGACACTGCACGAGCTGTCCTTCGGATCCTCTGGCAGCGAGCACTTGGTGGGGGAACCTGCGTTCACGCGGGCATGGTTAACTACAGCCCGTTCAGCAGGAGGGAAGATCCCTTTCGGCATGGAACCCTTCTCCTGATGCCCCAGGGCCGCATTCTCGATCCCAGCGCCCTACACGAATTTGCCCGCGGTCGGGAGTACGCCCGTGCCCGAGTGGCCGTCGCGCTGCGCTCGCCCGAGGCCCGCCTGTCGGTGCCGGCCGCCGCGCTCGGGGAAGCTCTCGGTCGACTGCCCTTGGCGGGCCGGGAGCAGCTGCACCGGCTGCTGTCTCAGAACGGGGCGTGGTCCTGGACGAGCTGAACCTGGAGACCACCAGGCGGGTCGGGCAGGCTGGCGAACGCGCGGTCCCACACGCCCGACCTCGACCTGGTGACGGCTCACGTGGCCTTCGTCGCCCGGGTGCGGCTATGGCCGGTGTTGACCAGTAGCCCGCAGACGCTGCTGCGCTTGGACGCGGCCTTGGACGTCGACACCCTTCCTTGAGTGCTCACCGCCGCTTGCGGAACAGCCGTTTTCTGGCATATGGCGCGTGCTCTGCCAGCGCCCGCTTCTCGGCCTCCCGCTGCTGGGCCTGGAGCTTGCGGTGGAGCTCGGCGTTGTCCTCGTGCGCGGCGGCCAACATGGTCTTGGCCAGATCCTTCTCCTTCCGCAGCTCGGCCAGCTCACGGTTCTGTTCAGTGATCGTGTGTTGCATGGCGGCCTGGGTGGCTTTGTGCTCCTCTACCGGGTCCGGCTTCGGGCCGGGATCGGGTTCAGGGGCAGGCTCATCCACAAGGCGGGCGTTGAACCGCCCCCGCTTCCTCCAGCCCGCACCGAGCGGCTTGAAGATCTCCGCCCCCGGTCCGTGGGTACGCAGCTCTTCCAGCGTGGTGACTCCTGCTCTGAAGGAGTTGTGGTCGAAGGAGACCGGCACTGGGGCCGTGCGCACCTGGAGCTGTCGGATGCGGGAGCGCAGTTTCTCCTCCGGCTGGCCGGCCAGGATCACCAGCAGAGCGGGAAACCAGGTGTAGCGTTCCGACCACGCCAGCTCCGGTAGCTCACGGGTCGTGGTCCGGAGCTTCTTGAGGTCCTTGTGGTCGGCGCCGGGCCGATAGCGGTAGTAGCGCCCGTAGGCCGTGACCTTGCTTGCCAGGCGCTGGACCGACTCGGTACCGCGGTCGATCTCCAAGAAGGCGTGGAAGTGCCAGTTGCTGTTCTTGTGCTTCTGGGGCAGGACCGCGTCGATGACGGCGTCGCTGATGATGTGGGTCTCGTTGAAGCTGCGCCTGGGGCGCTGCCCGTCCCTGATGCGGTGGGCGACTTCCGGGGTCCAGTCCCACGGGGTCATCGCGATCCGGTTACTGCGGGCGTGCTCCAAGAAGCAGAGGCCCGCTTCGACGACGTCCAGGGTGTGGCGCTGGAGCGGCCCTTGGGCACGCTTGAGGTCCATCCGGTAGGGACGTTCCTGGACTCCGCCGTGCTGCTGGGCAATGTCGGTGCCGGCCGCGGTGGCGAACCAGACCGAGTCCCCACCGCTGGGTCGGTGCACGCGGTCGGCGAGCCCGGCGTCACGCAGTCCTGCAAGAGCCTTGCGGAGGTACTGCTGCGTAGAAGTGGCGGGCCGGAGCATGCGCTGGAGCTGGGAGGTGAGAACCAGTCGGTGGTGGGACAGAGCGAGGAGGGCACTCTGTTGGAGGGGCGTCAGGCGGAACGAGGGGGCTGTGGAGGCCGAGCGCGATCGGGATGCCATGGGGTCTCTCCGGTTACCAGTACTGGTCTGATGCAGCGGCCAGCCGGGGCGAGGACGGCGAAGTGCCTCAGCGGGAGCGAGGAGGACAGGGGATCATCTCTTCTTCTCTCTATGAGAGAAGAAGAGATGTCGGCGCCCGCCGCGGCGGGCGCTTGCGCTGCCCTGGCGGCGATCCCGTTCCCTACCCATCCGATCGCAACGCGCCACCATGCGCACGTTGCTGCGCGCCCCTGTGCGCGCCGGTCTGCGCAACATGGCGCGTAGACCTCTCTTCGGCCAGCCCTGACGTCCCTTCGGCTGCTCCTTGAATAACGCCGGTGCACCGTCGGCATGTGACAGCGGGGCTCGAATCGCCCTCTGCTGGCAGTGTGTGCCGCCTGGCACGAACGGGATGCACCCTCGCCCACCTTGTGGCGTTATGCGTTCGTGGCAAACGGAAGCCGAGGGCGGCCACTCCCTCGAGGGTGCCCGCACAAACCGCAGAACCCGCAATAGCCACGTTGCCGCTGTTCAGGTGCCCTCAAGCCGGAGCGCGCAGAAACGCCGCAGAAAGCCAGCGTGCTCGCGCAAAAAGCGGCGGCTGGGCGCTCGCGCGCCCCTGGGCCCTCCCTTGTGGCAGCGACGAACGGAGAGGATGAGGACATGGACACCCACGACACCCACCGCGTGATCGCGCACACCAGTACCGAGGCGAGCGCGGTGGCACTGGTCGAGTGGCTCGGCCAGGCAGGCCTGGACGACGCCTACGCGTCTCACCACCCGGCGACCGGGTGGCGGGCCACGGCCCGCACGGGTAATGGCGACCTGGCTTGGGCCGCAGCCCAAGCCATGCTCAGCTCTCGGGGAGTGACTGGCACCAGCGCCGTGCGGGAGGACCAGCCGGACACCGGCCCCAGCACCCCCGATCACTAGAGCCGCTCCGCCTCCTCGCCGTAGCCCCGCCCCCCTGGGGGCCTTTTTGCGTGGTCGCCCGGGGATTTTGCGGACTTCTGCGCTTCCTGCCAAGGGGTGGCGTCTGCGCTGCTAACAGACCCGCACGGCGGATTCTGCGCCTTCTGCGGTTTCTGCGGGTGGGGACGGTTGTGGCCGTTGCCCCCGTCGTCGGGCCAATCCGCCCCGACATGGAGATCGACACATTCTGCGGGGTGGAGCTGTTACACCGACGCGGGGTGGGCGTCGAGGCGCCCGCCCGACGCCGTCAGAAGACCAACGTTTGTTGAAGCCGCCGGCCGAACAAGCAGCGCGCGTTCGCCGCCCCCGGGCAGCAGGGCACGAGCCTGCTCTGAGGGATGCTGGCCTCACACGCGTCTGCGGCCAGCGGCGGCCTGCACGATCCGGGCCGCCTCGACCGCCGACGGCGCCACGGCCAGGGCTTTGACCAGCACCGCCCGCTCGTCCCAGCGCAGGCCGCACAGCACCACAGGCCCGGCCTCCAGGCGCTCCAGCAGCCCCTGGGGGTCTTCCTCGGCGTCGGACGCCCGTAGGCGGGGCGCCCCGCTCAGGGCTTCGGCGCCGAGGGGGCCGCGCGGCGGGAGCGGCACGACCGCGGCCGTCGGCAGCACCGCGTCGGCGGACACGATCGGCGTGATTGCCCCGCGCAGGGACGCGGCGTTGGCGACCAGCGGCAGGGTTCCGGTGATGTTGCGGACCTGGAGCAGGTCGCGGTGGGCCAGCATCAGCGCTGACAGGCGGACGACGTCAGACTCGGGCATGGGGCACTCCTTGGTGGTCAGGAATGTTGGAGTGCCCAGCTTGCGACCGTATGCCCAGGTGAGAGCATCCGGGGTCGAGTGAGTGCGGGATCGCCTGCGGCGCAGGGGATGCAGTGGAGGCATGTGCCCCGGCCGTTGCCCGCTCCCTGTCGTCGGGCCGATCCGCCCCGACATGAAGAAGCTCCGCTCTAGGCTGAACAGTGCGACCTGATCAGGAGAGCGGAGCCATGTCCGATCCTACCCCGCCCCCGTTCGGCCAAGCCGTCCGCGCACTACTCAAAGAACGCCGCATGTCCGTGCGCGAGCTCGCTCGCCGCACCAACTTCGACCACGGCTACCTCTCGCGCGTCCTGTCCGGCAAACAGCCCGTCACCCGGGCGATGGCCGAGCAGATCGACCACGCGCTTCATGCCGACGGCGCCCTTGCCGCCCGAGCCAGCGCGCCCCCGCCCCGCCCCGGGGGCGAGGTCGGCGACATGCTCGCCTTCGCCCGAGCCGCAGGCGCCAGCGACGTCGGTTCAGGCACCGTGGAGATGGTGGCCGCGGCCGTCGACGAGCTGTGCTGCGCCTACCCCACCACACCCGGGCCGGTCCTGCGCGACCAGGCCAAGGGCCTCATGCGCGAAGTGCTGGACCTGCTGGAGCGCCGCAGCACGCTCGCCGAACACCGCGCCCTGCTCGTGGCCGGCGGATGGCTGGCCACCCTGCTCGGCTCGGTCTACTTCGACTGCGGCGACAACACCGCCTCCGAGGCCGCCCGGCGCCTGGCCCGCCAGTTCGGCGAGCAGGCCGACCACGGCGAGATCATCGGCTGGACACATGAGCTCTCGGCCTGGAGCGCACTGAGCTGTGGCCGCTTCCAGGCCGTCGTCGACGAGGCCGAGGCGGGCCGCGCCCGCGCGGGTGCCTCGCACGCGGGCGTTCAGCTGACCATCCAGGAGGCCAAGGCCCGCGCTCGCATGGGCGACTCCGCCTCCCACACGGTGCTGCAGCAGGCCGAGGCGATGCTGCGGGACCTACCGGCCGTCGAGCGGCCCGAGCACCACTTCCGCATCGACCCCGACAAGCTCACCAGCCACGGCGCCACCGCCTACACCTGGCTCGGCTGGAACGACACCGCCGAGGAGTTCGCCCGCGAGATGGCCGAGCGCTACGGCCCCGGCGGCGCCGAGTACCGGCCGATGCGCCTGGCCACCGCCAACATCAACCTCGGCGTCCTCGCGGCCCGCCGCGGCGACCTGGACGAAGCTGTCGCCTTGGGTTCGGCGGCTCTGGAAGGCGAACGCCGCTCCGGCGCCCTGCCCTCCTGGGCGCGCTTCCTTCTCGACGAACTGGCGGCCCGATACCCCAGCGAGCGGCGCGTGACCGACTACCGCGAGCGGCTCTCGCTCGAGTGGTGACTGGTGCTTGTTCGGCAGGCACCACCAGTCGTCTCCCGGGAGAGCTTCAGACGTTTCTAGCCTCCCGTTATGGACACGACGACCTGCGACGACAACCTCCGGGACGCAAAGGACGCCCGCGATCAGGAACTGCTGAACCAGCTCAATGCGGCCTACCACGGCCGGTGGCGGATCTGGCGTTCGGTCGGCGAGGACGGGGCGCCGGCCGCCTGGGTGGCCACGAACATCGGCGTCACCGACGCCGCCCCGACCCTTCACGCCACCACCCCGGAACGACTCCAAGCCGAGCTCGAGTCTCCCCCGGCGCGATGCGCGCGCCGCTTCTCCGGCCTCGGCGGGGTGCACGAATGATGGGGCCGGCCGAGGCGTTCGCGCGCCTGGACGAGCTGAAGGCCGTACACGGACACGCCTGGACCCTGTCCACCGAGCTGACCGGCCGTGAACAACGGCGCCGCTGGATCGCCGAGCGCGCCGGCCAATCCGGAGCGCAGACCGTCCGTGCGAAGACCGTGGACGAGCTGGCAGAGGCGCTTCGTTTCCACACGGCGCTCGACCTGGTCCGCGAGTCCCACGGCGACGTCTGGGAGGTGAGTTGCGAGCTCCGCGACGAAGGAGTCCCGCGCTGGGCGTGGGCTCACCGCCGCACCCGGATATCTCGTCCTGGTGCCTGGAACGTGGTCCGTGCCCCGTCGCCCGAGGGACTCGGAGAACGGATGGCCGAAGCAGCGCTCCGGGAACGCCCGGACTCCGTCGTCTAGTACTCGGACAACTCCTCGCCGGGCTCCCACTCCCGCCAGGCCGCGTACTGAGTGACCAGCGAGAAGACCGCGGCTCCGACCGCACCAAGCGCCATGTACCCCAGCACCTGGCCGACCGAGGCGAAGGAGAGCTCCAGATCAGTCCGCCCTGTCCATCCCAACCAGAGGAACAGGCCGCCCACCGCGAATGCCACGGTCAAGGGCCACCCCACTCCGATGCGCACGTAGTCGAGGAACGGAGGCTGACCTTCGCTGACGCTAAAACCACCGAGGTATCGCCCAAGCCGATTGCCCTGCGTCTTCGTCCGCACGGTCCCGGACTCGCGCGCCGGGTGGCCGGAGACGCTGACGCCGGTCGGGACCACCTCACCGAGGTGCCACTCGACGTACTCGGCGATGCGTTCGCAGAACGCCTTGTCGGTGTCCTCCAGCTCGGAGTCGAGGGTGACGACCAGCGGCGGGACCTCCACCGAGAAGCCAGAGAAGTCGACCTGACGGTGAAAGCGCACTGCCCCTCCCTCTCCCTGCGATCCTCCAGAAATGTAGTCCGCGAGGCACGCCACGTCACTAGGACCGGGGCCCTTCTCGACAACGTCTCCGAACCTAGACTGGTGCGCACCACTTGAAGCGTGAGCCAGAGGGCGGTGGATGGGCGAGAAGACCGACCGAGTCGAGCGTTCGATCCGGAACCTGATCACCTCGGGCGACCTGGGGCCGGGAGGCCGGCTCCCGTCCGAGCGGGCCCTGGCCCAGGACCTCGAAGCGGGGCGCACGACCATCCGCCTGGTCCTGATGCGCCTGACGACTGAAGGAGTCATCCGCAGCGAGCACGGCCGCGGATACTTCGTGAACTCCGAGAGCGGTGAGACCGAGTGACCGAACCCGACAAGGACCTTCCCCAGTGGAAGATCCACGGCGAGCGGGTCATCTACGACAACAAGTGGGTCCAGCTCACGCTGATGGACATCGAGCCGCCGGGCACCCCGCGCTTCGAGCACCACGTCGTGCGTCTGCACCATGTGGCGATCGCGGCGGTGGTCGACGACCAGGACCGCGTCCTCATGCTCCGGCGGTACCGCTTCGTCCCGGACAAGTGGGGCTGGGAGCTTCCCGGCGGCATCATCGATCCCGGCGAGGACCCGGCCGGCGCCGCCGCCCGCGAGGTCGAGGAGGAGACCGGCTGGCGGCCGACCGCGGGCCTCAAGCACCTCACGACCTTTCAGCCGATGGTCGGCATGGTCGACTCCCCTCACGACGTCCTGGTCGGGCGCGGAGCCGAACGCGTCTCCGACGCTCCCACCGACGGCGAGGAGGCCGGGACCGTCGCGTGGATCCCGCTCGACGACGTCCCCGGCCTGATCGAACGGGACCAGGTGCTCGGCTCCGGCACCCTCGTCGGTCTCCTCCAGATCATGGCCATGGGAATCCCTGGCGAGGCGGTCACAGAAGGCCGTTGAGCTGGTCGATCCGCCTGCGGTGGCGGACCGATCCCGTGCGGTTGGCCAGCAGCCGGGCCTTCTGCAGCTGCGTCATGGCCTCCGCATACTCCTTCCGCACGAGGTGGGCGTGAGCGAGGTTGCTCCTCACGCCCGCCTCCGCTCGCGTGAAGGTCGGGTCCATGCTCTCCAAAACGCCGTAGAGGTCCGTGACCGCCTGGTCGTCCCCGAGCAGCGCGAGCGAGTTCCCCCGCCAGCGCGTCAGGTGGTCCGAGGTCAGGAAGATGCTCGGCATATCGGGGTCGCGCAGCAGGTCGTCCGTTGGCATCACGCCGTCCGCCTGCGCGAGTCGTTCGTGACATGCGGCGACGTCACCGTTCAGCGCTTGGAACTCGGCTTCCGCCGCGAGCAACCACGCCATGAGCCGCGGTGACACCCTGCCCTCGGCCTGGCGCACCGCCTCCTGTACGAGCTGGAGGGCGACTTCCGGCTTCCCCGAGTCCGCGAGGACGTAGGCCTGCTCCCCCATTGCGTGCACGAGGAACTTCGGCTGTTCGGCCTCGCGGGCGGAGGTCTTGGCGAGCTCATAGTGCCGCCACGCCCGTTCGATGGCCCCGACGTCGAGCGCCTGCCAGGCAGCAAGCGAAGAGGCCCCGGCCAGGGCTTCAGCGATCGGGCGGCGATCCTGAGGAAGCACGGCGAAGGTCAGCGCCTCATTGAGCGTCTTGATGTGCGCTCCCATTTGGTCGACCAGCTGGGCGGCACCCATCTGCCGGTCGACGGTCCTCAGCAGCTCGGTCTGGCTGTTGAGCGTCTCCACCACCGTCTTCCCGACGGTCTGAGCGCTTTCGAGGCGTTCGACCAGTTCGTCGTAGCCGTCGACCGCGGCCCTCCTCGGCGCCGACTCGGGGAACAGCTCATCGTCGGTCATCCCGAGAACGGCGCGAAGGATCTCCTTGTACGGGGAGGAGACTGAGCGACGTCCGTTCTCCCACTCGGAGACGTAGACCTTGAGGCTGCTCTTCGAGGCCACAGCCAGCGCCTTCGACGCGGCGCGCTGTTGGATCTCCTTGATCAGGCGTTCCTGGGACCACCCTCGGGCTTTGCGCGCGTTCCGAATCCGCTCGCTCACTCCACACAGCCCTCCGTCGCTCGCGCCCCGACCACCGCTTGGACGTTATTGCAGGTGAAAGCGGGTTAACTGTCGCCGGTTAACCCCTGTTGGCTTTCGGTCCGACTGTTTCGCAGCACATCCTAGGACCGTCTCACCGAGCAGTTCCGAGCAGCACCAGGCACCAGTGCACACGAGGAGGTGACCATGCCGAACAGCAGCGCCGGGAAGCAGCAGGCCGTTCTCCCCCGGGGCGATCGCGTCGAGGGTGTCCGCCACGAGGGCGCGTTCCAGATCTCCCCGGAGAAGAGGGCCCACCGCTCCTCTACGGCTATCGCGCTTCCAGCTCAGCGACCCGCTTTGAGAGCTGTTCGACCTGCCCCTGGAGCTCCCCGAGCCTCTTCACGACCCCCTCGAGGCCTTGTTCGTCGCGGTCTTCTTCGGGACGCGCCAGCACATAGCTGCCTCGTCCCTGCTCGGAGGCAACGAGCCCTTCCTCCCGAAGGACCCGGATCGCAGAGGCGACCGTATTGCGCGCCGCCTTGTACTCCTCGGCGAGGACTTTCCCCGAGGGCAGTGGGCCTCCCACCGGATACTCACCCGAGGCGATTCGTTTCCGCAGGTCATCAGCGATTCGAATATAGGGAGTACTGCTCGCCGCGCGTGTAGCCATGACCTAAGGCTACTGGCTCACCTTCATTAAGTCACCCAAGCAACCAACCCCTTCATGCTTGACATGCTCAACATGACTGCGTATGTTGAGCATCAGTTGGACACGGCCGGGCGCCGTAGAACCCGAGGAGGACGCGATGACCGCCACCGCGAACCACAAGCGCAAGGCCGTTCTCGCCGAGATCGCTCGCGAGGAGCTCGTCCGCCTCGTCTACGGCCCGATCACCAACGAGCAGGACCGCGCCAAGCTCGCCGAGCTGGCCGACGCCGCCGGGGTCCGCCTGGAGGACGTGCTTCCGGCCAGCGGGGAGCCCGGCCACGACCCGCGCACCCACCGCCCGGCCGCCACGGCCCCCGAGCCCGCCGAGCCGGAGCGCACCGAGCCGCGCGAGCCCTCCCAGGAGGAGTTCGACGAGCTGGCCGAGGACGTCGAGGAGCTGGAGACCCAGAGCATGGTCGCCGCCTACGCCTCCGACGTCGCCGAGCTGCTCGACACCGACATGGACGAGGCCGAGGCCATCGTCCGCGGCTGGGGCACCGCTTCCCGCCCCGGCATTGTCGCCTTCCTCCTGGCCCACGGCTCCGAGTGGGCCCGCCTGCAGCTGGTCACCGAACTGGCTGCCTGACCAGCACGAACACCCAGTACCGCCGATACGACAGGAGAAGTGTGCCGTGAACAGCCCGATCGCCACCGCCACCGACCGGACGCGCGCCCTGGCGGCCGCCGCCCTGATCGCCAGCCCCGACCACCGCACCCGGGTGGCCGCGGAAGCGGTCCACGGCCGCATCGCCTGCCGCGCGTCGTGCCCCTGCGGGTGGGACGCAATCCGCCCCAACCCCGAGGAGGCCGAGCTGGAGGCCGCCGTCCACCGCTTGGACCCGGCCGCGTGGCGCCAGGCCGACCGCTCCGAGGCCATCGCCGCCGGAGGCGACGAGTTCTGGGAGACGGACCCGGCCGACCTTCCCAGCTTCCGGACGGAGGCCGCCTGACCCGCCACCTGCCCGCATCCGCCCTGGAGCTCGGCCAGAGCGTTCTCATCGGCGGCCACCCGGCCCAGGTGATCGGCACACGCCCGCACCCCGACCGGGACCAGGCCGTCCGCGGACGCCTCCAGCTGTGCCTCGTGTTCTGGAGCCACCGCGCCTATTGGGTCGACTACCTGGCCGTCGATCCCGCCGAGCCCATCGCGCTCGACGACACCGCGCCCTGACAGGCGTCCACCAGTCCACCGTCTCGACGGGAGTTCACCATGCCCAAGACCGCCCCCTGCAGCTTCGCCGCCACCGTGTCCCACGCCCGGGGTGCCCGCCCGCTGGTCGATGCCACCTCGTCTAGCGGCCGCGTCCGGACCCCTACTGCCGCCTGAAGGAGGCCCCCATGACCGCTGTGTTCGTGATTCTCGGACTGCTCGCGGCGGCGGGCGTCGTCCGGTACCTGGTCGGGCCGCACGTGCTAGTCCAGCACGTCAGGCGGCCCGAGACCGACACCGACAACGAGCGGTGATCAGTCCAGCAGCACACGCGATGCCGCCCAGCGTGCTCGTGCTTCTTCTTCCCCCCGAAGAATCCGCAGAGAGGACCACGTCCATGCACGCCCTGACCGACCCGATCACGGTCACCGTTCCCGCATGGTTGGCCGCTGTCTTCGCTCTCTACGCACTCGTGGCGATGCTGGCGATGCTCGGCGACATGTGCGCCGTCGTCTTCGACATCTGGAAACTCCTGCGCCCGAGCATCGCCCCGCAGCGCAGCAGCAAAGGCGAGGAGGGCGGCCCTGATGCTCAGGGCGACCGCGGTTACAAGCGAGCCGCCTGATGGACACCCTTGCCTCCACCGCCGCGCAGCTGACCATCCTCGTTGTCGCCTTGGGCGGGCTGAGCTTGGCCTTCCTCGACAGCGACCTGATCAGCGCCCTACGTGAAGCCATCGACCAGCGACACCGAGCCGACGACCAGGAGCACTGACATGCCCACGCGCAACCTGTCCACGCCCGAGCTGTTGGTGATCGCCTCGGTCATCACCGGCCAGCTCGACGAGCACTGGACCTCGCACCCTTCCTTCGCCGTCCAGGCCTGGGTGGAAATCGGCGGTCACCCCCAGATCAACCTGACCCTGCACCGCGACGGCACCACCGACGAGGATAGGGCCGCCTGGCTGGAGCACCTCGCTGAAGCCCTGGGCACCACCGTGCGGCACCCGTCCGGCCCCCACACCATCGCTTCCGTGCATCTGGACGACTGGCAGGGCACCGGAATCGCAGTCGATGCCGCCGCCCGCACCCGCGACCTCGAGAAGACCCTGCAGGAGGCGAGCTGAATGCTGCGCACCGCGTCGCTCAAGCAGCGGATCCAGGCCCTGGAGGAAGAGCTGGCCCACGAGCGCACGGCCCGCACGGCCGCCGAGAACACGGCGACCAGCCTGCGCTGCGAGCTGCGGCACACCGACCACAACCTGGACGCCGCCCGCAAGGAGATCGAATGGCTCAACAGCCAGGAGCGGGACTTTTCGCTGCAGCACGAGCGCCAGGCCCGCGCCGCGGCAGCGGCCCTCGAAGAGGCTTTCATCGCTGACTCCCCACAGGCCGCCGCGGCCGCGGCCCAGCGGTCCCAGGCCCTGATGGCCCTGGACCCCAGGTGCTTCACCGACCCCCAGGTGTTCTGCGACCCGGACACCGACAAGCCCAACGGCTTCGCCTACGGCGTTCTGACCGCCGACTGCTCCATCCAGCCCCTCCATTTCCGGTGCGACGCCAAGGCGTTCCTCACGCGGCGCCACGGTCTTACCTCGGCCGACGCCGACAAGCTGCTCCGCGAGCACGAGGAGGCCGCCCGCCGCCGGCACCCCTATGACGCTTCCTTCTGAATCAGCGCCCGCACACACCGCCCTGACCTGATGCCCTGCCCGCGAGCAGGGCGTTCGCACTCCCAAGGAGAACAGCGATGACCTCTGTCCCACCGCGCGCCCTGCCCACCACTCAGGACGACCTGCACAACATCGAGCGCACGGCCGCCGCCGCGGTGGACCACCCCCAGCGGATCATCTCGGCGGTTCTGGTGCCCACCGGTGTCTATCTGCGCATCCACTGCGACTACACCCACGTGGCCGTGGATGTCCTGAACGGGTGCGGCTACACCGCGACGCTGATCCGCACGGGCCACATCCTCGTCAGCGGCGTGGCCGACCGTGCCTGCCTCCTGGACGCCGAGATCAACCGGCTGGAGGCCGCCCGCCGCTCCCTGGATGAGATCACCCTGGCCTGAACTCTCCTGGCCTCTCACGCAGAAGGGCGCCCCGCCGCTGTGACCGGCGGGGCGCCTCGTGACACCTGAAAGGCGCCAACCATGAACGATGGTCCCACCCACCGCCAGGAGGCGGCAACGCCCAAGCCGTCGCGCCGGGTGCGGCGCCTGGCCGCGGCCGCCGCCGACGCCCAGGCCCTCACCGGCGAGCAGCGCGCCCTGCTCACCCAGGCCGAGCGCGACCCGGCCGTGGTGGCCGCGGCCCGCCGCAGCGCCACCCGCGCCGCCCGCACCCGCGTGAACACCCGCGCCCGCCTGAGCAACACCGCCTACACCGCTCTGGCCGACCGGGCCGCCTCGGCCGGCACCGACCTGGCCTACGCCCTTCGCGCGCGCTCGGCCGAAGCCGCCCCCAGGGCGGTCACCGTCCTGTCCCGCGTGGGGCTGTGGGGGCCGGTGGCGATGCTGGCTATGAGCTTGCTGCTGTCCGGTGGCTCGGGCTACGGCATCGCGATGGTGGCCACCGTGGCCGGGGGCGCCGCGGCCACCGGCTTCATCGTCGAGCTGGGCGGATCGGTCATTTCCACGGCCACCATCACCACCATCGGCCTTGTGGCCCGCTACAGCGCCTCCGGGTATGCGATCGCCACCCGCACTCGGGGCCGCAAGCTGCTGGTCGGAAGTCTGATCGTCGGTCCGTTGCTGATGAGCATCGTGCTGAACCTGCTCGGTCTGGCCTTCGGTTTCTCCATGGCCAGCGTGATCTCCGCGCTGTGCGCGGTCGGGGCGGCCGGCACCGCGCTGGCCGCCCACGCCATCACGGTCATGACCTCCGAGGCCCGCACCGAGCGCGCCGACCAGATCGGCGAGCAGGACGCCGCCGACCTGCTTCGGGTGGCCACCGACACCGCCGCCCTGGACCGGCTCGTCGAGCCCCCGACGCTGCCAGCCGAGGCGCTGGAGAACACCAGCCCCGCTCCTTCGGACGCCGAGCTGGTGGGCACCGCCCTGCTGGGCAGCCTCGCCGAGGGCGACCGCGAGCAGCTGGCGGGCCTCATCGCCGACGACGAGGCGCTGCTGGACAAGGTGATGGCCGCCATCGCCCGGGTGCCCGAGTCCCCGGCCGCGTGGGGTGGCGCCACTGGCGGAACTGGCCCCGATCAGGGCGAACAGCCTGCCGCGACCCCGGTCGCCGCCCCGGGTGGCGGAACCGGCCCTGTGCCCGCTGACCTGCACGAACACCCCGACAACACGGCGGATGAGCCTGCCGAGGGTGGCGGGACTGGCGGAACTGGCGCTGACCAGCAGACTCGTCCGCCGCACCTGCAGGCCCGCGCCGCGCAGGGCGCCTCCACCCGCCAGGCCGTCCTGGACTACATCCAGACCCACGGCCCCGGGGTGTCGACCAACCAGATCGCCGCCGACCTGGGCAAGGCCCGCTCGACGGTGCGCGAGCACCGCGACCGCCTCCACCAGGACGGCCACCAGGTCTACGACAACTGACAACACCCCTATCCGGGGTGCCTGCCGGTCAGCGGGCGCCCCGGCCGTGCTCCGAGGGCGAGCACACCGCCCCGGCCCCTGTGGTCGGGGCGGTGTCCCCGCCGCCCGGAGCGGCGTCGAGCAGGCGACGCGCGGCAACCCCGGATGGGGCTGCCCGCGAACCCGCCCGACCCGCTGTTCCCCACCCGCCCGCGCACCTCGCAGGAGGCCTATGGATCCGCCCTGACCACCACCGACCGGCCACCAACACCGCCGCCCCGACCCGCCACGGGCCGGGGCGGCCCCGTCCACCACCCCCAGAGCTGGAAGGAACCGCATGACGACCATCACCGAGGCCCCCGTCCGCCGCCTGTACACCCGCCAGGCCGACACCTGGATCACCTCCTGGCCCAAGCGTGACGAGTTCGCCACCTGCCCCGAGTGCACGAGCTTCCGGAACCTCCGGCTGCACTGGGTCCAGGGCGAGGAGGACCGTTCGCTGATCTCCTGCGGGTGCGGCGCCACCTGGCACGACCCCAACTGGGCGACCCCCGCCTCGATGGCGCTCGTGCTCGCCAACTGCGGGGCGGGCCACGACGAGCCCGGCCTGCCGGAGGACGTGCCGGACCCTGTGCGGGCGCTGGTCGAAGTCCAGCCCCGCCGGCGGCGGTGATCCCGGCCTACCGGTGGGGCTTCGCCCCGCCGGAGCTGGCCACCCGGGCCCAACTGCGCGCCGAGGGCCTGCGCCCCGGCGGTCAGGACCCCGTCGCCGAACTTCTCTGGCGCTCGCGACGTGCCCGCGGCGGCTACCGCCGCGCCTGGCTCTACGACCGGACCCGCGCCGCAGCGGTGCGGCCGATGACCCCCGCCCGCGAGCGGGCGCTGGCCCGCGCGCTTCTGGCCCGCCACACCTGCAAAGTCTGCAGGTGGGTGTTCGAGTACTGCCTGCCCACCAGCACCGGCGGGTTG
Source organism: Nocardiopsis endophytica (assembly GCF_027706725.1). Lineage (GTDB taxonomy): Bacteria > Actinomycetota > Actinomycetes > Streptosporangiales > Streptosporangiaceae > Nocardiopsis_A > Nocardiopsis_A endophytica. The sequence continues at coordinate 51,814 of NZ_JAQFWQ010000013.1, forward strand.
TGCCCGCCGTGCGACGCCGACGAGACCGCCCGCGTGCTCACCGCCGAGGGGTGGGCGGCATGACCACGCGCTGCACCCCGGGCATTGAACGCGCCGGCGGCTTCACCGAACGCGGCGAGGAGTCCTACTTCGCCCGCCTGGTCTGCGCCTGCGGCGCCACCGGCGAGTGGCGCGTGGGCTACTACGGGGCCGACGAGGACCTGCGCCGCCACAAGCGCTCGCGTTCCTGCCCCGAGCCCCAGCCCCTCTTCTGAACTGCGCGCCTTCGCGCTCACCCCGCCGGGCTTCAACGACCCGGCCATCGCTTCGTCCAGAAGGAGACGACGTCATGATCCGTGGATTCTTCGCCCGGCTCATCCCCATCGTCATCGCCGCGGTCCTGCTGCTGTGGCTGTTCCGCGCCCCGGAGTCCGTGGCGGGCGTGCTCGTCGCCGCTGTCGGCGTCGTGACCGAGGGCGCCGACGCCCTCGGCCGGTTCGCCAGCGCGCTCACCCCGGCTCTCGAGGGCCTGCTCTGACCCCTCTGCGACTACTCCGGATCCGGCCCGGCGCCCCGTCCTGGCGTCCGGGCCTCTTCACACGGAGGTGCACATGGACACCGAGATCGTGCCCGAGGCGCCGCCTGGGCCTCCGGGAACCGACACCACGCCCGCTCCGCCTGCCGTTCCTGGGGCCGCCGCGACTCCGGCCGCTACCGAGTTCGCCGATCCTCCCCCGCTCCCGCCGCTTCTGGAGATCGGAGCGTCCAACGCCGCCACCATCGGGGCGGGCGCCTGGGCGGTGGGCGGTCCGGCGGGTCTGGCGGTCGCCGTGGGAGCCGCCGGGGCCGGGACCGCCGCGTACCTGGCTCGGCGGCGGCGTGCTGCGAAGGCCGCCGCAGCCCAGCAGGGCGGCCAGGCGGCCGCGGGCAAGGGAGTCCTGCACCGTGCCCGTGGCGGGTCAGGCTCGCTCGGCGGGCGCGGTGCAGGCCGCGGCGCCGGTGGGCTTCTGGGGGCCCGGAGTGGCCGGGGCGGCTCGAAAGCGGCCGGGACGCTCGGCCGCGCGGGAGGCCGGGGCGGGCTGTCCGGTTCCCGCGCCGCGGGGGCGGGCTCTGGTCCCGGCGGCCATGGCGCCCGGACCGGAGGTGGTGCTGGTGGGCGTTCGCCGGGCGCCCACCGAAGGCCGGGGGCCCGCGCGGGACTGCTCGGCGGGCTTGGCCGGGGCGGCTCGGGTTCCCGAGCGGGCGGCGGTACCGGATCGGCCGGCGGACGTGGCGGGCTGTTGTCCGGCACGGGTTCGCGGGCCGGGCGCGGCCGCACAGCAGGCGGCCCCGGCGCCAGGTCCGGGAAAGGCTTGTTCGGGAGGGCAGGCAGCCGTGGCGGAGCATCCGGACGCGGCGGGGCCTTCGGCGGGCAACGAGGAGGCCTTGGGCTCCGCGGTTCCGGCGGCTCTCGCGGACCGGGCGCCGCGGGCAAGGGGCCCGGACGCCTGCTGGGGCCAGGGACGGGCTCGGGCCGGTTCACCTCCGGCAAGGGCCGCTTCACCAAGTTCCGCCCGCGCGGCTTCTCCGGCGGACGGGTGGGCCGGGCGCTCGGCCGCACCGCCGGGCGCACCTGGCGCTCGCGTCCCGTCGCGGCGGCCCGCCGAGGCGCGCGTCGCGCCTGGAACCTGACCCGCCCACGCCGCCAGCGCATCGCCAACTACATGCGCAAGCGCGTGTGGGCGATGCAGGCCCGCGCCTGGGGCTACCGGGCCAAGTCCTGGCTGGCCCGGCTCTGGGAACGCTGGACAGGTCGGGTGAGCGACGACGCGCGCTACGGCAACGTCCGCGGCGCGCAGCTGGCCCTGGCCGCCGCCGCGGTCGCCGGGTTCGGGGCCCGGCCCCGCCGCTCCGAGCCGCGCGTGCTCACCGGGCGCGTCATCGGCACCAACGCCCCGTCCCCACAGGACGGGCCCATCGCCGCCATCGGCCGAGGGCTGATGGCCATCACCGTAGGAACACCCACCGAGGAGGAATCCGTGGCAGCACCCGTCCAGCGCGTCAGAGACGCGGCCGAGGAGCTCAAGAGCGCTCTGTCCGACTTCGGGGGCATGGGGATGCTCGACTACGAGCGGGGGCTCAAGGAGCTTCCGGAGCTTTTCGAGCAGCTTGCCCAGGGCCTGGACAACATGGCCAATCGGGCTGAGGACGAGGAGCCCGTCGACGCCTCCGTATTGAACTTCTTCAGCGTGATCTCGCAGGCCAGCCGCGGTGCGTCCGGGGTGGCCTCGGAGATGCCCGGCCTGTTCCGGGCCGCCCACGAGACCGAGCTCGAGCGGCTGGAGAACCCGCGCCCCAACGAGGAGAAGTGGGACGTGACCCAGCAGGACTAGCACCCCGGTTTCAGCGGGGCGGGGTCCGACCCCGCCCCGCTCCTTCATGCCGGGTGTCGGCACGACCAGGAGGAGAGCGTGGCAGAGCAGCCCCAGAAGAGCGGCAAGAAGAAGTCAGTGAAAAAGGGCCGGGTCAACTGGTCGCACGAGCAGGGGCCGCTGCTCGGCGCGGCCAACGCCGCCTCGGCGGCCATGGCGACCGCGGCGGTCGGCTCGCTGCCCGAGGTGGGCATGGACTGGTGGGTCCCGGCCGTGGCCGGGGCCGTGGGCGCCGCCGCCTCGGTGGCCCGCGCCGGGGAGCGCCCCCTGGTCTCCCGGCTGTTCCGGGGAGCGCGGTGGGCCGGGTTCGCCGGATGGAGCGCCTACGCACTGGCCAACGGCGGCCCCTGGGACGTGTCGACCCTGTCGGCGCTGGGGCTGGGGACCGTGGCGGCCGGAGTGATGCAGCCGGTCACCCGCTCCTTCGAGATCGCCGCCGAGGACCGCGCGAGCAAGGAGGGCGAGATCAAGCGGCGGGCCGGGATCGCCGGTGAGTGGGAGGCCCGCATCAACCGCATCTGCAACATCAACAAGCCCGGGGTGCAGGTGACCGACCTGGTCGAATGGGAGGTTCCCGACCCCCACAACCCCGGTGGCACACGCAAGACCGGCATGAGCATCGTGGTCGAGCTCCCGGCCGGGTCGTCGAGCTGGCGCACCATCGCGCAGAAGGCCGAGGCGCTGGCCGCCGATGCCGACCTTCCCGACGGGTGCGGCATCGAGGTCGCCTCCCACGGGTCCCGCCGCCGGGTCCTGCTACTGGCCTCCACCGTCGACGCTCTGGCCGAGGACATCCCCGCCGGGGACGACTACAGCCCTCTGTCGATCTACGACGACCTGCCCACGTGCATGCACCGCGACGGCTCCTACGGCGGTGTGAACTTCAAGTGGCAAGCCTCGGTGTTGATCGGCGCCACCGGGTCGGGCAAGTCCGCCCACCTGTCGCTGATCATGCGCCAGCTCCTGCGGTGCCGCGACGTCCTGGTCGTCGGGATCGACTTCAACGGAGGAAAAGCCTTCAAGCCCTTCCTCCGCCCGTGGCTGGAGGGCAGGGCCTCCCGGCCGGCCATCGACTGGGTGGCCACCGACCCGGCCGAGGCCAAGCTGATGCTCGACTTCCTCATCGACGCGATCCCCGCCCGCTCGTCGGGCTACGCGGACCTGATGGCCCAGGCCAACGACGACAAGGTCCCCGCCAGCCCGTCCGTGCCGCACATCCAGGTCATCACCGACGAGGCCGCCGACCTGCCCCGCGAGGTCAAGTCGCGGCTCGTCGAGCTGTCCAACCGTTCCCGCGGGGTCTCCATCCGCCAACTGACCTGCGCGCTGCGGGCGGTGTCGGCGGGCGGGGACCAGCTGCCCAAGGAGCTGATCGCCCAGGCCGCCGTGCGCATCGCCATGAAGGTGAACGAGGACGGGGAGTTGCAGCGGCTCTACGGCTACTCCAAGGGCCTGCCCAAGGCCGACGAGATGCCCGCCGCCGGGTACGGGCTGCTGCAGCCCGACCCGGCCCAGCTGCCCCGGATCATGAAGGGCCTGCTGGTCAAGCCGGACGACTCCTATCAGGCGGCACTGGCCACCGACGACCGGCGCCCCCTGCTGGACGAGATCACCGTGAACGTCAACCGGCAGGTCTACGAGCAGCGGTGGCAGCGCGCCAAGGACAAGGGCTGGCTCGGGGTCTCCGAGGTCCCGGCCATTCGATCGGCCCCCGCTCCCGTCCAGTCGGCCGAGGACGGCGGGACAACCGTGGTCATGGAGCGCGAACGCGTCGACTTGGACTCCCTGGACCTCAAGGGCGCGGCCGAGCAGGCCCGCGCCAAGCGCGAAGAACTCGAGCAGCGCAACCGCGCCCGACGCGGTGAGCCGGAGAAGGACGAGTTCGACGCCATCATCGCCGCCTCCTTCGACGCCGACCCCGACCCGCTGCCCGCCGAGGACCACGAGGAGGTGCCCGCGCTACTGAAGACGGCGCTGCGGTTGTGCGGGGAGGGCGACCGTGTCCACTACAGCGCCGTGGCCGACGAAGTCGGCCTGGAGGCCGAGGAGGTGCGGCGGCTGCTGCGGCTCATCCATGTCGAGCCCGGCGACAACTCCTTCCGGTGGAACGGCACCAAGGCGCGCGGCTACTTCCGGGACCAGCTGGAGGAGGCCGTCGCCAAGATCCGCCGCGGAGAGCTGGACGTCCCGCCCGAACTCCGCGACGCACTGTAACCAAACGGCCGGAACGAGACCCCGTTCCGCCCCCGGAACGAGCACTGTTCCGGGGGCGGAACGCGTTCCGGGGCGGAACAACCTGTGTTCCACCTTCTGACCTGCCGCGTTCCGGCGGAACGCGCTCCCCTCGTTCCACCGGACCCCCAGCGGGAGCCCCGTGGGGGCGGGCTGACCGCACTATGCGTGGCGCTCCTGTTCCGCCGGAACACCCCCCGCTCGCTGACCACACACCGTGACCGAAGGACCTGTCATCGCCCCCGAGACCATGCGCCTTCTCGGCTCGGGCGGGGTGGCCCTGGCGTTCCTGCTAGCGGCCGCCGCGGCCGACTACCGAGCCACAGACCCCGAGACCGACGCCTACTCCGGACCCGCCCCATTGGTGGGCGGGCTGGCCGGGATCGCCGCCGCCATGGCCCTGATCGCCCTACTCGACTGAAAGAGGACCCATGCCGCACCGCCGCCGCTACCGCGTACGCCCGGCCGAGCCCCACGAGGTCGCCGCTGAACTTACCGCCGCCTTCCTGGCCGCCACCACCGTGCCCCGCCGCAAGCCGGTCCCCCTGCGCCGGGCGCTGCGCGAGGCCGGCCTCCAGGCGCTCGGGGCCCTGCTCGCGCTCTCGTCCCTGGTCGCCGTGGGTGCTCTCGTCGTCCGTCTGACCTGACCGCTCGCGAACGGGGGCCGCCATACCTGTCCGCGCCGGGCGGCCCCTGGCCCCAGTCGAACCTGCGCTCGAAGGGATCACGCCCGTGATGCACGCCGACCCCATCGTCTTCCTCCTCACCGCCGCCGCGCTGGTCCCCGGGCACTACCTGGGGGACTACGGACTCCAGACCGACGAGCAGGCCAGGGGCAAGGGCGCCTGCACCCATGAGGGCCGGAAGGCCTGCGCGGGGCACGTCGCCTCGCTCACCCTGGCCCAGCTCGTGATGCTCGCCCTGGTGGCCGTGGTGACCGGCACCGCGATGGATCCCGTCGCCGTGGCCCTGGGCCTGGGCGTCAACGCCGTGTCCCACTACTGGGCCGACCGCCGCGCCACGCTGCGCGGCCTGGTCCTGGCGGACGAGCGGCGGTCCTCGAAGATCGGTTTCTTCGACGGCGGAGGGGCGGAACGGGTCGATCAGGCCTGGCACAAGGTCTGGATCGTGCCCGCCGCGCTGGTCGCGGCCTCCCCCGTCCCGCTCGCCCTCGCCCTGGCGATCGCCGCGGCCGCCGTGCTGGCGGTCTGCGACATCGCCTCCTGGCGGGCGCGCCGCGCCGAGCAGTTCCGGAACCAGGCCGCCTCGGCGGTCTGAGCCCGCCCGGTGCCTCTGCCCCGCCGCCCGGTCGGTGGGGCGGGGGGACCAGAGCGGTCCGCCCCCGACCTGCGAAGGAGAACCGTCATGGTGAAGGTCTGCGACCAGCGCACCGTAGGCGTGCTCATCGGCGACACCCGCGGCCGCCTGCTCATGATCGAGCGCGGCACCGCCCCGGTCGGAAGGGCCCCCGTGGCCGGCCACTGGGACCTCGACCAGGGCGCCGACCACGGCACACTGCGCACCCCGGAGGACGTCGCGCGCGCTGAGGTGCGCGAGGAGGTCGGCCTCGAGGTCACCGCCCTGCACGACACCGGCATCCGCGACCTGTGGGTGCCGACCTGGTGCAGGCGGCGCCTCCCCGCCGGTGCCGCCGAGCCAGGCCACGCCTGGACCGTGTACACCGCGGCCACCACGGGAGTCCTCACGCCGGACGAGCGCGAGACCAAGGGCGCCGACTGGTATGACCGCGACCAGGTGATGCAGCTCGCCGAGCGCACCGCGAACTACGCCGTCGGCCTCGTGCCCGAGGAGGAATGGCAGGCCGACCCCGGGCTCGAGCCCGTGTGGGTGGTCCTGTTGAACGGACTGGGCTGGCTCCGTACCGACCCCGCCGACCTGGAGGACATCGCTGCCGCGGCCCGAGCGGGGACGGTCACCCACCACGACGGCTCCACCACCACGACCAGCACGGCCCGCGGTAGCACCGAGACCGTCCACCGCGCCCGCGACGGCCGGACGGTGAACGTCCACCAGAAGATCGACGAGGTGGGCCCCGGCGAGACCGTCATCGGCATGCGCCTCTGACCGGCCGCTCTCCGTTCCAACGAGCAGAAAGGGCCAGCCCATGACCACAACGATCACCGCCACCACCGCGACCATCACCGGCGAGCGACTGATGAGGCTGATCACCGCCGTCGCGCCCTTCACCGGTCCGGCCGACCTCCGCTTGGACGCGGTTCACATCGAGGCCGACGGCCACCGGGTGACCGCGTACGCGACGGACCGCTACACCCTGGGCGTGGCCCGCGACCGCATCGACAGGGTCCGCTTCGCCCCCGTCTCCCTGGACCCGGACGAGGTCTCCCAGCTGCGCCGCACCCTGATGGCCCACCCCGGCTCCGACGTCGACTTCACGTCCGCCACCCAGTTCCACGAGGACCCGGAGCTGGCCCTGCTCACCGACCAGGGCCTCCTCTCGGTCTCGGCGGGAGCGACCGGTTCGGTCAAGCCGCCGCTCTGGCGCAAGGCGCTGACCGAGTGCATGCCCACCGGCCAGGGGTGCCCCGCGCTGGCGATCAGGCCGGAGTTCCTGGCACGCCTGCAGCCCGCCACGCAGATGGCGCCGGAGCACACCCTGGCCTGGTTCGCCCCCGACGCCCCGAAGAGGCCCGTGGTGGTGACCCTCGGCACCTGGTTCCACGCCCTGCTGATGCCCGCCGAGGTTCCCGCCCCCGAGGCCGCAACGGTCACCGCGACCTTGCACGAGCCCTCCGACCCACCGTTCTAGCCCACAACTCCGACGTGCCCTGGTGGTCCGGGGCGGACCAGCGCTGGTCCGCCCCGGACCACGACTACAACCAGGAGGTTCAGTGATCACCACCGCACTCGCGACCCGCCGCGGCTCGCGCGCCTTCAACTGCGACGCCGCCTCCATTCACACCCGCGATAGTGCGACCGCTGCTGCGCTGATCGACGGCATCGGTAACGACGAGGCCACCGCCACCACCGCCCGCCTGCTGGCCGAGACCGTGGCCCGCGTGACCGCCCACCGCGGCGGCCTGGCCGGGCTGCTGTCCGGAACCCAACTGCTGCAGGTGGACCAGGCGGGTGACGCGGTCGGCGTGGCGGCCCTGGCCTCTCCCGGCTCGCCGACATGGGTCTGGTGGTCCGGGGACTGCCGTGGCCACGGCTTTGACCACCAGCGCCAGCGGCTGCGCCGCTTCACCTCCGACCACACCGTGGGCGAGCAGCTCAGGCGCAATGGGGCGCCATGGGAGCTAGCGGCTGACCACGACAACTGGGTGCAAACCCCGCTGTCGGAGGCGGCCGTGGCCACGGTCTACGACGTGGAGGTCCCCGTCGGTGAGCTGGTGGTGCTCACGAGCGACGGCGTCCACGACTACGTCGCCCACGAGGAGCTGGAGGAGATGGCGGCCGCCCTCCAGGACTCCCCGCAGGACCTGGCCCAGGCGCTCGTCGACGCGGCGCGGCCCGACGAGGACGGCTACCGCGATGACGCCACGGCCGTGGTCCTGGCTCCGGCTGCGGGAAAATGCCAGCTCTGCGCCGACGCCGCGCAGACGGCCTGAACCGCCCCCCGAAACGAAGAGGAACCCGCGTGTCCGACTGGCACCTGAATCCCATGCTCGCCTTCGATATCGAGAGCACGGGCGTGGACTTCGACACCGACCGCATCGTCTCCTGTGCCCTGATCCGCATCGATCCTGCGGCCGGCACGGCCGAGCCGCAGACGTGGCTGGCCGATCCGGGGATCGAGATCCCCCAGGGCGCCACCGACGTCCACGGCATCACCACCGAGTTCGCCCGCCAGCACGGCCGCCCGGCCCGCGAGGTCGTCGACGAGGTCGCCCAGCAGATCGGCGCGGCGGTCGCCGACGGGGTGCCTCTGGTCGCGTTCAACGCGGCCTACGACTGCACGTTGCTCGACAGGGAGCTGGCGCGGTACCGGATCGGGGTGGACTTCGGCGGCAAGCTCCGAGTGGTCGACCCCCATGTCCTGGACAAGGAGGTCGACCGCTACCGCCGCGGATCGCGGCGGCTGGTGGACGTGTGCGCCCACTACAACATCCCGCTCGCACAGGATGCCGCGCACGGGTGCGAGGCCGACGCTTTGGCCGCCGCGCGGCTGGCCTGGCGGCTCGGCTCCACCCAGTCCCGCCTGGCGGCCATGGGCATCGAAGAGCTCCACGATGCCCAGCGGACCTGGAGGGCCCAGCAGGCCGCCTCGCTGGAGGAATACCTGCGGCGCAAGAACCCGCGCGAGGTCGTCGAACGCGCGTGGCCGATCATCCCGGCCACCAGCACCTGACCCGCCGACAAATCACTGCCAGGCCCGTTGTCACGCCCTTCCCCTCGGAAGGGCTTTCTTCTTGCGATGGCACCCAACGGCACCCGAGACGGCCGCCCCGACAACCGGGGCGGCCGCTCGAATGCCCACCCGCCGATCCGCCTGGCGGTGACCACCACACCCGCGGCCCGCCCCGCGGATAGGAAGGACCAACCCGTGTCTCTCGCGCTCGTCCCCGAGCCTGAAGAGCAGCATCCCCAGAGCGGGGCCGCCCAGGAACCCCCGCACGACATCCGCGCCGAGCAGAACACGCTCGGCGGGATGATGCTCTCCAAGGACGCGATCGCCGAAGTCGTCGAGATCACCGGCTCCGGCGACTTCTATCGGCCAGCTCACCAGGTGGTCTTCGACGCCGTGGTCAAACTTCATGGCGACGGTGCCCCGACGGACGCGATCGCGGTCAACAAGGAGCTGGCCAAGCGCGGGCAGGCCAAGCAGGTCGGCGGTGCGGCCTACCTGCACACCCTTACCGAGGCCATCCCGGCTGCGGCCAATGCGGGCTACTACGCGCGCATCGTCGCTGAGGCCGCCGTCTACCGGCGCCTCGTGGAGGCCGGCACCCACATCGCCCAGCTCGGCTACGCCGCCGAAGGCGATGCGGGCGAGGTGGCGGCCCAAGCCGATGAGGCACTGCGCCAAGCGCGCGAGGCCGGAGGAGCCTGGAGTGAGCCGACTCCGCTGGACGCGGTCTCCGGCCAGCTTCCCGAGTTCCCCGTCGAGGCGCTTCCGTCCTGGGTGGGGCTGTACGCGGCGGCGGTCTCGGACCTGACTCAGACGCCGCCGGACCTGGCCGGGTGCCTGTCCCTTGCGGCGCTGTCCACGGCCGCCTCGGGCCGGATCCACGTGGACACCGGCACATGGACCGAACCGGCCTGCGTGTACACCGTGACCGCCCTGCCACCGGCATCCCGGAAGTCGGCGGTGTTCGCCCACATCAACAGCCCGCTGTTCCATGCCGAGCAGAAGCTCGTGGAACAGGCCGAGCCCGAGATCCGCGACGCGCTACTGCAGCGGCGCGTGGCGCAAGCCCAGGCCGAGGACGCCGCGCAGAAGGCCGAGAAGGAAGGAGGCAGCCCACAGTCCATGGCCGAAGCCCGCGATGCGGCCGACCGTGCAGCCGAACTCGAGGTGCCCGCGGTCCCCAAGCTGATCGCCTCCGACATCACACCGGAGAACCTCGCGCACCGCTTGGCCGAGCAGGACGGTCGTCTTGCACTGCTGGCGCCCGAGGGCGGGTTCTTCGGCAACCTGGCCGGCCGCTACTCCGGCATGCCGAACCTGGACACCTTCCTCAACGCCCATGCCGGAGAGCAGATCCGTGTCGACAGGCAGGGACGCGAGCCCGACTACATCGACGCTCCCGCGCTCACGATCGGTATCGCGCTGCAGCCCGAGGCACTCAACGAGATCTTCTCCACGCCAGGCGGCCGCGGCCGCGGGGTGTTCGCACGGATCCTCTACTCGCTACCGCCCGACAACATTGGCCACCGCTCCTCCAAGAACGCGGCCCCTATCCCGGCCGAAGTCGAAGAGGAGTACCGGCACCAGCTGAAGGCGATGCTCTTCAGCCTGCGCAACCTGCCCGAACCGATGACGTTGACCTTCACCGATCAGGCACGCGAGCGGCTGATGGTGCTCATGGACGAGGTCGTCGAGCCGCAGCTCCGCAGCGACGGGCGCATGGGGCAGATGCGCGACTGGGGCGGCAAGCTCGTCGGAGCCGTCGTCCGGATCGCCGCCCTGCTCCATGTTGCCGAGCACCTCGCCGACGGGTGGGGAGCCCCGATCACTCTGGAGACCCTCACCGCGGCCGAGAAGCTCGGCGAGTACTACACCGAGCACGCCTTGGCGGTCTTCGGACTGATGGGCGCCGATCCCGTGCACAACGCGGCCCGCAAGGTCCTGGACTGGCTCGAAGCGCACCCGCGCCGCCAGGTCACTCACCGCGACCTCTACAACGGCGTGCGCTGCCGCGACATCCCCAAGTCCTCCGACCTGGATGCGCCGGTCGGCATGCTCATCGACCTGGGATGGCTTCGACTGGCCCCGCCACCTGCCGAGAAGAAGCGCGGCCGCCCCAGCAAGACCTACCTGGTCCATCCAAAGCTCCGACAGAAGGAGGAGAGCTCTGCCTGAACAGCATGAACACCGCAATGAAGCGGCCCCGGGCCCAACTCGCCAAAGCCCAGCCCGAGGCCACCGAACCACCCCCGAGATGGAGGAGGCACCTCCCACTATGGAGCACTCTGCGCCACGCCGTCTGCGGCTGGTCAAGATCCGCCCGTCGGGCGCCCAGGAGGACGTCGACAGGGTCGTCGGCCTGAGCCGTTCGCTTCTCCCAGCGGACGAGCCTTCCAAGCCCTACCCAAATCGCCGCGACCCGGCCACCGTCCGCGTGTACCTGGAGGTCAGCCCCGAATGAGCACGGCTACCCGGCACAAGCAGCTCTCCAAGGCAGGCGACTTCGAGGCGCTTTGGACCATCGAGCAGGTGTCCGCCTTCCTCGGGCTTCCGAAGAAGACGCTCTACCAGTGGCGGCACAAGGGCTATGGCCCGCGTTCCCACAGGGTGGGCAAGCACGTCCGCTACTTCCCCGAAGAGGTTCGCAGCTGGGTGGAGGCACAGGGCTGATGGCACACGTCAAGGACCTGTGGTGGAAGACGGTCAAGGGGCCGGACGGCGAACCAACTCAGGTGAAGACCGCCCGCTTCGGCAAGGGGAAGCGATGGCTGGCTGTATGGCACGACCAGTACGGGAGCGAGAAGAGCAAGGCCTTCAAGACGAAGGACCCGGCCAGCAAGCACGCCAACGCCATGGAGACGGACGTGGCGCGGGGCGAGTACATCGACCCGAAGGCCGGAGACAAGCTCTTCGGGGACTTCGCGAAGAGCTGGTTCAACACGGTCACCGTGGACCCGGCGAGCGAGATCCGATACGAGAGCGTCTACCGGTTGCACGTGGGGCCACGCTTCGACAAGCGGAAGGTCAAGGCGATCCGGCCCTCCGAGATTCAGGCATGCCTCAAAGAGCTCGAGGAAGCCTTCAGTGCCTCACTGGCTGCTACGGCGCTGCTGGTGATCCGCGGGGTCTTGGAGCTCGCGGAAGCCGATGAGGCGATCAAGAAGAACCCGGTCAAGTCGAAGATCGTCCGGCAGCCGAAGTGGCAAGGCCGTGACGTCAAGGTGTGGAGCGATGCTCAGATCTCGGACATCATCGGCGCCCACCCGGCGCCGCTCCTGCCGCTGCCGGTGATCGCCGCGGGCTGCGGCATGCGGCAGGCAGAGATCTTCGGCCTCGCCCTCGAGGATCTGGACTTCCGGGAATCGGTCATCCGGGTGAATCGCCAGATCAAGAAGCTGGGGGAGAACTACGTCTTCGCGCTGCCCAAGAACGACAAGACCCGGACGGTGCCGATGCCGGCCAATGTCGCGATAGTCCTCAGGCAGCACATTGAGGAGTCCCCGCCGCGTGACTACACGCTGCCGTGGGAGAAGACCGACGGTGAGTCGCACACGGTGCGGCTGCTCTTCCGGTGGCCCACAGACGACCAGCATGTTCGCGCGCGTAACTACAGCGAGACCGTCTGGAAGCCGGCCATCACTGCTGCGGGCATCATTCCGCCGCCCGCGGCCGACAGCCGTGGACGGAAGCGGTACGAGACGACCAGGAGGGAGGGCATGCATCAGCTGCGTCACTGGTATGCCTCGGTTCAGCTCGACGCGATGGTCTCCGTCGTCGCGTTGGCGTCGTACCTTGGGCACGATCCGAAGGTGACTCTCTCCATCTACGGCCACATGCTCCCGAGCGCGGACGAGCGCTCCCGCAGCGCGATCGACAACCGCTTCGAAGGGTCGGGGCTCGTTCCTGACGGAACATAGACGGAACACGCCTCGTGGCACTCATCAGAGCGAGCGCCAAGCAAGCCCTGGTCGCCCTAGGAGCCCCACCCGGGGTTCCCGGTGCGACCAGGGCTTTTTCGTGTCTCAGTGCCTACTTGAGGAGCTGGCGGGCCATCACCATGCGCTGGATCTGGTTGGTGCCCTCGTAGATTTGAGTGATCTTCGCATCGCGCATCATGCGCTCGACCGGGAAGTCCTTCACGTAGCCGGCGCCTCCCAGGAGCTGGACGGCGTCGGTGGTGATCTCCATGGCCGCGTCGGAGGCGTAGCACTTGGCCGCCGCCCCGAAGAAGGACAGGTCGGCGTCGCCCCGCTCGGACTTGGCCGCCGCCGTGTAGACCATCTGGCGGGCCGTCTCCAGCTTCATCGCCATGTCGGCCAGCATGAACTGCACGCCCTGGAAGTCGGCCACCGCCTTGCCGAACTGCTTGCGCTCCTTGACGTACTCCACGGCCGCGTCCAGCGCCCCCTGGGCGATGCCCACCGCCTGGGCGCCGATGGTCACCCGGGTGTGGTCCAGGGTGCGCAGCGCGATCTTCAGGCCCTCGCCGACCCCGCCCACCCGGCGGTCGTCCCCGATGCGCACGTCGTCGAAGAACAGCTCGCGCGTGGGCGAGCCCTTGATGCCGAGCTTGCGCTCCGGCTCGCCCAGGGTGAACCCGGGGTCGTCGGCGTGCAGCACGAACGCGGTCACGTTGCCGCCGCGCTTGCCGTCCGGGTCGGTCACCGCCATGACCGTGTAGTACGAGCTCACCCCGGCGTTGGTGATCCACGACTTCTGGCCGTTGACCACCCAGCCGTCGCCGTCGCGGACCGCCTGGGTGCGCATGCTCGCGGTGTCCGACCCCGCCTCGCGCTCGGACAGGCCGTAGGAGAACATCGCCTCGCCGCGCGCCACCGGCGGCAGGTAGCGCTGCTTGACCTCCTCCGAGGCGCCCAGGACCAGCGGCATCGTGCCGAGCTTGTTCACCGCCGGGATCAGCGAGGACGAGCCGCAGGCCCGCGCCACCTCCTCGATCACGATGCAGGTGGCCAGCGCGTCGGCGCCGACGCCCTCGTAGTCCTCGCCGATGTGCGGGGCGTGGAAGTCGGTCGCCCGCAGCGCGTCGTAGGCCTCCTGCGGGAACGCGCTCTTCTCGTCGACCGCCGCCGCGTGCGGGGCGATCTTGTCCTCGGCCACCGCGCGCACGGCGGCGCGCAGCTCCTCGTGCTCCTCGGTGGTGGTGAACAGATCGAAGCTCATCGGCCCTCCTGGCGGCGCGCGCGGCATGTCTGGCACTGAGTGCCCGATACTGGCATCACGTGACAGCGTACGTTATCGGGGACGGGTCAAGGAGGGGCATGACCGGTAGAGCGGACGAGAGGCACGCGGTGGTCGCGGCCGCGGTGCGGCTCTTCGAGCGCCGCGGCTACGACGCCACCACCATGGGGGACGTCGCCGAGGAGGCGGGGCTGAGCCGCCGCAGCCTCTTCCGGCGCTTCGGCACCAAGGAGGACATCCTCTTCGCCGAGCATGAGGACCTGTACGAGACGGTGCGGCGCTTCCTGGACGCCGCCCCCGGCGACGACCCGGTCGCGACGGTCACCGCCGCCGCCCGCATGGTCTTCCAGGGCTACGCGGGCGAGCCGGACACCTCCGTGCGCCGGTTCCGCCTCGTGCGGGCGGTGCCCCGCCTGCGGGACCGGGAGATCGCGATGACCGCGCGCTACCAGTCGGCGTTCCGCCGCTACCTGGCGGGCGGGGAGCGCGACACCGAGCGCGCGCTGGCGGCCGAGGCGGTGGCGGCCTCGGTCATCGCCGCGCACAACCACGTGCTGCGGTCGTGGCTGCGCGAACCGGACCGGCCGGTGCCCTGGGACCGGTTCGACCGCGCCATGGCGTTCGTCACCGAGGGCCTGGGCGACGTGCTGCGCGGCACGTCCGGCGGAGGCGGTTCCGGCGGTGGTGCGGGCGGCGGGGTCGTGGTCGCGGTCTACCCGCCCGGGACCGACCCGGAGGAGGTCGCCCGCCGGGTCCGCAGGGCGCTTGAGCCGGGGAACCCTACCCCTGCGGTAGATTCGCGTGGGCCCACCTGACCAGCGGAGGAGAGGCGGACGCGGTGACGGCGACAGAGGTTCTGGCCGAGGCGGGGCGTCGGAGGACCTTCGCGGTGATCTCGCACCCGGACGCCGGCAAGTCGACCCTGACCGAGGCCCTGGCGCTGCACGCGGCGGCCATCACGTCGGCCGGGGCGGTGCACGGCAAGGGCGACCGGCGCGGGGTCACCTCGGACTGGATGGACATGGAGCAGGCCCGGGGGATCTCGATCACCTCGGCCGCGCTGCGCATCGACTATTCGGGCCGGGTGCTGAACCTGCTGGACACCCCCGGCCACGCCGACTTCTCCGAGGACACCTACCGGGTGCTCTCCGCGGTGGACGCGGCGATCATGCTGCTGGACTCGGCCAAGGGCCTGGAGGCCCAGACCCTCAAGCTGTTCGACGTGTGCCGGGCGCGCAAGGTCCCGGTGATCACGTTCGTGAACAAGTGGGACCGGCCCGGGCGCGAGCCCCTGGAGCTGCTGGACGAGATCGAGCAGCGGATCGGGCTGCGCCCCACCCCGGTGAACTGGCCGGTGGGCATCGCCGGGGACTTCCGCGGCGTGGTGGAGCTGGGCACGGGCGGTGAGGGCCGGGAGTACGTCAAGTACCACCGCACGCCCGGCGGCGCGACCAAGGCCGAGGAGGAGCGCATGGACGCCGAGGCCGCGGCCAAGACCGAGGGCGGGGCCTGGGACCAGGCGCTTGAGGAGATCGAGCTGCTGGGCGAGATCGGCGCGCAGTACGACGAGGAGTCCTTCCTGGCGGGGGAGTCCTCGCCGGTGCTGTTCGGGGCGGCGCTGCCCAACTTCGGCGTCGGCGAGCTGCTGGGCACGCTGGTCGACCTGGCCCCGTCCCCTGGGCCCAAGGCCGACGAGAAGGGCGGGGAGCGGCCGGTGGAGGCGCCGTTCTCCGGCCAGGTGTTCAAGATGCAGGCCGGGATGGACAAGGCGCACCGGGACCGGATGGCGTTCGTGCGGGTCTCCTCGGGCCGGTTCGAGCGCGGCATGGTGCTCACCCACGCGGCCACCGGGCGCCCCTTCGCCACCAAGTACACCCAGCAGGTGTTCGGCTCCGAGCGCACCACCGTGGAGACCGCCTACCCGGGTGATGTGATCGCGCTGGTCAACGCCGCCGCGCTGAGCGTGGGCGACACGCTGTACGAGGGGCCCAAGGTGGTGTTCCCGCCGATTCCCAGCTTCGCGCCCGAGCACTTCGCGGTGGCCAGGGCCAAGGACGCCGGGCGGTACAAGCAGTTCCAGCGCGGCATCGCCCAGCTGGACGCCGAGGGCGTGGTGCAGGTGCTGTCCTCGGACGTGCGCGGTGAGCAGGCGCCGGTGCTGGCGGCGGTGGGGCCGCTGCAGTTCGAGGTGGTGCAGCACCGCATGGCCGAGGAGTTCAAGGCCCCGATCGAGCTGGCCAACCTGGACTACACGCTGGCGCGGCGCACCACGGCCGAGGACGGTGAGAGGCTGCACGCCCTGTCGGGCTGCGAGGTGCTGCGTCGGCGCTCGGACGGCGAGCTGCTGGTGCTGGTGCACAACAAGTGGCGGCTGCGGGTGATCGAGCGCGAGCACCCGGGCCTGGTGATGGAGCCGCTGCTGGCGGGAGGCGTCGACACCGGCGAATGACGCCGGTGTGAACGGAGACGAATGGCGTACGGAATCATCACGATTCCGAACGGCCATCGTCGAATAGGCCGGTCGTGGGAAGTTTCACAGGGGCGGCCGGGTCGGGTGCGGCGCCGTTCGGGGAACATCCCTGTTCCCGGGCGGTGACGGGGTCGAGGCTCTGCGCTCGTGAAAAAGCGCGTTTTTTGACGCTCGGGCGAAGTTGCGGACCTCTTCTCGTGTGTCCCAGGTCACCTGTTCGTTAATGCGTGAGAATTGTATGATTTTACTTCACTGGAGTTTAATAAAACCGAACAAAGTCAGTACCCCACACGCGTGGGCCGGCACCCCGGCACACGCCCCCGCACCCCGCCTGGAAGGCTTGAAAGGTTGGCTCGGGCATGAGTGAAGACGGCAAAGGGCGCACGGTGGAGCTGCGGTACGACGGCGGGGACCAGACCTTCCCGCTGCTGACCGGCACCGAGGGCGAACAGGCCATCGATGTCAAGGCGCTGCTCTCGGGCACCGGGATGACCACGCTCGACCCCGGTTTCGGCAACACCGCCTCCTGCCGCTCGGAGATCACCTACATCGACGGCGCCGCGGGCATCCTCCGCTACCGCGGCTACCCCATCCAGGACCTGGCCAAGCACAGCTCGTTCCTGGAGGTCGCCTACCTGGTGATCCGCGGCGCGCTGCCCTCCGCCGGGGAGCTGAAGGACTTCGCCGACCTGCTGCGGACGAACGCCCAGATCCCCGATGAGATGCGCACACTGCTCGACGCGCTGCCGCGCAACGGGCACCCCATGACCCTGCTCGCGGCGGCGGTCAACACGCTGGCGGCCTACTACGACGACAGCGCCGACCCCACCGACGACGAGCAGGTCGAGACCGCCACGATCCGGCTGTTGGCCAAGCTGCCGACGATCGCGGCGCACATCCACCGGCGTACCTCCGGCTCCGAGCCCATCGCCCCGGACCCGGCGCGCGACTACGTCGAGAACTTCCTGGCCATGCTCTTCGGCGAGGGCACCGGGGACGCCGAGCTGGACGCCCTGTACACCAAGGCGCTCGACCTCCTCCTTCTCCTGCACGCCGACCACGAGCTCAACTGCTCCACCGCCACCGTGCGCGTGGTGGGCTCCTCCGACGCCGACATCTACGGCTCGGTCTCGGCCGGCGTCAACGCCCTGTTCGGCCCGCTGCACGGCGGCGCCAACCAGGCCGTCCTGGAGATGCTGGAGGAGATCCGGGGCATGGGCGGCGACGTCGACGCCTTCCTGGAGAAGGTCAAGGCCAAGGAGACCCGGCTCATGGGCTTCGGGCACCGGGTCTACAAGAACTTCGACCCGCGCAGCCGGGAGATCAAGGGCCTGGCCGCCGACATCCTGGCCCGCCAGGAGCGCCCCGACGAGCTCTTCCAGCTCGCCCTGGAGCTGGAGCAGAAGGCGCTGGCCGACCCCTACTTCACCGAGCGCAAGCTCTACCCCAACGTCGACTTCTACAGCGGCGTCATCTACCGGGCGATGGGCTTCCCGACCAACATGTTCACCGTCCTGTTCGCCATCGGCCGGCTCCCCGGCTGGATCGCGCACTGGCGGGAGCAGCGCAAGGACCCGGCCACGCGCATCGCGCGGCCGCGGCAGCTCTACGTCGGCCCCGCGGAGCGCCCCTACCCGGCGCAGGGGTGAGGCGTCCGCTCCCCGCGGCGGGCCCGGGACCGCCGGGCCCGCCTCTTTCGTCCCCAGTGTGGTCACTTTGCGTGAAAATTGCCCTGCGTTCGGTGATGTCCCCCGGTGCGGCGGGGAATGCCGAGGGCATGCTCGACTACATGACCCGGCACTGGTGGGTGCTGACCGTGCGCGGCGCGCTGGCCGTCCTGTTCGGCGTGCTCGCGGTGTTCTGGCCCGGCATCACCGCGGTGGCGCTGGCCATCCTGTTCGGCGCCTACGCGCTGGTGGACGGGGTCGTCGCCGGGGTGCTCGCCTTCCGCACCACCGGGAGCGACCGCACCCCGCTGGTGGTGGAGGCCGTCCTGGGGGTGCTGCTCGGCGTGGTGGCGCTGGTCTGGCCGCTGGCCACGGTCATCGTGCTCACCGTCCTGATCGGCGCCTGGGCGGTGTTCACCGGCATCGTCGAGATCGCCACCGCCGTGCGCCTGCGCAAGGAGGTCTCCGGCGAGTGGCTGTACATCCTCGGCGGCGCGCTCTCGGTCTGCTTCGGCCTGCTCATCTGGTTCTGGCCGCTGCAGGGCGCCGTCGCCATCGCCCTGATCATCGGCGTCTACGCGATCCTGTTCGGCATCGTGTTCATCGTGCTGTCGCTGCGGCTGCGCTCGCAGACGCCGGCGTGAGGACGCGTCCTCCCGGAGTCGTACGCCGGGTGTCGACCCCGGGGGCATGACCGGACCGCCTCCGAGCGGGCAGGATGCACCCATGAGGATCCACCTGCCCCGGCTCGAGGGGTGGCGGCTGGACGCCGCGCTCGCCCTGTTCACCGGGGCCGTGCTGCTCGCCTCCGAGCCGCTGTTCGCCGCCGAGCGCGGCGTCGCCGTCTCGGCGCCCGCTCTGGTGCTGCTGGCGGTCGGCGCGGCGTCCCTGGCCGCCGTCAGCCGCCTGCCCTACCTCGCCGCCACCGTCGCCCCGGCCGCCATGGTGCTGTACTACATGGTCAGCGCCTCCGACGGCTGGATGGCCTGGATGCTGCTGCTGGTCACCGTCGTCCGGCTGGCGGCGGTGGGCAACCGCGCCGGGGTGGCCACCGCGGTCCTGGTGGCCCTGGGCGCGGTCCTCATCGGAGAGGGCCTGTCGTTCGACCTGTGGCGGGCGCTCGCCGTCATCGCCTGGCTGATCGTGATCTTCGCCGTGGGCGAGAGCGTCCGCAACCGCAACGCCTACCTGCGCGAGGTCGAGGAGCGCGCCGCCGAGGCCGAGCGCGGCCGCGAGGAGGAGGCGCGGCGCCGGGCCACCGAGGAGCGCCTGCGCATCGCCCGCGAGCTGCACGACGTCGTCGCGCACAACATCTCGCTGATCAACGTGCAGGCCGGGGCCGCCGCGCACCGCCGCGACCCCGAGGAGGCCTTCCGCGCGCTGGAGGCCATCCGCGGCGCCAGCAAGGAGACCCTGCGCGAGCTGCGGGCGACGCTGGGCGCCCTCCGGCAGGTCGACGAGGAGCACACCGGGCCCGGCGGGGCCCCGGCCGCCCCCGCGCCCACCCTCGACCGCCTCCCCGAGCTGGTCGGGCACACCCGCGCCTCCGGCCTCGACGTCGAGCTGGACACCGCCGGGCTCGCGGCCCGCGGCACCGCGGACGTGCCCGCCCCCACCGCCCTGGCCGTCTACAGGATCGTCCAGGAGGCGCTCACCAACACCCTGCGGCACTCCGGGGCGCAGAAGGTGCGCGTGCGCGTGTCCGACGACGGCGACGCCCTCGAGGTGGAGGTCGACGACGACGGCAGCGGCGGCGGGGAGGACCCGCACGAGGGCAACGGCCTGCGCGGCATGCGCGAGCGCGCCGCCGCGCTCGGCGGGTCCTTCACGGCCGGCCCCCGCCCCGGCGGCGGATTCGCGGTCAGGGCGCGCGTCCCGCACGGCCCGGCCGCACCATAATGGGACCGACGACGACGAGGGGGCGCCCATGATCCGGGTCGCGATCGCCGACGACCAGACCCTGGTGCGCGCCGGGTTCCGGTCCATGCTCGAGGGCGAGGACGACATCGAGGTGGTGGCCGAGGCCGGGGACGGCGCCGAGGCCCACGCCGTGGCGGTGCGCGAGCGGCCCGACGTCGTCCTCATGGACATCCGCATGCCCGGCACCGACGGCCTGGAGGCCACCCGCCGGATCGCCGCCGATGAGCGGCTGGGCGGCACCAGGGTCGTCATCCTCACCACCTTCGACCTCGACGAGTACGTCTACGGCGCGCTCAAGGCGGGCGCGTCGGGGTTCCTGGTCAAGGACACCGAGCCGATGGAGCTCATCCACGGCGTGCGGGTGGCCGCCCGCGGCGACGCCCTGCTCGCCCCCTCGGTGACCCGGCGGCTCATCTCCGAGTTCGCCGGGCGCATCAAGGAGCCCCCGCCCGAGCCCCGGCTCAACGGGCTCACCGAGCGCGAGCGCGAGGTGCTGGCCGCCGTCGCCGCCGGGCTGACCAACGAGGAGCTGGCCGCGCGCCTGGTGGTCAGCCCCGCCACCGCCAAGACCCACGTGAGCCGGGTGCTGGCCAAGCTCGGCGCGCGCGACCGCGCCCAGCTCGTGGTGATCGCCTACGAGGCGGGCGTGGTGCGCCCCGGCTGGCTCGCCTGAACCCTTCCTGGCCGGACACGGCCGAAGGTCCCGATCTCCCTTGTCCCGCCGCGCACGGCTGCCCGAGACTCGGAAACGGGGGACGCGGCGCACCCTAGGGGGTGGGGCATACGGTGGCGGACACCCGCGGTCTGGACGCCGTCCTCCGCGTGCGCGAACGCGTCTCGGCAGCGCTCATCGAACTCGACCAGAGCGTCGCCCACCGCATCCTCCAAGGCGCCCGCCTGACCGGGACCACCCGCGCGCGCTGGGAGCGCGCCCGCGAGGACCTCGCCGACGTGTGGCGGGTCTTCGACGCCTACCGCAGGACCCTCGACCGCGCCGAGGCCGCACGCGGCGACGCCGCCGCCCTCGCCCCCCTGCTCAACGGCCCCTCCGTGGAGGTCGAACCCGTCCGCACCGGGACCGGCGCGGGCGGCCTCCTGGGGCCCGCCCCCGAGCGGATCACCGTCGACGCGGCGGTGCGCCGCATGTCCGACGGCTTCGACCGCGCCGCCGCCACCGTCAAGGAGGCCGACGCCGCCTGGTCCCGCCTGCTGCCCGAACTGCGCGCCCTGGAGGCCGCCCGCGGCGCGGCGGCCGAGGCCGCCGAGCGCCTGGGCGCCCGCGGGGCCTGGAACCGCCTCGACGCCGAGGCCACCGCCGCCGCCGACGCGGTGCGCACCGACCCGCTCGGCGCCGACCCCGGCCGCCTCGCCCGGCTGCGCGCCGAGGCCGAACGGCTGCTGGCGGCCCTGCGCGAGGCCGAACCGCTCAGCCGCGGCGCCGAAGCCGCCCGCGCCGGCCTGGAGGCGGAGGTGGTGCGCGCCGAGGAGGCGGCCGCCGACGCGCGGCGGGCCTGCGACGACGCCAGGGCCAAGGTCGGCGGCCCGCCCCTGGGCACCGTCCCCGATCCCGGCGCCCTGCGGGAGCTGCTGCGCCGCTTCGACGAGCGGTGCGCCCGGGGCGCCTGGACCGGGGCCGCCGAGGCCGCCGCCGACCTGCGCGCCCGCGCCGCCGAGTCCCGGCGGCGCGCGCACGCCGCCGCGCGCGGCGCCGAGGACCTCCTGGAGCGCCGCGCCGAGCTGCGCGGCCGCCTGGAGGCCTACCGGATGAAGGCGGCCCGGCTCGGCGGCGGCGAGGACCCGCGCCTGGCCCGGCTGCGGCGCGCCGCCCGCGAGGAGCTGTGGACCGCGCCCTGCGACCTGCGCACCGCGACCGCGGCCCTGGACCGCTACCGCGCGGCCCTGGCCGAACACGAGAGGAGCGGCGGAACGGGACCATGAACCAGTGCACCGACCCCGCGTGCGGCGGAGCCGTCGAGGACGGGTTCTGCTCGGTGTGCGGCCTCGCGCCCGCGCCGACGCCCGAGCCCGCCCGGTCGCCGACGCCCTCGCCCACCCCCTCGCCCTCGCACCCCTCCCCGCGCGGCGTCTCGGCCCCCTCCGGCCGGGTGAGCCGCCGCTCCGGATCCAGCCGCCGCGGCATGCTCGGCCTGGGCATGGTCCAGGTGCCGCCGGTGCCCTACCGCGACCCCGCCACCGCCGTCATGGCCGACCCCGCCGTCGCGGAGAAGAACCGGTTCTGCGGCGGCTGCGGGGAGAAGGTGGGGCGCTCCCGCAACGGCCGCCCCGGCCGCACCGAGGGCTACTGCCCCTCCTGCGGCACCGAGTACTCCTTCGTCCCCAAGCTCCGCAAGGGCGACCTGGTGGCCGGGCAGTACGAGGTGCTGGGCTGCCTGGCCCACGGCGGGCTGGGGTGGATCTACCTGGCCCGCGACCACAACGTCAGCGACCGCTGGGTGGTGCTCAAGGGCCTGCTCAACAGCGGCGACGCCGAGGCGCACAAGACCGCCGCCGCCGAGCGCTCCTTCCTCGCCGAGGTCGAGCACCCCAACATCGTCAAGATCTACAACTTCGTGCAGCACCCCGACCCGGGCACGGGCGTCCCCGCCGGGCACATCGTCATGGAGTACGTCGGCGGCAAGTCCCTGCGCGACCTGATCGCCGAGCGGCGGCGGCGCGACGGCGAGGCCTCCGGCCTGCCCGTGTCCCAGGTCATCGCCTACGCCCTGGAGGTGCTGCGGGCGCTGGGCTACCTGCACGGCAAGGGCCTGCTCTACTGCGACTTCAAACCCGACAACGTCATCCAGAGCGAGGAGCAGATCAAGCTCATCGACCTGGGCGGGGTGCGCCGCGCCGAGGACGCCCTCACCCCCGTCTACACCACCCCCGGCTACCGGGTGCCCGAGCGGGAGCTGCGCGAGCTGGGCCCCACCGTCAGCTCCGACCTGTACACGGTGGGCCGGACCATGGCGGTGCTCAGCTGCCGGTTCAGCTTCGGCAAGCGGCACCCGCACACCCTGCCCGACCCCGCCGAGGCGCCGGTCCTGGCCGAGTACGAGTCCTACCGCCGGTTCCTGGAGCGGGCCACCCACATCGAGCCCGACGCGCGCTTCCACGACGCCGCCGACATGTCCGAGCAGCTCACCGGCGTGCTGCGGGAGGTGCTGTCCAAGGACGAGGGCGGGCCCCACCCCGGCCCCTCCGCGCTCTTCGGCCCCGAGCGGTTCCTCGCCCGCGCCGCGGGCGCCGCCGCCTCCGCCGACCCCGACCTGCTGCTGCGCCGCCCCGAGCCGGCCGAGACCGTCGCCGTCCTGCCCACGCCCCTGGTCGACCCCGCCGACCCGGCGGCCGGCCTGCTCGGCGGCCTGTCCGCGGTCCGCCCCGAGGAGCTCGCCGCGACCCTGCGGGCGGCGCCGTCCCCCAGCCCGGAGACCCGCCTGATGCTCGCCCGCGCCCTCATCCTCGCCGGGCGCGGCGAGGAGGCCGGGACCGTTCTGGAGGAGTTCGAGTCCCAGATGCCGGGGGACTGGCGCACCTACTGGTACCTCGCCCTCAGGGCGCTGGGCGCCGGGGACGTCGACGGCGCCCGGGAGCGCTTCGACGAGCTCTACTCCCACCTGCCCGGCGAGGCCGCCCCCAAGCTCGGCCTGGCCGCCGCCCTGGAGGCCGCCGGCCGCCCCGGGGAGGCCGAGGAGCGCCTGGAGGCCGTGTGGAGGACCGACCGCACCTACGTCAGCGCCGCCTTCGCGCTGGCCCGCATCCGCCTGGGGCGCGGTGAGCGCGGCGCCGCGGTGGACGTCCTCGACAGCGTCCCCGAGCTGTCCAGCCTGCACGTCGCCGCGCAGACCGCGGCCGTCGGCGCCCAGATCGGCGGCCGCCCCGCCGACCTGTCCGCCGCAGAGCTGGTCGCGGCCGGGGCGCGGCTGGAACGGGCCGCCGGGCAGGGGGCGGCCACCCACCGGCTGCGCGCCCGGGTGCTGGAGGCCGCCCTCGAACGGCTGCTGGACGGCGGCGCGCCCGAGCCCGGCACCGAGCTGCTGGGCGCCCCCATGGACGAGCAGGGGCTGCGCGGCAACCTCGAGCGCACCTACCGGGCGCTGGCCCGCACCGCGCTCGACCCGGACCGGCGGCGCGCCTTCGTCGACCGGGCCAACGCGCGCCGGGTGAGGACGTGGACATGACGGGGGGTGGGCGGTGCTGACGACCTGTCCGGCCTGCGCCGATCCGATCGGCGGGGGCGACGACTACTGCGAGAACTGCGGGCTGCGCCTGACACCGGTGCCCAGCGAGGACACCGGCGGCGGGCGCGACCGGGTCGAGGCCGATCTCGGCCCGCTCGCCGGGATCAGCGACATCGGCCTGCGCCACCACCGCAACGAGGACGCCATGGCGCTGCTGACCCCCGGCGCCCGCTCGCCCGCCCTGGTCGGCGTGGTGTGCGACGGGGTGTCCTCCGCACCGCGCTCCGACGACGCCGCCCTCGTCGCCGCGGAGACCGGCGCCGCCGAGACCGCCCGCGCGCTGCGCGAGGGCGCCCCCGCCAACGAGGCGGCGGCCACCGGGATGACGCGGGCCGCCGGCGCGGTGGCCGCGCTCGCCGACGCCGCCGGGGCCCCGGCCTGCACCTACGTGGCGGCGTGCATGCCCGAAGGCGGTGGGCCGGTCACCGTCGCCTGGATCGGCGACAGCCGCGCCTACTGGATCCCCGGCGCCGGGGCGCCCGGGCCGGCACGGCTGCTCACCCGGGACGACTCCTGGAGCGCGGCCATGGTCGAGGGCGGGGTGCTCAGCGAGGAGGAGGCCGAGAACTCCCTGTACGCGCACGCCATCACCGCCTGGCTGGGCGCCGACTCGGGCGAGGTGGAGGGGCACGTGGCCACCGTCGCCCTCCAGGGCCCCGGGGCCGTCGTGCTGTGCACCGACGGGCTGTGGAACTACGCCTCCGCCGCCGAGGACCTCGCCGCGCTCCTGCCGGGCGCCGAGCGGGACCCGGCCGCGGCGGCGCGGACGGCGGTGGAGGCGGCACTGGAGGCGGGCGGGCGCGACAACGTGACGGTGGTGGTGATGGCCGTATGAGCACAGGATTCCGGGTCGACGTGGACCAGAACCCCTACCTGCCGCTGGGCGGGACGGAGGTCCACGCCGTGATCACGATCGCCTCGAAGGCCGGTGCCGCGTCCGTGGCCCCCGCCTCCGCCCCCGCCGCGGCGGAGGTCGTCATCGTCGACACCTCGGGGTCCATGTACGGGGAGAAGATCGTCGCGGCCAAGCGCGCGGCCCGCGCCGCCGTGGACACCCTCCGGGACGGGGTGTACTTCGGCATCGTGAGCGGGACCGGGATCGCGCGCATGGTCTACCCGCCCGGCAAGGCGCTCGTGCCCGCCGACGACCGCACGCGCGCCGAGGCGCGCGCCGCCATCGGGGGCCTGGACGCCGACGGCGGCACCCGCATGGGCACCTGGCTCGCCCTGGCCTCGGAGCTGTTCGACCCCTTCGAGGAGGGCGCCCTCAGGCACGCCATCCTCCTCACCGACGGGCAGAACAACGAGACCCCCGAGCACTTCGAGGCCGTGCTCCAGCGGTGCGCCGGCAGGTTCGTGTGCGACTGCCGCGGGGTGGGCACCGACTGGCAGGTCGAGGAGATGCGGCGGCTGTCCTCGGCCCTCCTGGGCGACGTCGGCATCATCCGCAGCCCCGACAGGATGGCCGAGGACTTCCGCCGCATGACCGCGCGCGCCATGGGCAAGTCCACGGCCGACGTGGCGCTGCGGCTGTGGACGCCCAAGGCGGCCGAGGTGCGCTTCCTCAAGCAGGTCGCCCCCTCGGTGGAGGACCTGACCGCGCGCGGCACCGAGAGCGGGCCGCAGAGCCGCGACTACCCCCTCGGCTCGTGGGGACAGGAGAGTCGTGAGTACCACCTGTGCGTGCGCGTCCCCGCCGGCGAGCCCGGGCGGCAGATGCGCGCGGGCTGGGTCAAACTCGTCGCCCCCGCCGCGGACACGGAGGTGCTGGCCGCCGGCAACGTCCTCGCCGAATGGACCGAGGACGAGGCGCGCGCCACCGAGATCAACGCGCGGGTGGCCCACTACACCGGCCAGGCCGAGCTGTCCCGCGCCATCCAGGACGGGCTGCGGGCGCGCCGCGACGGCGACACCGAGACCGCCACCGCGCGCCTGGGCCGGGCGGTGGCCCTCGCCCACGAGGGCGGCAACGAGGTCACCGCCGAGCTGCTGCGCCGGGTCGTCGACGTCGTCGACCCGGCGACCGGCACCGTCCACCTCCGACCGGCCGTGGACAAGGCCGACGAGATGACCCTGGACACCTACTCGACCAGGACCGTCCGGACCCGCGGGCGCGGGGGCGGCGCCGCCCCCGGCACCGGCGGCGACTGACCGAGGAAGGACCGCCCCATGGCCAGATGCCCCGCCGGGCACGACTCGGCGGCGCAGGACTACTGCGACGTGTGCGGCGTCCGCATGGACGCGCGCGGACCCGGGCGGGTCCCCCAGCCCTGCCCGAACTGCGCCACGCCGCGCACCGGCCGCTTCTGCGAGGAGTGCGGCCACGACTTCGCCCTCGGCGACACCACCCAGCCCGGGAGCCTGCGCACGTCCGTACCCCCGCGCGGGCGCCGCACCGGCCCCGCGTCCGCGCCCTCGGCGCCCACCTCCATGCCGGGGCTGTGGCGGGCCGTCGTCACCGCAGACCCGGCCGTCTACCAGGCCATGGCCGACCGGGGGATGCTCGACCCCGAGGAGCTCGCCTTCCCCTTCCCCGCGCGCACCCAGGTGCGGCGGGTGCCGCTCAACAAGCCCGAGGTGCACATCGGGCGGCGGAGCCAGCGCCGGGGCATCCTGCCCGAGATCGACCTGGGCGGGCCGCCGGAGGACGTGGCGGTCTCGCACCGGCACGCCGTCCTGCTGGCCCGTCCCGGGGGCGCCTGGGTCATCGTCGACCTCGGGGCCACCAACGGCACGACCATCAACGGCACCGACGACCCCATCACCCCGCACCACGAGTACGAGGTCCGGGACGGGGACCGGGTCTACGTGGGCGCGTGGACCGTCATCACGCTCCAGAAAGGGTGATCGGGAATGCGCCTGCCCGGCCTCCGGCGGCTCCGGCCCGCCACCACCCCGGGGCGGCTGCGCCGGTCGGCGGCCGCCTCCCTGGCCGCCGTCGGGCTGCTGTTCGCCGCGGCGGCGGTCGGCACGGCGCACGCCCGCGAGGGCTTCGCCGTCATCGGGCACGGCGCCGGGGCCAAGGTCGCGGCCTCCGGCGACCTGTACTACGCGCTCAGCGACATGGACGCCCAGACCGCCAACATGCTGCTGGTCTGGCAGCGCAGCGAGGAGGACGCCGACCGCGCCCAGCGGGCCTACGACGCGCGGCGCGACGACGCCGGGCGCGCCGTCGTCCAGGCCGCCCAGCTCGCCGAGGGCGACCGCGCCGAGGAGCGCAACGTCCGCGAGGTCGTCCGCGGCCTGGTGGCCTACCAGCGCCTCGTCACCGAGGCCCGGGTGCTGGCCGAGCAGGACGACGACCCCGACCCGCCCGAGGAGGCCGTGGAGCTCTACCGCGAGGCCACCGACCTCATGCGGCTGGAGCTGCTCCCCAAGGCCTACAACCTCACCCTGGACAGCGGGGCCACCGTGCGCGCCACCTACGAGGACAAGCGCGCGTCGGTGCTGCTGTGGGCCGGGCTCACCGGCGGCGCCGGCCTGCTCGCCGTCGCCGCACTGCTGTGGACCCACCACGAGGCGGCCGCGCGCTTCAGACGCATCCTCAACCCCGCCGTCGCCGCCGCGGTGGTCGGCGCGCTGGTGCTCACCGCCGCCGCCGCGGGGATGCTGGTCCTCCAGGCCGAGCGCATGCGCCAGGCCAAGGAGGAGGGCCTGGACCCGCTGCTCGCCCTGTCGCGGGTGAGGGCCGTGTGCACCGGCATGAACGGCGACCAGAGCCGCTTCCTGCTGGACCGCGAGGGCGCCGACACCTACGAGCAGGTGTACCTGCAGAACGCGCGCTCCCTGCTGTACGTGGAGGGCGACGACCTGGGGGACTACTACGACGGCGTGGACCGGGCGGTCGGCGAGTACCCCAAGGGCGACGGCATGCTCGGCATCCTCGGCCGGGAGGCCGGCGAACTCGCCGAACAGGGGCGCTCCGGCGAGGTCGACGAGGTGCTGCGGGCCTACCGCGCGTTCACCCGGGCCGACTGGGAGCTGCGCCGCACCGCCGCCGAAGAGGGGCCGGGCGACGCCGTCGAGGTGCGCGTGGGCGAGGTGCAGAGCGCCTATGAGGAGTTCGACGCGGCCGTCGTGGAGCTCAAGGACACCCACGGGCGCAACTACGAAGAGGCCGTCCGGGCCGGGGACCGCGGGCTCACCGGATGGGACCGGGGCCTTCCCGCGGCGGCCCTGGCCCTGGCGGTGCTGGTCGTCGTCGGGATCTACCCCCGCCTGGCGGAGTACCGATGAGGAGGCACCGATGAAGAGGACGGCCGCGCTGCTGCTCGCCCTCGCGACCGCGCCCGCCGCCGCCGGGTGCTCGGCGGCCCTGGGCGCTCCGGAGTCGGTCACCGGCGCCGACACCCTGGTGATCGGGGTCAAACCGGACCAGCCCGGCCTGGGGCTGCGCACCGGCGAGGGCCGGTTCGAGGGCTTCGACGTGGACGTGGCGCTGTACGTCGCCGAGCACCTGGGCGTGGCCGAGGAGGACGTGGAGTTCAAGGCCGTCACCTCGGCCCAGCGCGAGGACGTGCTCGAGTCCGGGGACGTGGACCTGGTGTTCGCCACCTACTCCATCACCGAGGAGCGCAAGAGCGTTGTCGGGTTCGGTGGGCCCTACTACGTCGCCCACCAGGACATCCTGGTGCGCGCGGACGAGGAGGACGTGGAGGGCGTGCGCGACCTCGAAGGGCGCACCCTGTGCCAGGGCGAGGGGTCGAACTCGGCCGACCGGGTCATCGAGGAGAAGGGGATCGACGCGCGGCTGCACGAGGAGCCCGCCTACGGCGACTGCATCGCCCCGCTGCTGGACGGGGAGGTGGACGCCGTCACCACCGACGACCTCATCCTCGCCGGGTACCTGGCCCAGGAGCCCGAGGGGCTGCGCCTGGTGAACGCCCCCTTCACCGACGAGCAGTACGGGGTGGGCATCGCCCTGGAGGACGTCGCCGGGTGCGAGGAGGTCAACCGGGCGCTCACCCTGATGTACCAGGACGGCACCGCCGAGGAGCTGCTCGACCGCTGGTTCGGCGAGACCGGACTGGACCTGGTCACGAGCGTCCCCCAGTTCGTGGGGTGCGGCTGACCCGGCGCGAGCGCAGCGCCCACACCCCCGCCCCGGCGGACAGCAGCGCGGCGCAGTAGGCCAGCTGCCAGGGGCCGAAGGAGAACACCGCCACCCCGCCCAGCACCGCCGTGACCGCGATCCCGAACACCCGGTGCCCGCCCCGGAACAGGCGGGCGTAGGCCGCGGCGCACACCAGGTACATCAGGAAGAAGTTCTGCCCGGCGATGGTGAGCAGCTCGGCCAGAGACAGCAGGCCCGTCCCGTTCGCGGCCAGCACGGCCAGGAACCCGGCCAGCGCGGCGGCCACCGCGCGGCGCGGCTGGGCCGAGCCGCCCAGGTGCGCGAGCGGGCGCGGCAGCAGCCCCTCCCGGGCGCTCGACATGACCAGGCGGGAGGCGCCCCACACCGCGCCGATCAGGTTGGCCGCGATGATCACCACGCCCAGCACCGCCACCACCCCGGCCGCGCCGGGCGAGACCGCCTCGGCGACCAGGGCGCCCACCGGCGCCGCCAGCGCGTCGGCGTCGTCCCGCGCCAGCAGGGTCTGCACGCCCAGCGCGAGCAGCAGGTACATCACGACGACGATGACGAAGCTGATCACCACCACGCGCGGGAAGTCGCGCTCGGGGTCGGCGTACTCCTCGGTGGTGAAGGAGAGCATCTCCCAGCCGGTGAAGGCGAAGAAGACGGCGCCGATCACCAGGACCCCGGTGACCACCGCCCCCGGCTCCAGCGGCGGCAGGTGCCGCACCGGCTCCCCGGAGCCGACCGCCAGCACCCCGATGACCAGCAGCATCACCGTCAGCACCAGGGCCAGGACCACCTGCACCCGGGTGGACAGGCTCACCCCGGCGGCCACCACCCCGGCCGCGCCGGCCAGCAGCGCCGCCGCCGCGGCCGTCGCCGGGACCGCCTGCAGGCCGGGCAGCGCCGTCAGGTAGTTCGCCCCGGTCAGCGCGATCGCCGGGATGCCCAGCCCGAAGGTGCCCAGCGCCAGCACCTCCATCCCGGCCGCCGCGTGCCGCCCGAACGCGGCCTGGGCGAACCCGGCCACCCCGCCGGCGCCCGGGTGGGCGGCGCCGAGCCGGGCGAAGACGATGAGCAGCGGGACGGCGGCGGCCGAGGCCGCGATCCAGGTGTACAGCGCCGCCTCGCCCACCCGGCCGTAGACGATGCCGGGCAGCACCAGGGCGCCGCTGCCGACCACGACGGTGATGGCCAGCGCCACCGCACCGGGCAGGCGGAGGTGGCCGCGGAGCCGGCCGGCCTCGGCCGGCGGGTCCTGGGTGCTGCTCACGTGGGTCCTTTCCGTGGGGCGTCCGTGGAAGGAGAAGAGGCGGGTCCGCGCGGGCGGCGCACAGCGGGCACGGGGGCCGCCCGCCGTGCGCCGGGCCGGGGTGTTCCGCGCGGACCCGCCGGTCCGTGAGGGCCGGGTCGTGAAGGCCCGGCTGTGTGGGCCCGGCTATTCGAACTCGGGAACCGGCCGGGGGTGGTCGGAGCTGTCGAGGAAGGTGGTCACGGCGGTCCGGCCGCCCTCGGGGCTGATGATGTACACGGCGCCGTCGGCCCCGGCCACCGAGCCGTGCACGGTCTCGGCGGGCAGCGCGATGTGCGTGCCGGACCGGCAGGCCCGCTGGTGGTAGCCCTCGCCGTCGATCCAGAACAGGAGAACCTTTCCGGAGACGACGAACAGTTCCTCTTTCAAACTGTGGAAATGCCAGGAGTGGACTTTTCCGGGGCCGTCGTTCTGGAGTTCGATGCTGCCTTGCATGGGAAGGAGGTCGGAAATCTCGCCGGGGATGGTCGGGGGAACGCGGTCGGAGAAACGGACGCTCATCCTTCACCTGCTCTCTGGGCGCCGGGCGCCCGGGGTGCACGGACGGAGAAGGGGCAACGCGGGGGCACGGCGGCCCCCTCCTCCTCTTCGAGGAAGTACTGGGTCCACTCGCGGTTGCCCGCGGTTCCGTAGTCGCCGAGCACGGGGGCGGGAGGGACCTCGTCGTAGGCGTCCAGCCGGCCGCGGATGATGCGGCGCGCGTTCCGGCCCCGGGGGCTGGTGCCCTCCAGTCCCTCGAACACGAACCGGGGCTGGAAGGTGATGCAGAAGTAGGGGAAGCCGCGGCTGCGGCGGCGCTCGTGGGCGGGGGTGTTGACGACCACGAACATGGGCGTCCCGGCGAAGCAGAACTCCCAGGTCGGGGACTCGGGGTCGTGGGGGATCCCGTCCGGCCAGGGGTGCGTGTCGAGCGCGTGCACCCGTTGGAGCAGGTCCCAGAACCGGTCCCGGTAGGCCTTCACCGCGTCGGGGCCCGCCCCGGGGTGGGGGCCCAGAGCACCGCGGTAGACGACCACCAGGGAGGTGCGGCGGCCGATCTCCGGGGCCTCGGCGGTGTATTCGCCCAGGGCGCGGGCGGTGCCGCGGGCCGCGGCGTCCAGTCCGTCGTCGGCGCCGTCCGGGTCGTCGGCGGTGTCGTCCACGAAGGCGAAGCGCAGCGTCCCGCGCCGGAGGGCGTCCACTCCGAAGACGCACGGGAAGGGGGAGCGCTCGTCGAGCAGCCGTTCGGTGAACAGCTCCTCGGCGCGGCGTTTCCAGTCGCCGGGCGCTCTCGGTGGGACGGGGGCCGACATGGAGCCACTCATGATGGGAATGTCGCTCCTCGAGCCAGGGTCAGGGGCGGGACGAACGGGGTGGTGTTCGGGCGGGGGCCGAATCGATGCTCCGCTTTTGCGGGCGCGCCGGGAAAGTGGAAAAACGGCGGGCATGCTTCAATTCATGCCATGCGTGTCGTATCCGTACTGATCTATAACGGTATGAGTGTCTTCGACTACGCAGTGTCGGCAGAGGTGTGGGGGATCGACCGCACCGGAGCCGGGGTCCCCCGGTTCGAGCTGCGGCGCTGCGGGGTCGCGGGCGCGACGGCCGCGGCCCACCCCGGGGCGGGCGTGCGCGCCACCCACGGCATGGACGCGGTGGCCGGGTCCGACCTGGTGGTGGTGCCGGGTGGGCCGGACCCGCTGCTCGACTACCCGCCCGAGCTGCTGGCGGCCCTGCGCAGGGCGGACCGGGAGGGGACCCCGGTCGCGGCGCTGTGCGGGGCGGCGTTCGCACTGGGGCGGGCGGGGCTGCTGCACGGGCGGCGGGCCACCACCCACTGGATGTGGATCGAGGAGCTGCGCAAGACCTTCCCGGACGCGGTGGTCGAGGAGGAGGCGCTGTTCGTCAACGACGGCAGCCTGTGGACCTCGGCGGGGACCGCGGCCGGGATCGACCTGTGCCTGCACCTGGTGCGCGGCGCGCACGGGGCGGACGCGGCGGCGGAGATCGGGCGCCGGATGGTGACCCCGCCGCACCGGTCGGGGGCGCAGCGGCAGTACATCGAGGCGCCGGTGTCGGGGAGCGACCCCTTCGCCGAGACGCTGGCCTGGGCCAGGGAGAACCTGCACGTGCCGCTGACGGTGCGGCAGCTGGCGGCGCGCGCGGGCATGTCGGAGCGGACGCTGGCCCGCCGGTTCGTCCAGGCGACGGGGGCGACCCCGCTGCGGTGGCTGCACGACCAGCGGGTGCAGGTGGCCCAGCGGCTGCTGGAGGGCACCGACCACCCGGTGGAGGCGATCGCGCACAAGGCGGGGTTCGGGTCGTCGGCGGCGATGCGCCGGTCGTTCGGCAGGACGCTGGGGGTGACCCCGACGGAGTACCGGGCGGCGTTCCGGGAGCGCGGGGTGGAGTGCTGAGCCGGCGCGCCGGCGTGCGGTACTGATGCGGTGGGACCGGTGCGCTGGGGCGGTGCGTCCGTGTCCTTCCTCCCGGCGGGCGGGATCTCGTGTTCCAATCGGCCCATGCGCAGCCGACAGACCAGGGTCCTCGCTCTCGCCGCCAGGGCCGGGACCACCGCCGCCGCCACGGTCACCGCCTTGGCCGTCGCCGTCACAATCGCCCCACCCGCAACAGCGGAGCCGGGCGCCGAGCGAACTTTCGGCGAACCATGGGCGGACCTGGTCGTGGTGGCGCCGGACCGGCTGCCCGGCGGGGCGAAGGGGTTCATGGTCGGGCACCCGGACATCGAGGAGATCGTGGTGGCCGAGGTGCGCGACGTGTCCGCAGGGCGGGAGCGGGTCCGCGTCCTGGCCGCCGACCCGGACGAGCTGGCCGGGTTCCAGCGCGTGTTCGGGGAGGAGCGCGCCCAGGGGGCGTGGGGCGACCTGGGGGAGGGGGCCCTCGTCCCGGCGCCGGGGTCGGAGGAGGCGTTCCCGGGCGAGAACGCGCGCGTGGGCCGCTTCGGCACCTTCGACGTGGCCGAGCCCGCCAGGCCGCCCTTCCCCGACCTGGACGCCGTCGTCCCCGCAGAGGCGGCGGACGAGTCCGACGCGGGCCGGACGAACGCGGCCCTGGTATCCGCGCGGTGGGCGGACCTGGAGACGTTGCGGGCGGAGATCCTGGACCACCTCCCGCCCGGTTCCACGGTGGAACAGGTAGCCGCCGAAAGCTAACCCTCGAGGGGCTGCCGCGCGATCCCTCTGAGGAACGCGGCCCACTCACGTGAGGGGAAGGCGAGCGAGCCGAGGTCGCGGTGCTTGGTGTCCCGAACAGCGGTGAGAGGGCCTTCGGCGACCTCGACGCAGTCGCCGCCTTGGCCGTCGCTGTAGGTGGACTTGTGCCATCTGGTCATTGCTCGAATTCCTTCTGCTGTTCCCGGAGGAGCGCCAAGGACTCACCGACCGACAGTGCCTCGGCCTGCATGGCGCCGAAGAGCGTGGCGATCTTGTTTACCTTCACCGGGTCATCGACGACCTCATCACCGATGGCCTTCTCCTGGCAGAGCACCGCCTTGGACTCGTGAAGGGTCATGATCCTGAACGGCGCGCAGATGCCCGGGTGGAGGCCGGTCTCACGGAGGACCTGGAAACGGATCGTACCGTCATCGACGAGAGACGCGATATGTCGGGCCTGTTCCGCCATGGTCTTAGGGGTGCCGACCACGCGTTTGATGACGATCTCGTCGACCACGAACCACAACAGCGGCTTCCTCGGTGTGATCTCCGGAAGGCGCCCGATTCGGCCTTTGACGAGCTGTGCGACGTGCTCGTCGGTCGCCTGGGGCTCGCGCAACCTGATCAGAGTCCGTGCATAGTCGGGGGTCTGAAGGAGTCCGGGAACGAGTATGGACTGGTATTGGCGGATCTCGCGGCTGCTCCGCTCCAGCATCAAGGCGTCCAGGAACCAGTCGGGCACCTGGCGTTGCTTGTGCAGGTTGCGCCAGAGACGCACCAGCGTCCCGTCTGTGGAAAGCGCGTTGTCCAATTTCTCCGCGTGATGCACCTTTGGTGTTCTTGTGCCTAGCTCGAAGGAGCTGATCGCGGACTTGGAGAGCAGGGCCCTTCTGCCGAGGTCGGTCTGCGTCATCCCTGCTCGTGAGCGTAGAAGCGCCAGCTCGGCACCCCATCGCGCCCAGAGGGGGTCTGGCTTCTGCGGCATGTCTTGAGAATGACACAAGCGCGACACGGATTCCACAGGCTTTCCAAGTTTTCCCCGGCCATGTGTCATCGCTGGCCATGTTGGCCGGAGCCCTAGATGGTGGAGTCAGTTGTTTTCATCACCCGCCACCGTTGGAAGGCGGGTTTCATAGGTGAGGTGGCTCCGTGTCTCAGGGAATGCACCACCGAGACTCTCAGCGCTTTTCCGGGCTGCTCAATCTCCTTTCCATTCTGCTTCTGCTCTGCTGCCCCGTCCTTATGGTGCTCCCGGCGCCTACGGACCACGTACCCCGGCATGCACGTCCGGCCTCGCCCGCACCACCACCAGAGGACGCGTCGCTCGCGCCCGCTAAGGCGGCGGTGCGACGTGCCTCTAGGAAGGCGCACGTGCCTCCGGACTACGACGCCTTCCTGCGCGTGCACCAGACGCATTGCAACCACTGGCGGCTGACGTACACCGAAGGGGCTTCCACGCCGTACCGCGCGACCAACAGGGTGGAGCCCGATATCGAACTGGCGGCCAGCACCCTCGAAGCGCTCGACCACGCGCTGGCCATGTTCGAGCCCCCGGCCTACGACCGGCCGTACATCGACCTGATCCACATGAGATGAAGCGCGAGGGCGCCTGCCTCGACGTGTTCGGCCGTATTCAGCCGGGCGGATCTGCAGGTCCCCCGCTTCAGGGCCTGGGCCGGGCGGCGGGTGGTCGGAGTGTCAGGTAGGAGGGCGGCGACGAGGACAGGTCAGCGGCCCTTGCGGCAGCGTCGTCGGCCGTCCGGCGCGTGCATGGTCACCGTGAAGGGCAGCGACGGAGCAAGCGGGGCGGTTCCCCGGCCCCGCCTGCCGGGCGGCAGGCCCCTGGCGGTCCGGGAGGGCGGCGCGGCTAGGAGGGCGGGTGGTCGTCCGCGTTCGTGGCGGCCGCCGGGCCGGTGCCCCCTCGGCGATGATCTCGACAGAGGTGCTGTCATTCCGGCGGATTCGGCAGCACTTTCGTCGAGATCATCGCTGAGGGGGTGGTTCTGGCGGCGCGTACCAGGCATACCGGAGGGCAGGGGTGGTGCCCCGGCGCTGCCGGGTCGCGCCCGGCGCCCGTGCGGGGACACCGGCCACCGGGCGCGCCTGGGCGCAGGGGCCCGTTGTCCGCCGGGGCGGGCTGCCCTTTCGGGCTCTTGGGGTTGTGTCTTTGGGGGGCCTATGCGGCCTTGCCTAGGGAGG
>NZ_JAQFWQ010000014.1 GCF_027706725.1 Nocardiopsis endophytica
AAAACAGGCCAGCTAATCAAAGACTCCTTAGAAAGGAGGTGATCCAGCCGCACCTTCCGGTACGGCTACCTTGTTACGACTTCGTCCCAATCGCCAGCCCCACCTTCACTCACTCCCTCCCACAAGGGGTTAGGCCGCAAGTTTCGGGTGTTGCCGACTTTCATGACGTGACGGGCGGTGTGTACAAGGCCCGGGAACGTATTCACCGCGGCATTGCTGATCCGCGATTACTAGCGACTCCACCTTCATGGGGTCGAGTTGCAGACCCCAATCCGAACTGAGACCGGCTTTTAGGGATTCGCTCCGCCTTACGACATCGCACGCCCACTGTACCGGCCATTGTAGCATGTTTGCAGCCCAAGACATAAGGGGCATGATGACTTGACGTCATCCCCACCTTCCTCCGAGTTGACCCCGGCAGTCTCCCATGAGTCCCCACCATCACGTGCTGGCAACATGGAACAAGGGTTGCGCTCGTTGCGGGACTTAACCCAACATCTCACGACACGAGCTGACGACAGCCATGCACCACCTGTCACCGATCCCCGAAGGACCCACCGTCTCCGATGGATTACCGGTGATGTCAAACCTTGGTAAGGTTCTTCGCGTTGCGTCGAATTAAGCAACATGCTCCGCCGCTTGTGCGGGCCCCCGTCAATTCCTTTGAGTTTTAGCCTTGCGGCCGTACTCCCCAGGCGGGGCGCTTAATGCGTTAGCTGCGGCACGGGAACCGTGGAAAGCCCCCACACCTAGCGCCCAACGTTTACGGCGTGGACTACCAGGGTATCTAATCCTGTTCGCTCCCCACGCTTTCGCTCCTCAGCGTCAGGTAAGGCCCAGAGACCCGCCTTCGCCACCGGTGTTCCTCCTGATATCTGCGCATTTCACCGCTACACCAGGAATTCCAGTCTCCCCTACCTACCTCTAGCATGCCCGTATCCACTGCAGAACCGGGGTTAAGCCCCGGTCTTTCACAGCAGACGCGACACGCCGCCTACGAGCTCTTTACGCCCAATAATTCCGGACAACGCTCGGACCCTACGTATTACCGCGGCTGCTGGCACGTAGTTAGCCGGTCCTTATTCCCCACCTACCGTCAACCCCGGGAGAACCCGGGGCCTGCGTGAGTGGTAAAAGAGGTTTACAACCCGAAGGCCGTCATCCCCCACGCGGCGTCGCTGCGTCAGGCTTCCGCCCATTGCGCAATATTCCCCACTGCTGCCTCCCGCAGGAGTCTGGGCCGTGTCTCAGTCCCAGTGTGGCCGGTCGCCCTCTCAGGCCGGCTACCCGTAATCGCCTTGGTAGGCCGTTACCCCACCAACAAGCTGATAGGCCGCGAGCCCATCCCCGACCAGAAACCCTTTCCACACGCACCCCATGCAGGGGCGTGTCGTATCCGGTATTAGACCGCGTTTCCACGGCTTATCCCGGTGTCGGGGGCAGGTTGCTCACGTGTTACTCACCCGTTCGCCGCTCGTGTACCCCGAAGGGCCTTACCGCTCGACTTGCATGTGTTAAGCACGCCGCCAGCGTTCGTCCTGAGCCAGGATCAAACTCTCCATCAAGGTCAAACACACCCGCTGCCGCAAGGGGCGCGGGTGAAACCTGGAAGAGAAACCCTGACCTCCCCGGGGCGGAATGACCCCGGGTTTGTCAAAGGAACCTCGCGAACACTCCGAAGGAGCGTCCGACGGGGCCAAAACAAACATGGCACATCATTGAACAAACACGCGCTGTTGAGTTCTCAAGAAACAACCGCTCATCCCGTACAAGCCCTGACCCGCGAGGATCATGTCGCTTTTCCGCTAGAGGCGGCTTTCCGCTTTGTTGTGCCCTCACTTTATCAGGGCCGCTCATTCCCGCCAAATCGGGGGCTATCGCAATTCCCTGCGACACCCTTCTCCCGCCGACCGCTCCCGGCCCTGCGCGTGACGCGCCACGGACGAGATCGGAGTTCGTACGGAAGATATGCCCGCTCAAGCGGACGGAGTGTCTTCGGTGAGGTGCGGCCCCGACCGCCCATCCCCTCCGGCCCTGAAGCCATCTGGATGTTCGGGACTCGGTGAGCCGCGATGTCCTCCAGCATACACACCCGAGGGCGGTGCCTCGAACGGTTTTCCAGAGAACGTGCGCCGGACCGATCGATGCTCCCTTAAGGAGCCGTCCCATCCGGCGACTCCAGTAACGCTACCCGACCCCGTCACCGCTCCGCGCATGACACGCCGTGCGCCCCGTCACATGTCCGTTCTCGTCTCCCTGCACAGTGTCCGCGCCACCGTGCCCCCGTACACACAGCGCCCCCGTACACGGCGAAGGGCCGCCCCGCACCGCCTGCTCGGCGGTCGGGGCGGCCCCGCGGTTCTCGGACCGGGCGTCCTTCAGACCAGGTCCCGGATCTCCTCGGCAAGCGCGCGGAAGGCCTTGCCCCGGTGGCTGATGGCGTTCTTCTCCTCGGGCTCCATCTCCGCGGTGGTGCGGGTCTCCCCCTCGGGCACGAACACCGGGTCGTAGCCGAACCCGTTACTCCCCCGCCGCTCGCGGATGATGCTCCCCCGCATGACGCCCTCGACCGCGGTCTCCACTCCCCCGGTCTCCAGGCCCCCGGGCACGACGAGTGCCGCCGCGGCGACGAACTCCGCGCCGCGGCGCCCGTCGGGGGTGTCGGCGAGCTGGTCGAGCACCAGGTGCAGGTTGGCCAGGTCCTTGTCACCGGTGGCCTCGCCGAACCGCCCCGACCAGCGCGCGGACAGCACCCCGGGCATCCCGTTGAGCGCGTCCACCCGCAGCCCGGAGTCGTCGGCCACCGCCGGGAGCCCGGTGTGCGCGGCGACCGCCCGCGCCTTGAGCAGGGCGTTGCCGGTGAAGGTGGGCTCGGTCTCGGCCACCTCCGGCGCCTCCGGGTAGGCGTCGAGGCCGACCACGTCGGCCTCCACCCCGGCGCCGGCCAGCACCGCCTGCATCTCGGGCACCTTCTTGGCGTTCCTGGTGGCCAGCACCAGCTTCAGCCGCCCGCTCATCCGGCCAGGGCCTTCTTCTGCAGCTCGGTCAGCTCGGCGCAGCCGCCGACGGCCAGGTCCAGCAGGGTGTCCAGCTCGGAGCGGTCGAAGGGGGCGCCCTCGGCCGTGCCCTGCACCTCGACGAAGTTCCCGTCGCCGGTGACGACGACGTTCATGTCGGTCTGGGCGACCGAGTCCTCCAGGTAGTTCAGGTCCAGGCGGGCCTGGCCCTGCACCATGCCGACGCTGACCGCGGCGACGGACCCGGCGAGCGGGTTGTTCTTCAGGTTGCGCTTCTTGCGCAGGAACTTGACGGCGTCGGCGAGGGCGACGTAGGCGCCGGTGATGGCCGCGGTGCGGGTGCCGCCGTCGGCCTGGAGCACGTCGCAGTCGAGGGTGATCGTGTTCTCCCCCATCGCCTTGAAGTCGACGACCGCGCGCAGCGACCGGCCGACCAGGCGGGAGATCTCGTGCGTGCGGCCGCCGATCTTCCCCTTGACCGACTCGCGGGCGCCGCGGGTGTCGGTGGAGCGGGGGAGCATCGCGTACTCGGCGGTCACCCAGCCCTCGCCGGTGCCGCGGCGCCAGCGCGGGACGCCTTCCTCCACGGTGGCCGCGCACAGGACGCGGGTGTCCCCGAACTCGATGAGCGCGGAGCCCTCCGCGTGGCGGAGCCAGTTGCGGGTGATGTTCACGGGGCGAAGTTGGTTCGGAGCGCGTCCGTCGGGTCGAGCCATGCTCCGCAGACTATCGGTGGCCGCGGTTCGGTCGCGCGGATCTCTGGCACCATTGGGGCCATGTTCGCGCTTCCCCGAGGGCTCCCGAGGACGCCGGCCGCCGCGGCCGCGGCGGTGGCGGCGGTGACGCTGGCGGCGGGCTGCGCGGCCGGGGAGCCGTCCCCCTCCCCGAAGGCCCCCGGAGGGTCGCCGTCGGGACCACCGGAGGCGCCCCCGGCCTGGGAGGCGTTCGGCGGGGTCCCCCTGGACCCGCCCGGCGGCCCGTCCGGTGAGGCGAGCGCGGCCGACGAGGCGGAGGCCCCGGACGGCGCGGAGCCGGTGGAGGTGCCCGGCACCTGCGAGGCGGCGGGGCTGCCGGAGGACGCGGAGGCGTTCGCGGCGATGGCGCCCGAGGGCGCCCAGTTCACCCAGGTGCGCGGGGAGAGGGTGCTGGAGTGCTCGTGGGCGGGGTTCGACCGGGGCGACGGCAGCGAGGTGGTGCTGGTGTCGCTGGCGTCCGAAGGCAGCCTGGCGGAGACCCCGGGCGCGCTCCCGCCCCAGGTGGGCGAGGCGGTGGCGGAGGGCTCCCGCGCCTACTTCACCAC
This sequence comes from Nocardiopsis endophytica, assembly GCF_027706725.1. Taxonomy (GTDB): domain Bacteria; phylum Actinomycetota; class Actinomycetes; order Streptosporangiales; family Streptosporangiaceae; genus Nocardiopsis_A; species Nocardiopsis_A endophytica. Next base: position 4,318 of record NZ_JAQFWQ010000014.1, read on the forward strand.
CCCTGGGCTGACCGCGCTGGGCGGGTTCGCCGAGTGGCGGCCCGGCGAGCGGTTCTCGCGGGTACGGCTGCACCTGCCGGGCCTTCTGGTGACGGTGCAGGCCAACAGCGACATGTGGGAAGAGGAGGGCGGCGCGGCCGTTGAGGCGGCGACCGCCGCCGCGGAGGGGCTGCTCGACTAGCCCCTCCCCCGGCGTGCTCCCGGTCCGGCTCCCCGGCTCAGCTCCCCACGGCGTCGAGGGCCTCGGCCTCGACCCCGATCCGGTAGACCGCGCCCGGGCGTGCCAGCTCGACGGGGCCGGTGTAGGCGCTGCGGGCCTCTCTCAGGGTGATGGCGTCGTCGTTCCAGGGCACCAGGTGGGTCAGCACGAGGCGGCGCGCCCCGGCCCGGTCGGCGTGGGTGCCGGCCTCGGCGCCGGTGAGGTGCACCCCGTGCGGGTTGTCGTGGTGGTCGTGGAACGAGGCCTCGCACAGGAACAGGTCGGTGTCCAGGGCCAGGCGGGTGAGCTCGTCGCAGGTGGCGGTGTCGCCGCTGTAGGCGAGGGTGGACCCCTCGTGCTCCAGGCGGATGCCGAAGGCGTCCACGGGGTGGTTGACCCGGTCGACGGTGGCGGTGATGGGGCCGATGTTCACCTCGCCGGGGGCGAGTTCGACGAAGTCGAAGGTCTCGCGCATGCCGGGGTCGGGGTCGAGCCCGTAGGCCTCGGCCATGCGGTCGGCGACGCCGGGCGGACCGTAGACGGGGATGCGGGGCTTGGGCCCACCCTGGGGGTAGGTGCGCGCGACCCAGTAGGAGCACAGGTCGAAGCAGTGGTCGGCGTGCAGGTGGCTGAGGTAGACCGCGTCGATCCCGTAGATGTCGGTGTACTTCTGGAGCGCTCCGAGGGCGCCGTTGCCGAGGTCGAGGAGCAGGCGGAAGCCGCCGGCCTCGACGAGGTAGCACGAGGCGGGGCTGGCCGGGCCGGGGAAGCTCCCCGAGGAGCCGATGATGGTGAGTCGCACGTCGCTTTTGCCTTTTCGGGTGGAATGCCTCCGCGGAGACCAGCGCGGCGGCGCCGAGCCGGGCCTCTCCATGTTCTCCGTGTTACGGGTCTACCCCAATGACCGCTGCGGTGGTACCGAATGTGGCCCGCGTCTCACGCGGCCTGAATCACATGTGACCGGGTACCAGAACCGAACACTCCACGTTTTTCCTGGTCAAGGGTATCAAGGCCGGTCAAAGCCCGGATCGGGCGAGTTGTCGCGCCTGGGCGACGAGGCGCCCCTTCACATCCCACAACTCCACGCTCTCGTCGAACCAGCCGTCGGCGGCGCTGCGCCCCTCGGCGCGGAAGGCGAGCGGACCGGGCTCGGGCACGGCGCGCATGTGCCAGGTCAGCTCCACGGTGGGGGCCCACCTCCAGGGGCGGACGACGCTGACGACGGGCGGCAGCGCGTCGACGGCCAGGGCGAGGAAGGCGGCGGGGTCGGCGGGCTCACCGTCGCCGGGTGCGGCGCGCAGGTGCCCGGCGAGCTCGGGTTCGGGCGCCTCGGTGCGGCGGGCGAGCCGCTCCCAGGTGCGCGGGGTGAAGTACTGCTCGATCCGGCCGCTGAAGCCGTCCTCGCCGGTGGCGCTGCGGCGGGGGTCCATCCTGCGGCACGCCTCGGGGGGCGGCAGGTCGGGCGCGGCGGCGGTGTAGTCGGGTGCGGCGCGGGGGTCCAGGCGCCCGGCGGAGATGTGCCCGGTGACCAGGTCGCGCCCGTCCTGGCTGAGGGTGGCGCGCAGGGTGGTGACGGTGCGCCCGGTCTTGAGCACCTCGGTGCGGACCCGTGCGGGGCCGGGGCCGGCCGGGCGCAGGAAGTGGTAGGAGGAGGAGACGGGGTGGGGCTGGCCGGGGGCGAGGTGCAGGGCGGCGCGCTGGAGGACGGCCATGAGGTAGCCGCCGTTCATGGCGGTGCCGATCAGGTAGCCGGGGTCGAGGTCGGCGGCGTACCACCGGCCGTCGTCCTCGGGGCGGACCCGGGTGGCGCGGTCGAAGCGGGACATGCGCCCCATTGAACCGAACAGTGTTCGGAACGCGCCACCCGGGGTGGCCGTACCCGGCGTGTACCCGGCCCGAGCCAGGCCCGGGCTAGGCCCAGAGCTGGCCGTCGAGGCGCTCCTCGGCCTCGGCGAGCGTGCCCTCGTAGGCGCCGGTGGACAGGTACTTCCACCCGCCGTCGGCGATGACCAGGGCGATGTCGGCGCGCTCCCCGGCCCTGGCCGCCTTGTCGGCCATGGCCAGCGCGGCGTGCAGGGCCCCGCCGGTGGAGATCCCGGCGAAGATGCCCTCCTTCTCCAGCAGGTCCCGGGTGCGGCGCAGGGCCGCGTCCGAGGGCACGGAGAAGCGGGTGGTGAGCACGTCGGCGTCGTAGAGCTCGGGCACGAACCCCTCGTCGAGGTTGCGCAGCCCGTAGACGAGCTCGCCGTAGCGCGGCTCGGCGGCGACGATCTTCACGTCGGGCCGGTGCTCGCGCAGGTAGCGCCCCACCCCCATGAGCGTGCCGGTGGTGCCCAGCCCCGCCACGAAGTGGGTGATCTCCGGCAGGTCCGCGAGCAGTTCGGGACCGGTGGTCTCGTAGTGCGCGCGGGCGTTGGCGGGGTTGCCGTACTGGTACAGCATCACCCAGTCGGGGTGCTCGGCGGCCATCCGCTTGGCCACCCGGACGGCCTCGTTGGAGCCGCCCTCGGCCGGGGAGGAGTGCACCTCGGCCCCCCACATCCGCAGCAGCTGGCGGCGCTCGGCGGAGGTGTTCTCCGGCATCACGCAGACCATCCGGTAGCCGCGCAGGCGGGCGACCATGGCCAGGGAGATGCCGGTGTTGCCCGAGGTGGGCTCCAGGATGGTGCATCCCGGCGTGAGCAGCCCGTCCTTCTCGGCCTGCTGGACCATATAGAAGGCCGCCCGGTCCTTGATGGAGCCGGTGGGGTTGCGGTCCTCCAGCTTGGCCCACAGGCGCACGTCGGGGGCGGGCGAGAGGGCGGGCAGGCCGACGAGGGGCGTGCCGCCCAGGGAGTCGAGGAGCGAGTCGTGGCGCATGGCGGCTAGCGCATGCCCCCGGCGACGGCCGGGAGGACGGTGACGGTGTCGCCGTCGGCGACCGGCGCCTCGATCCCGCCGAGGAAGCGCACGTCCTCGTCGTTGAGGTAGACGTTGACGAAGCGGCGCAGCTTGCCGCCGTCCACCAGCTTCTCGCCCAGGCCGGGGTGGCGCTGGTCGAGGTCGTCGATGAGCTCGGCGAGGGTGGCGCCGCTGGCCTCGACGGCCTTGGCGCCGTCGGTCAGGTTGCGCATGATGGTGGGGATGCGGACCTCGGTGGCCATGGTGTCTCCAGTTCGTGGTCGGCTGTGCTGATCGGTGTCAACGGGCGGGTTCGCCGGTGAATTCCACGGGCTCCTCGGTGATCTCGCCGTCGACGATCCGGTAGGAGCGGAACTCGGCGGTCTCCGGGTCGCGCGTGGAGACCAGCACGTAGTGCGCGTTGGGCTCGGAGGCGTAGGAGACGTCGGTCCGGGAGGGGTAGGCCTCCGTCGCGGTGTGCGAGTGGTAGATGACCACGGGCTCCTCGTCCCGGTCGTCCATCTCCCGCCAGACCTGGAGCTGCTCCTTGGAGTCGAAGCGGTAGAAGGTCGGCGAGCGCTCGGCGTTGGCCATCTCGACCATCCGCTCGGGCCGGTCGGACCCGATGGGGCCGGCCACGATCCCGCACGCCTCGTCGGGGTGGTCGCGGCGGGCGTGCGCGACGATCCGGTCGCGGATCTCCCGGTTGATCCTCAGCATGGCCCTCAGCGTAGCCGAGAAATTATCCCTACCCACACAGTGGGTATGACTTTTTCGGCGGGCCCCGCCGCCCCGCCCTCAGCGCTCCGCCATCAGCGCCTGGACCAGCGTCTCCTGCACCCCGCCGAGCCACTCGTAGACGTTCAGCGCCGCCCGGTCCGCCGGCCCCTCGGCGCGCACCCGCGTCTCGCCGCCGTCCTCCTCCACGCCCAGCCGCGTGCCCAGCGCCAGCCGGACGTCGTTGAGCGCCTTGAGCCAGGCGTGCGCGTCGCCGGTGTCGAGCACCAGCTCCCCGCCGTCCGGGCCCAGCCCGGCCAGCCCGGAGATCACCGTCTCGGCGTTCTCCCGCTTGTGCCGCCGCAGGTCCCCCTCGGTGTAGCGGCGGAACTCCCCGGCCGCCTCGCGGTCGCCCCCGTAGGCGTCGGGCAGCAGCCGGGCCAGCACGGGGTCCTCGGGGGTGTCGGCGGTGCCGGAGATGCCGACCAGCGCCTCCAGCGGGTCGCCCCCGTCCTCGGGCGGCTCCACCAGCTCCAGGACGAGCCCGGCCATCGAGCGCAGCACGGCGGCCTCGTCCCGGTCCAGGCGGATGCTCACCCCGCCGCGCACGGCGCGGAATCCGTCGGTCATCCGGACACCCTATTCATCGTGCTGGAGCGTCGCCCACAGGCCGTAGGAGTGCAGCACCGACACGTCGCGCTCCATCTCCTCGCGCGAGCCGGTGGAGACCACGGCGCGCCCCTTGTGGTGCACGTCCATCATCAGCTTGTGCGCCTTGGCCCTGGAGTAGCCGAAGACGGTCTGGAAGACGTAGGTGACGTACGACATGAGGTTCACCGGATCGTTCCAGACGATGGTCACCCACGGCTTGTCGGGCCGGACGTCCTCGTCCGCCTCCGGCCGTTCCAGCTCGACCGGCGCCGGAGCGGTCCCCATGGGTCACTCCCCTCTCCTCCTGCGGTACCGGCCCCATTGTCCCACCCGCGGGCACCGCTATTTTGGTACCGAGAGACACAAACTAGTCTGGATGCCCATGACCGAGCACGCGAGCAGCGCCCTGCTCACCGACCGGTACGAGCTGACCATGCTGCAGGGGGCCCTGCGCAGCGGCGCGGCGCACCGGCGGGCCGTCTTCGAGATGTTCGCCCGGCGCCTGCCCGAGGCGCGCCGCTACGGGGTGGTGGCCGGAACCGGGCGCTTCCTGGAGGCGCTGCGCGACTTCCGGTTCGGCACGGCCGAGCTGGACTACCTGTCCGACGCCGGCGTGGTGGACGGGCCCACCCTGGACTGGCTCGCCGACTACCGCTTCACCGGCGACGTGTGGGGCTACGGGGAGGGCGAGTGCTACTTCCCCGGCTCCCCCATCCTGGTGGTCGAGGGCACCTTCGCCGAGGCCGTGCTGCTGGAGACGCTGGCGCTGTCGGTGTTCAACCACGACACCGCGATCGCCTCGGCCGCCTCCCGGATGGCCGTCGCGGCCCAGGGGCGGCCGATGATCGAGATGGGCTCGCGCCGCACCCACGAGGGCGCGGCGACGGCCTCCGCGCGCGCCGCCTACATCGCCGGGTTCGCCAGCACCTCCAACCTGGAGGCGGGCCGCCGCTGGGGCGTGCCCACCGCCGGGACCAGCGCGCACGCCTTCACCCTGCTGCACGACAGCGAGCGGCACGCCTTCGGCGCCCAGATCGACGCGCTGGGGCCGGGCACCACCCTGCTGGTGGACACCTACGACGTGGAGCGCGCCGTGGGCACCGCGGTGGAGCTGGCCGGGACCGGCCTGGGCGGGGTGCGCGTGGACTCGGGCGACCTGGCCGCCGAGGCGGCGCGGGTGCGCCGCCAGCTGGACGGGCTGGGCGCCGCCGGCACCCGCATCGTGGTCACCGGCGACCTGGACGAGTACGCGATCCAGGCGCTGGCGATCGCCCCGGTGGACGGCTACGGGGTGGGCACCGCGCTGGTGACCGGCTCGGGCGCGCCGACGGCGTCGCTGGTGTACAAGCTGGTGGCCCGGTCCCGGGAGGCGGCGCCGGACGCGCCGCTGGAGCCGGTGGCCAAGCGGTCGGTGGGCAAGCCCAGCAAGGGCGGGCGCAAGTGGGCCTCGCGCGCGGTCGGCGAGGACGGGACCGCCACCGCCGAGCTGGTGCACGGCCACGAGCCCGAGCCGCGCCCGGGGCTGCGACCGCTGCTGCGGCGCCTGGTGGAGCGCGGCGAGGTGGTGGGCGACGAGCCGCTGGAGGCGGCCCGCAAGCGGCACACCCGGTCGGTGGCCGAGCTGCCCGCCCCGGCCCGCCGGATGTCGCGCGGGGAGCCCGCGCTGCCCACCGAGTTCCCAGGGAGGCTGTAGATGAGTGCGCACACGGGCCGAAGAGCGCTGATCGTCGTCGACGTGCAGAACGACTTCTGCGAGGGCGGCAGCATGGGGGTGAGCGGGGGCGCCGCGGTGGCCGCGGAGGTCACCGCCCACATCGCCGCGCACCGCGACGACTACGCCCATGTGGTGGCCACCCGCGACTTCCACGTGGACCCGGGCGCCCACTTCTCGGCGCAGCCGGACTTCACCGACTCCTGGCCGCCGCACTGCGTGGTGGGCACCGAGGGCGCCGAGTTCCACCGGTCCTTCGACGCCTCCGGGGTGGACGAGGTGTTCAGCAAGGGCGCCTACACCGCCGCCTACAGCGGCTTCGAGGGCGCGGCCGAGGACGGCCGGTCCCTGGAGGAGTGGCTGCGGGAGCGCGGGGTGGACGCGGTGGACGTGGTGGGCATCGCCACCGACCACTGCGTGCGGGCCACCGCGGCCGACGCCGCCGAGGCCGGGTTCGCCACCCGGGTGCTGCTGAACCTGACGGCCGGGGTGGCCCGGGCGACCACCGACGCCGCCCTGGAGGAGCTGTCCGCCAAGGGCGTCGTCCTGGAGGGCGTGCCGGTGGTCGCCTGAGGCCCGTCGTCCCGGGCGCTGCTAGGCGATGCCGATGGCCGCGCGGACCTTGGCCATGGTGGCCCGGGCCCGGGCCCGCGCGCGCTCGGCGCCGTCCTCCAGGACGGCGTCGAGTTCGCTGTCGGGCTCCATCAGCGCGTCGTAGCGCTCCCGCATGGGCCCGAAGATGCCGTTGAGGACGTCGAAGAGCTCGTTCTTGAGCTCGCCCCAGCCCATGCCCCCGGCCTCCAGCCGCTTGCGGACGGCGGCGCTGCGGTCGGCGTCGGCGAAGTGCTCCAGCAGCTGGAAGACCGACGAGGTGTCGGGGTTCTTGGGGTCCTCGACCGGCGTGGAGTCGGTCGGGATGCGCCGCACCAGCTTCTTGAGCCTGTTCTCCGGCAGGAACAGCGGGATGTGGTTGTCGTAGGACTTGCTCATCTTCCGGCCGTCGATGCCGGGGAGCAGGCTGGACTCGCCCTCGGGGAACGCCCCCTCGGGGATCGGGAAGGCGTACCCGGCCCCGTAGAGGTGGTTGAACGACCCGGCGATGTCGGCGGTGTACTCGATGTGCTGGCGCTGGTCGCGGCCGACGGGCACGATGTCGGCCTCCATCACCAGGATGTCGGCGGCCATGAGGACCGGGTAGTTGAACAGCCCCATGTTGACCCCGGCGTCCAGGTCCTCCACGCCGGCCTCGGCGTTGCGGTCCCGGGCGGCCTTGTAGGCGTGGGCGCGGTTCATCAGCCCCTTGGCGGTCACCGCGCCGAGCACGGTGGCCAGCTCGAACACCTCGGGGACGCTCGACTGCCGGTACAGGACGGTGCGCTCGGGGTCCAGACCGCAGGCGAGCCACGTGGCGGCGACCGACCGGACGTCGTGGCGGAGCCTCTCAGGGTCGCGGACCGAGTTGAGCGAGTGGTAGTCGGCGAGGAAGTACATGCTGTCGTGCTCGCGTGCGGCTTCCAGCGCCGGGCGGATGGCCCCGATGTAGTTTCCGAGGTGCGGCATCCCCGAGGTCTGGATGCCGGTCAGGTAGGTCTTGGTCGCTGCCATGGGGACAATCCTAGCGGCGGTCAGGCGCCTTTCCCTGCGCGGAAGGCGTACCAGTGGTCGGCCATCCGGTCGGCCTGGCCGCCGGTGAAGCGCTCCATGCAGGCGTCGTCGCTGTAGTTCATGAAGTTGTCCACGGGATCGGTGCCGCTGCGGTCGGGGCAGGTGTCGCGGCCGGTCGGGCAGCCGGTGGCCTGCTCGCGCTCGTAGGCGGTGTCGGCGACGTAGTCCCCGGGCGAGGAGCACCCGTTCTGGAAGGTGTGGAACAGGCCGAGCCAGTGCCCGGTCTCGTGGGTGGCGGTGTGGCCCAGGTCGAAGTTCTCCCGGCCGCCGCCGGGCACGGTGCGGTGGTCGACGACGACGCCGTCGGCGCCGGGGTCGTCGGCGTAGTCCTGGGGGAAGGTGGACCGGCCCAGGATGCCGTGGCCCAGGTCGGCGGTGTACAGGTTGAGCGTCTCGGGGCCGCCCCGGCGCAGGCCGGCGCGTTCGGCGGAGCCGCGGCGGCCGACGGAGGCGAACGCGCCGTCGTCGGCGGTGCGGGTGATGTCGCGCAGTTCGAATCGGAAGCCGGTGTCGGCGCCGCCGTAGCCGCCGCCGAAGGCCCGGTTGAGCACGTCGACCTGGCGGCGGACGGTGGCCTCGGACAGGTCGCCGGTGCCGTCCTCGGCGCTGACGACGTGCACCACGACGGGGACGGTGCGCCGCTCGTCGCGGGCCTGCTGGGGCACCCGCTCCTGCCTCAGGCGGCGCTCGTACTCAGCGGCCTGGGCGTCGCTGATGGCGCCGCCCTCGGAGGCGCGGCCCCCGATCCTCCCGTCGATGCGCGCGTCCGCGGCGGCGCCGCCGGGCGCGCACACCTCCCGTGGCGCCTCCTCCTGTGCGGCGGTCGTGGTGCCCAGCAGTCCGGCCAGGGCGGCGGCGCAGGCCGCCAGGCCCGCACCGGTCCGCCCGATCGCTCTCGCTCGTTCCCCCATGGTGCGGAACGTACCTGCGCGACCACTTTGGGTGATTACGCCGCGCGGGTCCGCATCGCCGCCCTTGCCGGGTGTTTACCGGGTCAGGAGCCGCCGGTGGCCCAGGAGCGGATCTTGGCGATGCGCTCGGAGATCTGGTCCGGGGAGGCCTGCGCGATCGGGGGGCCGCCGCAGGCCCGGCGCAGCTCGTTGTGGATCATCCCGTGCGGGCGCCCGGTGCGGTGGTGCCAGGCGCCCACCAGCCCCTGCAGCTCCTTGCGCAGCGCCGCCACCCGCTCGTGCTCGGGCGGGCCGTCCTCGCGCCCGTCGGCCGCCGGCGCCTTGCGCTGCCCGGCCCGCTGGTCGGCCTTGCGCTTGCGCAGCAGCTGGGCCACCTGGTCGGGCTCCAGCAGTCCGGGCAGCCCGAGGAAGTCCTCCTCCTCGGGCGAGTCGGGGGTGCCGCCGCCGAACTCCGAGCCGTCGTAGAGCACCCGGTCGAACTCGGCCGAGGCCTCCATCGTCTCGAAGGGCAGCTCCTCCCCCGCGTCGGGGGTGTCCCGCTTCTTGCGGGCCTCGTCCAGCTCCCGGCCCTCGGGGTCGAACTCCTCGCCCTCCTTGAGCGGCCGGTCCAGCGCGTGGTCGCGCTCGCGCTCCATCTCCCCGGCCAGCTCCAGCAGGGTGGGCACCGACGGCAGGAAGACCGAGGCGACCTCGCCGCGGCGGCGCGAGCGCACGAAGCGCCCCACGGCCTGGGCGAAGAACAGCGCGGTGCTGGTGGAGGTGGCGTACACGCCGACCATCAGCCGCGGCACGTCCACGCCCTCGGAGACCATGCGCACCGCCACCATCCACCGCTCGTCGGACTCGGCGAAGCGGGAGATCTTCTTGCTGGCGGTCGGGTCGTCGGAGAGCACCACGGTGGCGCCCTGCCCGGTGATCTTGCGCAGGATGCGCGCGTAGGCGCGGGCGGCCTCGTGGTCGGTGGCGATGACCAGGCCCCCGGCGTCGGGGGTGGCGTTGCGCACCTCGGTCAGCCGCCGGTCGGCGGCGGCCAGGACCTTCTTAATCCAGTCGCCCTTGGGGTCGAGCGCGGCCTTCCAGGCCTGTGCCAGGGCGTCCTGGGTGAGCGGCTCGCCCAGGCGGGCGGCGAGCTCGTCCCCGGCCTTGGTGCGCCAGCGCATCTCGCCGGAGTAGGCCATGAACAGCACGGGCCGGACGACGCCGTCGCCCAGCGCCGGGGCGTAGCCGTAGTTGTAGTCCCAGGAGCAGCGGCGCACGCCCTCGGCGTCCTGGACGTAGTCCACGAAGGGGATGGGGTTGACGTCGGACCGGAAGGGGGTGCCGGTCAGCGCCAGCCGCCGGGCGGCCGGGTCGAAGGCCTCGCGCGCCGCGTCGCCCCAGGACAGCGCGTCGCCGGCGTGGTGCACCTCGTCGAAGATGACCAGGGTGCGGCGCGCCTCGGTGCGGTTGCGGTGCAGCATCGGGTGCGCGGCCACCTGCGCGTAGGTGACGGCCGCCCCGGTGTACTGCCGCCCGAGCGCCCCCTGGCCGTTCTTGAAGTCGGGGTCGATGGCGATGCCGAACCGCGCGGCGGCCTCGGCCCACTGCTTCTTGAGGTGCTCGGTGGGGCACACGATGGTGACGGCCCGCACCGCGTGCCGCGCCAGCAGCTCGGAGGCGAGCGTCAGCGCGAAGGTGGTCTTGCCCGCCCCGGGCGTGGCCACCGCGAGGAAGTCCCTCGGCTCTCTTCGGAAGTACTCCTCGAACGCCTCGCGCTGCCACTGGCGCAGCCCGGCGAGGCGCTCCCCCGTGCTCGTCTGCAGAACCGTCATCCGACCATTCCCCTGTTGCTCACCCGGACGAGGGTATCCGAGGCGGGGAGGTCAGCCGCCTGCCCCCGCGCCCGTGTCGACCGCGCCGTCGTTGAAGGGCATGTAGGGGTCGGCCCAGGGGAAGACGACGTACCAGAGCAGCCAGGCGGCCCCGGCCAGCAGGGCCAGCGCCAGCACGATCTTGACCGGGACGGGCCCCGGGAGCAGTCGCCAGATCAGCCCGTACATCGCGTCACTCCCCCTCGTCCGCCTGGTTCTCGGGGGCCATGTCCGCGATGCTCTCGGGCATGCCCTGGTCCTTGGGGCGGGTGTCGGTCAGCTCGGCCGTCACGATCAGCCGGTGGGTGTTGTTGAGCTTGGGCGCGCAGGTGGTGAGGGTCAGCAGCGCCCGCTGGGGGTCGTCGTTGTTCTCGGGGTCGAACGGGTCGGGGTCGACCACCTCGACCTGGTCGGGGGTGACGGTCCGCTCGTCGACGACCTCGTAGGTGTAGAAGTTCTCCGCGTCCTCCAGGACGATCGGGTCGCCGTCGGACAGCTGGTCGATGTCCCAGAAGATGCCGGACACGCGGTGCCCGGCCACGGCGTAGTTGCCCTTCTCACCCGCGTCGGCCGCGTCGCCGCCGGCCACGTCGTCGTCGGTGTAGTGGCCGGGGCTGTAGCGGATGTCGTCGGGCTGGACGCCGCTGACGACCACCCACTGCAGGTCGAGCGCGGGGATGTACATCCTGCTGTCGGCCGAGCCCGGCAGCGGCTCGGAGTCGGGCCCCTTGGGCTCCTCCCAGGCCTGCTGGAGGTCGTCGCCCAGGCTCTCCTGCTCCTGTCGCGTCTCCAGCGCCTTGCCGTACACCTGGTAGGCGGCGAAGAACAGCATCACGATCCCGGCGGTGAACAGCAGCTCGCCGAAACCGCGCAGGATCCCGCGGGCGACGTCGCCCGCGGTGACGGGGCGCCGCCTGCGGCGCCGCCCGCGCTGCCCGCGCTCACCCCTGCGGTGCGTCCCCCGCTCGGTGGTGGAAACCATGTGACCTACCTGACCTACCCGTCGTCACCGTCCTAAGGGAGCGTATCCTGCCCCACCCGCCCCTGGGTGCGCGAAACCCCGCAGCGGCGGGCGGACCGGGACGACCCGACCGGTCAGGCGGTCATCTCCTCGTAGATCTCCTTGCACTCCGGGCAGACGGGGAACTTCTTGGGGTCCCGGTTGGGCACCCAGACCTTGCCGCACAGCGCGATGACGGGGGCCCCGGTCACCGCGCTCTCGGTGATCTTGTCCTTCTGCACGTAGTGCGCGAAGCGCTCGCGGTCGCCGTCGTCGTGCGAGATGTCCGGCCGGGTCTCGGACTCCGGGACGACCTTGTTCACCACATCCATGGCCATGTTCGCCTCACACCTCCTGCGTCTGCAGTCCACCGTATCGCCGCGCGGGCGGGGTCAGTTCAACTCCGGGTCGTCGGGCAGGGTGGCCACCAGGGCCAGGTCGCCGCCCTGGCGGCGCAGCACCCGCGCCCACAGGGTCCGCGGGTCGGCGGAGAACACGTCCTCGGCCAGGGCGGGCAGCACGTACCAGGCGCCCTCCTCGATCTCGGCGCCGAGCTGGCCCTCGCCCCACCCGGCGTACCCGGCGAAGACGCGGAAGCGGCCCAGGGCCCCGCCGAGGATCTGCGGCGGCGCGTCCAGGTCGACCACGCCCAGCCCCTCGGGGGCGGGAGGGCCGTCGGGGGGCGACTCCAGGGGGCGCCAGCCCAGCGGCTCCTCCTCGCCGCCGGGCACGCCCAGGGCGAGGCCGGCGCCCTCGCCGACGGGGCCGCCGGCGAACATGACCGGCGGGTCGCTGGCGAAGCCGCCCCAGTCGGCGAGCACGTCGGACACGGGCAGCCGGGACGGGCGGTTGACGACGACCAGCACGACGGTGCGGCGGAAGTGGGGGTCCTCCAGCGCGGGCGCGGCCACCAGCAGCCGCCCGGTGAGGTCGGTTCCGTCCATACCCGGCTGTCTACCCCGCCCCCGGCGCGGCCAACTCGGCCCCCTAGTCCTCGGCGCGGCCGTGCCCGCCGCGCACGGCGACGTCGCGGACGGCGGCGGCCACGCTCTTGGACAGGTTGGTGTGGAAGACGCTGGGGATGATGTAGTGCGGTCCGAGCTCGTCGTCGGTGACCGCGCCGGCGATGGCGTCGGCGGCGGCGACCATCATGTCGGAGTCGACGTGGTCGCTCTGGGCGTCCAGCAGGCCGCGGAAGAACCCGGGGAAGACCAGCACGTTGTTGATCTGGTTGGGGTAGTCGCTGCGGCCGGTGGCCACCACCGCGGCGTGCAGCCGGGCCACGTCCGGGTCGACCTCGGGGTCGGGGTTGGCCAGGGCGAAGATGATGGCGTCGTCGTTCATCTCGGCGATGTCCTCGCCGCCGAGCACGTTGGGGGCCGAGACGCCGATGAACACGTCGGCCCCGTCCACGGCGCCCCGCAGGTCGCCGGAGTAGCCCTCGGGGTTGGTGTTGGCGGCGATCCACTCCAGGTTGGGGTCGAGGTCGTCGCGGCCCCTGTGGACGGCGCCGTGGACGTCGCAGACCACGATGTGCTTGGCCCCGGCGTGCATGAGCAGCTTGAGGATGGCGGTGCCGGCGGCGCCGGCGCCGGACATGGCGATGCGCACCCCGCCCAGGTCCTTGCCGACCACCCGCAGCGCGTTCTTGAGCGCGGCGAGCACGACGATGGCGGTGCCGTGCTGGTCGTCGTGGAAGACGGGGATGTCGAGCAGCTCGCGCAGGCGGGCCTCGACCTCGAAGCAGCGGGGGGCGGAGATGTCCTCCAGGTTGACGCCGCCGAAGCCGGGGGCGATGACCTGGACGGTGCGCACGATCTCGTCGACGTCCTGGGTGTCCAGGGCGATGGGCCAGGCGTCGATGTCGGCGAAGCGTTTGAACAGCGCCGCCTTGCCCTCCATGACCGGCATGGAGGCCTCGGGGCCGATGTTGCCCAGGCCGAGCACGGCCGAGCCGTCGGTGACCACGGCGACGCTGTTGCGCTTGACGGTCAGGCGGCGGGCGTCGGCGGGGTTGGCGGCGATGGCCTGGGAGACGCGGGCCACGCCGGGGGTGTAGGCCATGGACAGCTCGTCGCGGTTGCGCAGCGGCACCTTGGACTTCATCTCGATCTTGCCGCCGAGGTGCATCAGGAAGGTGCGGTCGCTGACCTTGTGGACGACGACGCCCTCCACTGCGCCCAGGGCGTCCACGATCGCCTGGGCGTGGTCGGTGTCGCGGGCCGCGCAGGTCACGTCGATGCGGATCCGCTCGTGGCCGGCCTGCGCCACGTCCAGGGCGGTGATGACGCCCCCCACGTGCTCGACCGCGCTGGTGAGGCCGCCGACCGCGCTGCCGTGGCCGTCGACCTCGAGCCGGACGGTTATGGAGTAGGAGACGCTGGGAAGGGTGGCCACGTAAAGCTCCTCTGTGTCACATGTCTGCTGCGCCACGGCGCGCTCAGGCTCAGGTCGCGCGCCGGCGGCACCGCCGGGCGGTCCTGGCTGGGTGGGCCCCCGGTGGCTCCCGGTGCTCGGGCGCACCCTTCATGGTGCCACCGCCGCAGATCAAACGGTGCACCGCACTACATTTCCGGTGCCCGCTCCCGGGCCAGGCGCACGATCACGTCGGTGCAGGCCTCGGGCGAGACGGCGGTGGCGTCGAGCACCAGGTGGTAGAGGGCGGAGTCGGCCGGGTCCACCCGGTAGAAGCGGCGCACATAGGCGCTGCGGGCGCGGTCGTTGGCCTCCAGTTCGCGCATGTCCGAGGTGCCCGACCGGGCGAGCCGGGCGTCCTTGGGGCCGTCCAGGCGCACGTGCAGGGCGCCGGGCCGGTCGGCGAGGACCACCGCCCCGGCCCGCCCCAGCACCACCGCGCCGGTGGCGGCGACCCGCTCCAGGACCTCCTCGGTGCGGTCGACGAACTCCTGGTCGTACAGGATCCGCCCGTCGGCGTCGGAGGGGGTGACGTAGGAGGGGTCGACGCTGCCGAGGGTGACCGTGGGCAGCCGGGCGGCGCTGGCCAGCAGCCGCTCGAAGCCGGTGGGGGCCCGGTCGTCGTGGCGCAGCGCGTCCTCCAGGGAGCAGCCGATCTCCTCGGCGACCGCCCCGGGGACGGCCCGGTCCACGAAGGGCACGCCCAGCCGCTCGGCGACGGCCGGACCCACCGCGCCGCCGCCGGCCCCGAAGGTCGCCGAGATCGTCACCACATACGGCATGAACTGGTTCTACCCGTCGGCGGGCGGGTCGGAACGGTCCCGGCTAGAACAGCGCCGCGGTGAGCCGCCGCCGCGCCGCCGACACCGCCGGGTCGGTGGCGGGCAGCACCTCGAACAGCGACAGCAGGTGCTTGCGCACCCGGTCGCGGTCGTCGTCGCGGGTGTTCTTGACCAGGGTGATGAGCCGGTCGAAGGCGTCCTCGACCTTCTGGCCGTACATGTCGATGTCGGCGACCTGCAGCTGGGCGTCGATGTCGCCGGGGTCGTCGGCGGCGGCCTTGCGCGCCGCGGCGGCGTCGACCCCGCGCAGCCGCCGGATGAGCCGCACCTGGGCCAGGCGCTGCTTGGCGTGCTCGTTCTTGGGGTCGGACTCCAGCGCCTTGGCGTAGACCTGCTCGGCGGCGTCGAAGTCGTCGCGCTGCAGCGCCTCCTGGGCCTCGGCGTCGACCGGGTCGGCCTGCTCGGCCGGCCCCGCGCCGCCCTCGGCGCCCTCGGGCCCCAGCCCGGTGAACTCCGGCGGCAGCACGTTCTGGTTGCGCAGCTCCTCGAAGACCTGGGACAGCCAGTCGCGCAGCTGGGCCTCGGTGGCCGGGCCGGTGGGGCCGGGCACCACCTGGCCGCCGATGACCAGGGCGATCATCGGGGCGGCGGGCACCCGCAGCGCCTGGGCGAGCTGCGGGCTGGCCTGCACGTCGACCTTGGCGACCGCCCACTGGCCCCCGGCGCCGATGGCCAGCCGGTCGATGGCCGCCTCGACCTGCGAGGACTGCTCAGAGGAGGACTGCAGCACGGCCAGCACGACGGGCGTGCTCATCGAGCGCTGCAGGACCTCGTCCTGGAAGTTGTTCTCGTCGACGTCGATCGCGTAGGGGTTGGCGGTCCCCGAGGCCTGCGCGGCCTCCCGCTTGGCCTCGCGTTCCATGGCGGCCTTGCGCGCCCCGAGGTCGACCGCACCCTGCATGGAGTAGTCCGATGGCTGCATGCCTCCATCCTGCCCCATCTAGAATCGTGGGTCCTCCACGTAGGTGCCGAACTCCTCGCCCATCGTGCGGCAGATCTCCCCGAGGGTGGCCTCGGCTCGGGCGGCGTCCAGGATGAGGGGGACGAGGTTGCCCCCGGCGGGGTCGCGCACCGCGGCCAGCAGCCTGTCCAGGGCGGCCCGCACTGCGGCGCCGTCGCGCTCCTCCCGCCGCCGTCCCAGCAGCGCCACCTGGTCGCGCTCGACCTCGTGGCTGATCCGCAGGATGTCGACCTCGCCGGAGACGGTGGAGGTGGCGGTGTTGACGCCGACGATGCGCTTGTCGCCCTTCTCCAGCGCCTGCTGGTACCGGAAGGCCGATTCGGCGATCTCGGAGCTGAACCACCCGTTGCGGATCCCGGCGAGGATGCCGGAGGTGACCGGGCCGATCGCGTGCTCGGCCTCCTCGCCGCCGCCCATCGCGATGATCCTGGCGAAGATCCGCTCGGCCTCGGCCTCCATCCGGTCGGTGAGTGCCTCCAGGTAGTAGGAGCCGCCGAGCGGGTCGGCCACGTTGGCCACCCCGGTCTCCTCCATCAGCACCTGCTGGGTGCGCAGGGCGATCTCGGCGGACTGCTCGGTGGGCAGCGCCAGGGTCTCGTCAAGGGCGTTGGTGTGCAGGGAGTTGGTGCCGCCCAGGACGGCCGAGAGCGCCTCGACGGCGGTGCGCACCACGTTGTTGTAGGGCTGCTGGGCGGTGAGCGACACCCCGGCGGTCTGGGTGTGGAACCGGAGCCACTGGGCCTTCTCTGAGGTGGCGCCGAAGCGGTCGCGCATCCAGCGGGCCCAGATGCGGCGGGCGGCGCGGAACTTGGCGATCTCCTCGAAGAAGTCGATGTGGGCGTCGAAGAAGAAGGACAGCCCGGGCGCGAAGGTGTTCACGTCCAGGCCGCGGGACAGGCCCAGCTCGACGTAGCCGAACCCGTCGGCGAGGGTGAAGGCCAGCTCCTGGGCGGCGGTGGCCCCGGCCTCGCGGATGTGGTAGCCGGAGACCGACAGCGGCTTGAAGGCGGGGATGTTCTCCGCGCAGTACTCCATCAGGTCGCCGATGAGGCGCAGGTGGGGCTCGGGCGGGTACAGCCACTCCTTCTGGGCGATGTACTCCTTGAAGATGTCGGTCTGCAGGGTGCCGTTGAGCCTGGACAGGTCGGCGCCCTGGCGCTCGGCGGCGGCCAGGTACATGCAGAAGGCGGGCACCGCGGGGCCGCTGATGGTCATCGAGGTGGTGGTGTCCTGCAACGGGATGCCGTCGAAGAGGACGTCCATGTCGGCGGTGGAGTCCACCGCGACGCCGCAGTGGCCCACCTCGCCCAGGGCGAAGGGGGCGTCGGAGTCGTACCCCATGAGGGTGGGCATGTCGAAGGCGACGGACAGGCCCCCGCCCCCGGCCTCCAGGATCATCTTGTAGCGCTCGTTGGTCTGGCGGGCGTTGCCGAACCCGGCGAACTGGCGGATGGTCCAGGGGCGGCCGCGGTAACCGGTGGGGTGGAGCCCGCGGGTGAAGGGGAACTCCCCGGGCCAGCCGATCCGCTCGAAGCCGGGGATGCCGGCGCCCTCCGGCGGGCCGTAGACCGGGTCGACCTCCTGCCCGGAGAGCGTGCTGAAGTCGGCCTCGCGCTTGCGGGCCGAGTCGTAGCGCCGCTGCCAGCGGTCCCGTCCGGCCACGATCTGCTCACTGGTCGCCATACCGACGATAGTAGGACTTCCAACTAATTTTCGGTAGGGGCGCCCCCCGGGTCGGGGAAGTCCCCGAACCCCACGCGCAGCTTGATGAAGGAGCGGTGCATCTCGCGCAGCTCCTCGTCGCCGTAGCCCTCCAGGCCGAAGTCCATGTCCAGCAGGTCCCGGGTGGCCCGCTCGACCACCTCGCGCCCCTCCTCGGTGATCTCGGCCAGGGTCCCGCGCCCGTCGCTGGGGTTGGGCCTGCGGCGGACGAACCCCTGGCGCTCCAGCCGGTCGATGGTGTTGGTGACGCTGGTGGGGTGCACCATCAGGCGCTCGCCGATCTTGCCGAGGGGCAGGCCGCCGGAGTGGCTGAAGGTGAGCAGGACCAGCGCCTCGTAGCGGGCGAAGGTGAGCGCGTAGGGCTTGAGGGCGGCGTCGAGGCGGCCGATGAGGATCTGCTGGGCGCGCATGACGGAGGTGACCGCGGCCATGGCGGGCGATGCGCCCCAGCGGCGCGTCCAGTTCTCGTGCGCGCGCTCGATCGGGTCGAACGGCAGGTTCAGCGGGTTTCCCACGCGGCCACTGTAGCGACCTGCACACTTCCCCGCGCCCGGGGAAGCGGACGGCGAGGGGCCCTTGCCCGCCAAGGAATTAATAGTTAACTTTCCTAAAAATTAATCCCGAGCGTGAGGACACCCCCCATGTCCGCGAGACCCCCCGCACTCGCCGCGCTGATCGCCGCGGTGACCGCGCTCCCCCTGGCCCTGGCGGCCGTCCCCGCCGCGGCCGACCCGGCCCCCGCCGCCGCCCCCGAGGGCGTCACCGTCCTCTACACCGAGGGCTCCTCCTGGGAGACCGGCTACAGCGGCCAGTTCACCATCGACAACGCCTCCTCCTCCGACCTGTCGGACTGGACGATCAAGGTCACGCTGCCCGCCGGCGCCGAGATCACCAGCCTGTGGAACGCCACCATGGACAGGGCCGGAAGCGACTACACGCTCACCCCGCCGAGCTGGGGGGCGACCGTCCCGGCCGGCGGCACCTACCAGATCGGCTTCAACGGCTCCCTGTCCGCCGGCGCCACCGAGACCGCGCCGGTCTCCTGCACCGTCAACGGCTCGCCGTGCGCGGGCGGACCCGGCGGGGACGACACGCAGGCGCCCACCGCCCCGACGGGCCTCTCGGTGGCCGGGACCACCTCCACCAGCGTGGACCTGTCCTGGACCGCCTCCACCGACGACACCGCCGTGGCCGGCTACGAGGTGCTCTCCGGCGGGCAGGCCGTGCGCACGGTCATCGGGGACACGCCCGCGGCCACCGTGTCGGGGCTGACCCCCGACACCGAGTACTCCTTCACCGTCCGCGCCTTCGACGCCGCGGGCAACACCTCCGGCGAGAGCGCGGCGGTCACCGCCCGCACGGCCAAGGGCGGCGGCCCCGGCGGGCCCGGCGGCGGCAAGCGGGTCGGCTACTTCACCCAGTGGGGCATCTACGACCGCGGCTACCTGGTGAAGAACGTCGACACCAGTGGCACCGCCGAGCGGCTGACGCACATCAACTACGCCTTCGCCAACATCAACGCCAACGGCCAGTGCTTCCAGGCCAACCCGCTCGGCCAGGGCGACGCCTGGGCCGACTACGGCCGCTCCTTCCGCGCCGACGAGAGCGTGGACGGCGTGGGCGACACCTGGGACCAGGACCTGCGCGGCAACTTCAACCAGCTGCGCGAGCTCAAGGAGAAGTACCCGCACCTGAAGGTGAACCTGTCGATCGGCGGGTGGACCTGGTCCAAGAACATCTCGGAGGCGGCGAGCACGCCGGAGTCGCGGCAGCGGATGGCCTCCTCGTGCATCGACATGTTCCTGCGCGGGAACCTGCCGGCCTTCGACGGCGCGGGCGGCCCCGGCTCGGCGTTCGGCGTCTTCGACGGCATCGACCTGGACTGGGAGTGGCCGGGCTCGGAGGGCCACCCGGACAACGTGTGGAAGCCCGAGGACAAGCAGAACTTCACCGCGCTGGTGTCGGAGTTCCGCACCCAGCTGGACGCCCTGGAGACCGAGACCGGGCGCGCCTACGAGCTGACCTCGTTCATGCCGGCCGACCCGGCGAAGGTGGAGGCCGGGTTCGAGGTCGACAAGATCATGAAGGACTTCTCCTTCGTGACCCTTCAGGGCTACGACTACCACGGCGCCTGGGAGGCGACCACGGGGCACCAGTCCAACCTGGTGCTGGCCGCGGGCGACCCGAGCGCCCCGGAGCGGCGCTTCAGCGGGGAGATCGCCCTGGAGGCCTGGACCTCGCGCGGCGCGGACCCGGCGGACATCGTGATGGGCGTGCCGTTCTACGGGCGCGGCTGGACCGGTGTGCAGCCGGGCCCGGACGGGGACGGGATGTTCCAGTCCTCCTCCGGCCCCGCCCGGGGCACCTATGAGGACGGCATCGAGGACTGGAAGCGCCTGAAGGACCTGCCCGGGTTCACCCTGCACCGGGACGAGCAGGCCGGGGCCGCGTGGATCTACGACGGCACCACGCTGTGGACCTTCGACGACGAGACCGAGATGCGGCGCAAGGCGGACTGGATCACCGCGCAGGGCCTGGGCGGCGCCATGGTGTGGTCGCTCGACGGCGACGACGCCCAGGGGTCGCTGATGCGCTCCCTGGACGGGGCCCTGTAGGGGCGGGCGCAGGGCCGAGCAGGGCCGAGCAGGGCCGATTGTGCAGGGCGGAACCTCCGTTGACCTCCGCCGAGGCAAATAGTTAAGTTTCTTAAAAAATTCGGCACGAGAGATGGAGTACCCCCCGCATGCGCTCTGTCCGCATCCCCCGGGCGGCCGGGGCGGCCGGTGCCGCCCTGCTGCTCGTCCCCCTCACGCCCGGCGCGGCCCTGGCCGCGCCGGGCGGCGCCCCCGCCCCCACCGCCGAGCACACCGAGGTCTCCCGCTGGCCCGGCGGCTACCAGGCGCAGATCACCATCACCAACCCCGGCACCGAGCCGCTGGAGGACTGGAGCCTGGAGTTCGCCCTCCCCGAGGGCGCCGAGGTCCACCAGATGTGGAACGCCGAGCTGGAGGACTCCGGCGGCGGCTACACCGCCGCTCCCCCGCACTGGGGCGCGGCCGTCCCGCCCGGCGGCAGCTACACCTTCGGCTACAACGGCCGGTACGACGGGGACGGCCCCACCGACCCGGTCTCCTGCACCCTCGACGGCGCCCCCTGCAAGGACGGGGACGACGGCGCCGAGGAGCCCGAGTACCGCCAGGTCGGCTACTTCACCCAGTGGGGGGCCGAGGACAAGGGCTTCCACCCCCGGTCGCTGGAGGAGACCGGGCAGGCCGACAGGCTCACCCACGTCATCTACGCCTTCGCCAACATCGACGGCGAGGGCTGCTTCGCCACCGACGAGGAGGGCGAGGGCGAGGCCTACTGGGACTACGGCCGCCCCTACCCGGCCCGGGAGAGCGTCGACGGCACCGCCGACGACCCGGAGCAGCCGCTGCGCGGGACCTTCAACCAGCTCCGCGAGCTCAAGGAGGCCAACCCCGGCCTGAAGGTGTCCATCGCGCTGGGCGGCTGGTCGTGGTCCACGAACTTCTCGGACGCGGCGCTGCCGGAGAACCGGGAGGAGGCGGTGGCCTCCTGCGTCGACATGTTCCTGCGCGGGAACCTGCCCGAGCTCAACGGCGCGGGCGGCGAGGGCGCCGCAGCGGGCCTGTTCGACGGCATCGACCTCGACTGGGAGTGGCCCGCCACCCCGGGCGAGCCCGGCAACGTCGTCCGGCCCGAGGACAAGGAGAACTTCACCGCGCTGGTGGGCGAGTTCCGCCATCAGATGGACGCCCTGGGCGAGGAGACCGGGCAGGAGTACCTGCTCACCTCGTTCATGCCGGCCAACACCGGCGCGATCGACGCCGGGTACGAGGTGCCCGCGCTCATGGAGGACCTGGACTTCATCAACGTGCAGGGCTACGACCTGACCGGCGCCTGGAACCCGGCCACCGGGCACCAGGCGAACGTGCGGGTGGCCGAGGGCGACCCGGCGCAGGCGCCGCGCTCCTACGAGACGGTCGTGCGGGAGTGGGTGGACCGCGGGGCCGAGCCCGAGGACATCGTGATGGGCATGCCCTTCTACGGGCGCGGCTGGCAGGGCGTCGAGCCCGGGCCGGACGGCGACGGGCTGTGGCAGGCGGCCGACGGCGCCGCCCCCGGGCCGCGCGACCCCGGCTACAACGACTTCAACGTCCTCAAGGGGATGGCCGCCTCCGAGGGGTTCACCGTGCACCGGGACGAGCACGCCGGGACCGCCTGGATCTACGACGGCGACCAGTGGTGGAACTACGACGACGCCACCGCCATCGCCCAGAAGGCCGCCTGGGCGCGCGAGTACGGGCTCAGCGGCGCGATGGCCTGGTCCCTGGACGGCGACACCGCGCAGGGCGAGCTGACCGCGGCCCTGCACGGGGAGCTGAACGGAAGAGGGTGAGCCCTCCCCGGACGCGGGGCGCTGCCGACGGGAGACGGCGGCGCCCCGCCCTATGCTCGGACCCATGTCCGTGATCACCGTGCGGGCGTCGGACTTCTCCGGTCTGGACGCCGCCACCCTCTACGCCCTGCTGCGCCTGCGCGTCGACGTGTTCGTCGTGGAGCAGGAGTGCCCCTACCCCGAGCTGGACGGGCGCGACACCGAGCCCGGGACGCTGCACGTGTGGGCCTCGGAGGGGGATCACCTGCTGGGGTGCCTGCGGGTGCTGGAGGAGGAGGGCGGGACCGCCCGGATCGGGCGGGTGGCCACCGCCCCCGGGGCCCGGGGCCGGGGCGTGGCGGGCCGCCTGGTGCAGGCGGCCCTGGAGCGCATCGGCCCGCGGGAGGCCGTCCTGGACGCCCAGACGCGGGTGCGCGGCCTGTACGCCCGCTACGGCTTCGCCGAGGACGGGCCCGAGTTCCTGGAGGACGGCATCCCCCACGTGCCTATGCGCCGTTCAGCGCCTTGAGCAGCGCGTCGGCGGCGGTGTAGGGGTCGGACCCGGCGACGACCTCGTCGGCGAGGCGGTCCAGCGCGTCGTGGCCGTGCACGTCGGCCAGACGCTCGCGCAGCGCCCGCATCGCGATCGCCTCGACCTCCTCGCGGGCGCGGGCGCGCCGCCTGCGGGCCAGCAGGCCCGAGGTGCGCAGGTACTCGGCGTGCTTGTCGAGGTGGTCCAGCAGCTCGTCGACGCCCTCGCCGGTGGCGGCGACGGTGCTGGCCACCGGGGGCTTCCACTCCCCGGTGTCCCGCTCGGCCATGGCGACCATCTGGCGCAGGTCGCGCACGGTGGCGCGGGCGCCCTCCCGGTCGGCCTTGTTGACCGCGAACACGTCGGCGATCTCCAGCATGCCGGCCTTGGCGGCCTGGATGCCGTCGCCCATGCCGGGGGCGGCGAGCACGACCGTGGTGTCGGCGTGCCCGGCGATGTCGACCTCGGCCTGGCCGACGCCGACGGTCTCCACCAGGACGGTGTCGAACCCGGCGGCGTCGAGCACCCGCAGCGCGTGCGGGGTGGCCCAGGACAGCCCGCCCAGGTGCCCGCGGCTGGCCATGGAGCGGATGAACACCCCCGGGTCGGTGGCGTGGTCCTGCATGCGCACCCGGTCGCCGAGCAGCGCCCCGCCGCTGAAGGGCGAGGACGGGTCGACGGCGAGCACCGCCACGGTGCGGCCGCGCTTGCGCAGCTCGGCGGTGAGCGCGCTGGTGGTGGTCGACTTGCCGACGCCGGGGGCGCCGGTCAGGCCGACGATGCGGGCGCGCCCCGCGGCGGGCGCCAGCCCGGCCATGATCTCCCGCAGCTGCGGGGCGCCGTTCTCCACCAGGGACACGGCGCGCGCCACGGCGCGCCGCTCACCGCGCAGGACGCGCTCGACGAGACCGGGGACGTCCAAACCGCCACTCCGTCGTACCACTGCCGTATGCCGTACCGCTGCCGTACCGCTTCTAGCGCGCGTCGGCGAACCGCCCGGTTGCGCCGTCGGTCTGCTCGCGCAGGATGTCGGCGTGCCCGGCGTGCCTCGCGGTCTCCTCGATCATGTGCACATAGATCCAGCGCAGGGTGACCCGGCCGAGCTCGGCGTGGGGCACCGCGTCGTCCAGGGAGGACCCGGCGGCCGCGGCCCGCGACTCGGCGCAGGCCCGGCGGTACTCCTCGGTGAGCGAGGCGACCGTGTCCCCGGGCCGCAGGTCCGCCCAGGTGGAATCGGGGTCGGACAGGTCGATGCCCAGCCGTTCGGCCGGGATCCCCTGCAGGACGTGCCCGAACCAGTTCCGCTCGACCAGGGCCAGGTGCCGCAGCAGCCCGGCCATCGTGGTGCGGGAGGGCACCAGGCGGCGCCGGGCGTCCTCGTCGGACAGCCCGGCGGCCTTCTCCTCCACCGACAGGCGGTAGGCGTCCAGGAACGCCTCCAGCACCTCGCGCTCGCCGCCCTCGGGGGCGGCGGCCATCACCCGCCGCAGCGCGTCCACGGCTCAGGCCCCGGGTACCCGCAGCAGCAGCGCGTCGCCCTGGCCGCCGCCACCGCACAGGGCGGCCGCGCCCAGGCCGCCGCCCCGGCGGCGCAGCTCGAAGGCCAGGTGCAGGGCCAGGCGCGCCCCGGACATGCCGATGGGGTGGCCCAGCGCGATGGCGCCGCCGTCGACGTTCACCTTCTCCTCGCTGACGCCCAGGTCCCGCATGGACTGCACGGCGACGGCGGCGAAGGCCTCGTTGATCTCGATGAGGTCCAGGTCGGCCGCGTCGGCCCCGGCCTTGCCCAGCGCGTGGCGGATGGCGTTGGAGGGCTGGGAGTGCAGGGAGGTGTCGGGGCCGGCCACGTTGCCGTGCGCGCCGATCTCGGCGAGCACCTCGCAGCCGAGCTCCTCGGCCCTGGCGCGGCTCATCACGACCACGGCGCAGGCGCCGTCGGAGATCTGGGAGGCGGACCCGGCGGTGACGGTGCCGCCCTCCCCGAAGGCCGGGCGCAGCTTGGCCAGCCCCTCGGCGGTGGTGTCGGGGCGCACGCCCTCGTCGGCGTCGACGACCTTGTCCTCGCCCTTGCGCTGGGGGATGCGCACCGGGGTGATCTCGGCGTCGAAGCGGCCGTCCTTCTGCGCGGCGGCGGCGCGCTGGTGGGACAGCGCGGCGAAGGCGTCCTGCTCCTCGCGGGTGAGGCCGAGCCGGGCGTTGTGCCGGTCGGTGGAGGCGCCCATCGACTCGCCGTCGAAGGGGTCGGTGAGCCCGTCGTGCTCGGTGGCGTCGAGCACCTCGATCGCCCCGTACTTGTGGCCCTTGCGGGCCGCGGGCAGCACGTGCGGGGCGTTGGTCATGGACTCCATGCCCCCGGCGACGACGACGTCGAACTCCCCGGCGCCGATGAGCTGGTCGGCCAGGGCGATGGCGTCCAGGCCGCTCAGGCAGACCTTGTTGACGGTCAGCGAGGGCACGGTCAGGGGGATGCCGGCCTTGACGGCGGCCTGGCGGGAGGGGATCTGCCCCTGCCCGGCCTGCAGCACCTGGCCCATCACGGTGTAGCCGACCTGGTCGCCGGAGATCCCCGCGCGCTCCAGGGCCGCGGCGATGGCCGCCGCGCCGAGGTCGACCGCCTTCAGCGGGGCCAGCCCGCCGAGGAGCCGGCCGATCGGCGTCCGGGCGCCGCTGACGATGACGGATCCGGGCATGAAGGGCCTCCACGTGTTCCTGGTCGCACTTGTTCTGCCACGATACAGATGTCCGCTCGACCGCCTCCCGGGAGGATCGGCACCCGTGTTCACCCGCATCGACCACGTCGGCATCGCCTGCCGCGACCTGGACGCCGCCGTCGCGTTCTACCGCTCGACCTACGGCTTCGAGGTGGCCCACGAAGAGGTCAACGAGGAGCAGGGGGTGCGCGAGGCGATGCTGCGCGTCAACGGCACCGACGACGGCGGCGCCAGCTACCTGCAGCTCCTGGAGCCGATCCGGGACGACTCCCCGGTGGCCAGGTTCCTGGAGCGCAACGGCGAGGGCGTGCACCACGTGGCGTTCGGCACCGGCGACGTGGCCGGGGCCTCGGCGGCGGTCGCCGGGCGCGGGGTGCGGGTCCTGGACGCCGAGCCGCGGCCCGGGTCGATGGGGTCGCGCATCGCCTTCCTGCACCCCAAGGACTGCGGCGGGGTGCTGACCGAGCTGGTCCAGGCCGCGGGCCCGGAACCGGATCGTGAGCCCGGATCGTGAGCACTGTCCGGAAGGTTCGTGACGCAACCGTCACACAGGGCCTCCCCGCACTTGGTAAAGTCTGCTGACCGCCAGGATCCTGGCGCCCGCCCAGTCGTCCACGGCCGGCGAGCCTCCCCCGGAGCCGACGGCGTCCCCCGGCGCTAATGGTGTCCGCAACGGCCGACCAAGACTCCGTATCAATGGAGAGAACTTCGATACGCCTGAGGTCGGCGCGCAGTACCCTCCCCTGGAGGGCGTGCGCGGAGGGCGACTCGCCACCCGTCCGTCCGCTTGCCGTCTCGTCACCGTTCAGGATTCCGCCACATGTCGTCCGATATTGAAGCCCAGCTCACCAACTTCTTCGATGAAGGCACCCAGTCGACCGAGTTCGACGTGGTCCTGCGCGGCTATGACCGGCAGCAGGTCCAGGAGTACATCACCCAGAAGCACACCGACCTGACCCAGGCGCGCGAGGACGCCGAGGCCGCGCGCAACGAGCTCACCGAGGTCAAGCGCCAGCTGCAGGAGCAGGAGCGCCCGACCTACGCGGGCCTGGGCGCGCGCATCGAGCAGCTGCTGCGCCTGGCCGAGGAGCAGGCCGCCGAGCTCGTGCAGGGCGCCCGCGCCGAGGCCGACGACATCCGCGCCGAGGCCAAGATCGAGGCCGCCGACATGCGCGCGGCCGCCGAGAACGAGGCCACCGAGCTGCGCACCACCGCCCAGCGCGAGGCGGACGAGATGCGCACCTCGGCCGAGAACGAGGCCGAGGAGGTGCGCACCACCGCGCGGCGCCAGGCCGACGAGCTCACCGCCACCACCGAGCGCGAGGTCCAGAAGAAGATCTCGCAGGTCGAGCATGAGATGGCCGAGCGCCAGGCCACGCACGAGGCCGAGATCTCCAAGATCCGGATGACCACCGAGCGCGAGTGCACCCAGGCCCGCGCGGCCATGAAGCGCGAGCGCGACGAGACCATCCAGTCCGCCAAGCGCCAGGCCGAGGAGCTGCGCGCGCAGGCGCAGCGGAACATGGAGGAGAGCGAGGCCCGGCGCGCCCAGGAGGAGTCGGAGTTCGAGATCCAGCTGGCCAGCCGCCGCGAGGAGGCCGAGCGCCAGGACCAGGAGCGCCTGGCCGCCGCTCAGGCCGCCACCCAGAAGCTGGTGGCCGAGGCCGAGGAGCGGGCCGCCAGCGCCGACCAGCGCGCCACCAAGGCCAGCAGCCAGGCCGAGCAGACCCGCAAGGAGGCCGAGCAGCACGCCAAGCAGGTCGTCGGCAACGCCAAGAAGCAGGCCGAGCAGATCGGCCAGGAGGCCCGGTCCAAGGCCGAGCACCTGGTCAGCGACGCCAAGTCGGAGGCGGACCGCATCCTGACCGCCGCCCGCCAGCAGGTCGACGAGCTGACCAAGCAGCGCGACAGCATCCAGTCGCACCTGCAGCAGCTGCGCCAGCTGCTCGGCGGCGGCGACGCCCCGGCCCCGGCCGCCCCCGCGGCCCCGGCCCCGGCGGAGGCGCCCGCCCTGGAGCAGAAGGCCTCCTCCAACGGCCAGGCCAAGAAGAAGGAGCCCGCCAACGCCTCCTCCGGCGAGGAGAACGAGGACTGGTGGCAGGAGTAGCCCGTAGGCCCTGAGCCCGGACCCGGGCACACGCCGAGGCCCGGCCCCTCAGGGGCCGGGCCTTCGTGCGTCGTGCGGTGCGGCCTACAGGCCGGTGTCCTTGGTGGCGGGGCCGTCCCACTCGGTCGGCAGCGGGTGGGCCTTGGGTGCCACCCGCTTGACGACCTCGTCCAGGACGGTGCGCACGTAGGGCTCGCCGACCCACAGGTGCTTGGCGCCCGGGACGCCGATCACCTCGGCCTGCGGTACCCGGGCGAAGCGGCGCCGCGCCTCGTCGGGGCGCAGGTAGTCGTCGAACTCGGGGACCAGCGCCGTCAGCGGCCGCCCGAACTCCGCCCAGGCGTCCAGGTCGGCGTCGGTGGCGCGGTGCAGCGGCGGGGAGAGCAGGACCGCGCCCTCCACCTCGGGGTCGCGCCCCCATTTGAGGGCCAGCTCGGTGCCGAAGGACCAGCCCAGCAGCCACGGCCGGGGCAGCCCCTCGAACTCGGCGTACTCGATGGCGGCGGCCACGTCGTAGCGCTCGGCCTCGCCGTCGCCGAAGGAGCCCTGGCTGGTGCCGTGCCGCGAGGAGGTGCCGCGGGTGTTGAAGCGCAGCACCGCGGTGTCGGCCAGCGCCGGCAGCCGGAAGGCGGCCTTGCGCAGCACGTGGCTGTCCATCATGCCCTCGGCGGTGGGCAGCGGGTGCAGGCACACCAGGGTGGCGGCGGGGGCGCCGCCGCCCTCGGGCAGCGCCAGCTCGCCGACGAGCTCCAGGCCGTCGGCGGTGTGCAGGGTGATGGGGCGGCGCTCGGCGGGGAGCACCGTGGTGGCGCGGATCTCCATGGGTTCCTCTCAGCGCAGGTGCGCGCGCCGCTGCCAGCAGGAGGAGTGCCAGTGCCGGCGGTCCTCGCCGTCGCCATAGGGCCGCCAGGCCACCACGTGCGGGGTGCCCGGCGGGAGGTCCTGGCGGCACCCGGGGCAGCGGTAGGTCTTGGCGGCCGCGGCGCCGCTGATCCGCCGGAGCACCCACTCGCCGTCGGGTCCGGTCTCCCGCCGCTGGCCCCCGGTGACGCGCAGCATCAGGGCGTCGGGGTCGGCGTCGCGGGCGGGCGCCCCTTTGCGGCGGGGTGTGTTTCGGCGCGGGCTCACCCTTCAAGGGTAGGGGCCCCTGGAGGCTCCAGGGGCCCCGGGGTGTGTGCCGCTCTACGCGTTCTCCCGCGCCGCCTTGGCCGTGAGCGGGGAGGGGGCGTAGGGGGCGAGTCCGGCGTCGGCGACGGCGCGCAGCACGCGCGCCACCTCGGCGCCGCCGCGCTCCTCGGCCAGCTCGACCGGGCCCTTGGGGTAGCCGCAGCCGAAGCGCATGGCGGTGTCGACGTCGACCGCGGAGGCGTAGCCGTCGCCGACCATCCGCAGCGCGTCGTCCATGTGCGGGGCCAGCAGCAGGTCGGCCAGGCCGAAGCCGAGCGATCCGTCGCGCACGGACTCGGCGACGGGGCCGGAGGGGTGCTCCTCGGCGGCCGGGGCCTGGCCGCCGTAGGCGTAGAAGCCGCGGCCGCTCTTGCGGCCGAGCATCCCGGCGGCGACCATGCGGCGCAGCAGCGGCGCCGCCGCGTAGCGGGGGGTGCGGAACTCCTCCCAGAGCACGTCCATGACGGCCAGGCACACGTCCAGGCCGACCAGGTCGGCGAGGGTGAGCGGCCCCATGGGCAGCCCGGCGCCGCCGGTGGCGGCGGCGTCGATCTCCTCGCGGGAGGCCAGGCGGCGCTCGTAGAGGGAGACGGCGTCGTTGATGTAGGGCACCAGAAGGGCGTTGGCGACGAACCCGGCGCGGTCGCCCACGCTGACCGGGGTCTTGCCGATGCGCTTGGCGACCTCCTCGGCCACCGCGGCGGTTCCGGGGTCGGTGGAGGGGGTGGAGACCACCTCCACCAGCTTCATCACCGGCGCGGGGTTGAAGAAGTGGAGGCCCACGACCAGGCCCGGGCGGTCGGTCAGGGCGGCGATCTCCGTGACCGACAGCGAGGAGGTGTTGGTGGCCAGGATCGTGCCGGGCGGGCAGATCCGGTCCAGGTCGGCGAAGACGTCGCGCTTGATGTCGGGCCGCTCGGGGACGGCCTCGACGACGAAGTCGGCGTCGCCGAGGTCCTCGCGGTCGGTCGTCAGCACGATCCGGCCGAGGATGGTGTCGTGCTCCTCTGGGGTGATCTTGCCCTTGTCGCGGGCGCGCCCGAGGGACGCGGCGATGTGCCCGCGGCCGCGCTCGACGGCGTCCGTGTCGATCTCGACTCCGGTGACGGAGAAGCCGGCCCGGGCGAAGACCTCGGCGATCCCCGCGCCCATCGTGCCGAGCCCGACCACTCCGACCTTGTTGAATTCCTGCACCATGGGGCCAACCCTAGACGGTCGCCTCCGGGTGCCCCGGTTCCGCCCCCGCGGCGCCGGGCGGGCGGCCACAATGGCCCCATGCGCATCGGAGCCTTCCTTCCCGCGGCCCAGTTCCCGGGCCGCGACCACACCGCCACGCTGGAGGCGGCGGCGCGGGCGGCCGAGGCCGCCGAGCGGGCCGGGTTCGACGACGTGTGGTTCGCCGAGCACCACTTCATGTCCTACGGGGTGTGCCCGTCGGCGGTGGCGATGGCGGCCTACGTGCTGGGGCGCACCCGCCGGGTGCGGGTGGGCACGGCGGTGAGCGTGCTGAGCACCGCCCACCCGGTGGCCCTGGCCGAGCAGGCCAACCTGCTGGACCAGGTGTCCGGGGGGCGGTTCCGGCTGGGGGTGGGGCGCGGCGGCCCGTGGGTGGACCTGGAGGTGTTCGGCACCGGGCTGGAGCGGTACGAACGGGGGTTCGGCGAGTCGCTGGAACTGCTGCTGGAGGCGCTGCGCGGTGGGCCGATGCGCGCCGACGGCGCGGTGTTCGGGTTCCGGGAGGTGGAGGTGGTCCCGGGGCCGCGGACGCTGCCGCACCCGGAGGTGGTGGTGGCGGCGACCTCGGAGCCGACGCTGGCGCTGGCCGCCGGTGCCGGGCTGCCGGTGATGCTCGGGCTGCACCAGGACGGGGCGGCCCAGGCGGCGATGCTGGAGCGCTACGGGGAGCTGCGCGCTGAGGCCTGCGCGGAGGGCGCGGTGCGCGGGCACGTGGCGGCGGCGGTGGCGCACGTGGCCGATTCGCGCGAGGAGGCGCGCAAGGCGCTGCTGGAGGCGCTGCCGCGGTGGCTGGGCCCGGGCCTGGAGGGCTACGTGCCGGTGGACGGGCGGCCGCGGCCGCAGCGGGACCCGGACGCCTATGCGCGGTTCCTGTGCGACGCCCACGCGGTGGGCACGGCGGAGGACTGCGCCGCGGTGCTGCGCGAGCGGGCGGAGGCGACCGGCGCGGACGCGCTGATGCTGCTGGTGGAGGGCGCGGGCGAGGAGGCCGCGGTGCTGGAGAACATCGCCCGGCTGGGCGAGGAGGTGCTGCCGCGGGTGCGCGGCGGCAGTGCGGCGCCGCGCACCCGCGCGCTCGCATCAGCAGTCGACGAGTTCGGGCGACTGGTTGAGGAGCTGGGCCCGCGGGGTGGTGAACGCCTTGTAGGCGTCGTCGGTGCCGGGCGGGAACAGGGCGAGGCGGTGGCAGTTCTGGAAGGCCAGCCGCATGCCGAAGTGGCGCTCGACGGCGGCGCGCATGGCGTCGCTGGCCACCATCCGCAGGAGCTGGCCGCGCTCGGCCTCGCTGGGCGGCGGGGTCTCGTTGGCGGCGAATCCGGTGCCGTCGGCGTCGGTCCCGGCGCGCTCGGCCAGGCCGCTCACCAGGGACCAGGCGTACGGCAGCGATTCGCGGATGCAGGCGATGAAGTCGGCGTCGGAGACCTCGCCCCGCTCGGCCTTGTCCAGCAGTTCGGGAGGAACCGTCAGCGACATGGGTGTCCCATCTTCTCGTCGGGCGGTCGTTGCGACGGTAAGCCCCGCGCCACGGCGCGTCACGGGGCCCGGGGGCCACAGAAGGCTGTCCCGGCCGCCATATGAAAATAGTTATCATTCCCGTTCGGCGCCGGCGGTTCCGGGGGAGGCGGTTCCGGCGGGCTTTCGGGGGAAGCGGGGCCCCGTCCGCCGCTAGGATCGGGGGCCGTGAGACTCGTGATCGCCCGGTGCAGCGTCGACTACGTCGGCCGCCTGACCGCCCACCTGCCCATGGCCCCGCGGCTCGTGCTGTTCAAGGCCGACGGCTCGGTCTCGGTGCACGCCGACGACCGCGCGTTCAAGCCGCTGAACTGGATGAACCCGCCGTGTACGGTGCGCGAGGGCACCGCGGAGGACGGCACGGCCGAGTGGACGGTCACCCACGG
Source organism: Nocardiopsis endophytica (assembly GCF_027706725.1). Classification (GTDB taxonomy): domain Bacteria; phylum Actinomycetota; class Actinomycetes; order Streptosporangiales; family Streptosporangiaceae; genus Nocardiopsis_A; species Nocardiopsis_A endophytica. The sequence goes on from NZ_JAQFWQ010000014.1 coordinate 35,892, forward strand.
CAAGTCGGGCGAGAAGCTCGTGCTGCGGATCGAGGAGGTCCTGCACGACAGCACGCACGAGCTCGGCCCCGACCCGGGCCTGCAGAAGGACGGCGTCGAGGCGCACCTGCAGGAGCTGCTCGCCGAGCACATCACCACCCTGGGCGAGGGGTACACGCTGATCCGGCGGGAGTACCCGACCGCGATCGGCCCCGTGGACATCCTGTGCCGGGACGGCGACGGCGGCACCGTGGCCGTGGAGCTCAAGCGGCGCGGCGACATCGACGGCGTCGAACAGCTGACCCGCTACCTGGAGCTGCTCAACCGGGACCCGGCGCTCAAGCCGGTGCGCGGGGTGTTCGCCGCCCAGGAGATCAAGCCGCAGGCGCGGGTGCTGGCCGCGGACCGCGGCATCGGGTGCGTCACGCTCGACTACGACGCGCTGCGCGGGATCGAGCCGGACACCCCGCGGCTCTTCTGACCGGACCGAGTGTCGTCAGGGGCGTGCATGATGCGCCCCGTACCCCCCGCCGACCGGTCCACGTCAGGAGTCCCGCCCCCGTGCGCCCCCGCATCCACGCGCTCGTCGACGCGCCGCTGTTCCAGCGCGCCATCATCACCCTCATCCTCGTCAACGCCGGGATCCTCGGGCTGGAGACCTCCCCGGCGGTCGTCGAGGCCCACGGCCCGCTGCTGCACGCGCTGGACCGCGTGCTGGTGTGGGTCTTCGTGACCGAGATCGCGCTGCGCTGGTACGCGCACGGGCGGCGGTTCCTGTCCGACCCGTGGAACTGGTTCGACCTGGTCATCATCGGCATCGCGCTGCTCCCGGCCACCGGCCCGTTCTCGGTGCTGCGGGTGCTGCGCGTGCTGCGGGTCCTGCGCCTGCTGTCGGTCATCCCGTCCCTGCGGATGGTGGTGACCGGGCTGTTCCGGGCGCTGCCCGGGATGGCGTCGATCTCGCTGCTGCTGGTGCTGCTGCTCTACGTGTCCGGGGTGATGGCCACCAAGCTCTTCCAGGAGGAGGCGCCGCGGCACTTCGGCGACCTGTGGACCTCCCTGTTCACCCTCTTCCAGATCATGACCGGCGACTCCTGGAGCTCCATCGCCCGCGAGGTGATGGAGGAGGAACCGCTGGCCTGGGTGTTCTTCATCGCCTACATCCTGGTCTCGACCTTCATCGCGCTCAACCTGTTCATCGCCGTGGCGGTCGAGGCCCTGGAGCAGGGCAGGGGCCGGGACCGCCCGGCCGAGCGCGAGCACAGCCGCGAGCAGAGCCGCGAGCAGGAGGCCCTGCTCGCCGAGCTCCGGGGGCTGCGGGCCGAGGTCGCCGACCTGCGGGAGGCGCTGGGCACCGGCGGACTCGGCACCGGGGAGCGGGTCAGATGACCCCCTGGGCCAGCATCGCCTCGGCGACCCGCTCGAAGCCCGCGATGTTGGCCCCCGCCACGTAGTCGCCGGGGCGCCCGTAGCGCTCGGCCGTCTCATGGCAGGCGTCGTGGATGGAGCGCATCACCGCGGTCAGCCGCTCCTCGGTGCGGGCGAAGGACCACGCGTCCCGGGAGGCGTTCTGCTGCATCTCCAGGGCGCTGGTGGCCACCCCGCCGGCGTTGGCGGCCTTGCCCGGCGCGAACGCCACCCCGGCCTCCCGGAGGACGGCGGCGCCCTCGGGGGTGGTCGGCATGTTGGCGCCCTCGGCCACGGCCAGCACCCCGTTCGCGACCAGGGTGCGCGCGTCCTCGGCGGTCAGCTCGTTCTGCGTGGCGCACGGCAGCGCCACGTCGCAGGGCACCTCCCAGACCCGGCCGCCGGGGACGTACCGGACCTCGCCGCCGCGCCGCTCGGCGTAGTCGGCGACCCGGCCCCGCTCGACCTCCTTGACCTGCTTGAGCAGGGCGGTGTCGATGCCCTTGTCGTCCACGACGCACCCGCCGGAGTCGGAGACGGTGACCACCGTCGCGCCGAGCTGCTGGGCCTTCTCGGCGGCGTAGAGCGCCACGTTGCCCGACCCGGAGACCGCCACCCGCAGCCCCTCCAGGTCCCGGTCGCGCATGCGCAGCATCTCCTTGGTGAACAGCACGCAGCCGTACCCGGTGGCCTCGGTGCGCGCCTGCGACCCGCCCCAGCCGGTGCCCTTGCCGGTGAGCACGCCCGCCTCGTGGCGGTTGGTGATCCGCCGGTACTGGCCGAACAGGTAGCCGATCTCCCGGCCGCCGACGCCGATGTCGCCCGCGGGCACGTCGGTGTGCTCGCCCAGGTGGCGGTAGAGCTCGGTCATGAAGGACTGGCAGAACCGCATGACCTCGGCGTCCGAGCGGCCCTTGGGGTCGAAGTCGCTGCCGCCCTTGCCGCCGCCGATGGCCATTCCGGTGAGCGCGTTCTTGAAGATCTGCTCGAAGCCGAGGAACTTGACGATGCCCAGGTCCACCGACGGGTGGAAGCGCAGGCCGCCCTTGTAGGGGCCGAGCGCGCTGTTGAACTCCACCCGGAACCCGCGGGCGACGTGCACCCGGCCCACATCGTCGGTCCAGGGCACCCGGAAGATGAGCTGCCGCTCCGGCTCGGCGATCCGCTCGACCAGCCCGGCCTCGGCGAACTCGGGGCGCCGCGCCAGGACCGGGCCGAGGGTGTCCAGGACCTCGTGCACCGCCTGGTGGAACTCCTCCTGGCCGGGGTTGCGGCGCAGGATGTCCCGGTAGAGGGGGTCGACACTGGGGTCGAGGGTCGCCGCCATGGGTGCCTCCGGTGTGTGGGTGTGGCCGACGGGGACGATGGTAGGCCCCGGGCCCACGGGGGCCCACGGCGCGGGGTCGTCCGAACGGACGACACCGGTCCGTCCGCCGCGCCGATACCGGCGCGGCGCCCCGCGCCGGAGGATCGGGCCATGACCGAGACCGAAGGAACCGAGGGACCCGTGATCGACGTGCGGGGGCTGCGCAAGGCCTACGGGGGCGCCCCCGCCGTCGACGGCGTCGACCTGGGGGTGGAGCGGGGCCGGATCACGGCCCTGCTCGGCCCCAACGGCGCCGGGAAGAGCACCACCGTGGAGATCCTGGAGGGCTTCCGCACCCCCGACGCGGGACACGTGCGGGTGCTGGGCGCCGACCCGTCCCGCGCCGGGCGGGCCTGGCGGGCGCGCATCGGCATCGTCTGGCAGGAGCCGGTGGAGCCCTCGCCGCTGCCGGTGCGGGACCTGCTCCGGCACTTCGCCGGGTACTTCCCGGACCCGCTGCACCCGGACGAGGCGCTGGAGCTCGTCGGCCTGGCCGACCGGGCCCGCTCGGGCGCCCGCGCGCTCTCCGGCGGCCAGCGGCGGCGGCTGGACGTGGCCGTGGGCTTGATCGGCCGCCCCGAGCTGCTCTTCCTGGACGAGCCGACCACCGGGTTCGACCCGGCCTCCCGGCGCCGCTTCTGGGCGATGGTGCGCTCCCTGGCCGGCGGCGGGACCACCGTGCTGCTCACCACCCACTACCTGGAGGAGGCCGAGGCGCTGGCCGACGAGGTGGTTGTGCTGCGCTCGGGGACCGTCGCGGCCCGCGGGGACGCGGCCACGCTGGGCGGGCGGCGCACCGCGCGGGCGACGGTGTCGTGGACCGAGGACGGGGCGGCGCGGCGGGTCCCCACCGACGAGCCGACGCGGACCGTGGCGGAGCTGGCGGCGCGGTTCGGGGGCGAGGTGCCGGGGCTGTCGGTGCACCGGCCCACGCTGGAGGAGGTCTACCTGTCGCTGATCGGCGAGGAGAGCGGGGAACACGGGGAGGCGGCCGAATGACCGTGCTGAGACTGGGCGCCTCGCGGGCCGTCCTGGAGCTGCGGGAGTACTTCCGGGAGGGCCTGCAGGTGGTGTTCACCTTCGCCCTGCCGTTCCTGCTGCTCCTGCTGTTCACCACCGTCTTCGGCCAGGGGTTCGAGGGCGGTTCCGCCGGGGCCGCCGCCTACTACGTGCCCACGCTGACCGCGATGGGCCTGATGGCGGTGAGCTTCCAGAACCTGGGCACCGCCATCGCCGCCGAGCGGGGCGACGGGACGCTGCGGCGGCTGCGGGGGCTGCCGCTTCCCGCGGCCGCCTACTTCACCGGCAAGGCGGGCATGGTGCTGGTGCTGGCGGTGCTGCAGGCGGCGCTGCTCGTCGGGACCGGGGCGGCGGCGTTCGGCATGGACCTGCCGAGTGACCCGCGCCGGTGGCTCGACCTGGCCTGGATCCTGCTGCTGGGCACGACCGCCTGTACGCTGCTCGGCATCGCCGTCAGTTCCGCCGCCCGCACGGCCCGCGCGGCCCAGGCGGTGGTCGCGCTCCCCTTCCTGCTACTGCAGTTCGCCTCCGGGGTGTTCGTCCCCGTCCAGGCGCTGCCGCCCTGGCTGCTGAACGTCGGCGCGGCGTTCCCGCTGCGGTGGATGGCCCAAGGACTGCGGTCGGTGTTCCTGCCGGAGTCGGCGGCCGCCGCGGAGGCGGGCGGGTCGTGGCAGCTGGGGACGGTCGCGCTCGTGCTGGCCGCGTGGTGTGCAGGAGGATTGGTGCTGTGTCTGCTGACGTTCCGCTGGAAGAGCACGACGCAGGGGTGAGCCCGGGGCGGCTGCCGCCCGCGCCGGAGGACTGGGTCGCCACGCCCTACTGGGACGCCTTCGTGGTGGCGGTGCTCGGGCTGATGGCGCTGGTGGGCGCCCTCGCCGGAGAGGGCGCCGCCGCCCGCTGGACCGCCTCGGGGGCGCTGGCCGCCCTGGCCGCCTTCTACCTGGCGTACGGGCGGCGGGTGCTGCGGCGTGGGCCGTTCCAGGGGTGGCGGGCGGCCCCGGCGCTGGCCGGGTACGCCGCGCTGTTCGTCCCCGCCGCCACGGCGGTGCCCTCGGTGGCCACCGCCCTGGTCGCGCTGGCACCGCTGGCGTTCATGACCATCCCGGGGCTTCCGGCCGCGACGGCCGTGGGCGCCATGCTCTACGGTCCGGCCCTGCTGCGCACCGCACTGGACCCGTCGTCGGCCGGCGGGCTGGCGGTCGAGCTGCCCGTGCTCACCGTGGTCCTGCTCTTCTCCCTGTGGTTCGGCGGGTGGATCGGCCGGATCATCAGGCAGAGCGCCGAGCGGGCGAAGCTCATCGAGGAGCTGGAGCGCAGCCGGGAGCAGGCGGCGGCGCTGTCGGCGCAGGCGGGCGCGCTGGCCGAGCGCGAGCGCATCGCCCGCGACATCCACGACACCCTGGCCCAGGGGTTCACCAGCGTGGTGGCGCTGGCGCAGGCCGTGGAGTCGGAGATGGACCGCGACCCGGAGGCAGCCCGGCGGCACCTGGAGCTGATCAAGGAGACCGGGCGGGAGAACCTGGCCGAGGCGCGGGCCCTGGTGGCCGGGGGCGCGGCCGGAGGGACCGCACTGGAGCTGGAGGAGGCGCTGCGCCGCACGGCCGGGCGCAGCGGCCAGGAGGCCGGGGCCGACACGGCGTTCACGGTGCGCGGGGACGCGCCGGGGCGCCTGCCCCCCGAGGTCCAGGTGGACCTGTTGCGCGGCGCGCAGGAGGCGCTGGCCAACGCTCGCCGCCACGCCGGGGCCTCGCGCATCGGGGTGCTGCTGGAGTACCTTCCGGGGGCCTGCCGGGTCACCGTGCGCGACGACGGGCGCGGCTTCGACCCGGGCGCGGCGCGGTGCGGCTTCGGCCTGGTGGGGATGCGCCGCCGGGCCGAGGCGGCGGGCGGGAGCCTCGCCCTGGAGACCGCCCCGGGCGGCGGCACCGAGGTCCGGCTGGAGATCCCGTACCCGGGAGGGGCGGCGGGCACGAGGGGCACGGAGGAGGGGTCATGATCCGCGTGGTGCTGGCCGACGACCACCCGGTGGTCCGCGAGGGCATCCGGGGGATGCTGGCGGCCGAGGACGACATCGAGGTGGCCGGGGAGGCCGCCTCGGGCGGCGAGGCGGTGGCCGTCGCGGCCGCGGTCGGCGCCGACGTGGTGCTGATGGACCTGCGCATGCCGGGCGGGGACGGCGCCGAGGCGACCGAGCGGCTGCGGCACGAGGCGCCGCGGGTCCGGGTGCTCATCCTGACCACCTACGACACCGACGCCGACATCCTGCGGGCGGTGGAGGCCGGGGCCACCGGCTACCTGCTCAAGGACGCGCCGCGCACGGAGCTGGCGGCGGCGGTGCGGGCGGCCGCGCGCGGCGAGACGGCGCTGTCGCCGTCGGTGGCCACCCGGCTGGTGTCGGGGATGCGGGCGCGGGCCGAGGCCCCGGCGCTGTCCGAGAGGGAGGTCCAGGTGCTGCGGCTGGCCGCCGACGGGCTGACCAACGCCGAGATCGGGGCGCGGCTGTTCATCGGCGCCACCACCGTCAAGACCCACCTGGTGCGCGTCTACGCCAAGCTGGAGGTGTCCGACCGGACCGCGGCGGTCACCCGGGCGATGCGCGAGGGGCTGCTCGACTAGCGCCGGTCCCGAACGGCGCCGGGTTGGACGAAAGCGACCATCACAGCACACTCCGGGGTACATCCGTAACCCCTCTGGCTGATTGTGGCAACAGGCCGTCCGATTTCTTGCCCGCCACCCGGCCCGGTGACAGGCTGCACGGTACCTCGCACCGTTCGCGCCCGGCCCATGGTTCCCCGTGGGCGGGCCCAACAGGAGGACGTTCCGTGCGCAGAATCCCTACATCCCCTTCCCCCCGCCGCGCCTCGGCGCTGCGCCGCGCGGCCGCCGGAGGCGCCGGCCTGGCCGCCGTCGTCGCGCTCGGCCTGGCCCCGGCCTCCCCCGCCGCGGCCTCCCCGGCGTCGCTGGACGAGCTGGTGACCGCGGACGCGATCCGCGGCCACATGGAGAACCTCCAGACGATCGCCGAGTACAACGGCGGCAACCGGGCGACCAGCACGCCCGGCTACGACGTGGCCGCGAACTACGTCATCGACCAGCTGAAGCAGGCCGGGTACAAGCCGAAGAAGAACGAGTACGAATACTCGCTCTGGAGGCAGCACTCGGACGCGGAGTTCGCGCGCACCGCGCCGGACCCCTACACCTACACCGAGGACGAAGAGTACGCCCCGATGACGTTCTCGGCGGCCGGTGACGTGACCGCCCCGGGCGTGCCGGTGGCGCCCGACGCCGCGGACAGCGGCTGCGAGGCCGGGCAGTTCGAGGGCTTCCCCGAGGGCGCGGTGGCCGTCATCCGGCGCGGGGCGTGCAGCTTCGCGCAGAAGACGCAGAACGCCGCGGACGCGGGCGCCTCGGCCGCGGTGGTGTTCAACTCCGGCAGCGACCCGAGCGACCCGGACACCACCGAGCTGTTCTACGGCACGCTCGGCGAGGAGAGCCAGATCCCGGCGCTGAGCACCAGCCTGGCCGTGGGCGAGGAGCTGGTCGCCGCCGAGGGCCTGGAGCTGCGGGTCTTCGTGGACGCCAGCGTGGTCACCGAGACCTCCTACAACATCATCGCCGACGCCAAGGGCGGGGCGAAGGACAACGTGGTCATGGCCGGGGCGCACCTGGACAGCGTCCCCGAGGGGCCGGGCATCAACGACAACGCCAGCGGCTCGGCCTCGCTGCTGGAGACCGCGATCCAGTACCCGGAGCTGGACGACAAGCCCAAGAACAAGGTCCGCTTCGCCTGGTGGGGCACCGAGGAGCAGGGCCTGGTCGGGTCCACGAAGTACGTGGAGGGCCTGTCGGACAAGAGGCTCGACGACATCGGGCTCTACCTGAACTTCGACATGCTCGGCTCGCCCAACTACGGGCTGCTGGTCTACGACGGCCGCGGCGAGCTGCCGGAGTCCGACCCGGCCCCGTCCGGCTCGGGCGCGATCCAGAAGACCTTCGAGGACTACTTCGCCGGCCAGAACCTCGACACCGACCCGACGGTGCTGGGCTCGCGCTCGGACCACTACCCCTTCATGAGCGCCGGGGTGCCGGTCGGCGGGCTGTTCAGCGGCGGCGACGCGATCAAGACCCAGGAGCAGGCCGACAAGTGGGGCGGTACGCCGGGGATCACCTTCGACCCCAACTACCACACCCCCGAGGACGACCTGGACAACATCAGCTGGGAGTCGATCGACATCCTGTCCGGCGGCCTGGCGCACTCGGTGGAGACCTTCTCCGCCTCCACCCTGCCGGTCAACGGCAAGGTGCGGTCGCTGTCGGCGCAGCAGGAGCCCGCGCAGCTGGGCGACCTGTGGCTGCGGTAGCACGCTGAGGGGCCGAAAGAGGGGCCCGTCGGAGCCCGCCGGGGCGCTCCCCGGCGGGCTCCTCCGCGTCCGCGGCACGGGGCGGCGGGCGGATGGGCCCATTCAGCGGCGGGCCGGGCGGGCGGTGGGCCCCCCGACCCGCACCGCCCGCCCGAACCGCTCCGGCCGCCCCTCCCGGGCACGTCCCCTCCGTGCCGGCGCGGCCTCTACCGGATGGCCCCCGGTTCCTCACCCGGTCGACGGTGTCCCCCTCGGCACCGATCGACTACGCTCCGTGCGTTGCGTGTGTCACACAGTATCAGCGTCGCCCGGGGCCCATAACCCCCCGTTGCCGAACGGTTACCCGACGCGACGCGCCCTAGGGTGGTCCCATGACGAAGAAGGACACCGACAAGCCGGTCGTGCTCTCCACCATCTACACCCGCGGCGGCGACGGCGGGCAGACCCGCCTGAGCGACATGAGCCGCGCCCGCAAGACCGACAGCCGCATCGCGGCCTACGCCGACGTCGAGGAGGCCAACGCGGCCATCGGGACGGCGCTGGCGCTGGGAGAGGTGCCCGAGGACGTGCGCGCGCTGCTGGGGCGCGTCCAGAACGAGATGTTCGACCTGGGGGCGGACCTGTCCACCCCGGTCGTGGAGGACCCCGGGTTCCCCCCGCTGCGCGTCGAGCAGGCCTACATCGACCGCCTCGAAGAGGCCTGCGACGCCTACAACGCCGGGCTGCCGACGCTGCGCAGCTTCATCCGGCCCGGGGGCGCCCCCGCCGTGGCGCTGATGCACACGGCGCGCGTGGTGGCCCGCCGGGCCGAGCGCTCGGCCTGGGCGGCGGTCGAGGAGCACGGGACCGGCGAGGGCGGGGTCAACCCGCTCGCCGCGCGCTACCTCAACCGCCTGTCCGACCTTCTGTTCGTGCTCTGCCGGCACCTGGGCCGCGACGGCGGCGAGGTGCTGTGGAAGCCGGGCGGGGAGCGCTGAGCGGCTACTCCCCTCGGGCGAGCTCCTGCTCGACCGCCTCCACCTTGGACGTGAGGCCGTCGGTGACGCCGTCCCGGATGTCGGCCTTCAGGGTCAGGCTCACCCGGGACGCCCCCTGGCCGGCGGCCTCCACGGCCCGCCGGACCACGTCCATCACCTCGTCCCACTCGCCCTCGACGGTGGTGAACATGGCGTCGGTGCGGTTGGGCAGCCCGCTCTCGCGCACCACCCGCACGGCGCGGGCGACCGCGGGGGCGACCGACTCCCCTTCGCCCATGGGGCTCACTGAGAATGCGACGATCATGCCCTCACCCTAACCGGGGGCTAGTCCTCCCAATGGGGGCCGGGGGGCATGGATTCCAGCCAGGACAGGAAGCCCGTGAGCGCGGCGGTGCCCATCGCCAGTTCGTACCCGGGCGTGTCGGGGTCGGCGCCGTCGGGCCCGGTCCAGCCGAGCTGCACCACGGTCATGTCGCCGGTCAGCTCGGCGAGGTCGCCGGCGTCCGGGGCGCGCCTGCCGACGACGACGAGGCCGCGGCGCGGCAGCGTGGCTGCCGGCCGCGGCCAGAGGGACAGGACCCGGTACCAGTGGAGCGCGGAGCTCCCGTACCGGCCCAGCCCGATGCGCCAGGGACCGCCCCCGTAGGGGCGCAGATAGCATTCGACGGCGCCGCCCCGCCGCTCCAGCGCGTAGCGGCGCACGGCCAGCGCGGCGATACCGGCCAGCGCGAGGGCGAGCAGGACGAGGAAGGACCACTCGGCGATGTGCACCCCGGTCAGCCGCTCCCCCACTGCGCGCCCCGCCTCTCCGTGCCTAGGCCGCGTCCCCGCCGGCGGCGGCCAGGCGGCTGCGCGCCCGCGCGGCCCGGTCCTGGGCCTCGGTGTCCTCGGGGGACACGCCCTCGGCCTCGACCTCGCTCAGGGCCCGCTTGGCGCGTTCGACGTCCACTTCCTCGGCCAGCTCGGCGACCTCGGCGAGGATGGAGATCCGGTCGTCGTCGGTCACCGACATGAAGCCGCCGTGCACGGCCGCCCGCACCTCGCCGGTCTCCCGGCCGCCGAGCACCCGCACCACCGACCCGGAGGCCAGCATCGCCAGCACCGGGGTGTGGCCCGGCTGCACGCCGAACTCGCCGTCGACCGTCTTGGCGATGACCATGTCGCCCTCGCCCGCCCACAGCTCGCGCTCGGGCGAGACGATCTCGACGAAAAGCTTCTTCGACACTGCCACAAACTCCTTCGTCCGCGGGCGGATCCGCGCCGGGCGGGCTCCCCTCGGCGGGGAGCCCGCCCGGCGGCGGGCGCCTCAGCGCTGCGGCGCTAGCCCTGCAGCGCCTTGGCCTTCTCGACGGCCATCTCGATGTTGCCGACGTCGAGGAAGGCCTGCTCGGGCAGGTGGTCGTACTCGCCGTCGCACAGGGCCTTGAAGGAGGCGATGGTCTCCTCCAGCGGCACGAACACGCCCGGGTTGCCGGTGAACTTCTCGGCCACGAACATGTTCTGCGACAGGAAGCGCTCCAGGCGCCGTGCCCGGTTGACGATGATCTTGTCCTCCTCGGACAGCTCGTCGATACCGAGGATGGCGATCTGGTCCTGCAGGTCGTTGTTGCGCTGCAGGATCTCCTTGACCCGCTGGGCCACGTCGTAGTGCTCCTGGCCCACGTACTGCGGGTCGAGGATGCGCGAGGTGGAGGCCAGCGGGTCCACCGCCGGGTAGATGCCCTTCTGCGAGATCGGGCGGGAGAGCTCGGTCGTCGCGTCCAGGTGGGCGAAGGTGGTCGCCGGCGCCGGGTCGGTGTAGTCGTCCGCGGGCACGTAGATCGCCTGCATCGAGGTGATCGAGTGGCCGCGGGTGGAGGTGATGCGCTCCTGCAGCTGGCCCATCTCGTCGGCCAGGTTGGGCTGGTAGCCCACGGCCGAGGGCATGCGGCCCAGCAGGGTGGAGACCTCCTGGCCGGCCTGGGTGAAGCGGAAGATGTTGTCGATGAACAGCAGCACGTCCTGCTTCTGCACATCGCGGAAGTACTCCGCCATGGTCAGCGCCGACAGGGCGACCCGCAGACGGGTGCCCGGGGGCTCGTCCATCTGGCCGAAGACGAGCGCGGTGTCCTGGAGGACCTCCATCTCGTCCATCTCCAGGAACAGGTCGGTGCCCTCACGGGTGCGCTCGCCGACGCCGGCGAACACCGACACACCGCCGAAGTTGCGGGCGATACGGGTGATCATCTCCTGGATGAGCACCGTCTTGCCCACACCGGCGCCGCCGAACAGGCCGATCTTGCCGCCCCGCACGTAGGGGGTCAGCAGGTCGATGACCTTGATGCCGGTGACCATCATCTCGGTCTTGGACTCGAGCTGGTCGAAGTCGGGCGCCTTGCGGTGGATCGGCCAGCGCTCGGTGACCTTCAGGTCCGCGGTCGGCACGTCCAGGGGCTGGCCCAGGGTGTTGAACACGTGGCCCTTGACGACGTCGCCCACCGGCACGCTGATCGGCTCGCCGGTGTCGCGCACCTCGGCGCCGCGGACCATGCCGTCCTGCGGGGCCAGGGAGACGCAGCGGACCAGGTTGTCACCCAGGTGCTGGGCGACCTCCAGGGTCACCGTGCGCTCCTCGCCGCCGACGACCACGTCGGTCTTCAGGGCGTTGTAGATGTCCGGCAGGGAGCCGACGGGGAACTCCACGTCGACGACCGGGCCGGTGACGCGGGCGATCCGCCCCGTGGCCCGCCCCGCCTCGGCGGCGGTCCCTTCAACTGTCGCAGTCACTTTCCTTACTCACTCCCCGCTGGCTGCGGCGAGGGCGTCGGCACCGCCGACGATCTCGCTGATCTCGTTCGTGATCTCCGCCTGGCGGGCCTGGTTGGCCTGGCGGGTCAGGGTCTTGACAAGCTCCTCGGCGTTGTCGGTGGCCGCCTTCATGGCGTTGCGGCGCGAGGCCCACTGGGAGGCCGCCGACTCGAGGAGGGCGAAATAGATCCGGTTCGTCACGTACTGCGGCAGGAGCTGGTCGAGCGCCTCCTCGGCGGAGGGCTCGAACTCGTACAGCGGGAGCGCGCCCCCGTTCTGCTTCTCCAGCTCCTCCGGGCCGACCTCCTCCAGCTCCAGCGGCAGCGCCCGGCGTGCGGACGCCTGCTGGGTGAGCATGGAGACGAACTCGGTGGAGACGATGTGGATCTCGTCCACGCCGCCCTCGGCGCTGTCCTGGATGAAGCGGTCCATCAGGACCTCGCCGATCTCCTTGGCGTGCGCGTAGGCGGGCCGCTCGGTGATGCCCTCCCAGGACCGTTCGAGGGGCCGGTCGCGGAAGCTGTAGTAGGCCACGCCCTTGCGGCCGACCATGTAGGTGACGACCTCCTTGCCCTGCTCGGTGAGCAGGGCGGTGAGGGACTCCGCCTCCTTGATGGCGTTGGCCGAGTACGCGCCCGCCAGCCCCTTGTCGCTGGTGACGACCAGCACCGCCGACCGGACCGGGTTCTGGGACTCGGTGAGCAGCGCGTGGTCGCTGACGCGTCCGGCGACGGCCGAGACCGCCCGGGTGATCTCCTGGGCGTAGGGGCGCGCCGCGTCGACCGCCCGCTGCGCCTTGGAGATGCGGGTGGTGGCGATCAGCTCCATCGCCTGGGTGATCTTCGCCGTCGACTTGGTGGCGCGGATCCTCCGGCGGTAGATGCGAAGCTGTGCTCCCATCGGCTACTTCCCGGAGCTCTTGGCGACCTTGACGGACTCCTGGCCGACCTCGTCCTCGTCCAGCGCCTCGGCCTCCTCGGAGCCGAGGATCGAGCCGGAGGAGGTCTGGAAGGTCTGCTTGAAGGCGGTGACCGCCTCCTTGAGCGCCGCCTCGGTCTCCTCGGGGAACTTGCCGCTCTCGCGGATGCCGTCGAGGATCCCGGCGTGCTCGCGGGCCAGGTAGTCGAGGAGGTCCGCCTCGAAGCGGCGCACGTCCTCGACCGGGACGTCGTCGATCTGGCCGGTGGTGCCCGCCCAGATGGAGACGACCTCGCGCTCCATCGCCAGCGGCTCGTACTGGCCCTGCTTGAGCAGCTCCATCAGGCGCTGCCCGCGCTCCAGCTGCTGCTTGGAGACGGCGTCCAGGTCCGAGCCGAACGCGGCGAAGGCCTCCAGCTCGCGGAACTGGGCCAGGCCCAGGCGGAGCGAGCCGCTGACCGACTTCATCGCCTTGGTCTGCGCGGCGCCGCCCACACGGGAGACGGACACGCCGACGTTGATGGCGGGGCGCTGGCCCTGGTTGAACAGGTCCGACTCCAGGAAGACCTGGCCGTCGGTGATCGAGATGACGTTGGTGGGGATGTAGGCCGACACGTCGTTGGCCTTGGTCTCGATGATCGGCAGGCCGGTCATCGAGCCCGCGCCCATCTCGTCGGAGAGCTTGGCGCACCGCTCCAGCAGGCGGGAGTGCAGGTAGAACACGTCGCCCGGGTAGGCCTCGCGGCCCGGCGGGCGGCGCAGCAGCAGGGACACGGCGCGGTAGGCCTCGGCCTGCTTGGTCAGGTCGTCGAAGACGATCAGGACGTGCTTGCCCTCGTACATCCAGTGCTGGCCGATGGCCGAGCCGGTGTAGGGGGCGATGTACTTGAAGCCGGCCGGGTCGGAGGCGGGCGCGGCGACGATGGTGGTGTACTCCATCGCCCCGGCCTCCTCCAGGGCGCCCTTCACGCCGGCGATGGTCGAGCCCTTCTGCCCCACCGCGACGTAGATGCAGCGCACCTGCTTGTCCGGGTCGCCGGACTCCCAGTTGGCCTTCTGGTTGATGATGGTGTCGATGCAGACCGCGGTCTTGCCGGTCTGCCGGTCGCCGATGACCAGCTGGCGCTGGCCGCGGCCGACGGGGGTCATCGAGTCGATGGCCTTGATCCCGGTCTGCATCGGCTCGCCGACCGGCTGCCGCTGCATCACGGTGGGGGCCTGCAGCTCAAGTTCACGGCGCTCGGTGGTCGCGATCTCGCCCTGGCCGTCGATGGGGCGGCCCATGGGGTCGACGACGCGGCCCAGGAAGGCGTCGCCCACCGGGACCGAGAGGACCTGGCCGGTGCGGCGCACCGTCTGGCCCTCCTCGATGCCGGTGAAGTCGCCCAGGACGATGGCGCCGATCTCGCCGATCTCCAGGTTCAGGGCAAGGCCCAGGGTGCCGTCCTCGAATTCGAGCAGCTCGTTCGCCATCGCCGAGGGAAGGCCACCGACACGGGCGGTCCCGTCACCCGCACTGGTGACGGTACCGACCTCCTCGCGCGCGGCGGCGTCGGGCTCGTACGACTGGACGAAGCGCTGCAGCGCGTTCCGGATTTCCTCCGGCCGGATCGTCAGCTCCGCCATCTCAGGTATGTCCTTGCTCTCGTATGGCGCCGCGTTGCCCGGCGCCGTGCGTCTTGCGTTGCGTGTATCCGTCGTGTCAGCCGGCCAGGCGGCGGCGGACCTCCGCGAGCCGCCCGGCGACGCTGCCGTCGATGACCTCGTCGCCGACCCGGATGGACAGGCCTCCGACGAGCTCGGGGACGACCTCGATGTTCAGGTGGATGTCCCGGCCGTAGGTGCGGGTGAGCACCGCCTGCAGCCGTTCCTGCTGGCCCCGGCTCAGCGGCGACGCCGTGCGCACCACGGCGATGAACCGCTGCGCGCGCTCGGCGACGACCTGGCCGAAGTACTCCAGGCCCTGTTCCAGGGTACGGCCGCGGGGGCGGGTGACCGACTCGGTGATCAGGGACAGCGAGGGGGCGCTGACCTTGCCCGAGAGCAGGTTCTCCACCAGGCTCCGCTTGTGCTCGGCGGCCACGCCCTCACGGGTGAGGGCGGCCCGCAGCTCCGGCTGGGCCGCGACGATGCGCTCGAACCGGAAGAGCTCGTCCTCCAGTTCGTCGAGCCGGGTGCCCTCGGCGCCGGCGGCGGTCGCGTAGACCGCCATCCGCTCGGCGGCGTCGACCATGTCGCGCGGGCGGGACCACTTGGCCCGGACGATGTCGCCGACCACCAGGACCGTGGACGGCGACACCTTGGACTCCAGCAGCCCGCCGATCAGCTCCGACTTGGCGTCGGCGCCGACGGCCTGGTCGGCCAGCATCCGCCGCAGCGAGTGCTCGCCCTCGAAGAGGGACACGACCTCGAAGAGCTCGTGCCCCAGCGTGGCGGCGTTGGCGGAGGGGAGGATGGCGTCCAGGCGCCGGGTCACCTCTTCCAGGGAGGTGCGGCTGATCCCACGCATCAGCGCACCTCGGCCCGGTCGCTGTCGCCGGCGCCCTGCTCCAGCTCCTCCAGGAACCGGTCCACGACGCGGGACTGCAGCCCGTCGTCGTTCAGCGACTCGCCCACGATGCGCGAGGCGAGATCGGTGGACAGCGTCCCGATCTCATTGCGCAGCTGGGCGAACGCGTGC
Organism: Nocardiopsis endophytica; assembly: GCF_027706725.1. Classification (GTDB taxonomy): domain Bacteria; phylum Actinomycetota; class Actinomycetes; order Streptosporangiales; family Streptosporangiaceae; genus Nocardiopsis_A; species Nocardiopsis_A endophytica. The sequence continues at coordinate 51,387 of NZ_JAQFWQ010000014.1, forward strand.
TGCCGGTCGGCCTCGATCTGCTGGTGCGCCGCCTCGATGATGCGGCGGGACTCGGCCTGGGCCTCCTCCCGCGCCTCCGCGATGATGGCGGCGCGCTGCTCCTTGGCCTTCTCCAGCTCGGCGGCGTACTGGCGGTGCGCCTCGTCGAGCTTCTCCCGGTACTGCTGGCGGATCTCCTCCGCCTCCGCCTCGGCCTTCTTCGCACGCTCGATGCCACCCTCGATCTGGTTGGCACGCTCGTCCAGAGCCGAGGTCAGCTTGGGCCACATCTTGTAGACGATGCCCAAGATGATGAGGAAGGCGATGGAGCCGAAGACGAACTCATCCCAGTGGATGCGCAGGATGTTCTCTTCCGCAGCCAATTCGATCATGGCTGGCATCTCCTTCGAAGTCGCGTTCGTTTACGGGCTGCTTAGCCGGCCTGGATGAACGCGAGAACGAAACCGAGGATGGCCAGCGCCTCGACGACCGCGAAACCGAAGATCATCTGGCCCTGCAGGATGCCGCGGGCCTCGGGCTGGCGGGCGATGGCCTGCACGCCCATGCCGAAGATGAGGCCGACGCCGATGCCGGGGCCGATGGCGGCGAGACCGTAACCGATGGTCGCGAGGCTACCGGTGATTTCCATTCTGATTTCCTCTTTACTCAGACACGCCGACGGGCATTTCGTGCCGTCGAACTGACGTTGATTACCGGACTGGGGTCGTAAAGCGCGCGCACGGGGCGGGCCGCCGGGGGCGGTCCTAGTGCGCACCCTCCATGGCCTCACCGAGGTAAATGGAGGACAGCAGGACGAACACATAGGCCTGGACGGCCATGATGAAGAGCTCGAAGGCGGTGAACGCCAGGAACCCGATCAGCGCGATGGCCGAGAAGCCCGTGGAGAGCAGGCCGAGCCCGATGTTGGGGGCGCCGAAGAGGTTGAACATGTACCAGCCGCCGGCGGCGAAGACCGCGAGCAGCAGGTGGCCGGCGAACATGGTCGCGAAGAGCCGGATCATGTGCGTGGCCGGGCGGATGACGAAGTTCGAGAGGGCCTCGATCGGCACCACGACCGGGAGGATCCACGCGGGCACGCCGCCGGGGACCAGACGGGCCTTGAAGTGGGCCCCGACCCCGTGCCTGCGGATGCCCACGGCGTTCCACAGCACGAAGACGAAGACCGCCAGCACGGCGGGGAAGGCCAGGTTGGAGGTCACCGGCAGCTGCAGGCCCGGGATGAGCCCCATCACGTTCATCGAGAAGATGAACAGGAACAGGGTCACCATCAGGGGGAGGAACTTGTCCCCCTCCTTGCCCATGGTGTTGCGGGTGATCTGGTCCCGGATGAACCCGACGAACAGCTCGGCCATGCTCTGGCCGCGGCCCGGCACCACCTTGGAGTTGCGGGTGGTGAAGTACCAGAACCCGGCGGAGATCAGCAGCGCGACCACCAGCACCAGCGTGTACTTGGTGATGCCGGAGGCGTAGGGCAGACCGAAGTCGAGCCAAGGGGTGGGGAAGAAGAGGTCCGTGCCGGGAGCTTCGAAGCCGCACCCGAAGTCGTTGAAGAGGTGGCAGCCCTCCTCGGAGGCGGCGCTGTACATAACGTCAGCACTCACGGCGAACCCTTTCGTCGTGACGCAACTCAATCCTCGATTTATAGGGCCCTGCCGCGCCGCTCTCGGGGAGCCGCCGGCTACCGGGCTGGACGTTCAGGACCGGACGTACTGGGTGATGATCAGGTAGATCCCCCCGACCAGTCCCAGCAGCAGGCCGATGGGCAGGAACAGCGTGTCGAACCCGAGGGCCCGATCCGCTCCCCAGCCGATGAGGCCCCAGAAGGCCAGGCCTCCCAGCAGATACGAGAGGACCGTGCCGGCGTTGGCGCGTGGGGGCTCGGCGCCGTCCCTCGCGTCTGTACGCTCGTTCATCTCGTCGCTCCGGAAGATAGCAGGAGGTGATAACCGTTCGCACATCCCCCTGCCGGAAGGGGCTCACCGGCCCCCCTCGACCGGTTCGGCCTGCTCGGCCTCCGCCGGTTCGTCCTCGGACTCGGCGTCGGGGACCACCGTGGGCTGCTTGACCCGCCTGCTCGCCCACGCCTGCCCGCCGAGCCAGCAGATGACGCAGGCCAGCGCGGTGAAGGCGAAGGCGGTGTGGTCGAAGGCCGTGGACCCGCCGAAGAGCACCAGGACGACCGCCAGAACACCGACCTTGGTGGTGTAGACCAGGAATGCGACCGGCAGCATGAGCTGCGGGTTCTTCTCGCCCGTGCGGGCGATGACCCAGGCCGACACCGCGAAGGCGCCCACGACGAGGAGGGTGCCGTACAGGGCGCCGAGGAGTCCGTGGACGCCCGCCGCCGCCGTGGCGGCGGCCATGCCGGTCAGACCGGCGGCGGCCGTGGGAATCGCGGCGCCGCGGAGGATCCGGGCGTCGTGTTCCTGCATGTGCGGAGCTCCGGGATGTTCAGTGGGGTGCTTGCTCGTGAAAGCTATCACAAGGTTTTCTGCCCCCGTCGCCTGGGACCTTTACCGGGACCTTACCGTCGCCCGAGTTGTCCGGTTCCGGGGGAGGACTCCAGAGTAAGCGCTGCTCCGGAATGCTCCGCACCGCCCCCCTGTCCCGGCCCCGCCGGCCCGGTGTCCCAGGAGTTCACAGAACCGACCACCGCCGGTGGGTCAGCGTTGGGCGGCCCCCGCGGCGCGCCTGCGGCGCAGCCGGGGCAGGGTGATCAGTCCCACGGCGCAGGCGGCTACCAATGTGGTCACGGCCAGCACGGTGACCGGCGAGCTCAGCACCGACAGCGACACCGAGGCGAAGGCGATGATCGCCGCCCACAGGTACATCAGCAGCACGGCGCGCTTGTGCGAGTGGCCCAGCTCCAGCAGCCGGTGGTGCAGGTGCTTCTTGTCCGGGGCGAACGGCGACTTGCCCGCCAGGGTGCGCCGCACCACCGCCAGCACCAGGTCGGCCAGCGGCAGCGCCAGCACCAGCAGCGGCAGCAGCACCGGCAGGAAGGCGGCCAGCGAGTGGATGCCGCCCAGTCCCCCGGCCTCGGGGGCGGCCTGGCTCTCGGGCAGGAACAGCCCGGTCACCGAGATGGTGATGGAGGCCAGCAGCAGCCCCAGCAGCATCGACCCGGTGTCGCCCATGAACACCCGGGCCGGGTTGAAGTTGTGCAGCAGGAACCCCACGCACACCCCGACCAGGATGATGGCGATCATCGCGGGGTAGGACTGGCGGTCGAAGCCGCGGTCCACGGCGGCCACGTAGTAGTAGGCGAAGAACGCCAGCGACGAGATGGCGACGATGCCGGCGGCCAGGCCGTCCAGCCCGTCGGCGAAGTTGACCGCGTTGATGGTGACCAGCACCAGCAGCACCGACAGCACCGCGCCCAGCCAGGGGCCCAGGGAGAGCTGCATGCCGGGCAGGGGCAGCCAGAGCAGCTGCACGCCCTGGGAGACGAGGATGCCCGCGGCGGCGGTCTGCCCGGCCAGCTTGGGTACTGGGCCCATCCCCCACCGGTCGTCGATGATCCCGATCACGGTGATCAGCCCGCCGCTGAGCAGCAGCCCGGCCCAGATCTTGGCGGTGTCGGTGCGGAAGACCTCCTGCAGGTGCGGCAGCTGCGCCGAGATCAGCAGCGCCGCGGCGAACCCGCCGTAGATCGCGATGCCGCCCATCCGCGGGATCGGCTCGGTGTGCACGTCGCGGTCGCGCACCGGGGGCACGGCCCCGACCGCGATCGCCGCCCTGCGCACGAAGGGGGTCAGCAGATAGGTGACCGCCAGGGCGATGACGAAAGTGAGCGCGTACTCACGCACGGCGTGACCGGAGGCCTTTCACGGAGCTGGCTGGCTGGAACGGCTTGCGGGTGTGCACGAACCTAGCACCCCCGGGGTCACGGTGCGGACGCCTCGCCCGGCTCCGCCCCCTCGTCCCGTGCCCCGGGGCCGGGCCCGGGCTCCGGTTCGGGCTCCGGTTCGGGCCTGCGCCGCGGCTTGGCCTCCCCGATCACCGTGCCGCACACCGCGCGCAGCTTCTCGATCGGGACGGCGCCCAGGCGCAGCACCCGCGGCACCGCGTAGGTCAGGTCCACGATGGTGGAGGGCACCGCCTCGGCGCAGGGGCCGCCGTCCAGGTACACCGCCACGCTCTCGCCGAGCTGGGCCTGGGCCTCGGCGGCGGTGGTCGCCGCGGGCTCGCCGGAGACGTTGGCGCTGCTGACCGCCATCGGGCCGGTCTCCTTGAGCAGCTCCAGGGCGACCGGGTGCATCGGCATCCGCACCGCGACCGTGCCCTTGGTGTCGCCCAGGTCCCAGGACAGGCTGGGGGTGGCCGTGCACACGACGGTCAGCGGCCCGGGCCAGAACTCCTCGATCAGGTCCTGGCCGTGCCCGCCCAGGTCGTCGATGAGGGCGTGGGCGGCGCGCACCGACCCCACCAGCACCGGCGGCGGCATGTCCCGCCCGCGCCCCTTGGCCTCCAGCAGCCCGGCGACCGCGGCGGGGCTGAAGGCGTCGGCGCCGATCCCGTAGACGGTGTCGGTGGGCAGCACCACCCGCTCGCCCCGGCGGACGGTCGAGGCGGCGTCGGCGACCCCGTCCTTGCGCTCGGACTCCTGCGCGCAGTCGTAGCGGCGGCTCATCGGTCCCCTTCTCCCAGCGTCCTCGGGTGGTCAGTCGTCGGCGCGGCGCATGGCGACGAACCGGTCCCGGCGGGCCAGGTCCTTGCGGTTGCGCACGTCGCGCCATCCCCGCTCCTCGGGGAAGAGCGGGGGGATGTCGATGCCCTGTCCGTCGCCGTGCTCGATGGCCATGGCGCCGCCGGGGCGCAGCAGGCGGCGGCCGACCGCCTCCAGGTCGCGGATGAGGTCCAGCCCGTCGGCGCCGGCCCACAGGGCGGGGGCGGGGTCGTGGTCGCGGACCTCGGGCGGGACGGTGTCGGCCTGGCCGGTGGGCACGTAGGGGGGGTTGCTCACCACCATGTCGGCCCGGCCGTCCAGCTCGCCCAGGGCGGTGCGCATGTCGCCGTGGTGGGCGGTGACCCGCTCGGCGTGGCCGGTGGCGCCGATGTTGCGCCGGGCCCACTCCAGCGCCGCGGGGTCGAGCTCGACCGCGTGCACCCGCGAGCGCGGCACCTCCTGGGCGATGGAGATGGCGATGGCGCCCGAGCCGGTGCCCAGGTCGACCACGACGGGGTCGGCCACGTCCATGGCGCGCAGCGTCTCGATCGCCCAGTCGACCATGATCTCGGTCTCGGGGCGGGGGGTGAACACCCCGGGGCCCACCGCCAGCTCCAGGTAGCGGAAGTAGGCGCGGCCGGTGATGTGCTGCAGCGGCTCGCGGGCGGCGCGGCGGGCGACGCACTCCCAGTACAGGGCGTCGAAGTCGGAGTCGGCCACCTGGTGGAGCTCTCCTCGACGAACGCCGTGCACGAACGCCGCGAGCTCCTCGGCGTCGGTGCGGGGCGAGTCGACGCCCGCCTCGGCCAGCCTCAGCGTGGCGCGCGCGACTTCGTCGAGCAGGAAGTTCATGACTGGGCCTGCTCCAGCCTCTCGGTGGTGTCGGCGTCGATGAGGGCCTGCAGCACGCCGTCCAGCTCGCCGTCGAGGACCTGGTCGAGGTTGTAGGCCTTGTAGCCGACCCGGTGGTCGGAGATGCGGTTCTCCGGGAAATTGTAGGTGCGCACCCGCTCGGAGCGGTCCACGGTGCGGACCTGGCTCTTGCGCTCGGCGGCGGCCTCGGCGTCGGCGCTGGCCTGGGCCTCGGCGAACAGGCGGGCGCGCAGGATGCGCATGGCCTGCTCCTTGTTCTGCAGCTGGCTCTTCTCGTTCTGGCAGGAGACGACGATGCCGCTGGGCAGGTGGGTGATGCGCACGGCCGAGTCGGTGGTGTTGACGCTCTGCCCGCCCGGGCCCGAGGACCGGTACACGTCGATGCGCAGGTCGTTCTCGTTGACCTCGACCTCGATCTCCTCGGCCTCGGGCACCACGAGCACCCCGGCGGCCGAGGTGTGGATGCGGCCCTGGGACTCGGTGACCGGGACGCGCTGGACGCGGTGCACGCCGCCCTCGAACTTCAGGCGGGGCCACACGCCCTCGCCGGGCTCGGGGGTGCCCTTGTTCTTGAAGGCGATGGTGATGTCCTTGTACCCGCCCAGGTCCGAGGCGGTGGAGTCGATCACCTCGGTCCTCCAGCCGCGCTGCTCGGCGTAGCGCAGGTACATGCGGACCAGGTCGCCGGCGAACAGCGCGGACTCCTCGCCGCCCTCCCCGGCCTTGACCTCCAGGATGACGTTCTTGTCGTCGGCGGGGTCGCGCGGGACGAGCAGCACGCGCAGGCGCTCGGTGAGGCGCTCGCGCTCGGCCTCCAGGCGCTCGGCCTCCTCGGCGAAGGAGCGGTCCTCGGCGGCGAGCTCGTGGGCCGCCTCCAGGTCGCTCTCCACCTGCTGCAGCTCGCGGTAGGCGGCGATGACGGGGGTGAGCTGGGAGTACCGCTTGCCCAGGGAGCGCGCGCGGCCCGGGTCGGCGTGCACGTCGGGGTCGGCGAGCTGCTGCTCCAGTTCGTAGTACTCGCCGAGGAGGTCGTCCAGCTTCACGTGTCGTCAGTCCCCATCGATAGCGCGGTCGGGTCTCAAGGCGCGGCGCCGGGACGCGCCGTCGCACGTCCCGGCGCCGCTGCGGCTGGCGCTACTTGCGCTTGCCGAAGCGCTTCTCGAAGCGGGCGACCCGGCCGCCGGTGTCCATGATCTTCTGCTTGCCCGTGTAGAACGGGTGGCAGGCGGAGCAGATGTCGGCGCGGATGGCGCCGTCGGTCTTGGTGCTGCGGGTGGTGAAGCTGTTCCCGCAGGTGCAGGTCACCTGGGTGACGACGTACTCGGGGTGGATATCGGCCTTCACTGGGTCTCCTCGCTGTGTGCGGTCGCCGGACGCGCGCCGTGGAAGGAACGCTGGACACGGGTGCAGAGGTCTGCGGCGCGCGGGAACCGGTACCGCCTCTCGGTCTCTCATGCGGACCTGGCGTGCCCCTGCCCTGGGCAGAGGGGTTCCTTCCCCTACCAGTCTGCCAGAGAGTGCAACAAGAACCGACCGGGACTACTTCCCGCCGTCCTTGCCGCGGCCGGTGCCGGTGACGTCCTCGCTGGGGTAGTCGCCGGGGGTGGGCGAGGGGGACGGCTCGGAGGGGGCGCCCTCGGGGCACATGGCCATCTCGATCATGGCCCAGGCGGGCGGGTCGGGGTCCTCGCGGTAGCGGGCCTGGAAGACGGTCAGGTCGCGGTCCTCGGAGTGCACGGTCCAGGTGCGGTGGCCCGGGATGTTGCCGGGGTGCATCCACACCTGCGTCCCGCAGGACAGGGTGTAGGAGCGTGGACCCAGGGCGTATCCGTAGTCGCCGGTGTTGTAGGCCTGGACGGTGAGCATCTCCTCGAGCATGTCCTCGCCGAGCACCTCGCCGTCGAGCAGCGCGCGCCAGTAGGTGTTGATGTCGCTCACGGTGGAGACGACCTGCGCGGTGCCGTACCAGCGGGAGGTGTCGAAGGCGGTGACGTCCTCGGCGGTGCGCCCGCCGGCGCCGTCGGAGACCCAGGCGTAGCCGTGCATGGACGGGGCGGGCACACCGGTGTCGGTGGGGATGGAGGTGTCGGCCAGTTCCAGGGGGTCCAGGATGCGCGCCCGGACCTCGTCGCGGTAGGGGTTGCCGGTGACGGCCTCGATGACCAGGGCGGCCAGGACGTAGTTGGTGTTGGAGTACTCCACGTCGGTGCCGGGGGCGAACACCGGGTCGTGCTCGTTGGCGATCTCCACCAGCTCTTCGGGGCGCCAGGACCGCCCGGGGTCGCTGCGCACGCTCGGCATGGCCTTGTTGTAGCTGTACAGCCCGCTGGTGTGGCTGAGCACCATGCGCAGGGTGATCCGGTCGCCGCCGTCGACCAGGCCGGGCAGCAGGTCCTCCATGGTGTCGTCGAGGCGGATCCTCTCCTCCTCGACGAGCTGGAGCACGGTGGCGGCGACGAACGGCTTGGAGATGCTGGCCACGCGGAAGTGCGCCTGCGGGTCGACGGGGTCCTTGGAGGCCAGGTCGGCCACGCCGGCCACGCCGGTCCAGGAGTCGCTGCCGCCCTCGTTGTGCTCGACGTACTCGGCGACGGCGCCGCTGGCCGACCCCCCGGCCACGGTCTCGTTCAGCGCGCGCTGGAGGGCCAGCCGGCGCTCGTCGCTGATGCGCGGCGGGTCGGGGGGCGGGGACGAGGCCTCCGGCGCCGGGGCGTGGGCGTCAGAGCTCCACGGGGAGGCGACGAGCACGCCCCCGGCGGCCAGTGCGACCGCGCACACTCCCGCAGCGGCGGCCCATCTCTTCTTCTCCATCGGGTGGCATGGAAGCACGGAACCGGGGTTTTGGCGAACCGCCGGGCGGGTAAGGATCCGGGGTTATCCCCCGCCCCCCGCGGCCGCGCGCGCCGCCGCCTCGGCCCGGTCCCGGCGGCGCAGCAGGACCACCACCGCGGCCAGCGCGAGCAGCAGCGCCGCCAGTTGGACGGCACCGGCGTTCACCCCCGCCCCGTAGGCGAAGAGGTAGGCCAGCGCGCCCGACGCGAGCAGATAGTACGTGAGCGGGATCACGCTCTGGCGGATGAGATCGCCCTCCCGCCCGGCCAGGCCGACGACCGCGGACGCGGCGACGACGTTGTGCACGGTGACCATGTTCCCGGCGGCGCCGCCGACCGCCTGCGCGGCCACCACGGTGGAGGGGGAGGCGCCGATCTGCTCGGCGGTGGAGAACTGGAACAGGCTGAACTTGGCTTCATCTCCGCGCCTAAAAGCCGGAGATTCCAGCGGTCACCCGCTGGAGTTCCTGCTTCACCGACGACCGCCCCGTCCGGGAGGACTCCCGTCGAGGTCTCACACCGTCTCCACAGGCCGATGCCGCCAGCCCGGCGGCCTTGATGTTGATCGCCGCATTCACGTCGCGGTCATGGACCGCACCGCACCCACAGCCCCATTCCCGAACGTCTACCGGCAGGCGCTCCCGGAGCGCCCCGCAGGCCGAGCACAGCCTTGTGGAGGGGAAGAACCGGTCGACGACGACCAGCTCCCGGCCGCGCCAGGCCGCCTTGTATTCCAGCATGTTCCGCAGCATGCGCCAGGACGCATCGGAGATCGCGCGAGCCAGGCTTCGGTTCTTGACCATGTTGCGCACGGACAGGTCCTCGATCACGACCACTTGGTTTTCGCGGACGAGCCGAGTGGAGAGCTTGTGCAGGAAGTCCTTCCTGCGGTCGGAGATCCGGGCGTGCACCCGGGCCACCGCGCGGCGGGCTTTGGCCCGGTTGTTCGATCCCTTCTGCTTCCGGGACAGTTCTCGCTGGGCCCTGGCCAACCTGTTCCGGTCGCGCCGCTCATGTTTAGGGTTGGCGACCTTCTCCCCGGTGGAAAGGGTCACCAGCGAGGCCACCCCGGCGTCCAAGGCCACCGCCCGATCCGTCGGCGGCGCCGCCTCCGGGATATCGGTGCACAGCAGAGAGACGAACCAACGCCCGGCCGCATCACGCGAGACGGTCACCGTTGACGGTTCCGCGCCCTCGGGAAGCGGCCGAGACCACACAACGCGCAGCGATCCGGCCATCTTCGCCAAGTACAGCTCGCCGCCACGCATGCAGAACGCGCTGCGGGTGTACACCGCGGAGTCGCGCGTCTTCTTCTTGCACTTGAACCTGGGGTACCGGGCACGCTTTGCGAAGAAGTTGGTAAATGCCGCCTGCAGGTGGCGCAGGGCCTGCTGCAGCGGCACCGAGGACACCTCGTTCAGAAAGGCCAGCTCCTCGGTGCGCTTCCAGGCGGTGAGCATCGCCGAGCTGGCGTTGTAGGTCACCCGCTCACCGCGCTGGCGCCAGGCCTCGCTTCGGGCAGCCAAGGCTTTGTTGTAAACGAGCCGGACGCAGCCGAACGTGCGGCTTAGCTCAGCCGCCTGTTCGGGAGTGGGGTAAAAGCGGTACTTGAACGCCCGCTTCACTCTCCGGCTCGACATGGTCACAATTTAGCGCACCTGCATACAGGGGTACCACTGTTTGCTGATATTCCCCGAATGACGATGTAGAGGAGTCCGGCGGCCAGGATCAGGCCCTGGGCGCTGGAGGCGGCGATGACCGTCCAGTCCACGTCCCAGACGCCGGCGGCGACGGCCACGACCACCGCGTACCCGGCGGGCATGGCGTACTTGGCGGGCCAGCGCAGGCCGACCAGCAGGATGCCGACGGTCAGAACGGGGGCCAGGGCGAAGAGGCTGAGCAGGGCGAGGTCGTCCATCCAGGCAACTCCCGGGGGGAATGGAGTACACCGTATACACGAGCTGGGAGGATGCTAAGCCCGGCGTGTGGGCCCCGTAAAGGCACCGGAGGACGCGAAAGCGGCCCTCCCCGCACGGGAAGGGCCGCCGCGGCGCTCGGGCTAGTCGCCCCCGGGGCTGGTCTTCTGCACCTGCATCAGGAACTCGGCGTTGCTCTTGCTGTCCTTCATCTTGTCCAGGAGCAGCTCGACCGCCTGCTGGGTGTCCAGCGCGTGCAGCACCCGGCGGAGCTTCCAGATGATGGACAGCTCCTCCTGGGACATGAGGATCTCCTCCTTGCGGGTGGAGGAGGCGTCCACGTCCACGGCCGGGAAGATGCGCTTGTCGGCCAGCGACCGGTTGAGCTTGAGCTCCATGTTGCCGGTGCCCTTGAACTCCTCGAAGATGACCTCGTCCATCCGCGAGCCGGTCTCCACCAGCGCGGTGGCCAGGATCGTCAGCGAGCCGCCGTTCTCGATGTTGCGGGCGGCGCCGAAGAACCGCTTGGGCGGGTACAGCGCGGTGGAGTCCACACCGCCGGAGAGGATGCGCCCGCTGGCCGGGGCGGCCAGGTTGTAGGCGCGGCCCAGGCGGGTGATGGAGTCCAGCAGCACGACCACGTCCAGGCCCATCTCCACCAGGCGCTTGGCGCGCTCGATGGACAGCTCGGCCACGGTGGTGTGGTCCTCGGCCGGGCGGTCGAAGGTGGAGTGGATGACCTCCCCCTTGACCGTGCGCTGCATGTCGGTGACCTCTTCGGGCCGCTCGTCGACGAGGACGACCATGAGGTGGCACTCGGGGTTGTTCTCGGTGATCGCGTTGGCGATGGACTGCAGCACCATCGTCTTGCCCGCCTTGGGCGGGGAGACGATCAGCCCGCGCTGCCCCTTGCCGATCGGCGCGACCAGGTCGATGATCCGCGTGGTCAGCACGTTGGGCTCGGTCTCCAGGCGGAGCCGGTCCTGCGGGTACAGCGGCACCAGCTTGGAGAACTCGGGGCGGTTGCGGGCCTGGTCGGGCGCCATCCCGTTGATGGTGTCCAGGCGCACCAGCGCGTTGAACTTCTCGCGGCGCTCGCCCTCGCGGGGCTGGCGCACCGCGCCGGTGATCGCATCGCCCTTGCGCAGGCCGTACTTGCGCACCTGGGCCAGCGAGACGTAGACGTCGTTGGGCCCGGGCAGGTAGCCGGTGGTGCGCACGAACGCGTAGTTGTCCAGGATGTCGAGGATCCCGGCCACCGGCAGCAGGACGTCGTCCTCGCTGATCACCGGCTCGGTGTCCTGGCGGTCGCGGCCGCGGCGGTCGCGCCGGTCCCGGCGGCGCCCGCGGCGGCGCCCGCCGCCGGAGTCGTCGTCGGCGCCCTGCCGGCCGCCCTGGCCGCCGGAGCCGCCGTGCTGCTGGCCGCCGTCGCCGTGGCCCTCGGCGGGGCCGTCCTCGCGTCCGCCCCGGTTGCGGCGGTTGCGCTGGCGCTCGCGGCCCTGCTTGCGGCCCTCGCCGCCGTCGGAGCCGCTCTTCTGGGAGGTGCTGGAGGTCTTCACACTGCTCGCGGAGGTCGGGGTCTCGGTCGCTTCCGCGGCCGCCGGGGCCTGCTCGGCCTCGTCGGAGCGGCGCCGCGCCGAGCGGCGGCCGCGGCCCGCGGTGTCCTTGTCGGCCTTGGGGCCGTCCTGCTCGGTGCTCTTGTCGGCGCCGCCCTTGTCGGCGCCCTTGCCGCCGCCCCCGGCGGCCCGGCCCTTCTTGGCGGACCCCCCGGCGGAGCCCTTCTCCGGGGCCTCCTTCGGCGCGTCCTTCCGGTCGGCCTGGGGGGTGGCCACCGGGCCGCCCTGCTTGGCCTCGATGGCGGCGATGACGTCGTTCTTGCGCATCCGCCCCGTGCCGGTGATGCCCAGGCTCGACGCGAGCCGCTGGAGCTCGGTGAGCTTGAGCGCCGACAGCCCGGTGGCGCCGGAGCCGGCCCGGGACCGGGCCGGGGCGCTCTTGGCGGCGCGCGCCGCGCCGTCGCCGGCGTCCGCAGCGGGCGCGGTGGATTCGTCGTTGGTGCTGACCGCCGCGTCCGTGTGGAGTTCGGTGGTGTCGCTCACTAAGGGTCCTTCCCAAGGAGCGGGCTCGTGCCGTTGTCTTGTCATGAACGGCCGGCCCGGTGGTGCGAACCGGCGGGGGCCGGGTCGGGCGTGCCCCACGTGGTTGTCGGGAACCGTCGGTCGGCGCCCTTACCCAATCGCGGCGGGCTCTGGGTACAGCCAGACGTCGGGGCGGTGAACTCGATGGATCGTCCCGCGGACCGTTCTGTCGCTCTCGCCGGGCGAGGACGGCGCCTCGGTGGGATGGGCGGGGCCGCGGGGGCGACGTGAGCTCGACACGGGGGCCGGGCCGCGCGACGCGGAGGTCCCTGTGGCGGATGAGCACACGCCCCGCAACGGGGCATCTGGTGCTACGACCAGCCTAACATCACCGGAGCCCAAGGCTATTCCTCGACACTGGTCAATGAACGGGGAGAACTGATCCGCACCCCAGCCGGATCGATTGCTAAGGGGCGTATGTGCCAACCCGTACCCGTTCGGGCGTGAATCGAATCAACCGCATCCCGATGGATTTGCCCGGCATCGCCCGCCACTGGGGCGTTTCGGGCACCGGTGCCCCCATCGGCGGCGAGCACCAGCACGGTGGGCCCCGCGCCGGACACCACCGCGGGCAGGCCGTCCCGTCCGCGCAGGTCGGCGGCCAGGCGGGCGCTGTCGGGCATGGCGGCGGCGCGGTAGCGCTCGTGCAGGCGGTCCTCGGTCGCCTCCAGGAGCAGCTCGGGGTGGCCGGAAACGGCCGCGGTGAGCAGCGCCGCCCGGCCCGCGGTGAACGCGGCGTCGGCGTGCGGCACCTCGGCGGGCAGCAGCCCGCGCGCGGCCTCGGTGGACAGCTCGGCGTCGGGGACGCACACCACCGGCCGCAGCCGGGGGTCGGGCTCCAGGCGCAGCGCCCGCCAGGCGCCGCGCCCGCCCCAGGACAGGGTGAACCCGCCGTACACGCAGGGGGCCACGTTGTCGGGGTGGCCCTCGATGTCGGCGGCGGTGCCGAACACCCAGTCCCGGTCGACGTCCCCGCCGGGGCCCACACGCCGCATCAGGGCGGCGGCGGCCGCCACCCCGGCGGTGATCGCCGAGGCCGACGAGCCCAGGCCGCGCCCGTGCGGCACGGCGTTGCGGCAGCGCAGCTCCACGCCCGGGGGCCGCTCCCCCGCGGCCTCGTAGGCGGCGCGGAAGGCGCGGGCGACGAGGTGGTCGGGGCCCTCGGGCACCGTCCCGGCGCCCTCGCCCTCGACCGCCACGCGCACCCGCCCGTCGTCGCGGACCCTCGCCTCCACCTCGTCGTGCAGGTCCAGGGCCAGACCCATGGCGTCGAACCCGGGCCCCAGGTTCGCGCTGGTGGCCGGGGTGCGCACGCGCACCCCGGCGGGCGCGGCGCTCACGCCAGGCCCAGGGCGCCCGCGGCGGCGCGGGCGTCCACCGGGACCGTGGTCGCCGACGAGGCCCCGGCCAGGGCCCAGTCGGGGTCCTTCAGGCCGTTCCCGGTCACCGTGCAGACCACCCGGGAGCCGGGCTCGACCAGCCCGGCCTCGGCGCTCTGCAGCAGCCCCGCGACACTGGCGGCCGAGGCCAGCTCCACGAAGACGCCCTCCTCGGCGGCGAGCATCCGGTAGGCGGCCAGGATCTGCCGGTCGGTGACCGAGTCGATGGCGCCGCCGGACTCGTCCCGCGCCTGCTCGGCGGTGCGCCAGGAGGCGGGGTTGCCGATGCGGATCGCGGTGGCGATGGTGCGCGGGGAGCGCACCGGCTCGCCGCCGACGATGGGCGCGGCGCCGCTGGCCTGGAAGCCGAGCATGCGCGGGGTGCGGGTGGCCGGGCCGTCGTCGGCGAACTCCCGGTAGCCCATCCAGTAGGCGGTGATGTTCCCGGCGTTGCCCACCGGCAGGCAGTGCACGTCGGGGGCGTCGCCCAGGGCGTCGACCACCTCGAAGGCGGCGGTCTTCTGGCCCTGCAGCCGGTAGGGGTTGACCGAGTTGACCAGCGCCACCGGGTAGTCGACCGACAGCTTGCGGGCCAGCTCCAGGCAGTCGTCGAAGTTGCCGTCGACCTGCAGCAGCTTGGCGCCGTGCACGAGCGCCTGGGCGAGCTTGCCCATGGCGATCTTGCCCTGGGGCACCAGCACCGCGCACGTCATGCCGGCGCGCACCGCGTAGGCGGCGGCGCTGGCGCTGGTGTTGCCGGTGGAGGCGCAGATGACCGCCTTCGCGCCGTCCTCGGCGGCCTTGCTGATGGCCATCGTCATACCGCGGTCCTTGAAGGAGCCGGTGGGGTTGAGGCCCTCCACCTTCAGGAAGACCTCGCATCCGGTCAGCTCCGACACCCGCCGCGCCGGTACCAGCGGGGTGCCGCCCTCCTGGAGGGTGACCACCGGGGTGTTCGCCGTGACGGGGAGGCGGTCGCGGTACTCCTCGACCACCCCGCGCCACGCCCGTGCCATGCTCACGACAGGGACCTCTCGCGATCAGAAGTGATTGATCAGAAGTGATTCGGAAAACGCGGGAACCCGCGCCAGCAGTCTAGATGCCCGTGCCCAGCGCCTCGACCCGCATCACGCTGGCGACCGAGCGCACCTCGTCCAGGGCGCGCAGCCGCTCGACGGTGGCGTCCAGCGCCGCGTCCGGGGCCGGGTGGCTGACCAGAACGAGCTGGGCGTCGTCGCCGCGGCCCTCCTGGCGCACGTTCATGATGGACACCCCGTTCTCGGCGAACACCTCGGCCACCCGGGCCAGCACGCCGGGCCGGTCGGCCACGTCCAGGGACAGGTGGTAGCGGGTGACGGTGGCGCCCATCGGGTGCACCGGCAGGCCGGTGTCGTGCGCGCCCTCGCCCACCGAGGTGGAGGCCAGCCGGTTGCGGCCCACCGCGACCAGGTCGCCGAGCACGGCGCTGGCGGTGGGGGCGCCCCCGGCGCCGGCCCCGTAGAACATCAGCCGCCCGGCCGACTCGGCCTCCACGAACACGGCGTTGTAGGCGCCGCCGACGGTGGCCAGCGGGTGCTCGCGGGGCAGCATGGCCGGGTGCACGCGCACGCCGACCGAGGCGCCGTCCTCGGAGAGCTGGCAGATCGCCAGGGGTTTGACGACGCAGCCCATGGCCTTGGCGCTGGCGATGTCGGCGGCGGTCACCCCGGTGATGCCCTCGCGGTGCACGTCGGCGGCGGTGACCTGCCGGGTGTGGAAGGCCAGCCGGGCCAGGATGGCGGCCTTGGCGGCGGCGTCGAAGCCCTCCACGTCGGCGGTGGGGTCGGCCTCGGCGTAGCCCAGCGCCTGGGCCTCCTCCAGGGACTCGGCGAACCCGGCGCCCTGGGAGTCCATCCGGTCCAGGATGAAGTTGGTGGTGCCGTTGACGATGCCCATGACGCGGCGGACGCGGTCCCCGGCCAGCGAGTCGCGCAGCGGCCGCAGCAGCGGGATGGCCCCGGCGACCGCGGCCTCGTAGTACACGTCCACCCCGGCCTCGCGGGCGGCGTCGTGGATGGTGGCGCCGTCCTCGGCGAGCAGCGCCTTGTTGGCGGTCACCACCGACTTGCCGGCCTTGATCGCCGCCAGGATGAGCGAGCGGGCGGGCTCGATGCCGCCGATCACCTCCACCACCAGGTCGATGTCGTCGCGCGTGACGAGGGACGCGGCGTCGGTGGTGAACAGCTCGGGGTCCAGGCCCGTGCCGCGGGTGCGGCCCAGGCGCCGCACCGCGATCCCGCCGATCTCGACGGGCGTGCCGATACGCGCGGCGAGCTCCTCGGACTGCTCGTCGATCAGGCGGACGACCTCAGCACCAACGACGCCGCATCCGAGCAGCGCCACCTTCATCGCCATAGGGGGGTGACTCCCGCTTCTCTCATGTGCTTGTGCGGTTCCTGTCCTGCTTGCGGACCTGCTCAGCCCCGGTCGAGGCGGAGCAGGTCCTCCTCGGTCTCCCGGCGCACCAGCGTCCGGGAGCTCCCGCCGCGCACGGCGACCACGGCCGGGCGCGGCAGGTGGTTGTAGTTGCTGGCCATCGAGTGGCAGTAGGCGCCGGTGGCGGCCACCGCGACGAGGTCGCCGGGGCGCAGGTCCCGGGGCAGGTGCAGGTCGTTCACGATGATGTCGCCGCTCTCGCAGTGCTTGCCGACCAGGCGGGAGAGCATCGGCTCGGCGGAGCCGGCGCGGGAGGCGGGGGCGCAGGTGTACTCGGCGCCGTACAGGGCGGTGCGGATGTTGTCGCTCATGCCGCCGTCGACGCTGACGTAGGTGCGGATGCCCTCGACGTCCTTGACGGTGCCGACGGTGTAGAGGGTGACCCCGGCGGGGCCGGCGACGGCGCGTCCGGGCTCGACCGACAGCCGGGGCACCGGCAGGCCCCCGGCCTCGCACTCGCGGGCGACGATGGCGCTGAGGCTCTGCGCGATGTCCTTGGCGGCCAGCGGGGTGTCGGCGGGGGTGTAGGCGATGCCCAGGCCGCCGCCCAGGTCCAGTTCGGACAGGGTGGCGCCGGTGTCGGCGTGGATCCGGGCCAGGAACGCGGCGACGCGGCGGGCGGCGACCTCGAACCCGGCGGTGTCGAAGATCTGCGAGCCGATGTGGGAGTGCAGGCCGACCAGGTCGATGTGGTCGGAGTCGAGCAGGCGGCGCACGGCGCGCTCGGCGGCGCCGGTGCTCAGCGCCAGGCCGAACTTCTGGTCGTCGTGGGCGGTGGCGACGAACTCGTGGGTGTGCGCCTCCACGCCGGTGGTGACGCGCACCAGCACCCGGGGGCGGGCGCCGCGGTCGGCGGCGATGCGCTCCAGGCGGTCGATCTCGTCGAAGGAGTCGACGATGATGCGGCCCACCCCGGCGTCGACGGCGCGGGCCAGCTCGGACTCGGACTTGTTGTTGCCGTGCAGGCCGATGTCCTCGGCGGGGAACCCGGCGGCCAGGGCGACGGCCAGCTCGCCGCCGCTGCACACGTCGAGCTTGAGCCCCTCCTCCTGCACCCACCGGGCGACGGCCTTGGTGAGCAGGGCCTTGCCCGCGTAGTAGACGTCGGCGCCGACGGCGGAGAAGGACTCGCGGAACTCGCGGGCGCGGGCGCGGAAGTCCTCCTCGTCGAGCACGAACAGGGGGGTCCCGTACTCGCGGGCGAGCTCGGTGGCCGCGACCCCGCCCAGCACGATCTCCCCGTCGGCGCGGTGGGCGCCGCCGGGCCACACCCGCGGGTCGAGGGCGTAGAGGTCCTCGGGCGGGGCGGGCGGGTGGTCCTCGGGCAGCACGTCCGCGTGGCGTGGGCCTGCGGGGTGGGCGTAACGGCTCATGTACGGCTCTCGGCGGTGTGTCGGGGCTCTGGGAAGCGTGTCACGGGCGGGGCGGGGCCGGGGTGCCTAGAGCCTTGTGGGCGCGGTCACACCGAGAAGGAGGAGGCCGGCTCCGAGGACTCCGGACACGGCGGCGCGCAGGTCCTGCCGGTAGGCGGCGCGCTCCCCCGCTGCCCCCGCGCCGTCGCGGGGACCGGCCCACACATGGTAGGCCGTGGCGAGCCCCTCCAGGTATCTGACCAGCATATGGGGTCGCCCACGCCGCCCGGCCGCGGCGGCTGCGCCGGGCCCGTCGTAGAGGGCGCCGAGGAGTCCGGTCAGTTCCGGGTCGGGCTCTCCCGGAAGGTGCAACGCGGGTCCGGCCGCGTCTCTTCCCTCCTCCTCCGCTCCCGCCTCCCATTCCCGCGCCGTCACGGCGTGCGCGTGGGCGTAGCGGACGGCGAAGGCGGGGTTGTCGGCGGTGAGGCGGGCCCAGGCACCGGGGGCGTCGGCGGTGGGCAGGGCGGGCAGGCCGGGCCCGGTGAGCTCGCCGGGGCGGGGCTGCTCGGAGAGCGAGCGGCAGAACGCGAAGCGGGCGGAGGCCTCGCCGACGGCGGCGATGAGGCGGCCGGGCGGGGTGTCGAGGCGGGGACGGTCCACGAGCGGCTCCCGCCAGCCGACGCCGGTCCGCACGTCCTCCGCTCTCCTGCCCCCTTCCCCTTCTTCTCCCCTCCCCTCCAACCTCCTGCGGGCGTCATCGCGGGCGGCGGAGCGGGCGGCGTGCAGGGTCGGGAGGGCAGCCAGGTCGGTCAGCCCGGGGAGCGGGGACGGGGGGCGCCGCCCGGAGTGGAGGAACACCGCCCCGTCGCGGGCGTCGAGGATGAGGGGCCCGAAGAGGCGGGGCTCGGGGGTGAGGAGGAGGCGCCCGCCGGGGGCGGCGGAGGCGTCGGCGATGCCGTCCTCGTGTCTGAGGCGGTCGGCGATGGCACGGGCGAGCGGCTCCGCGCCGTCCCCCGCCTTCTGCCCCACCCTCAGGGCGATGGCAGAGGTGAGGCCCAGGGCGTCCTTCTCCCGCCGGGGGTCGGCCGGGGGGAGGGCGCCGGGGTCGGCCCCCAGCGCATCGGCGGCGGCGCGGCGCACGGCGGCGTCGACCTCCCAGGGGGAGGCGGAGGCGAGCGCCATCAGGCGACCCCGGCGAGCTCGCGGACGGTCCCGATGAGCTCGTTCGGGTCGAAGGGCTTGGTGAGGTAGGCGTCGACGCCGAGCTCCTCGCCGCGCTTGAGGTCCTCGCCCTGGGCGCGGGCGGTGATGAGCACGACCTTGGCCTCGCGGGTGCCGGCGTTCTCGCGCAGGCGGGTGGCGGTGACCCAGCCGTCGAGCCGGGGCATCATGACGTCGAGCGTGATGACGTGCGGCCGCACCTCCTCGGCCCGCTCCAGGCAGTCCCGGCCGTCGACGGCCTGGTGCACCTCGAACCCTTCGAGCTGCAGATTCACCGCTATGAGCTGCCTGATGACCTCGTTGTCGTCGACCACCAGGACCCGAGCCGCCTCTTCACCCACGTCCGCGAGGGTAGCGCCCGCACCACCGCCCGCGCGGCCGTTTCGCACGATCCACCTCCGGAGTACTGCTAGAGTGGATCACGCAGCGCGCCCCCTTAGCTCAGGGGATAGAGCAACGGCCTCCGGAGCCGTGTGCGGAGGTTCGAATCCTCCAGGGGGCACTGTCAAGACCAGCGGGATCGCTTCGGCACCCGCTGGTTTTTCGTGTGCCCGGCCCTTTCAGGACACACGGCTCCGACAGGCCGTTGCTCCTTCTCCCTGCCGCCGAGCACTTCCCTGGCCCGTGGCGGGGCCGCCACCGGAACCCCGGACGTGTCGTGCCCGTCCGATCCGCCGCACGGGGCCGGAGACGGCCCTTTACTCCGATGAGCGGATGGAGGCGGAAACAGCCATGGCCGAACAGCCCGGTCACAGGGTGAAGCTGCGCAACGGTATGGACCTGTCGTGCGTGGTGTGCCGGAACGACTCCTTCCATGAGCGCGAGTGGCAGCTCAACACCGCGGGGATGAGCTTCTTCAATCTGGACTTCCTCAACCGGAGCGCGATCTGTTACATCTGCGCGGAGTGCCGGTACATCCACTGGTTCAACCTCTGAGGCCGACTCACCGGTCCTTTGCGAAGGGCTCCGGGTCGATGACGTCCTTCGGCGGGGTGTAGGTCGCGCAGACCCAGGCGGTAAGGGTCATCAGTCCGGCGAGCACGGCCCACACCAGTGTCGCGGCCCAGAGCCGGTTGACCAGGTCCCCGAGGAACATGGGCATCAGGAGTCCGGCGAACGGCAGCGCCAGGCCGAGGCCGAGCGCGGCGGCCATCGCCCTGGTCGGGGTCCGCCGCCACCGGATGAGCCGCAGCCCGGTGACGGCGGCGACCACCGTCCCCGACGGGGCGAGGATGAGCGCGAGGACCAGGGCGGTGTGCCGCATGTCGATCGGGTACAAGCCGGTGCGCTGGGTCATCCCCTCCGCCGCGATCTCCCTGGGCAGGCCCCGCCACACCGTGCCGGTCACCTTCTGCCCGTCGTCCAGGGTCCGCAGGACGGGGCCCCTGCCGTCCATGTCGACCCTGATCCGGGTGCCGTCCTCGGCGTTGAGCGTCAGCGCGCGCGTGCCGCTCCTGCCCCTCTCATTGACGATGTCGGAGGCGGTGAACTCCTGCTCCCACAGGCACTCGGCCGCCTCCTCGGGCGGGGAGGGGCAGGGCTCGGCGGCCAGGTAGGCACGGTTGTCCCGGTGCCCGTCGGCGAGGTTGACGGCGACGGCATAGGCGGCACCGCCCACCAGGGCGAAGCCGTACAGGAGGGCGACAACGCTGCCGAGGGCGCTGCGCAGGATCCGACCGGGGGACAGCATGTCCCGATCATCCCAGTACAGCCGCTTCGGCCCGACGGAGGATCAGCCGATGGCGTAGAGCGGGCGGACCCGCTCGCCGTCGTCGGTTCGCTTCCCCAGCAGGCGCGGTGGGAGCGCGAGGTAGTAGCGGCCGTCGGACACGCTCACCCGGGCCTCGTCGGCGAAAGTGTCGAACAGCCGCGGGAGCCCGTCGGCGACCACCTCGGCGGCGCCTTCACCATCGGCGGGGAAGGCGAGGAGGCGCAGGTCCACCCCTTCGTCTTCGCTCATCGGGGTCGACGACGCCCCTGGGGCGTGGAGCGCGAGGACGAGGACCCGGCCGTCCTCGACGGCCAGCACCTCTCGGGGCACGTACCCCTCGGCATAGCGAGCCCATCGGGTCTGCCCGGTCGTCAGGTCGACGGCGGCCGTGCGGTCCCAGATCCTCCTCGTGTCGGACGCGATCAGGTAAAGGGTTCCATCGACGACGGGGTGGTCCCACTCCCCCGGGCCTTCCAGGTATTCGTAGTATTCGTATTCGGGCGCCTCGTCCGGCTCGTCGGGGAGCGCCTCCTGCTCCTGTCCGACGTGGACGGTCTCCGCCTCGCCGCCGTCGAACACATACACATCGAATCCACCGTCGGGCAGTCTGCACTCTTCCCCCCAGCAGGACCTCACGAGCGGATCTCCCGACAGAAGCGGGGCCCTCTCTCAGGCGCGTCACTGCGTCCCGACAGGCCTCCCGTCCCGGTGTCGAGGACACCGACACGCCACCGTTCGTCACAGGCGCCCTGAACCGCCAGCTCCCCCGTCCCTCTGGGCAACAGGTACTGCTCCGTCATGGAACAGCGGTCGCCGGAGAACAGCGGGTCCTCCTCCCGCCACATCTCCCGCCCCTCCTTGTCGGCGTCCAGGCCGACCAGGATCTCCGCCCGCTGGACCACCACACGCGGACCGTCGGCCCACACCCCTGCCCCGGTCGCGTCCGGCATTCGCCCCGCCTCCTCGCCGATCCCCGCCCACGGGGATCCGACCTGGGCGGTCCACACCTCCTCACCGCTCTCCAGATCGAGGGCGACCACGGTGCGGCAGGCGTTGCCGTAGATCCCGTACTCGTTGTCGACATCGTCCTCTTCGACGAGGACGACCCCGATGTCCCCCTCCTCCCCGGCGGGGGTCTCGGCCGCGGCGCACAGCCCCCGGCCCTCCGGGGTGAACTCCCAGAGCAGCTCCCCCTCGTCGGGGGTGTAGGCGGCCACCCCTCGCTGGTCGGCATGCACGACGGCACCGGCCCTCGGCCATAGGGCGGCCCAACCGTCGAAGCGCGAATACGCCGGGTTCGGGTCGTCGTCCGCGGGTGCCTCCCAGGCGACGGTCAAAGCCTCCTCTTCCCCTGTGACCTCGATCGACGGCGCGGTCTCCGGTTGAGCCCCGACCAGGACGACACCCCCGGCGGCCAGGGTGACGACTCCCGCCGCGATGCCGAGTCTCCACACTGGCGGCAGGCGTCTGCGTGTCGTCACGGGTCGGCTCCTGGGGTCCGGGGGCGGGAGGACGAACCGGCATGCTCGCGGCCCGGAGAGGGCGCGCACAAGGCCTTTCGAGCAGGATGGAAACCCGCCCACCCCGGCCCCCTGCCGTCGGGGAGGTGGCGCGGTATACCGTGTGCACCGTCACAGCGGCGCATAGGAGGGACCATCGGATGAGCGGATTCACCACCCGGCCCGAGCTGCGCGGGAGCTTCGGGATGGTCGCCTCGACGCACTGGATCGCCAGTGCCGTCGGGATGTCCGTCCTCGAACGCGGCGGCAACGCCTTCGACGCGGCGGTCGCCGCCGGGTTCACCCTCCAAGTGGTCGAACCCCACCTCAACGGGCCCGGCGGTGAGGTGCCGATCATCTTCCAGGCCGCCGGAGAGCGCCCCGCCGTGCTCTGCGGGCAGGGCCCCTCCCCCGCCGCCGCCGTCCCCGAGGCGTTCGACGGGATGGGGCGGATCCCCGGCAGCGGCGTGCTCCCCGCCTGCGTCCCCGGGGCCTTCGACGCCTGGGCGCTGCTCGCCCGCGACCACGGCACCCTGCCGCTGCGCGACCTGCTCTCCCCCGCCATCGGCTACGCCCGCTCCGGCTTCCCCCTGATGCCGCAGATCACCGAGAAGATCGCCGCCGTCCGCCCGGTGTTCCTGGAGCACTGGCCCACCTCCGCCGAGGTGTGGCTGGACCGCGGCGGCGCGGTCCCCGACCCCCGCGGGTTCCACCGCAACCCCGCCCTCGCCGACGCCTACGAGCGGCTCCTGCGCGAGGCCGAGGCCTCCGCCCGCGGCCGCGAGGGGGTCTACGACGCCGCCCGCCGCGTCTGGCGGGAGGGCTTCGTCGCCGAGGCGATCCTCGACTTCCTCGCCGACCCCGTGCCCAGCGGCACCGGGGAGCCGCACCGGGCCCTGCTCACCGGTGACGACCTGGCCTGCTGGAGCGCCACCTACGAGGAGACCTGCAGCATCGACCACGCGGGCCTGACCGTGCACAAGACCGGGCCCTGGGGCCAGGGACCGGTCTTCCTGCAGCAGCTCCGCCTGGCCGAGGCCCTGGGAACCGGGGACGCCGACCCGCTCTCGGCCGACTTCGTCCACCTGGTCACCGAGGCCGCCAAGCTCGGCTTCGCCGACCGCGAGGCCCACTACGGCGACCCGCGCTTCGCCGACGTCCCCCTGGAGGCCCTGCTCTCGCACGCCTACGCCGCCGACCGCGCCGCGCTGGTCACCGCGCAGGCCTCCCTGGAACTGCGCCCCGGATCCCCCGGAGGCCGCTCCCCCTACCTGCCCGACCTGGAGTTCGACGCCGACGCGAGCGCCGCCGACCGCGCCGGGGGCGAGCCGACCGTGGAGCGCTCCGGCGCCCAGCGCGGCGACACCTGCCACCTGGACGTCGTCGACGCCGAGGGCAACATGGTGGCCGCCACCCCCTCCGGCGGCTGGCTGGCCAGCTCCCCCGTCATCCCCGGCCTGGGGTTCCCGCTGGGCACCCGCGGCCAGATGTTCTGGCTCGACCCGCGCTCGCCCAGCGCCCTGGCCCCGCGCAAGCGCCCCCGCACGACCCTGTCGCCGACGCTGGTCACCCGGGGCGGGGAGCCGGTGGCGGCGCTCGGCACCCCCGGCGGCGACCAGCAGGACCAGTGGTCGCTGACGCTCTTCCTGCGCCTGGTGCACGGGGCCGCCCACCCCCTGGAGGGGGACCTGCAGGCGGCGATCGACGCCCCCATGTTCCACACCAACTCCCTGCCCAGCTCCTTCTACCCGCGGGAGGTCGTGCCCGGCGAGCTGGTGGTCGAGGACCGCCTGGGCGCCGAGGCCATCGACGAGCTGCGCCGCCGGGGCCACCGGGTCACCGTCTCGGGCCCGTGGACCCTGGGGCGGCTGTCGGCCGTGGTCCGCGACCCGGCGAGCGGGGTGCTGCGCGCCGCCGCCAACCCGCGCGGCGCCCAAGGCTACGCGGCCGGGAGGTGACGCCCGGGCGACCGCCCGCCGGGTAAAAGATCGGCCCGGGCCCGTGTGCCGCCGCCGCACCCCGGGCCCGGGCGCCTAGCGTCCGGGGCATGGCTACCGAGCGCATCGCCGACCAGTTGGTGCAGGTCCTGCTCGAAGCGGGCGCCGAGCGGATCTACGGCGTGGTGGGCGACAGCCTCAACCCCGTGGTGGACGCCGTGCGCCGCAGCGGCCGCCTGGAGTGGGTGTACGTCCGCAACGAGGAGGCCGGCGCGTTCGCCGCCGCGGCCGAGGCGCAGACCACCGGCCGGCTCGCGGTGTGCGCGGGCTCCTGCGGCCCCGGCAACACCCACCTCGTGCAGGGCCTGTACGACGCCCGGCGCAGCGGGGCCCCGGTCCTCGCGCTGGCATCGCAGATCCCGTCGCGGCAGATCGGCACCGACTACTTCCAGGAGACCCGCCCCGACCGGCTGCTGGGCGAGGCGGCCGACTACACCGTGCAGGTCGCCCACTCGGGCCAGATGCCGCGGCTGGCGCGGATCGCGGTGCAGGAGGCGATGGGCGCCCCCGGCACCGCCGTACTGGTGCTGCCGGGCGACGTGGCCGACGAGGAGGCCTCCGCGCCCGCCGGGACGGCGGCCCCCTGCCTGGCGCCGGCCACCGTGCACCCCGACCCCGGGGCGGTGCGCGAGCTGGCGCGCAGGCTGGACGCGGCCGAGTCGGTGGCGCTCTTCTGCGGCGCCGGGGTGCGCGGCGCCCGCGACGCGGTGCTGTCGCTGGCCGACCGCCTCAACGCCCCGGTCGGGCACACCCTGCGCGGCAAGGAGTGGATCCAGTACGGCAACCCGTTCGACGTGGGCATGATCGGCCTGCTGGGCTACGGGGCGTGCCACGAGGCGCTGCACGAGGCCGACCTCGTGCTGATGCTGGGGTGCGACTTCCCCTACGACGAGTTCCTCCCGGGCCGCGACACCGTCCAGGTGGACCGGGACGCCCGCCGGCTGGGCCGCCGCACGCCCCTGGTGCAGGCGGTCCACGGGGACGTCGGGGCGACCCTGGAGGAGGTGCTGCCGCTGCTCACCCGCGACCACCCCGAGCGGTTCCTGGTGTCGATGCTCAAGCGGCACGAGCGCGCGCTGTCGAAGGTGGTGGAGGCCTACACGCACGACATCGAGCGGATGCGCCCCATCCACCCCGAGTACGCCGCGCGCCTGCTGGACGAGGCGGCCGACGACGACGCGGTGTTCACCGTCGACACCGGCATGAACAACGTGTGGGCCGCCCGCTACCTGTCCCCCAACGGGCGACGGCGCATCATCGGGTCGTTCACGCACGGCAGCATGGCCAACGCCCTGCCGCACGCCATCGGGGCGGCGTTCGCGGGAGGCGGCCGCCAGGTCGTGGCGATGGCGGGCGACGGCGGGCTGAGCATGCTCATGGGCGAGCTGCTGACGGTCGTGCAGTACCGCCTGCCGGTGAAGACCGTCGTCTTCAACAACGCGTCCCTGGGGATGGTGAAGCTGGAGATGATGGTCGACGGCCTGCCCTCCTTCGGCACCGACCACCCGCAGGCCGACTTCTCGGCGATCGCCCGCGCCTGCGGGATGCCCGCGTGGCGGGTGGAGGACCCCGCCGGTGTCGACGGGGCCCTCCGGGAGGCGTTCGCGGCGGACGGCCCGGCGCTGGTGGAGCTCGTCACCGACTCCAACGCCCTGTCCATCCCCGCGCACATCAAGGCCGGGCAGGTGAAGGGCTTCGCGCTGTCCGCCGGGCGCACCGTGCTGG
Organism: Nocardiopsis endophytica; assembly: GCF_027706725.1. Taxonomy (GTDB): domain Bacteria; phylum Actinomycetota; class Actinomycetes; order Streptosporangiales; family Streptosporangiaceae; genus Nocardiopsis_A; species Nocardiopsis_A endophytica. The sequence goes on from NZ_JAQFWQ010000014.1 coordinate 77,173, forward strand.
AAGGGGGCGTCGGGAAGATGCTCGACCTCGCGCGCTCTAATCTGCGGAACGTTCCGCGTCCCTGACCCCGGGCACGGGGACGGGCCCGGCCCCCGGCCGCCGCATGAGCGAGCCCACCACGCACACCAGCGTGTTCAGGGCCAGCCCGACCAGGCCGCCGTGGACGCCGTACACGTCCTCGACCCCGGCCAGGACCAGTCCGCCCGCGAGCGCCGCCCCGGCCGCCATGCCCCAGAACACCGGCCCCTCGGCCAGCCGCTTCCAGTACAGGCCGAGGATGAACGCGGGCGCCACCTGGATGAGCAACTCGAACTTGAGCACGAAGATGTTCACCAGCAGGGTGGGCGGGTTCCACGCCAGCACCAGCAGCACCGCGACGGCGGCCACGCCGACGCCCTTGCCGACCGCCACGGCCTTCTTCTCGTCGGCGCCGGGCGCGATGTGCCGCGCGTAGACGTCCTTGGAGATGATCGAGGACAGGGACAGCAGCACCGAGTCGGCGGTGGACACGATGGCCGCGACGACGCCGCCGAACAGCAGGATCATCATGACGTAGAAGAACACGTTGATCCCGGCGACCTCGTTGGCGATGAGCCCGACCAGCTGTTCGGATTCGGTGTCGTCCAGCCCGGGGAAGAGCCGGATGCCGATGAGGCCCACGGCGAACACCACGCCGGTGGTGACCAGGGGCATCCAGGCCATCCGGGACAGGGACCGCTTGAGGGTGCGCTCGCTGTCGGCCGCGTAGATGCGCTGTACCGCGTGCGGGTACAGGGCCGCGCCGATGCCGACCATCACCACCAGGGACAGCCAGTTGACCGAGTCGCGCACCGGCGGCACCGCCGCCTTCTCGGGCTCGTTGGCGATGATGTGGTCGACCACCCCGCCCAGGGAGCCCCCGGCCAGCCACAGCCCTCCGGCGAGCAGCACGGTGACGCCGACCAGGAGCGCGATGCCCTGCATGACATCGGTGAAGGCGACCGCCCGCATGCCGCCCATCCAGGAGTAGGCCAGCATCACCACGACGAATCCGATGACCGCCGCCTGGTAGGGGACGGTGCCGCCGGTGAGCCCGGCGATGCCGTGGCCCATCGCGACCAGCTGCTCCAGCAGGAAGTTGGCCAGCGCCCAGAGCATCAGCAGCGCGGCCAGCAGGGGGCCGCGGGCGCCGCCGAAGCGGTAGCGCATCCAGTCGGTCGGGGTCACGAACCCCTCGCGCTTGGCGACGGTGTACAGCCGGGGCGCGAAGAGCAGGTAGCCGCCGATGATGGCGGTCATGAAGGTGACCGACTGCCACCAGGTGAAGCCGGACCGGTAGGCGGCCGGGGCGTAGCCGACCACGTTGTTGCCGCTGTACTGGCTGGCGTAGAGGGTGAAGAACAGGACGACCGCGCCCAGGTGGCCGCCCGCCAGGTAGTAGCTCTTCAGGCCGTCGCGCACGCCGGGCCGGCGGCGGCTCACCCAGAAGCCGATGCCCAGCATGATGACGGCGTAGGCGGTGAGGACGGCGATCCCGGGGGCGCCGCCGAAGGTCAGCTCGTTCACGCGCCGCCCTCGCCTTCGTCCTCGTCGGCCATCGCCCACTGGGTCCGGCACACATGGCTCAGGTGGGCGGCCAGGGCGACGGTGAAGGCCATGCTCACCAGGGCCCACAGGGGGACGCCGAGGACGAGGGGGTGGACGGTCCCCGGCGGCCAGTACCAGGGCACCCCGCCGACGATGAGCACGGCGGTCACGATCCACACCCACGGTCGGCGTATCGGTTCGCGGGGCGCGCGCGGGCGCCCGGCGTCCTCGGATGTACCGGTCACACCTGCCTCCTCGATCGTGGACCGTCAAAGCAGGGCAATGTTAGCCAGTTCACATCGTGGACAGTATGCAGCCCCGCCTCTGTGGGCCCCCGTGGGGCCGGAGGGGCGCCGGGGGGCGCCGAGGAGGGTCGGGCGGCCGGCGAGCGGGTAGGAGCCGGACGCCGGGCGCCGCCCGTGGGCCGGAAGGAGCGCGCATGAACCTGGACATGGTCGTGGAGATCCCGCAGGGGTCGCAGAACAAGTACGAGATGGACCACCGGTCGGGCCGGATCCGGCTGGACCGCACCCTGTTCACCTCGACCCAGTACCCGGCCGACTACGGCTTCTTCCCCGGGACGCTCGCCGAGGACGGCGACCCGCTGGACGCCATGGTGCCGCTGGAGCAGCCGTCGTTCCCCGGGTGCCTGGTGCGGGTGCGGCCGGTGGCGGTGTTCTGGATGCGCGACGAGAAGGGGCCGGACGCCAAGGTGCTGTGCATGCCGGCGGGCGACCCCCGCCTGGAGCACATCCGCGACCTGAAGGACCTGCCCGAGTTCCAGCGCCGGGAGGTCACCCACTTCTTCGAGATCTACAAGCTGCTGGAGCCGGGCAAGAGCTCGGAGGTCCGCGGCTGGCAGGACCGGAGCGCCGCGATCGCCGCCATCGAGGACGCGCGCGAGCGCGCCGGGGCGGGCTGAAGGAGCGGGCCGGAGGGCGGGCCGGCGCCGCTAGCGCGTCGCCGGGACCGCGTCCCAGAGCCGCCGGGTCTCCGCCCCGGGGTCCTCAACCAGGGACGACTCCGGGTCGGCGAACCGCCACACCGGTCGGCTCACCGGGTTCCACGGCGCCCACCCCGGGTCGCCGGTGCGGGCGAACCGCACCCAGGCGGACCGGATCTCGCCGGAGAGCCGCTCCGGCGGCGCGTCCCCCACCAGCTCACCGGCGCGCGGCAGGGTGTCGAACAGGAACGGCAGCTCGACCCCGTGGCAGGCGCCCAGCTCCCCGCCGAACCCCGGTGAGCGCCAGGCGAACTCGTAGCCGTAGGCGCGCACGCCCACCCGCGAGCGGGCCTCCAGCACCCGGTAGGCGGGGATGCGGAAGTACGCGTCGCCGAGCAGCGCCGTGTGGGCCTCCCCCGGGCCGCCCGGGTGCTCGGCGGTGTAGACGGCGGCCGCCTTGGCCTCCAGGCCCAGCCGCGCCACCGCGTCGGCCAGGTCCTTCTCGGCGCCGGAGCGGTGGGTGCCCGCCGGGACGGCGTAGCGCCGGAACTCCTCGGACGTGGTGCCAATGAGCAGGTCCACCTCGGCGCCGTCGCCCGCCCGCAGGCCGTCGACGGGGCGGCGGGTGACCAGCTCGCCGTCGACGACCGGCGCGAACGGCAGGGCGGCGGGGTGGGACAGCCGCTCGCCCCACACGGCCGGGTCGGGGCCGCCGGTGAACTCGTCGGCGATGGAGGCCTGGGCGTCCAGCAGCCGCGCGGCGGGCAGGCGGGACAGGACCGCGGCGGAGGCGGCGCGCACGCCCGCACGGCGGGCGAGGTGGGCGGCGACGCGCCGGGCGTCCCCGCTCCGGATGGCGTGGTGCCCGGCGCCGGACTGGGCGATGACGCGCCGGAACAGGCCGCGGGCGCGGGGCACGGCCATGAGGGTGACCGCGGACATGGCGCCGGAGGAGTGGCCGAAGACGGTGACCTTGCGCGGGTCGCCGCCGAACCGCTCGATGTTGTCGCGCACCCACTCCAGGGCGTGGATCTGGTCCAGCAGGCCGACGTTGGGGGTGCCGCCGTCGATCAGCGCGAAGCCCTCGGCGCCCACCCGGTGGTGGATCGCGACGGCGACGACGCCCTCCCGGGCCAGGGCGGCGCCGTCGGTGACGGAGGTGGGTCCGAAGCCCGGGCCGGCGCCCGCGCCGGAGCCGCGGTGGAACCCGTCGCCGGGGATCCACACCATGACGGGCAGCCCTCCGGCCCCGGGGCCGGGGTCGGGGGTCCACACGTCGAGGTTGAGGTAGTCGTCACCGGGCACCCGCCGGTCGGGCAGGAGGGGGCGCAGGGCCGGGTCGGGGGACGGCGGCGGCGCGGGCGGGGTGGGCCCGGGGACGGTGGCGTCCCGGACGTCGTCCCAGGGGGCGGGGTGCCGCGGAGGGCGGAACCGCAGGTCACCGACCGGGGGCGCGGCGTAGGGGATCCCACGGAAGACCGCGACCCCACCGTCGAAGGCGCCCCGCACCCGCCCGGTGACGGTGTCCACCACCGGCTGCATGATCGGCTCCCCTCCCGCGTTCCCTCCGGTCCTCACCCGTCCTACGGAGGTGGCGTTAAGGAGTCAATAGGGCGAAAGCCCTGGCGATGTCCTGTTCCGGACAGGAATGCCGGTCAACCGGGAATGACGCGAACGCGTGGTGCGCGTGGGAAGGATGGGGAGTGCCCCGGAGGCACGTTCCGGACGGGGTGGCGTGGCCCCTTCGGCCACCCGGCGAAGGGCGGCCGAAGGGGCCCACGCGCGGGGGGATGAGCTGCGTGACAGCGAGGACCCAACTGCGGACCGGTCCATCCCCGCACATGCGGGGAGCAGTTCACACGCCCCATCCGCTGGCCCAGCCGCGAGGGTCCATCCCCGCGCGGGCGGGGAGCTGAGTTCGCCGAGCTGCTGCTGTCCCTCGGCCGAGGGTCCATCCCCGCGCGGGCGGGGAGCTGTCTCGTTGACCTGGGGTTCCAGGGTGGCGGAACCCCCGCTCGTGCAACTTTACGCTTCCTCTTTCCGCATCGCGGCTAAAACCGCCGCCCCGACGCCCCGCTCCTCGCCCACTTGATCGCGTCCTCCGCCGCCTGGCGGCCCGCCTCCCTGTCCTCTGCCACCAGGCCCAGCCTCGTCCGCCGGTCCAGGATGTCCTCCGCTTCCAGCGCCCCCTCCGCCTTCACCGCGAAGCGCATCTCCGCCCCGGTCACCCCCGCCGCCACCGGGCGCAGGAGCTCCGGATCGCCCTCCGCCATGGCCATCACCTCCGGGGCCTCCGTGCCGTACCTGGCGATCAGCCTCCTCGGCGCCTCCACCGCGTCCAGCTCCTCCCACGGCGCCGCGCCGACCACCGGCAGCGCGCGCGTCCTGCACGCCCCCGCCCGCAGCCCTACCGACTCCACCGCGGCGTCCACGGCCTCCTCGGCCATCCTCCGGTAGGTCGTCAGCTTCCCCCCGACCACCGTCAGCACGCCCTCCCCCGACCGCAGCACGGCGTGCCGCCGGGACAGGTCGGCGCTCGGGCCGCCGCGGCCCCCGCCGTCCTCCAGCAGCGGGCGCAGGCCCGCGTACGCGCCCGCCACGTCCGACCGCTCCAGCGCCGTCCCCAGCGCCCGGTTCAGCACCTCCAGCAGGAACGCGACGTCCTCCTCCGGCGCCTCCGGGACCTCCGGCAGCGGGCCGTCCACGGGCTCGTCGGTCAGGCCGGCGAACACCCTCCCGTCCACCTGCGGCAGCGCGAACACGAACCGGTTGGCGGTCCCCGGCACCGGCACCATCAGCGCCGCCTTCGGCCGCCCAAGCGCCTCCGCCCTCAGGACGATGTGCGTGCCCCTGCTGGGCCGCAGCCGCACGTCCGGGACCAGTTCCCCCGCATAGACGCCCGCCGCGTTGACGACCGCGCGCGCCCGGACCTCGATCCTCCGCCCCGACCGCAGGTCCCGCAGCACCGCGCCGTCGCCGCCCAGGCGCTCGGCGGCGCACCGCGTGACGACCCGCGCCCCGAACCCGGCGGCGGTGCGCGCCAGCGCGACGACGAGGCGCGCGTCATCGGTCAGCTGCCCGTCGAAGGAGAGCACTCCCCCGCGCAGCCCCTCGGCGCGCACCCCCGGCAGCAGCCGCACCGTCTGCTCCGCCGTGAGCCTGCGCGACCGCGGCAGCGCCCGGCGTCCCGTCCCCGCCGCGACGCGCAGCACGTCTCCCACGGCCATCCCCGCGCGCGCCGCGACGGCGTTCGCGGCGCCCACGGCCTCGTGCAGCGGCAGCACCATGGGCAGCGTCCGCACCAGGTGCGGCGCGGTGGTCTCCAGCAGGATGCCGCGCTCGCGCGCGCTCTCCATGGCCACGCCGACCTGCCCCTTCGCGAGGTAGCGCAGTCCGCCGTGGACGAGCTTGGAGCTCCACCGGCTGGTGCCGTGCGCCAGGTCCCCGCGCTCAACGAGGGCGACCTTCAGACCGCGCGACGCCGCGTCGAGCGCGACCCCCGCGCCCGTGACCCCGGCGCCGACCACGAGCACGTCCACCGCGCCCCCGGCGGCCCCATCGCCCCCGTCGGCCAGGGCGTCGATGTCGGCCTCACGGCGCGCCGCGTCCAGGACCGTGCTCATCGCCCGCCCTCCGGCGCCAGATAGCCGTCGAGGACCCTGCGCGCCTCGGCGACGAGCGCGTCCTCGTCGAGCACGTCCTCGGTGAGGCGCCGGGAGGTCATCAGCGACTGCACGGACAGCAGCACGATGCGCGCCATCCCTTCGGCGTCGCCGTCCCTGATGGACCCGTCGACCTGCCCGTCCTCGATGCCGGAGCGGAGCAGGTCCAGCGCGGCGAACTGGCTGGTGCCCAGGCGCTGGAAGGCGTAGACGGCCATGGTCTCGGGCTCGTGGTCGATGATCCGGGTGAGCAGGGGGTGGTGCAGTGCCTCCCGCATCAGCCCTTCGGCCTGGGCGGTCAGCCGCCCCCGGGCGGTGCGCGCGCCCTCCGCGCCGCCGTCGCCGTCGCCGCCATCGCCGCCGGTGTCGTCGGCCCGGTCGAGCAGCGCCAGCAGCTCCCGGGTGAGCAGGTCGGCGACGAGGGCGGTGGCGTCCGGCCAGCGGCGGTAGACGGTCGGACGGCTCACCCCCGCCCTGCGGGCCACGTCGGTCAGGGTGGTGCGGCGGATACCGAAGGCCTCGACGCAGGCGCGGGCGGCGTCCAGGACCGCGTCCTCAACGTTACGTCTTGACGTCATGTGTAAAACTGTACGCCATGAGCATGCAGCAGCGCCCCGCCGCCCGCACCGGCGCGATGTCCTGGTACGCCTGGGGCGACCCGGACCGCGCCGCGCCCCTCGACCCGAACGTGCGCGCCCTGATCGCCCAGACCCTCGGCGCGGAGCTGCGCGACCTGCCTCCCGTGCCCGAGGACGCCGTGCGCCTGCCCGACCCTGCGCTGCCCGCGGCCGCCCGCGCCGACCTGGTGGACGCCGTCGGCGGCGACTCCGGCCGGGTGCGCGACGACCGCGCCGCGCGGCTGCGGCACGGCGCCGGGAAGTCCACCCCCGACCTGCTGCGCATGCGCGCCGGGCGGGACGTGCGGGCCCCCGACGCCGTCGTGCTGCCCGCCGCGCACGAGGAGGTGGAGGCGGTGCTCGCCGCCTGCTCCCGGCACCGGGTCGCGGTGGTGCCGTTCGGCGGCGGCACCAGCGTCGTCGGCGGGGTCGACCCGCTGCGCGGGCCGTTCGCCGCCGTCGTCGCGCTGGACCTGCGCGAGATGGACCGGCTGGTGCGCCTGGACGCCGAGTCGGGCACCGCCGTTCTGCAGGCCGGGCTGCGCACCCCCGAGGCCGAGGAGCTGCTGGCCGCGCACGGGTACACGCTCGGCCACCTGCCGCAGAGCTACGAGTACGCCACCATCGGCGGCTACGCGGCGACCCGTTCCAGCGGCCAGGCCTCATCGGGCTACGGCCGCTTCGACTCCATGGTGCTCGCGCTCAAGGCCGCCACCCCGCGCGGCACCCTGGAGGCGGGGCGCGCCCCCGCCTCCGCCGCCGGGCCGGACCTGCGCCAGCTCCTCCTCGGCTCGGAGGGCGTCTTCGGAGTGATCACCGAGGTGACGGTGCGCGTGCGGCCGCTCCCCTCGGCCCACCGGGACGAGGCGTGGGCGTTCCCCTCCTTCACCGAGGGCGCCGCCGCGCTGCGCGCCCTGGCGCGGTCGCCGCTGCGCCCGACCACGGCCCGGCTCTCCGACGAGACCGAGACCTTCGTCAACGCCGCACTGTCCGGCAAGGAGGCCGCCCCCGGCTGCCTCGCGGTGGTGGGCTTCGACGGAGAGGAGGACGACGTGGAGGCCCGGCGGGCGGCGTGCGCGCGCGTGCTGTCCGGGGCGGGCGGCACGCCGCTGGGGTCGGAGCCGGTCGCCGACTGGCGCGGCTCCCGGTTCCACGCCCCCTACCTGCGGGACACCCTGCTGTCGGCGGGAGTGCTCGCCGAGACCCTGGAGACCGCCGCCACGTGGGCGGACCTGCTGCCGCTCTACCGGGCGGTCTCGGGCGCGGTCTCCCAGGCCCTCAAGGGGCCGGAGGGCGACGCCGTGGTGCTGTGCCACATCTCGCACACCTACCCCGAGGGCGCCTCCCTGTACTTCACCGTGGTCACCGCGGCTGGGGAGGACCCGTCGGCGCGGTGGGAGCGCGCCAAGCGCGCGGCGGGGAACGCGATCGCGGAGGGCGGGGGCACCATCAGCCACCACCACGCCGTGGGCACCGACCACCTGCCGTGGATGGAGGCGGAGATCGGCCCTCTGGGCGCCGAGGTCCTGCGCGCCGTCAAGGAGCGCCTGGACCCCGAGGGCGTGCTGAATCCCGGGAAGCTCATCCCTCCGCCCCCGCAGCGCGCGTAGGGTTCCGCCGTGGACATCGCGTGGGCGTCGCGTCCGGGGGACGGCGCGTTCAACGAGGACGTGGCCGCCTCCGGCGGCGGCTGGGCCTTCGTGCTGGACGGGGCGACCGCGCCGCCGGGCGCGGAGGAGGCGTGCCGGCACAGCGTGCGCTGGACGGTGCGGCGCCTGGCGGCCGAGCTGGCGGCGCTCCTGGACGGTGTGGGGGACGAGGGCGCCCCGCGGCTCCCGCTCGTCTCGGCGCTGGAGGAGGCGACCGTCCGCACGCGCGCCGCGCACGGCCCCGGCTGCGACCCCGACCACCCCGACGCCCCGGCGACGACGGTCGCGGCGGTGCGCGCGGTCCCCGACGGCCTGGAGTACCTGGTGCTGGCCGACTCGGCGGTGCTGCTCCCGGTGCCCGGCGGCCCGCCGGAGGTGCTCACCGACGACCGGCTCGACCACCTGCCCGGCGGGCGCCCCTACAGCCCGGCGCTGGTGCGGGCGATGCGCAACGCGCCGGGCGGGTTCTGGGTGGCCGGGTCCCGGCCGGAGGCCGCGCGCGAGGCGCTGACCGGGGTGCGCCCGTTCCCGGCGGCGCCGGACGGCACCCCGGACCGGCGGTTCGCCCTGCTCACCGACGGCTGCACACGGCTGGCCGAGCGGTTCGGCCACGGCTGGGACCGGGTCTGGAAGTGCCTGGAGGACGAGGGGCCCAGGGCGCTGATCTCCTGGGTGCGGAGCGAGGAGATACGGAGCGAGGAGGCCCACACCGCGCCGCGGGGCAAGCGCCACGACGACGCGACGGCCCTCCTCGGCCGCCTGCCGGACCAGCACTTGCCGCGTTGACGCTTCTCGGGGGGGATGGACCCTACGGCCGCGGCTCAGGTCTCAGGTTCTCGCGGTCGGGGTGGGCGGCTGGGCCGGTACCCCGCTCCAGGCCTCGGCCGGGCGGCGGGTCGGCGAAGCGCCAGGCAGGGCAGCGACGAGGAAAGGTCGGTGGCCCACGCCGCAGCGCCGTCGGCCGCCGGGCGTGTGCGTGGTCACTGTGAATGGCAGCGACGGCGAGAGCGGGGCGGTTCCCGGGCCCTACCTGCCGTCCGTCCGGCTATTGGTGGTCTGGGAGGTCGGGCGGCTGAGCTGGTACCCCACTCCAGGCCCCGGCCGGGCGGCGGGTCGGCGAAGCGCCAGGTAGGGGCAGCAACGAGGAAAGGCCGGCGGCCCGCACTGAAGCGCTGTCGGCCGTCGGGCGTGCGGATGGTCACCGTGAATGGCAGCGACGGCGAGAGCGGGGCGGTTCCCGGGCCCTGCCTGCCGTCCGGCGGGCCCCTCGCGGTCCGGGCAGTGGCGCGACCGGGTGGGCGAATGGCCAAGCGCGCTCGTGGCGCCCGCACCCCCGGTGCCGCTCCTCGTTGATCTCGGGGAAAACGCCCCTACCGGGCCGGTTTTAGCG
>NZ_JAQFWQ010000015.1 GCF_027706725.1 Nocardiopsis endophytica
TCGGCCTGTCGCCCGGCCGGGACCCTCAAGTGGGGTACCTGCTCAGCCGCCTGCTGGCCCGGACCGAGAGGGGCCTCGCGCCCGGCAGTCAGGGTCGGGGAATCGCCCCGTTTTGGCCGTCGCTGCCATCACGGTGGCCACGCACGCGCGCGGCGTCCGACAGCGCTGCCGCAAGGGCCGCTGACCTTTCCTCGTTGCTGCATTCCACCCCACGCCCCGTCGGCCTGTCGCCCGGCCGGGACCCTCAAGTGGGGTACCTGCTCAGCCGCCTGCTCACCCGGACCGAGAGGGGCCTCGCGCCCGGCAGGCAGGGCCGGGGAACCGCCCCGTGCTGGCCGTCGCCGCCATCACGGTGACCATGCACGCGCGCGGCGCCCGACAGCGCTGCCGAAAGGGCCGCGGACCTCTGTCGTCGTCGCCCTCTACACCACACCCCGCAGCCCAGGCGCCCGGCCGGGGCGTGAGCGGGGTGATCGTCGACGGTGGTCCGGTCTCGGCGTCCGCGCCTCGTACCTACTGCTCCAGTGCCCGGTACTCGCCCCTGTAGTACAGCAAAGGCGCCGTTCCGCCCCGGTCGGTCAGGTGGTGCACTCTCGCCACCACGATGAGGTGGTCTCCTGCGGGGTGTTCGGCCTCGACCTCGCATTCCAGCCACGCCTGCGACCCTTCGACCACCGGGGCCCCGGACGGGGACTCGTGCCAGGCGATGCCGGAGAACTTGTCACCGCCCTTGGCGGCCAGGCGCCGGGACGCCTCCTGCTGGTCCGCGCCCAGGATGCTCACCGCCAGGCGGGGCGCCGACCGCAGCGCCGGCCAGCTGGTGCTCGTCCGTCCCACGCAGAACCCCACCAGCGGCGGGTCCAGGGACACCGAGGTGAAGGAGTTGGCCGCCAGACCCGCCGGCCGTCCCGTGCGCGGGTCGCGGGCCGCCACCGCCACCACCCCGGTGGGGAAGCGGCCCAGGGCGTCCCGGAACTCCCGGGAGCCGAAGGGGGCCGGTGCGGGGTGGGCCCCGTTCCCACGGGTGCGGGGCGCCTCGGCCACGGCGCGGTGCGCGCCCCCTCGGTCTCCTGACACGGGCCTGCCCTCCTGTGCTCGGCCGGGGTCGCCCCCTGCTTTTCTCCCAAGCGCTTGCTTGGTTTCCATCGTACCCGCCGGCGTCCGCCCCGTCACCCGTCGCCGCCGACCACTTGACACCAAGCGTTTGCTCGGTTTTGACTCGAAGGCGACCGGACCGGGGAGGCGGCCGTGGCGGTGACGGGACTGAGCGGAGCGGCGGCGCTGGCCGGGGTGGGCGCCACCCCCTACAGCCGCGACTCCGGCGTCAGCACCACCGCCCTCGCCTGCCGCGCGATCCTCGCCGCCCTCGACGACGCCGGGCTGGGCACCGGCGACGTCGACGGTATCGCCACCCACCGGGTCGGCGACTCCTGCCCCCCGTGGGTCGTGGGCCCCGCCCTCGGGATCACCGACCCCGCCTGGCACCTCGACCAGTTCGGCGGGGGCGGGGTCTCGCACGCCGTCATCGGCCAGGCCGCCCTGGCCGTCGCCGCGGGCATCGCCGACGTCGTCGTCTGCTACCGCGCCATCAACGCGCGCTCCGAGTTCCGCATGGGCGGGCAGGGGCGCGCCCCCGCAGGCGCGTTCGACCTGCAGTACCAGGCCCCCTACGGGCTCCTCGCCCCCGTCCAGCACTACGCCGTCCCCGCGCGCGCCCACATGCAGGCCTACGGCACCACCCACGAACAGCTCGGGGCGGTCGCCGTCCGCCAGCGCGCGAACGCCGCCGCCAACCCGCGCGCGCTCAAGCGCGACCCCATCACCCTCGACGACTACCTCGCCTCGCCCTGGATCTCCGAGCCCTTCCGCCTGCTCGACTGCTGCCTGGAGACCGACGGCGCCTGCGCCCTGGTCGTCACCTCCGCCGAGCGCGCCCGCGACCTGCGCAGGCCGCCCGTGGACATCGCCGCCGCGGCCTGGGCCGGAGGCCACTCGACCTACTCCCCGCCCGCCCCCGGCGGACTGGGAGACGACCTGACCACCTCGTCCGCCGCGCGCCTGGCTCCGCGCCTGTACGCCATGGCGGGCCTGGGCCCCGACGACGTCGACGTCGCGGAGCTCTACGACTGCTTCACCTGGACGGTGGTCGTGCAACTGGAGGACTACGGCTTCTGCCGGAAAGGCGAGGGCGGCCCCTTCGCCGCCTCGGAGGCCCTGGGAATCGGGGGACGGCTGCCGGTGAACACGCACGGGGGATTCCTGTCCGAGGGGTACGTGCACGGTATCAACCACGTCGCCGAGGCCGTCGGGCAGCTCCGCGGCGACGCGGGTCCGCGCCAGGTCGGCGGCGCGGAGGTGGCCCTGTCCACCGGCCAGCCGGGCTACGTCCTGGCGGGCACGTCCGCCCTTCTGCTGACCGCCGGGCGGTGACCGCCGCCGGGCGGCGCCCCCTCCGACCCCTACGACCCACACCGCGGAGGTGACCGATGAGCCGAACGCAGAGCCTTCGGCAGGACGTCCGGGAACAGGGCGGCCGGCGCCGGGACGGGGGCGGGGCCGCCGCGCCGCGCCCCCGACCCGGCGCGGACCGGGACTCCGCCTACTGGTGGGAGGCGGTCGCCGAGGGGCGCTTCCTCGTCCAGTACTGCGCCGACTGCCGGACCCCGCGCTTCCCGGCGAGGGAGGTGTGCGCCGTCTGCCTGTCACTGGAATGGGAGTGGCGCGACGGCACCGGCACCGGGACGGTCGACGGCTGGACCGTCACCCGCCGCACCTTCCACCCCGCGTTCGAGGCCCCCTACACCGTGCTGCGGGTGGCCCTGGACGACGGCCCGGCGCTGTACTGCTGGGGGTGCCTGGTCGACGCCGACCCGGACGACCTGTACCGGGGGCGGCCGGTCGAAGCGGTCTTCACCGACGTGGGCCCAGCCCCCGACGACGGAGCGACGACCGGCGGAGCCGCGTTCGCCAAGGTCGTCGACTGGCGCCCGCGCGAGTGACGGTGCGTGCGGCCGGGGCTCCCCCGGAGAGCACGTTCCTCTCCGCCCGTCGCCGGTCCTGACCGGCGCGCCACCGTCGACGAGCGGCATCCAGTCGCCACTACACGGCGGGCATCAGCACACGGCGGTCGCGGCCGACGAGAATCACACGACTCCGGCACTCTCCAGCCCACTCCAATGGACACCATGCTCCTGAGGTGGGGGCGTATCAGGACGGATCGCGTCCCGCTCACGTCCGCCGGCCACGGCCCTCGGCTCGGCCCGGGGCGGTGCACGACCTCCGGTACCCGCCGCTCGCGGACGGGCCGGACGACGCCCCGCCCCTCTCACCCCTCCCGCTCCTCGGCCAGGCGCCGCGCCAGGGCCGCCCTGTCCGTCTTGCCGTTCGCGTTGACCGGCAGCGACTCCACGGCCACCACCCTCCGCGGCACCTTGTAGTTCGCCATGTTCTCCCTGGACCAGGCGATCACCCCGGACGCCAGTCCCGGGGCCAAGGCGCCCGGCCCGCCCTCCGCGGGCACCACGAACGCGCACCCCACCTCGCCCAGCCGGGCATCGGGCACCGGCACCACCGCCGCCACCGCCACCAGCGGGCACCGCGCCAGCAGCGCCTCGATCTCCGCCGGGTACACGCTGAACCCGCCCACGGTGAACACGTCCTTCTTCCTGTCCACCACCGACAGGTCGCCCCGCTCGCTCAGCACCCCCACGTCCCCGGTCCGCAGCCGTCCCCGCGCGTCGACCGCCTCGGCCGTGCGCTCGGGGTCCCCCCAGTAGCCGTCCATCACCCCGAACCCGCCGACCAGGATCTCCCCGCGCGCGCCCGGCGGCAGCGCCCCGCCGTCCTCGTCCACCACCTCGACCCGCACCCCCGGCATCGGACGCCCGGCGGACCCGGCCACCACCTCCACCGGGTCGCCCTCCCGGGTCATGGAGACCACCGTCCCCTCGATCAGCCCGTAGGCGTTGACCATCCGCCGCACCACGCCCTCGTCCAACAGCCGCCGGACCAGCTCCGGCGGCACCGACGCGGCCCCGCAGATCCCCACCCGCAGCGCCGGGAACCGCTCCCCGGCGGCCCGCCGCTCCAGCAGCCCCTGGAACAGGTTCGGCGGCCCGGCCAGCACCGTCGCCCCCTCGTCGGCGATGAGCCCGGCCAGCCCGCCGGGGTCGAACACGGCCTGCGGCAGCAGCCGCGCCCCGCGCATCACCCCCGCCAGCAGCCCCGCGTTCACCCCGAACCCGTGCGAGAACGGCGCGATCACCGGGTACCGGTCCTCCCCGCCCAGCCCCACCACCGAGGCCCAGTCCCAGTACCCCCGCAACAGCTGCCCGTGCGGGATCATCACCCCCTTGGGCGCGCCCGTGGTCCCCGACGTCGCCAGCACCTCGGCCAGGTCGCCGCCGCCCACCCCCAGCGCGCGCTCCTCCGCCGCCCCCTCGGGGACCGACCCGGCCCGGTCCAGGAACGACGCGAAGGCCACGCCGCCCTCGCGCCGCGCCTCCGGCCCGCCGGCCTCCACGTCCAGCAGCACGGCCTCCTCCAGCTCGGGCAGGCCGGCGAACGGGCGCCCGCCCTCCGGCCCCCCTTCGGCCCGGCCGATGAGCCCGGTCGACGGCGTGCCCCGGAACCGCTCGGTGCACATCAGCACCCGCGCCCCCGTACGGCGCAGCAGCCCGCCCGCCTCCAGCCCCTTGTAGCGGGTCGACAGCGGCACCAGCACCGCCCCCGCCTCCCACACCCCGAACGCGGCCGCGCCCCAGGCCGGGGAGTTGGGCGCCATCAGCGCCACCCGGTCGCCCGGCCGCACGCCGGAGGCGATCAGCGCCCGGCCGATCCGCCGCGCCCGCGCCGCCAGGTCCTCGGCCGTCACCTGCTCCCCGTCGGCGGCCAGCAGCACCGACCCGGGTGTGCGGCGCGCCCGGTCGCGCAGCATGCGCGGCAGGGTCGTCCACCCCTCGGGCAGGGGCGGGAAGGCGGTGGGGTCGGGGACGGGAGCCGGTGCGGGGGACGCGGGGGAGAGGGGAGGGACGGGGGGTTCGGGGGACTGGGCCAGGGGGGTCCTCCTCGCATGCCGCGGGGCGGTGTCAGCCGGCGCGGGCCCGCGCGCCGCCCCTTTCGCGCGCCAGGTGGTGCCCGCGCTCGTCGGTGAGCCGGCCCGCGCCGCCCTCGTCCCGCGCCTCGTCCTCCACCGCCACCGCGATCCGCACGGGGGAGAACGACGCCAGCGCCTGCTCGATGCGCGCCGTCCACATGCGGTCGCCGATGAGGGAGGCCCGGGCGAAGGCCACGCGCAGCTCGGCCATGTCGAGCGTCCCGGGGCGGGACACCCGCAGCTCCCAGGCGCCGATCCCGTCGACCCGCGCCAGCTCGCGCTCCAGGCGCGGCAGCGGCAGCCACCGCCCCCGCACCAGCACCCGGTCGCCGACGGTCCCGGACGGAACGGGGACCGCGTCCGCGCCCGCCTCGGGCTCGGCCGTGAACCCGGTGCGCACCACCGTTCCGCGGAGCGCCGGGTGCCAGTCGGGCACCGTCACGATCTCCGCCGTCCCGGCCGGGTAGGGCGGCTCGTAGATGGTGTCGGCGTCCAGCGGTGCCAGACCGACCGTCCCGGGCGAGGCGGGCGCGAAGCCCTCGGCCCCCAACGGCCGGTGGGCCACGGGCACCTGCAGCAGCGGGTCGATGAACAGGTCGCCGACCTCGGCCCCGAACTCGGAGGCCAGCCGCCGCCGCACCGTGTCCGGCGCGACCTCCCCCGCCAGCAGGATCCGCCGCAGCCCCAGGTCGAGCGGGTCGGACTGGAACTCCAGGTGCAGCCGGGCCAGCAGGTCGGCCGCCCCGCACGGGGTGGCCACCAGGACCGTCGCGCCCATCGCCTCCAGCGCCGCGTGCAGCCGCATCCGCCCGCGCGGACCGACCACCGCCGTCTGGGCCCCGGCGGCGGTGGCGGCCTCGGCCACCAGGGCACCGGTCTGGTCCCCCTCCGCGCTGAGCGCCACCGCCACCCGGTCGCCCCGGACGACCCCGGCCTCGCGCAGCAGGTGGCGGCCCAGTTCGGCGGCGAGCACCCGGTCCTCCCGCCCCAGGGCGCCGCCGGGCGCGCCCTCGGGCCCGAGCAGCAGCAGTCCGCCCTCCGGGTCGGGGGCCGGCCCCGCTCCGGGCCGGTCGGCCCGGATCCACTCCCGCCCGCTCACGACGGCGCCACCTCCTGGCGGAACAGCTTCAGGCAGTTGCACACGTGCTCGTGGGCCAGCCCGCCGACCTGCGCCTGCAGCAGCAGGTCGGTGGCGCCCGCCTCGGCGATGCGCCGCACCGCCTCGCGCGACCCGGCGACGTCGTCGATCACCACCATGTGGTGCTCGCGCAGCACCTCCAGCGCCTCCTCGGGCGGCATGCCCGCGGCGAGCTGCCCGAGCACGCGGTGGGTGGCGTGCCGGGCGTCGTAGTAGCCCGGCGGGGTCACCAGGTTGACCTGGCGGCGGATGTACCAGAGCACCGCGTCGGCGGCGGTCTCCAGCGCCTCGTCCCGGGAGGGCGCCACGTGCCAGGGCACCATCAGCGCCACCCGGCGGCTGTCCGGGTCGAACCCGTTCCCGGCCAGCTCCCGCCGGTAGGCGGCGATGTCCTCGGCCACGTCGTCCAGGCCCTTGAGCATGGTCATGCCGAGCAGGTTGTGCCCGCGCCGGGCCGCGGCGAGGTAGCCCTCCAGGCTGGTGGAGGCGACCCACACCGGCGGGTGCGGGTCCTGCACCGGCCGGGGCAGCACCGAGACTCCGGGCACCTGGAAGTAGGGGCTGTCCAGGGTGACGGGGTCGCCGTCGGCCCGCCAGATCTCCAGCACGGCGTCCAGGGACTCCTCCCAGATCCGCCGCGACTGCTCGAACGGCCGCTGGAAGGCCTGGTACTCCAGCGGGGACGCCCCGCGCCCGGTCCCGAACTCCACCCGGCCGCCGGAGAGCACGTCCAGGGTGGCGACGCGTTCGGCGGTGCGCACCGGCGGCTGGAAGGGCAGCAGCACCACCCCCAGGCCCAGCCGCAGGTTCCGGGTGCGCTGGGAGATGGCGGCCAGCACCAGGTCGGGGGCCGAGGAGTGGGAGAAGCCGCGGGTGAAGTGGTGCTCGACCAGCCAGGCGGCCTCATAGCCCAGCTCGTCGGCGAGTTCGGCCTGGGCCAGGGTGTTCTCGAAGGCGCGCCGCTCCACCTCGCGGGTGCGGCCGCGGACCTCCACCTCGTATCCCAGGCTGATGCGCAGGGACGCCATGGCGCCTCCGGGGTCGATACCAACCAAGCGAACGCTTGGTAGTGTATCAGCGGGGTGACGAGCCCACAACGAATCGCCCGGCCGCCGCAGGGCGGGAGCGGCGGCGATGTTTGGCCGGTGCCGTGCGCTCCGCAGGCGCGTCGCCGGGTTCCGGACAGGAGCACCGAGGGCTTCTCCGAACCGTTACCCGCGGTTCGGGCGCCGTGCGCTGTGCCATCGTCATCCGCCGTCAGCGTGTGCGAAGCGCGCACGCGCGCTGAGAACGGAGGACAGATGCGAGGCTGGTGGAGACGCGCGATCGCGTCCGCCGCGGCGGCCGCCGCCGTCCTGGCCGGGGCCGCCGCCCCGGCGCAGGCCGAGGCGGGAACCCTGGCCCTGGCCGGACCGGTGGCCGTCGGCGATCAGGCCCGGTTCGCCTACGGCACCGACGCCCCCGACGGCACCAACTGGATCGGGGTCTACCGGAGCGGCGAGGGGCCGGTCGACGAGGAGTACACCGAGCCGTCCCTGGCCTGGGCCTACGCGCCGGAGGCCGAGGGGGAGGCCTCCGTCGACACCTCCGGCCTGCCCGCGGGCGACTACACCGCCTACTTCCTGGCGAAGGACGGGTACGCCTGGCTGGCCGACCCGGTCGGCTTCACCGTGGCCGACGACCGCCCCGTCTCCTTCCCCGCCGACGGGATCACCCTGCGCAACGCCCGCGAGGGCGACGCCTACGAGGCCTCGGTCGGCGGCCTGGCCTCCGGCGGGGGCGGGGACGTCTCCTTCCGCAAGACCGGCGGCCCCGACTGGGTGCGGGTCGGCGGGGACGGCACCGTCACCGGCACGCCCGAGGGGAGCGGGGACGCCGAGGTCGTGATCGAGGCCGCCGGCGCCGACGGCTCGACGGCCGTCCTCACCGCCACCGTCCCGGTCCGCGGGCGGGGCCAGGACCTCGTGGGCGGGCTCAACGTGATGAGCTTCAACACCTGGCACGCGGGCACACGGGTCAACGGCTACCACGAGAAGCAGCTGCGCTACCTCATCGAGTCCGACGCCGACATCGTCGGCATGCAGGAGACCGAGGGCGAGGCCGCCGAGCGGCTGGCGGAGGCCCTGGGGTGGGACCACTGGCAGACCTCGGGCAGCCTCGGCGTGATCAGCCGCTACCCGATCACCGAGGAGCGCGGCACCGTCAACGCCTCCGGAAGCGTCAAGATCGCCCTGGACGGCACCGACTCCGAGGTCGCCGTCTGGGACGTGCACCTGGGCTACACCCCCTACGGCCCCTATGACGCCTGCGACTCGGGCATGAGCGTCGAGCGCATCCTCGAACGCGAGGCCGAGTCCGGCCGCACCCCGCAGATCACCGACACCGTCGAGGCCATGCAGGAGGACCTGGCCGCCGCCGACGAGGACCCGGTCCTGCTCATGGGCGACTTCAACTCCCCGTCGCACCTGGACTGGACCGAGGAGCTGCGCGAGAAGAACTGCGGCTACGCGGACGTGCCCTGGCCCGCCTCCACCGTGCCCACCGAGGCCGGGCTGACCGACTCCTTCCGCGAGGCCCACCCCGACCCGGCGGACGTCCCCGGCACCACCTGGTCGCCGCTGTTCCCCAAGCGCGACGGCGCCACCGGGGTCGACGAGCCCCAGGACCGCATCGACTTCATCTACTACGCGGGCCCGCTCGCGGTGGAGGAGTCGCGGACCCTGGTGGCCGGGGAGCCGAAGGTCTACCCGGACCACGCCGACAACGAGTGGACCTCCGACCACGCCTCGGTCATGACGACCTTCTCCCTGGGAGGCTGACACCTCGCCTCCCCCAGGCGCCGCCCGCCCACCCTCTCCCCCGAGGGGCGGGCGGCGCCCCATTCTCCGCAGAGGACGCGGATCCGTATTCGCGCGGGATCCATAGGGGACGGCGAGGCGCGGACCCGAGGCGGACCGATCCCACCCCGGTAGGCGCCGACAGGGCCCCGGTCGGCCCATCCCGCGCCGTGGCCGTCGTCGTCTTGGCGGTCGCCGTCTCGGCGGCCGCGGTCTCGGCGGTCGTCGGCAGAGGCCGACGTCTACCGAAGAGGCCCCTTCCGCCTCCCCGGAGCAGTGCGCCGCCCGCCCTCCACGGGCGCGCGGCGCCCCCTTTTCCGGCTGCACCCGCTCACGGGGGCCGCTAGCCTGGAACCCCTCCACACCGATGACCGACCCGTTCTCCGTGCACCGGCGTGTGCACCGTCAACCACCGAGGAGTGGCCGTGCTGCTGCGGATGTCGACCCTGTTCCTGCGCACCCTGCGTGAGGACCCGGCGGACGCCGAGGTGCCGAGCCACAAGCTCCTGGTGCGCGGCGGGTTCGTCCGCCGGACCGGCCCGGGCATCTACTCCTGGATGCCCCTGGGCAAGATCGTCCTGGAGAACGTCGCCCGGGTCGTGCGCGAGGAGATGAACGCGATCGGCGGCCAGGAGCTGCTGCTGCCCGCCCTGCTGCCCCGCGAGTACTACGAGGCCACCGGGCGCGCCGTCGAGTACGGGGACACCCTCTTCGCGCTCAAGGACCGCAAGGGCGCCGACTACGTCCTCGGCCCCACGCACGAGGAGGTCTTCGCCCACCTGGTCAAGGGCGAGTTCTCCTCCTACAAGGACTTCCCGGTCACGCTGTACCAGATCCAGGAGAAGTTCCGGGACGAGGCGCGCCCCCGCGCCGGGGTGCTGCGCGGACGCGAGTTCCACATGAAGGACTCCTACTCCTTCGACATCGACGACGCGGGCCTGCAGGAGTCCTACGAGCGCCACCGCGCCGCCTACGTCCGCATCTTCGACCGCCTCGGCCTGGACTACGTCGTCGTCCAGGCCACCTCCGGCGCCATGGGCGGCTCGGCCTCCGAGGAGTTCCTGGCCGAGACCCCCGTCGGCGAGGACACCTTCGTCCGCAGCACCGAGTCCGGATACGCGGCCAACGTCGAGGCGGTGCGCATCCCCGCCCCCGCCGCCCTGCCGCTGGAGGGGCTGCCCGAGGCGGCGGTCCACCACACGCCCGGCACCCCGACCATCGAGACCCTGGTCGACCACCTCAACGGCGCCGGGCTCGGCCGCACCTTCACCGCCGCCGACACCCTCAAGAACGTCCTGGTCAAGGTCCGCGAGCCCGGGGCGGCCGAGTGGGAGGTCATCGGCATCGGCGTGCCCGGCGACCGCGAGGTCGACGTCAAGCGCCTGGAGGCGGCCCTGGAGCCCGCCGAGGTCGCCCTGCTCGAAGAGGAGGACTTCGCCGCCCGCCCCTTCCTGGTCAAGGGCTACGTCGGGCCGAACGCCCTGCTCGACAACAAGCTGCGCTTCTACGCCGACCCCCGCGTGGTCGAGGGCACCCGCTGGGTCACCGGGGCCGACCGCCCCGACCACCACGTCGTCGACCTGGTCTGCGGCCGCGACTTCACCCCCGACGGGGTGCTCGACGTGGCCGAGGTCCGCGACGGCGACCCCTCGCCCGACGGCCGCGGCACCCTCTACACCGCCCGCGGGATCGAGATCGGCCACGTGTTCCAGCTCGGCCGCAAGTACACCGACGCCATCGAGCTGGACGCGCTGGGCCCCGACGGCAAGCCGAAGCGGGTCACCATGGGCTCCTACGGCATCGGCGTCTCCCGCGTCGTGGCCGCCATCGTCGAGCAGTCCCACGACGACAAGGGCATCGTGTGGCCGCGCGCCGCCGCCCCCGCCGACGTGCACGTCGTCGGCACCGGCAAGGGCGAGCAGATCGAGGTCGCCCTGCGCCTGGCCGCCGAGCTGGAGGAGCGCGGCCTGCGGGTGCTCGTCGACGACCGCAAGGGCGTCTCCCCGGGCGTGAAGTTCACCGACGCCGAGCTGCTGGGCGCGCCCACCTCGCTCATCGTCGGCAAGGGCCTGGCCGACGGGGTGCTGGAGCTGCGCGACCGCCGCACCGGCGACCGCCGGGAGATCCCCCTGGACGGCGCGGCCGACACGGTCGCCGCCGCCATCGCCGCCGAGTAGGCATACCACCCCCGCGTTGATCTCGGGAGAAACGACGCTTCCGGCGCGGTTTTAGGGGCGTTTTCCCCGAGATCAACGCGGGTGGGTGAGGGTCAGTTCGGTGCGTCCGGATCGCCCGTGGCGTAGGCCGGGAACGTCTCCAGCCCGCCGCCCCACTCCAGCGCGCGCACCGTCGCCCCCTGCAGCGACTCCGCCGCGAACCCGCGCAGCGGCCCCGACTCGGCGGCTCCCGCCACCTCCAGGTACGCCTGGCCCGAGGTGCCCTCCATCCGGCGGGCGAACTCCGCCAGCTCCTCGCGGCCGTCGGAGTCGGGCAGGGTGTAGGCCGCCTCCGCCGGCGCGGGCACCGCGTCCAGCTCGACCAGCTCCGCGCGCACGGTGTCCCGCTGCGCCCGGTGCGCGTCCAGGTGCCGCGCGGCCCGGTCGCGCTCGCCGTCCTCGCTGCGCGCCCCGATGAACCCGTACCCGTACACCGCCGCGTGCTCGGCGCGCAGCGCCTTCTGCAGCGCCTCCACCTCCGCGGTGGCCTCCTGCGAGGGCGACGCCCCGCCCGTCCCGCTCATCCGACCTCCTCACCGAGCATGTGCGCGTGTCCGATCTCGCAGGCCCCGATCGACGCGAGCAGCTGCACCAGCGCCGGGTCCTGCACGTCGCCGCACTGGCGCGCCCGGGAGTCGGCCGCCGCCTCCTCCGCCGTGCGCAGCCCGGCGGCGTCCACCGGCCCGCCGTCCACCGGCGACGGGGACGGCGAGGGGGAGGCGTCCGGGTCCTCGCGGGTGTGCCGCCCGGTGTCCGGGAGCCGCCCGCGCAGCGTCGCCAGGTGGTCCTCGTGGTGGGCCAGGAACGTCTCCAGCAGGTCCGCCGGCCCCTCGTCGGCGCCCAGCGCCGCGCGGTAGCGCGCGATGAGCCGCTCCTTGTCGGCGATGGCCCCGCGCAGAACGCGCTCGTCGGGCCCCACCTCGCTCGGATACCAGCGTGCCCCCTGGCAGCCGCTCGCGGCGGCGGCCACGAGCGCCGCAGCGAGCACGGTGCGGCGGGTGACGGAAGTACCGGCGGTGCCGCCCCTCGCGCCCAAATCCGATCTCCTTCGCCGTCGTCGCGGTGCCCCGCCAATCCTTCCATGAGCCGGGGGCGCGGCCGCGCGAAGCGGGGGTGTGGCGGCGCACCGGCGTGCGCTCCGCTGCCGCGGGGGCGCGCCCGCCCGCGGACCCGAGGGGTCCGCACCCCGCGCGGATTGCCTGGAGAGGCCGCGGTTGTGGATACCCTTATAGGCCAAACCGCACTCGTAGCGACGTGCGGCCGACTTTCGTGTATAGCTGGACCGCCCCGGCGCCCGCCCGCGGGACCGGGCGGAATTCCCGAGGAGGAACGCAGATGGGGGCGCAGGCTCGCCAGGACCGCTTGGCCGCCCTGCTCGAACCGGTGCTGGCCGAGGCCGGGCTGGAGCTGGAGGCCGTCGAGGTCACCCCGGCCGGCAAGCGGCGCCTGCTGCGTGTGGTGGTCGACTCCGACGAGGGCGTCGACCTGGACGCGGTCGGCACGGTCAGCCAGGACATCTCGGCCGCGCTGGACGCGTCCGAGGAGATGGGCGGCGCCCCCTACGTGCTGGAAGTGACCTCCCCCGGTGTGGACCGGCCGCTGACCCTGCCCCGGCACTGGCGCCGCTCCCGCGGCCGCCTCGTGCAGGCCCGCCTCGCCGACGGCGGCGAGGTCACCGGGCGCGTCGAGGAGGCCGGCGACGAGGGCGTGGTGCTCGACGTCGGCGGCGAGCGGGCCGAGTACCGCTACGCCGACCTCGACCGGGGCAAGGTCCAGGTGGAATTCCGCCGCCCGGCCGACGGCGAAGCCGCGGCGGACTAGAGGGGGAGCCCCGTGGATATCGACATGAGCGTCCTGCGCAGCTTGGAGCGCGAGAAGGACATCTCGGTGGACCTGGTCGTCAAGGCGATCGAGGACGCACTGCTGATCGCCTACCACCGGCAGGAGGGGACCGAGGCCTCCGCGCGGGTCGAGCTGGACCGCTCCACCGGGCACGTCACCGTGTGGGCCTCCGAGACCGACGAGGAGACCGGGCAGGCCCGCGAGTACGACGCCACGCCCACCGGCTTCGGGCGCATCGCGACCTCCACCGCCAAGCAGGTCATCCTGCAGCGGCTGCGCGACGCCGAGGACGAGCTGACGCTCGGCGAGTACGCCGGGCGCGAGTACGAGGTGGTCTCCGGCATCATCCAGCAGGGCAAGGACCCGCGGAACGTGCTGGTGGACCTGGGCCGGGTGGAGGCGATCCTGCCCCCGCAGGAGCAGGTCCCCGGCGAGGACTACGGGCACGGCGAGCGGCTGCGCGCCTACGTGGTGCAGGTCCGCAAGGGCCACCGCGGCCCCTCGGTGACCCTCTCGCGCACCCACCCCAACCTGGTGCGCAAGCTCTTCGAGCTGGAGGTCCCCGAGATCGCCGACGGCACCGTGGAGATCGCCGCCATCGCCCGCGAGGCCGGGCACCGCACCAAGATGGCGGTGCGCTCCAACAAGCCCGGGGTCAACGCCAAGGGCGCCTGCATCGGCCCGCTGGGCAGCCGGGTCCGCAACGTCATGGCCGAGCTCAACGGCGAGAAGATCGACATCGTCGACCACTCCGAGGACCCGGCCGTGTTCGTGGGCAACGCCCTGTCCCCGGCCCGGGTGGACCGGGTCGAGGTCGTCGACGCCGCCGCCAAGGTGGCCCGGGTGACCGTGCCCGACTACCAGCAGTCGCTGGCCATCGGCAAGGAGGGGCAGAACGCCCGCCTGGCCGCCCGGCTCACCGGCTGGCGGATCGACATCCGCTCCGACGCCCAGGGCGACGAGCCCGAGCCGGGGGACGCCGGGGCGGACGGGGCCGGTGTGCCGCAGGGCCCACAGGACGGCCTGGACGATGCCGGAGCGCGCTAGAATCGGGGGAAGCGGCCGGCGTCCCCCCGTACGCACCTGCGTGGGGTGCCGGTCTCGGGCGGCTCAGTCCGACCTGGTACGTCTGGTGGCCGACGGTGCCCTGGTGACCCCCGATCCCGAGCGGCGGTCGCCGGGACGGGGCGCCTACCTCCACCCCGACCCCGCATGCTGGGCGTCGGCGGAGCGGCGCGGAGCGTTCCAGCGGGCCTTCCGGGCCCGCGGGCGGCTCGACACCTCGCGTGCGGCCGCCTTCTTCTCCGGGGGTCCGCGCGTTGGAGACGGCGGTCGTTCCGGATAGGGTTGGAATGATCACGTCGGCACCGCGGTTGTACCGAACAGGCGTCGGCGGGTCTTGCCATGCCGGGACACCGGCGCACAGACCCATTGTTGTGTAACGACGAGGAAGCGGGTCGAGATTGCGATGAGCGCTCGATGAGTACGCAGCGATGAGTACGTCAAGCTAGCGACGGTCCGGCACAGCGCATGTCCCGGACCGAAGTAGAGGAGAGTAGTGGCGAAGGTCCGGGTGTACGAGCTCGCCAAGGAGCTCGGAGTCGAGAGCAAGGTCGTCATGGCCAAGCTCCGGGAGTTGGGAGAGTTCGTCCGTTCGGCGTCCTCGACGATCGAGGCGCCGGTCGTGCGCAAGCTCACCGACGAGCTGAAGCCGGGCTCCGCAGGTTCCAAGGGCGGCGGAAGGCCGTCCTCGTCGGAGTCCAAGCCGCGTCCGCGCGGCGAATCCGCGCCGGGGGAGGCCGCCAGGCCCGCGGCCCCCAAGCCCGGCCCGAAGCCGGGTCCCAAGCCCGGCCCCAAGCCCGGCGCGCCCAGCGCCGAGGCACCCAAGCCGGGCCCCAAGCCCGCCCCGAAGCCCGCCGCCGCGCAGAGCGGCCAGGGCGGTCAGGGCGTCCAGGGTGCCCAGAGCACTCAGGGCGGCCAGGCAGCCCCCAAGCCCGGTCCCAAGCCGGGCCCCAAGAGCGAGCGCGGCGGTGGCGCGCCCAAGCCCGGCCCCAAGCCGGGTCCGCGCCCGTCCGGTCCGCGCCCCGGCAACAACCCGTTCTCGACCCAGGCCACCGGCATGGGCGCCAAGCCCGGCCCGCGCCAGGGCGGCGGGGGCCAGGGCGCCAAGCCCGGCCCGCGTCCGGGCGGCGGCCAGGGCGGCGGCGCGCGTCCGCAGGCCCCGCGGCCCGGCGGCCAGGGCGGTCCCCGTCCCGGCGGCGGGCAGGGCGCTCCGCGTCCGGGCGGCGGCCAGGGCGGCGCTCCGCGTCCGCAGGCCCCGCGCCCCGGCGGCGGCCAGGGCGCCAAGCCCGGCCCCAGGCCGGGTCCGCCTCCGGGCGGTCCGCGCCCCAGCCCGATGAACATGCCGTCCTCCCGGCCCACCCCGCCCGCGGGTGCGGGCCGCGGCGGTGGCGGCGGCCGCGGGCGTCCCGGCGGCGGTGGCGGCGGTGCCCCGCGCCCCGGTGGCGGCGGCGGTCCGCGTCCGGGCGGTGGCGGCGGCTTCGGCGGCCCGCGCCCCGGCGGCTTCGGAGGCCGTCCGGGCGGCGGTCGCGGCCGTGGCGGCACGGCGGGCGCCTTCGGGCGCCCCGGCGGCCCGCGCGGGCGCTCCCGCAAGTCGAAGAAGGCGCGCCGTCAGGAGTTCAACGACCTGGGCGCCCCGTCCTTCGGCGGGGTGAAGATCCCCAGCGGCAACGGCCGGAGCATCCGGCTGTCCCGCGGCGCCTCGCTCGCCGACTTCGGCGACAAGATCGAGGTGAACCCCGCGTCGCTGGTCCAGGTCATGATGCACCTGGGCGAGATGGTCACGGCCACCCAGTCGCTGCCGGACGAGACCCTGCAGCTCCTCGGCGAGGAGCTGAAGTACAAGGTCGAGGTCGTCAGCCCGGAGGACGAGGACCGCGAGCTGCTGGAGTCCTTCTCCATCGAGTTCGGCGAGGACGCCGGCACCGACGAGGACCTGCGTCCGCGTCCGCCGGTGGTCACCGTCATGGGCCACGTCGACCACGGTAAGACCAAGCTGCTGGACACGGTGCGCAACAGCAACGTGATCGGCGGCGAGGCCGGCGGCATCACCCAGCACATCGGTGCCTACCAGGTCTCCACCGAGGTGGACGGCGAGGACCGCAAGATCACGTTCATCGACACCCCGGGCCACGAGGCGTTCACCGCCATGCGTGCCCGCGGTGCCCAGGCCACCGACATCGCGGTGCTGGTGGTCGCGGCCGACGACGGCGTCAAGCCGCAGACGGCCGAGGCGATCGACCACGCCAAGGCGGCCGACGTGCCGATCGTGGTCGCGGTGAACAAGATCGACGTGGAGGGCGCCGACCCGCAGCGGGTCCGGGCCCAGCTCACCGAGTACGGCCTGGTCGCCGAGGAGTACGGCGGCGACGTGCAGTTCGTCGACATCTCCGCGCTGCGCGGGGAGAACATCGACGCCCTGCTGGAGTCGATCGTGCTCACCTCGGACGCGGCGCTGGACCTGCGGGCCAACCCGGGCATGGAGGCCCAGGGCCTGGCGATCGAGGCCTACCTCGACCGCGGGCGGGGCTCCACCGCCACCGTGCTCGTGCAGCGCGGCACGCTGAACGTGGGCGACTCGATCGTCTGCGGCGACGCCTACGGGCGCGTGCGGGCCATGCTGGACGAGAACGGCGCCAACGTCGACAGCGCCGAGCCGTCCCGGCCGGTGCAGGTGCTGGGCCTGACCAACGTGCCCAGCGCCGGCGACAACTTCCTGGTCGTCAAGGACGACCGGGTGGCGCGGCAGATCGCCCAGCAGCGCGAGGCGCGCGAGCGCTTCGCCCAGCAGGCCAAGGCCACCCGCAGGGTCACCCTGGACAACTGGCAGAAGACCCTGGAGGAGGGGGAGCGCACCGAGCTGCCCCTGCTCATCAAGGGCGACATGTCCGGTTCCGTGGAGGCCCTGGAGGAGGCGCTGCTCAAGATCGACGCGGGCGGCGACGAGGTCGGCATCCGCATCGTCGGCCGCGGTGTCGGTGCGATCACGCAGAACGACATCAACCTGGCCGCGACGTCGGACGCGATCATCATCGGCTTCAACGTGCGGCCGGAGGGCAAGAACAGCCAGCTCGCCGACCGCATGGGCGTCGACATCCGCTACTACTCGGTCATCTACTCGGCGATCGAGGAAGTGGAGGCCGCCGTCAAGGGCCTGCTCAAGCCGATCTACGAGGAGGCGACCCTGGGTACCGCGGAGATCCGCGAGATCTTCAAGGTCCCCAAGATCGGCAACGTGGCCGGCTCGATCGTCCGCAGCGGCATCGTGCGGCGCAACGCCAAGGCCCGGCTCGTCCGCGACGGGGTGGTCGTCTCCGACAACCTCACCGTGGAGTCCCTGCGCCGGTTCAAGGACGACGCCACCGAGGTCCGCGAGGGCTACGAGTGCGGTATCGGCCTCGGCCACAACGACCTCCGCCTGGAGGACGTGATCGAGGTCTACGAGATGCGCGAGAAGCCGCGCGACTGACAGGGCGGTCCGGGGCCCCGCTTCGGCGGGGCCCCGGCCCCCGTTCCCACCACCCCTCGACGGCCCGCCACTCCGTCATGTGGCACGTGATGACATCCAGATCGCGCAATGCGAGCAACCGCGTCCGGAACGGCGCCTTCGTCGGGTCCCTGACCCTGGACATCCTGCTGGGCGACGTCCGCTCGCTGAAGCAGAAGCGGTCGGTGGTCCGGCCCATCGTGGCCGAGATCCAGCGGCGCTTCTCCGTATCGGTCGCCGAGACCGGGGACCAGGACCTGTACCGCCGCTCCGAGATCGGGATCGCCGTCGTGGCCTCCACGGCCGCGCACTGCACCGAGGTGCTCGACACCTGCGAGCGCCTGGTGGCCGGACGGCCAGAGATCGAGCTGCTCTCCGCGAGGCGGCGGCTCTTCGGTCCAGAGGAGGAATGACGACCATGGTGGACGCCGCACGCGCCCGCAAGCTCGCCGACCGCATCCAGCGGATCGTCGCGGAGATGCTGGAGCGCCGCATCAAGGACCCGCGCCTGGGGTTCGTGACCGTCACCGACGCGCGGCTCACCAACGACCTGCGCGACGCGACGGTGTTCTACACCGTCTTCGGCACCGACGAGGAGAAGGCGGGGACCGCCGCCGCGCTGGAGAGCGCCAAGGGCGTGATCCGCTCGGAGGTGGGCCGCCAGACCGGCCTGCGGCACACCCCCAGCCTCACCTTCGAGGCCGACGAGGTGCAGGCCAACGCCCAGCACATCGAGGACCTGCTGGCCCAGGCCCGGCAGAGCGACGCCGAAGTGGCGCGCGCCGCGGCGGGGGCCAGCCCCGCCGGGGACGCCGACCCCTACAAGGCGCCGCGCGAGGACGAGGCCGAATCGGCCGAATAGCCGCCGCGCCGGTGCCCTCCGGGGCACCGGCGCCCGGACGTACGGACAGACGAGGAACCACCCGACCCATGACCGACAGCGGCGTCGCGATCGTCGACAAGCCCGCCGACTGGACCTCCCACGACGTGGTCGCCAGGGTCCGGCGGCTGGCCGGCACCCGCAAGGTGGGGCACGCCGGGACCCTGGACCCGATGGCCACCGGGGTGCTGGTGCTCGGCATCGGCAAGGGCACCAAGCTGCTGGGCCACCTGGCGCTCACCGAGAAGGAGTACGCGGGCACGGTCCGGCTCGGCGCCACCACCAACACCGATGACGCCGAGGGCGAGGAGACCTCCCGCACCGGCGCGGGCGGGGTCGCCGAGGAGGACGCGCGCCGTGCCGCCGCCGCCCTGACCGGGGAGATCATGCAGATCCCGCCGCAGGTCAGCGCGATCAAGGTGAACGGCCGCCGGGCCTACAAGTCCGCACGGGCCGGGGAGTCGGTGGAGCTGAAGGCGCGCCCGGCCACGGTGTCGGAGTTCGCCGTCGACGCGGTGCGCCGGGATGGGCCCTTCATGGACCTGGACGTGCGCGTCACCTGCTCCAGCGGCACCTACATCCGCGCGCTCGCCCGGGACATGGGCGAGGCCCTGGGGGTGGGCGGCCACCTCACCCGGCTGCGCCGCACCCGGGTGGGGCCCTACGCCCTGGACCAGGCGCGCACCCTGGAGCAGCTCGCCGAGGAGTTCACCGCGGTGCCGCTGTCCCAGGCGGTGGCCGCGGCGTTCCCGGTGCGGGTGCTCAGCGAGGACGAGGCGCGCAAGGTCGCCCACGGCAACCGGATCGCGCCCAGTACCCTGGGGGCCGGGCCGATCGGCCTGTTCGCCCCGGACGGGGAGGTCGTGGCCCTGGCCGAGGACCGGCCGGGGTACAGCAAACCCATCGTGGTGTTCGCGGGCGCCTGACCCGCGCGCCCGAGCCGCAGAGGCCGTCGCAGAGCCCGTAGAGGAGGGGCACGTGCCGCAGGAGGGGCAGTCCGCAGGGGTGCGGGAGCTCATCGCCCAGGGGAGGGTCGAGGAGGCCGCCGCCGCGCTCGGCCGCCCGCACCGGGTGGAGGGCGTGGTCGTGCACGGCGCCGCCCGCGGTCGGGAGCTGCTCGGGTTCCCCACCGCCAACCTGGACGCCGCCCAGGGCGGCGAGGTCCCCGCCGACGGGGTCTACGCCGGGTGGCTGCTGCGCACCGACCCGGACCAGGGCGCCGAGGCGCGCTGGCCCGCGGCGATCTCGGTCGGCACCAACCCGACGTTCGAGGGCACCGAGCGCACGGTTGAGGCCTACGCGCTGGACCGCGACGACCTGGAGCTGTACGGGGAGAAGATGGCGGTGGACTTCACGCACCGCATCCGCGGCCAGCGCCGGTTCGCGGACGTGGACGAGCTCATCGAGGCGATGAACGCCGACGTCGAGCGGGCCCGCGTGCTGATGCGGGACGAGGCCGCACCGGAGGTCTGAGGGGCGGCGCGACCTCGATTGGTGTCGTGAGCCGTCGCTTCGGGTGGGGCCGGGCGCGTAAAGTTGCCGGAAACAGTACTCCGGCATGAGAGAAACCCAGGTCATCGAGGATCCGCCCCGCACGCGCGGGGATGGACCCCTCCTGGAGCAGCCCTTCACGGGCGAGCGGCGCATCCGCCCCGCACGCGCGGGGATGGACCCCACACTCAGCCGATGATCTGCCAGCTGCGGCGATCCGCCCCGCACGTGCGGGGATGGGACCACCTGATGGTCCATGAAGACGGCGATGAGACAGCGCCCCGCACGCGCGGGGATGGGCCTGCCTTGCGGTTCACGAACTCGGCCATCTTGCGACGCCCCGCACGTGCGGGGATGGCCCCTCTCCGCTCACCGGCGGAATGCCCCGGGAACCATTCCTCCCCGCACATGCGGGGACGGCCTCCTCACACTCCGGTCCTGGGCAGGCCGGATGTGCGTTAGACTCGCTAGAGGCTGTTCAGCCCTGCCCGTTCCGCGCCGAGCGCGGAACGCGGCCGCCCGCCCGGGGCGCGGCGCCGGAGCGCCGCCCTGAAAGGTGGGCCCATCTGGGACGGTGACTGCTCGTACGCGCGGTCACCGCGGCCGCCGCCCCGAACGCGGAGGCGGCACACGCGTACCGGAACATCGAGAAGGAGCACTTTTGGCGATCGACGCCGAGACCAAGAAGAAGCTCGTCGCCGAGTACGGCACCGCCGACGGCGACACCGGCTCGCCCGACGTCCAGGTGGCGCTGCTCACGCACCGCATCACCGAGCTGACCGAGCACCTGAAGACGCACAAGCACGACCACCACAGCCGCCGCGGGCTGCTGCTGATGGTCGGCCGCCGCCGCCGCCTTCTCAAGTACATCCAGAAGAAGGACATCAACCGCTACCGCGAGCTGATCCAGCGCCTGGGTCTGCGCCGCTGAGCGGAGCCAAGAGAGGGAGCGGCCCCGGCCGCTCCCTCTCTTAGTAGTGTGGATCTACCACATTCGACCGTGGCCAGGCAGTATGGTCCATGGTGGGCCCAGACGCCGTGCGCCCGGGCCGACAACCGAACACAGTGAAGGAAAGCGCTCCCGCGCCCGCACCTCGGCCGCCGCGTCGAGGCCGGTCCTCGGTAGTGGTCCGCGGCCCGCCCCAGCAGGGCGTTGCCGCGGGCTTCGATCGAAGGCCGGCCGTCACGGGCCGGGCGCGCCGGTCCGACATCCGGCGCGCCCCGAGGCCCGAGCATGACCCTCGGCGACGTAAGAGGACCCTCCGGGGCTCGGACGCGGGCGAGCGCACCCGAATCCCGAACGAGGAGGACGCCCATGGAGGGCGCGTATTCCGCCGAGGCCGTGATCGACAACGGCCGCTTCGGCACCCGGACCATCCGGTTCGAGACGGGCCGTCTGGCCCAGCAGGCCGCCGGCTCGGCCGTGGCCTACCTTGACGACGAGACGATGGTGCTCTCCGCCACCAGCGCCTCCAAGCGGCCCAAGGACAACCTCGACTTCTTCCCGCTGACGGTCGACGTCGAGGAGCGCATGTACGCCGCCGGGCGCATCCCCGGCTCGTTCTTCCGCCGCGAGGGGCGCCCGTCCGAGGACGCCATCCTCACCTGCCGCCTGATCGACCGGCCGCTGCGCCCGTCGTTCAAGAGCGGGCTGCGCAACGAGATCCAGATCGTCGAGACGATCATGGCGCTGCACCCCGACCACCTCTACGACGTGGTCGCCATCAACGCCGCCTCGATGTCCACCCAGCTCGCCGGGCTGCCCTTCTCCGGGCCCATCGGCGGCGTGCGGGTGGCCCTGATCGAGGGCCAGTGGGTGGCCTTCCCGACCCACACCGAGCTGGAGAACGCCACCTTCGACATGGTGGTGGCCGGCCGGGTGCTCGACGACGGCGACGTCGCGATCATGATGGTCGAGGCCGAGTCCACCACCCGCACCCTCAAGCTGGTCGCCGACGGCGCGGTCGGCCCCACCGAGCAGACGGTGGCCGAGGGCCTGGAGGCGGCCAAGCCGTTCATCAAGGTCCTGTGCAAGGCCCAGCAGGCGCTGGCCGACCAGGCCGCCAAGCCGGTCGCCGAGTTCCCGGTCTTCCTCGACTACGAGGACGACGTGTTCGCCGCCGTCGACGGGGCCGTGCGCGAGCCGCTCGCCGAGGCGCTGACCATCGGCGACAAGCAGGACCGCGAGGCCCGGCTGGACGAGGTCAAGGCCGAGGCCGCCGAGAAGCTCGCCGAGGACTTCGAGGGCCGGGACAAGGAGGTCTCCGCCGCCTTCCGGTCGCTGACCAAGCAGCTCATGCGCGAGCGCGTGCTGCGCGACCAGGTCCGCATCGACGGGCGCGGCCCCAAGGACATCCGCCCGCTCAGCGCCGAGGTCGGCGTGGTCCCGCGGGTGCACGGCTCGGCGCTGTTCGAGCGCGGTGAGACCCAGATCCTGGGCGTCACCACGCTGAACATGCTGCGCATGGAGCAGATGGTCGACACGCTCAACCCCGAGCGGACCAAGCGCTACATGCACAACTACAACTTCCCGCCGTACTCCACCGGTGAGACCGGCCGGGTGGGCTCGCCCAAGCGCCGCGAGATCGGCCACGGCGCGCTCGCCGAGCGGGCGCTGCTGCCGGTGCTGCCCTCGCGCGAGGAGTTCCCCTACGCCATCCGCCAGGTGTCCGAGGCGATCGGCTCCAACGGGTCGACCTCCATGGGGTCGGTCTGCGCCTCCACCATGTCCCTGATGCAGGCCGGCGTGCCGCTCAAGGAGATGGTCTCGGGCATCGCGATGGGCCTGATCAGCGACGGGGACCGGTTCGTCACGCTGACCGACATCCTCGGCGCCGAGGACGCCTTCGGCGACATGGACTTCAAGGTCGCCGGCACCCGCGACCTCATCACCGCCCTGCAGCTCGACACCAAGCTCGACGGCATCCCCGCCGAGCAGCTGGCCGCCGCGCTGCAGCAGGCCCGGGGGGCCCGCCTGGCCATCCTGGACGTGATGCAGGAGGCCATCACCCGCCCGGCGGAGATGAGCCCGCACGCGCCGCGCATCCTCACGGTGAAGATCCCGGTGGAGAAGATCGGCGAGGTCATCGGCCCCAAGGGCAAGATGATCAACTCCATCCAGGAGGACACCGGCGCCGACATCACCATCGAGGACGACGGCACGATCTACATCGGCGCCACCGACGGCCCCTCGGCCGAGGCGGCCCGGGACACGATCAACAGCATCGCCAACCCGACCATGCCCGAGGTCGGCGACCGCTACCTGGGCACCGTCGTCAAGACGACCGCCTTCGGCGCGTTCGTGTCGCTGCTGCCCGGCAAGGACGGGCTGCTGCACATCTCGCAGATCCGCAAGCTGCACGGCGGCAAGCGGATCGAGAACGTCGAGGACGTGCTCGGCATCGGCGAGAAGATCCAGGTCGAGATCCGCGAGATCGACGACCGCGGCAAGCTCTCGCTGGTCCCGGTCGAGGTCGTGGAGGCCGAGGCCGCCCCGGCCGCCGAGGACGGCGACGCCGCCGAGGACGGCGGCCAGGACGAGGCCAAGGGCGAGGGCGACGGCGGGGCTCCGCGCCGCCGGCGCCGCAGCCGCGGCGCGCGCAGCAGCGAGAACACCTGATCCCCGGTGACCGGAGCCGGGGCGGCCGCCCCCACCGCGGGTGCGGCCGCCCCGGCCGTTCGCGTCCGGGCACCGGAACCGACGACCATCGAGAAGGATCCGATTGAGCACTCCTCCCATCGCGGCCGAGCAGGACCCGGGCACCGCGCTGACCCTGCTGGAGCCCTCCGAGGGCTCCGGCCTGGTGCGGCGCACGGTGCTCCCCGGCGGGTTGCGGGTGGTGACCGAGGCGGTCCCCGGCATGCGGTCGGCGGCCTTCGGGATCTCGGCCACCACCGGCTCCCGGGA
Source organism: Nocardiopsis endophytica (assembly GCF_027706725.1). GTDB lineage: Bacteria > Actinomycetota > Actinomycetes > Streptosporangiales > Streptosporangiaceae > Nocardiopsis_A > Nocardiopsis_A endophytica. The sequence continues at coordinate 23,953 of NZ_JAQFWQ010000015.1, forward strand.
CGAGGACGACGCCCACGCGGGCGCCGCGCACTTCCTCGAGCACCTGCTGTTCAAGGGCACCGCGCGGCGCAGCGCGCTGCAGATCTCGGCGCTGCTGGACGGCGTGGGCGCCGACCACAACGCCTACACCACCAAGGAGCACACCAGCTACTACGCCAAGGTGCTCGACCGCGACCTGCCGCTGGCGGTGGACGTGGTCGGGGACATGGTGGCGCACTCGGTGCTGGACCCCGGCGAGGTGGAGACCGAGCGCGGGGTGATCCTCGAAGAGATCGCCATGTACGAGGACGAGCCGGGCGACCTGGTCGACGACGTCTTCGCCGAGCACTTCTACGCGGGCAGCGGGCTGGGCCGGCCCATCCTCGGGACCAACGACACCATCGGGCGCATCCCGCGCGACCGCATCGCCGAGCAGTACGCCCGCGCCTACCGGCCGCCGGAGCTGGTGGTGGCCGCGGCCGGGGGGCTGGAGCACGAGGCCGTGGTGGACCTGGTGCGGGAGGCCTTCGCCGGGGTGCTGGCCGAGGCCCCGGACGCCGCCCCGGCGGCGCCGCGCATCGGCGGCGCGCCGGTCACCGTCCACGGCGGGACGGTGCTGCTCTCCCGCGACACCGAGCAGGCCCACCTCATCCTGGGCTGCGAAGGGGTGAGCCGCACGGACCCGCGCTGGTACGCGGTCCGGGTGCTCGCCTCGGCGCTGGGCGGCGGCATGTCCTCGCGGCTCTTCCAGGAGGTGCGCGAGAAGCGCGGCCTGGCCTACTCCGTCCAGGCCTTCCACAGCGCCTACGCCGAGACCGGGGCGTTCCAGGTCTACGCCGGGTGCCTTCCGGAGAAGGTCGACGAGGTGCTGTCGGTGTGCCGGGACGAGCTGGCCGCGGCTGCCGGGGGAGCGCTCACCCCCGAGGAGGTCGAGCGCGCCAAGGGCCAGATCAAGGGGTCCTGGGTGCTCGGCAGTGAGGGCTCCAGCGCCCGCATGGGGCGGCTGACCGCCCACGAGCTGGGCTATGCCAAGCACTACTCGCTCGACGAGGACCTGGCGCTGTTCGACGCGGTGACGACCGAGGAGGTCGCCCAGGTGGCCGGGGAGCTGCTCGGCGGGGACCGGACGCTGGCGGTGATCGGCCCCTACGAGGAGGGCCGCGCGTTCTGAGGGCTCAGAGGCGCCCGGCGGCGCCCGCGGTGCGCCCGTGCCGTCTCGTGGCATGAGGAAGGGCCGGCCCCGGGGACTCCCCGGGACCGGCCCTTCCTCATGGCGTCCGCTAGGAGCGGCGCTTCTTGCTCTGGACGTCGATGCGGGAGGGGCCTTCGGCGTCGGCCGCCCCCGTCACCGTGATCTCCAGGAGGCCGTCGTCGAACTTCGCCTCGATGTCGGAGTCCTCGACGCCCTCGGGGAGGGTGATGTCCCGTCGGAAGGCGCCGCGGAACCGCTCCTCGGCGTAGTAGATGACCCCGTCGTCCTCCTTGCGGCGCTCACCGGAGATGGTGAGGTAGCCGTGCGAGAAGGTGACCTCGACGTTCTCGGGGGCGACCCCCGGGAGCTCGCTCCTGATCACCAGGTCGGTCCCACGGGCGAAGATGTCCGTGGTGGGGCTCCACGCATCGGAGAAGCCGCGGTTGGTGGCGGTCCCCGTCTCCAGGTTGGCCATGGTGTCGGAGATGCGGTTCATCTCGGACATCATGTCCATCACGCCGCGGAACGGGTTCCGGGTCCTCTTCTTGGGCGGCATCGTCGACCTCCTCTCACTTCTCGCCGGTGTCGCGGGGTGCGGTGTCCTTGGGCGCGGTGTCGTTGGGCGCCGTGTCCCGGACGGGCTCGTCGATCGGGATGCGGTCGCCGTCGACCTGGATGGTCGGCGGGCCGCTGCCGTCCCTGGGCACCACGAGGCCGCTGGGCAGCATGGACGCCGGGCTCTCCCTGCGCAGGGCCATCAGCAGGCTGAACGCGATGACGATCAGCACGATGGCGAACGGCAGGCCGGTGGAGACCGCCGCCGCCTGCAGCGCGTCGATCGCCTCCGTACCGCCCACCACCAGCAGCACGATGGTGACCAGGCCCTCCATGCTGGCCCAGAAGATGCGCTGGGCGCGCACCGGGTGCGGGTCGCCGCCGTTGGTGAGCATGTCGACCACCAGCGAACCGGAGTCCGAGGAGGTGACGAAGAAGATCGTCACCACCGCGACGGTCAGCAGCGCCAGCAGGGACAGGATCGCCGCCGGCAGCGGGAAGGCGTCGATCAGGTTGAAGGTCGCCGCCCCCTCGTCCGCCGAGTTGGAGATCATGTTGTCGCCCTCGAGGCGGAACAGGTCGTAGAACATGCCGGTGCCGCCGAAGACGCCGAACCAGATGACGCTGACCCCGACCGGGGCGAACAGCGTGCCCAGGATGAACTGGCGGATCGTGCGGCCGTAGGAGATCCGGGCCAGGAACATGCCGACGAACGGCGACCAGGAGATCCACCAGCCCCAGTAGAAGATGGACCAGTCCTGGGCGAAGGAGCTGGCCGCCTCGTCGCCCTCGGGCGAGATGTAGCTCAGGCTCATCTGCACGAGGTTCTGCAGGTAGTCGCCCAGGCCGGTGAACATCATGCTGAGCTGGAACAGCTTGGGGCCGACCAGGAACATGACGACCAGCAGGGCGAAGGCCATCCACAGGTTGATCACCGACAGGCGCCGGATGCCCTTGTCGATGCCGGCCACGACGCTGACCACGGCGATCGAGGTGATCAGGCAGATGATGACCACCTGGACGAGCAGGTTGTTCGGGATGCCGAACACGTGGCTCAGGCCGGCGCTGACCTGCTGGGTGCCCAGGCCGAGCGAGGTCGCCAGGCCGAACAGGGTGCCGAACACCGCCAGGATGTCGATCAGGTTGCCGATCCACCCGTAGATGCGGTCGCCGATCAGCGGGTACAGCGCCGAGGCGGGCCGCATGGGCAGGCCCTTGCGGAAGCAGAAGTAGCCCAGGGACAGCCCCAGGACGATGTACACGGCCCACGGGTGGAAGCCCCAGTGGAACAGCGTGTACTGCATCGCCTGGGAGGCCGGGTCGTCGCCGACGCTCTGCACGAACTCGTTCTGCATGTGCAGGGTCGGCTCGTAGACGCCGTAGAAGACCAGGCCGATGCCCATGCCCGCGGTGAACAGCATCGCGAACCAGGCGAGCGTGCTGAACTCCGGGCGCGAGGAGTCCGGGCCCAGGCGGATGTTCCCGTAGCGGCTCACCATCAGGAAGATGGACAGCAGCAGGAAGAAGGTGGTGGCCAGCACGTACAGCCAGCCGAAGTAGGTCCCGATGCCCGTCCGGATGGCGGAGGTGATCTCACCGAAGCGCTCCGGAATCGCCACACCGACGATGAGGAACGCCAGGACGACCGCGCCTGAGATGAAGAACACCGGCGGGTTCGTGTGCTCCCGGATGTATGCGTTTAAGCGAGAGATGGCGATTACCTCCTCGGGGCCGCCCGGGCCTCAGCGGGGTCCCGGGGACGCGCCCACCACCCCATCATCCCGCTGTCGTCGCAGGTGGGGTGGTTTGCTCGCGGTGCCGCGCCGCCCGATGCCTCATGCCCGGTGCCTGATATCCAATTACGTTCCGCCATTAGCGGCAAGCTTTCGGATAAATCATAGACCGGGGCGGCGGCGGGGCAGTATATGCGACGCGATTGGTTATCGTAAATTAATCCGAATGTGTGGTTTCCTGTAGTGGACGGTGCACTCGGGGACGCTCGGTGTCGGCGGCGTCGCCCCGGGTCGCGCCGGGCCCTGGTCATATACCCCGCGGGCGGGCCGGTAAAAGGGGTGGCGGGGGTCGAGTGTCCGGGGCGAACATCAGGGACGAAAGGGGCAAAAAGGGTGAACGGGGTCGATGTGCATCGCGATGCGCAACGGCGCCCGGCCTTCGGCAAATGCGCGGTAAAGCAGGTCAGAAGGGTTCCGCGTCGCCATTCCCCTGTGCGGCGGGGCGCGTCTCGATCTCCTGCAGCGTGACCTGGAGGTGCTCCTCCATCGCCGCCACGGCGCGCGCGGGGTCGCCGGACAGGACGGCGGCGAGCACCTCCTCGTGCTCGTCGGCCGATGAGGCGGGGTCCGCGCACACGGCCAGGAAGCGGCGGTGGCTCTGCTCGCGGCTGCCGGCCAGGGACTGCTCGAGGGCGTCCAGGATCTGGGTGAGGCTCCGGTTGCCCGACGCGGCCGCGATGGCCCGGTGGAACGCGACGTCGGTGCCGAGCCGGTTGGCCATGTCCAGCGGCGCCGCGCGCATCCGCGCGATCGCCTCACGTGCGCGGGCGATGTGCTCGCGCGTCTCCTCCTGCTCGGGGCCGGCGATGCGCTGAGCGGCCAGCCGGGCCCCGTGCACCTCCAGGGCCTTGCGGATCTCGGTGAACTCCATCAGCGCGCGGCGGTCGCGCAGCACCGACAGGGCGATGAAGTTCTCCACCGGCAGGGCGTTGGGCGAGGCGATCACCGCGGGCTTGCCCTGGCGGCGGTGGACGAGCCCCTTGGCCTCCAGCGTCTTCATCGCCTCGCGCAGCACCACCCGGCTCACCCCGAAGCGCTCGGCCAGCTCCTTCTCCGAGGGCAGCTGCGTGCCGGGTTCGGCGCCCGGTGCCAGGCACAGCTCCTCGATGAAGGAGACGACCTGGGCGGTGAGCGAGTTCGGGCGGGCGCGCCTGGAGGCGGGCGGCGCCCCGGGCCCGGCGGGGGCGCCGGGGTCCGCGGGCCCGGACCCGGACCCGGACCGCCCTGCGGGCGCTGATCCCATGCTGTCCGCCCTGCCCTTCCCTCGGCCGCCGGTGTCCTGACGCCCTCAGCCTACAGAGCCCCGGCACCGCGGGCGGTGTGGACCGTGCGCCGCGGTCGGCCCCCTGCACCCCTATTGACCGCTTATCAGCTTGTCATACAAGATGACCGCTGTGGCGCGGCCCACGCGGCAGGGCGGACCGGGCCGGGACCGAACGGGGAAGCGGGGGAGACACGGGTGGACAGCCGGGACGAGGTCCGGGACCGAGAGATCTGCATGGCGGCCTGGGACGGGCCGGACAACCCGTCCGGAGCCGTCGCGCCGCCCGTCTACCAGACCAGCCTGTTCGCCAAGCCGACCTTCGGGCGGTTCGTCGCCGAACAGGCCGCCGAGCACGAGAACCCCGTCTACAGCCGCGGGACCAACCCCACCGTCGCCTTCCTGGAGGAGCGGCTGGCGCTGCTGGAGCGCGGGGAGGCCGCCAAGTGCTTCGCCTCCGGGATGGGCGCGATCGCCGCCGTCCTGGCGGGGACGCTGAAGAGCGGCGACCACGTGCTGTTCGTCAACACCGTCTACGGCCCCACCCTGGAGCTGGCCGAGCACCTGCGCCGGTTCGGCGTCGAGCACACCGTGCTGCCCGACCCGCCCGCCGACATCGGCCCCTACATCAGGGACGACACCGCGCTGATCTACCTGGAGAGCCCGGGCACCATGCTCATGCGGGTGCTGGACCTCCCGGCGCTGGCCGCCCAGGCGCGGCGGCGGGGGATCCGCACCGTCATCGACAACACCTGGGCCACCCCGCTCTTCCAGAAGCCGCTCACCCTCGGCGTGGACCTGGCCGTGCACTCGTGCACCAAGTACATCGGCGGGCACAGCGACGTCGTCGGCGGGGTCCTGGTCGGGTCCCGCGAGGCGGTGCGCGAGGTCTTCTACCGGGGGCACCAGCTGTTCGGGGCGGCCATGTCGGCGATGGAGGCCGCCCTGGTGCTGCGGGGGCTGCGCACGCTCCCGGTGCGCATGGCCGAGCACCGGCGCAACGCCGCGGAGGTGGTCCAGGCGCTGTCCGCGCACCCGCGGGTGGCGGCGGTGCACCACCCGGCCGCCGCCCACGGGCCGGACGAGGCCCTGGTCCGGCGGCAGTTCCGCGGGTACTCCGGGCTGCTCTCCTTCGAGCTCAAGGACGGCTCCTTCGACCGCATCGCCCGGTTCATGGACGCGCTGTCGCTGTTCCGCATCGGGGTGAGCTGGGGCGGCTACGAGAGCCTCGCGACCTCGCCGCAGCGCCCCGGCAACGGCGACGAGCTGCGGGCCCGGGGGCTCCCGCCCGGGCTGGTGCGCCTGTCCGTGGGGCTCGAAGGCGCCGCGCCCCAGATCGCCGACCTCGAAAGAGCCCTCGCCGAGGTGTGAGGCCGCCCGACCGGGTCCCTCCCCTCCCGACCCGAGAGGAATGAGGCAATGGACGCCCCCCAGGACAAGGACCGCGGCCCGCAGGCCGGACCCCCGCCGGACGACGCGCCCGCACCGGGCACCGCGGACGAGCGGCCCGACGCCGCCGCCGGGACCCCCTCCGGAACGGAGCCGGAGGGCGCGGCGGACGGTTCCGGCGCGCCCGCCCCCGGCCTCGCCGCGTCGCTGGTGCCCATGGCGGCCGTGGTGGCGATCCTCGTCGGCGGGATCGGGGTGCTCCAGTACCCGGCCGAGCTCATGCTCATCTTCGCGGCGGTCGTGCTCGCCCTATTCGCCGCCCGCCAGGGCAGGGGGCTGAGCACCGTCCTCGCCGACATGGGGGAGAAGGTCAAGCGCGCGCTTCCGGCGATCCTGATCCTGCTGAGCATCGGCATGCTCATCGGCACGTGGATGATCGCCGGGACCATCCCCCTGATGGTGGCCTACGGGCTGGAGCTGATCGACCCGTCGTACCTGTACGTCCTGGCGTTCGTCGTGACGGCCATCGTGGCGACGTTCACGGGGACGTCGTGGGGAGCGGGGGGAACGGTCGGGGTCGCACTGATCGGCGTGGCCCAGACCATGGACGTCTCGGTCGCGGTCACCGCGGGGGCGGTGGTGTCGGGCGCGTACTTCGGGGACAAGCTCTCGCCGCTGTCCGACACCACCAACATGAGCTCGCTGGCGGCCGGCGCGGACCTGTATGAGCACATCCGGCACATGCTCTACACCTCGGTGCCCTCTTCGCTGGTGGCGGCCGCGGTGTTCCTGGCGGCGGGCACGGCCATCGGCGGCGCGCCGAGCGACCTCGGCGCGGTGGACGCGACGGTCGACGAGCTGCACGGGCTGTTCCACCTGAGCCCGGTGCTGCTCATCCCGCCGGCGGTGGTGCTGGTGGGGTCGCTCATGCGCAAGCCGCCGCTGCTGGTGCTGTTCGCGTCGTCGCTGTCGGCCCTGCTTCTGGCGGTGGCGGTGCAGGGGTTCGGGCCGAGCGCGCTGTTCGACGCGGCGGTGTCCGGGTTCACCGCCGACATGCTCGGCGCCGGGGCCGTCTCCGACACCCTCACCGAGCTGCTGGAGCGCGGCGGGCTGCAGTCGATGTACAACTCGGCGTTCTTCGTGTTCTGCGCGTTCTTCTTCGCGGCGGCCCTGGAGAACTCGGGCGTGCTGCGGGTGCTGCTGTCGCGGATGATCGCGCGGCTGAGGACGGCGGGCGGGCTGGTCTCGGCCACGCTGCTGTCCGGCTTCGCCATCATCAACGGCACGTCGAACGCGCTGGTGACGTACTTCCTCGTCAACGACCTGTACGGCAAGGCGTACCGGAGGAGGGGACTGCACCCGGTGAACCTCTCCCGGAGCATGGAGGACTCGGTGACCATCACCGAGGTGCTGATGCCGTGGACCGTCTCCGGGGTGTTCTTCGCGACCACGCTGGGGGTGGCCAACTTCGACTTCCTGCCGTGGGCGGTGTTCAACTGGAGCGGCGCCGTGTTCTCCGCGCTCATCGCCTTCCTCGCCCCGCTGACGGGCTGGTTCGGCGTGCGCCGCCTCGGCCGCGCGGCGGAGGGGCGGCCGCAGGGCGCCGATTGAGACCCCCTCTCCCTCCCCGCCCGCCCGCACGGCCGGGGAGGGGGAGGGCCGGCCCCGGCGCGGCCGGGGCCTCCGTCCCGTCGCCCGGATGCCGGATCCGGCCACCCGCCGACGGCCCAGACGGGGCCGTCCCGCCCAACTGGCGCCATTCTGACCTGGAGCGATGACGGGAACGCCGGAGGCCGGGGCGACCGGTTCCCCTCCCCTCCGCCGCCGGTGCCGGATATCCCCGCTGTTAAGCTTTCGCGCCGGACTGTGACCGCCTCGGCGATTCCTGGAGAAACCGGAGGAGAAATGGCGCGCAAGGTGAAGCGGGCCCGGGCCCTGCCCTGGCTGGCGTCGGTCGGTGCCGTTCTGCTCGGGCTCTCCGGGTGCAGCCTGCTGGGCGGCGACGGCGGCGGTGGCGGCGGGGGCGAGGACCCCGGGAAGGACGGCGGAGGCGGCGCCGGGAGCGTCGAGCCGATCACCTCCCGGGCGACCAATGTGTGGGAGATGCCGGGCGGGCGTGCCGAGATCAGCCTGCACCGGGTCGACGACGAGCACATGATCGCCCGGATGAAGGTCGTGAACGAGGAGGACACCCGGATCCACATGGGGTCGCATCTCGCCGAGGGGTTCGGCGAGAGCGAGGACTACCCCTGGGACTACTTCTCCGGTGTCGCGTGGCTGGACCCCGGCGGGCGGAAGCTGCACCGGCCTTACTACGTGGACGACGAGGGGCAGTGCCTGTGCAGTCCCAGCTCCGGCTCCGTCCTCGACGAGGGGGAGGAGTGGGAGGGCTATGCCGTCCTCGCGGCGCCTCCCGCCGACGTCGAGGCGCTCACCGTCGTCACCCACGTCGCCCTGCCGTTCGTGGACGTCCCGGTCGAGGACGGCGCGCCCGAGGGGCTGGACTACACGCCCCCGAGCGAGGAGCCGGACGCCGAGCCGGAGACCGTCGAACTGGAGTCGGTGCTCGAGTCCGACCAGGAGACGGTGATCGAGGACTCCGAGGCCACCGATTTCAACCTGTCCACCGACGTGCTGTTCGAGGTCGAGGAGTCCGAGCTCACGTCCGAGGCGGACGAGCTGCTCGACACGACCGCGGCGGACATCGAGGAGCTGGGGCCCACACAGGTCCGGATCGAGGGGCACGCGGACTCCTCCGGCAACGACGAGATCAACGACCCCCTGTCCCAGGACCGGGCCGAGGCCGTGCGGGACGCGCTGGAAGAGCGCATCGGCGGCGACATCGAGTACGAGACCGAGGGGTTCGGCTCCCGGGAGCCGATCGCGAGCAACGAGACCGAGGACGGCAGGGAGCGCAACCGGCGGGTGACGATCAGCGTGCCCAAGGGGACCCCCGTCGAGGACGGGTCCAAGGAGGACGGGGCGGGCGGGGGCGCCTCTCCCGACGAGGACGGCGCCGCCGACCAGGGCGAGGGGACCCCCGCGGCGGAGGCCGCCGTCTCCGGGCCGGCGGACGACGACGAGGACGCGCCCGAGGTCGACGTCGCGCTCACCGGTCTGCAGGCCGTCACCCCGAACACGGCGCTGCTCACCTACGAGCTGCACAACCCCAACGACGACGACGCGAGCGTCGACCTGTACATGTCCTCGGAGGACTGGATGGAGTTCCGGTACCACGCCACCCACGCCGTGGCCCTGGAGAGCCCCGGCGGAGGGAGGGCGGCGCGCCCCCTGCGGGTCGACGTCCCCGACGACCGGGAGGACCCGTACTGCTTCTGCTCGTCGGCGGCGGGGATCAACCTCGGGTCGACCATCCTGCCCCCCGGGGGGACGGCCGAGTACTACGCGATGCTCCCGATCACCGCGAAGGCGGCGGTCACCGACGTGACGGTCGGCACCATGGGCACCATGGAGGGCGTCGCGATCACCCGCTGAGCGGCGGGGGCCGAGGGGGCCTGGCGCGGCCGGAGCGCGGCGGGCATCGTGGGACGGGTGCTGCCGCCGCGACGCCCTGATCGGAGCCCACCGTGACGAACGCATCGCCCCGTCCCCCCTCCGCCTCCCGCGAGGACCGCAGGGTCCTCGCGGGAGCGCTCGCCGGGACCACGATCGAGTGGTACGACTTCTTCATCTACGCCCAGGCCGCCGGCCTGGTGTTCGCTCCGCACTTCTTCGGCCCGGTGAATGAGCGGGCGCCCGGCCTGGCGACGCTCATCTCGCTGGCCACGATCGGCATCAGCTTCCTGTTCCGGCCGCTGGGCGCGGTCGTCGCGGGGCGGTTCGGCGACCGGATCGGCCGCAAGCGCATGCTGGTGCTGACCCTGCTCCTGATGGGCGCGGCCACCACGCTCATCGGCCTGCTGCCCACTTACGGGCGGATCGGCCTGGCCGCGCCCGTCGCCCTGATCCTCCTGCGCATCCTGCAGGGGTTCTCCGCCGGAGGGGAGTGGGGCGGCGCCGCCCTGCTCTCGGTGGAGCACGCGCCGCGCGGGCGCCGCGGGTGGTACGGCGCGTTTCCGCAGATCGGCGTTCCGATCGGGCTCATCCTGGCGACGGGCGTGCTGTGGGCCGTGGACGCGGCGACGACCGAGGGGCAGTTCCTGGCGTGGGGGTGGCGGGTGCCGTTCCTGCTGTCGGTGGCGCTGATCGCGGTCGGCTACCTGATCCGGCGGGCCGTGGAGGAGAGCCCGGTGTTCCGGGAGCTGGAGGAGCGCACCAGGACCTCGTCGGCGCCGCTGCGCGACCTGTTCCGCGGCGAGAGCAGGAACGTCGTGCTCTCCGCGCTGATCTTCATCGCGAACAACGCGGCCGGGTACCTGCTCATCGCCTACTTCATCGGCTACGGCACCGGGGTGCTGGGGCTGCCGAGGTCGTCCGTCCTCCCGGCGACGGTCGTGGGCGCGGCGGGATGGCTGGTGTTCACACTCCTGGCGGGGGCGCTCTCCGACCGGATCGGCAGAGTGCGCACCTTCCAGATCGGCTATGCGGCGCTGTTCGCGTGGATGGTGCCGCTGTTCCTGCTGATGGACACGCGGGACATCGGGCTGTTCACGGTGGCGGTGCTGGTGATGAGCGTCGGGCTGGGGCTGTCGTACGGCCCGATGTCGGCGCTGTACGCCGAGATGTTCCCGGCGTCCGTGCGGTACTCGGGGGCGGCCATCGGCTACGCCCTCGGCGCGGTGCTGGGCGGGGCGTTCGCGCCGATGATCGCCGAGGCGCTGATGCAGTCCACGGGGAGCGGACTCTCGGTGGGGGCGTACATCATGGTGCTCTGCGCGGTCTCCGGGGCGGCGGTGTCCATGGTGAAGGAGCCCAAGGACACCGACCTGGGCGACACCCGCCGAACGCCGGTGTGACCCGTGCCGCCGGACCACCGGCGGCACCGGCGCGCCGAAGGTGCCCCGTTCGCCCTTGATGATTCGGCGAGCGCCCATTGAACCGGCGCGCATGGAGGACACGACGCGCCGTCCGCGACCTGCTCGCTGGGCCGTTCCGCCGCTGGCAGGAGGAGGCGGCGGTGCGCGCCGGCCTCGAACCGCGCCGACTGGTGTGGGAGCTGTTCGCGGCGACCGTTGCCGCAGCGCTGTCGGGCGGCGGGCGTGTGCGTGGTCGCCGGAGGGGGCGGCGACGGCAGAAGCCGGGCGGTTCCCGGGCCCTGCCTGCCGTCCGTCCGGTCACTCGCAGCCCAGCCGCCCACCCGCACCGCGAACGGCCGAGACTCGAGTCGCGCCGGTAGCGTCGTTCCTCGCGAGATCAACGACGTGGGCCCCTCGCGGTCCGTCCGTCTATCCGCGCGCCTTCTTGCCGTCGCCTGTCCTAGGGGCCGCGTTCACCCCCTCAGGCGCGGACCCTCATCACGATCGGCCGGGCGGGGAGACCGCCCGGCCGATCGACACTGGTACGGTCGCCGCCTTCATTCTGCGAACGGGGCGGTGGCATGAGCGTTCCTCTTGAGTGGGTGGAATCGATGGGCGGCCCGTTGGTCGTCGTCCCTGTGTCGGCGCTGCCCGCGTGGAGCGGGGGGACGATGAGCGGGATCCTCATGGGAGGAGACGTCCTCGACGACTACGACAGGGCCATGGCGGTGGACGACCTCGCCGGGATCGTCTCCGTGGGCGGCGGCGCGGGGCGGGCGCTGGTCCTGGGCGATGGGCCCGACCCCGGCTGCTATCTGCCCGAGCACCGGGCCTTCCTGCGCTGGTGCGGGGCAGAGTCCGAATCCCGTTTGAGGAGCGCGGCCGAGGAGGTGCTCGCCGACCCGGCCACGAGCTGGGACGAGTGCGGCACCTGGGTGACGGACGGCCCGGCCGTGCTCATGGACGCCGCCGTTCCGGGGACGGAACTGGACACCGCGTACCCGGACGAGGGGATGCCCGAGCAGGCGCCGGTGCCCCTGCCGCCCGGCCGGTGGCGGGTGCGGGCGACACAGACGGAGGCCGATCCGGAGACCTGGGTCGGGCTGGTGCAGCTCCTCCCTGCCGACTCCGCAGATGCCTGAGGCGCTCTCGACCGGAGCCGACCAGCCCGGAACGCTCACCTCATTCGCGGCGGGCGCCCTCGGGTCGCGGCGGGGAGGCCCTAGAAAAGACGAATGGCAGGGAGAAAAATTCCTCCCTGCCATTTTCAACGTATAGCAGGACCGGGGGCTTGTGGCAAGACCTGGGGAATGCTGCAGAATGCATCGGCCGAAGCGGGAGAACGATGCACGGGGGAGTGGCACATGCCGGATATCGAAGGCGGCGCGGCGGGAGACGTCGCAGTCGGCCGTTACGTGGTGGACCTGCGGGCGACCGACCGGCGGAAGGGCGCTCTCGTCGGGGGCAAGGGCGCGAACCTGGGGGAGCTGTCAGGGATCGAGGGCATCGACGTGCCCGACGGGTTCTGCGTGACGACGGAGGCCTTCCGGAGGGCCATGGCGGAGGTGCCCTCGCTCGACGACGGGCTCGCACGGCTGTCGCGCCTGGACACGGGCGATACGGCGGGGATCCGCGCGCTGAGCGCGGAGGTCCGTGCGGCCGTCGAGGAGGCCGCCGTCCCCAATGACCTGGCGGCGGAGATCCTCCGCGCTCTCGCCCGGCACGGCGAGGACGCCGCCTACGCCGTCCGGTCCAGCGCGACGGCGGAGGACCTGCCGGGGGCGTCCTTCGCGGGCCAGCAGGACACCTACCTGAACATCGTGGGGCCGACGGCGGTCGTCGACGCCGTGCGCCGGTGCTGGGCCTCGCTCTTCACCGAGCGGGCGGTCGCCTACCGCCAGCGGAACGGCTTCGGCCACCGCGGGGTGCTCATGGCCGTGGTGGTGCAGCGGATGGTCCCCTCCGAGGCGGCCGGGGTCCTCTTCACCGCGGACCCCGTCACCTCGAACCGGACGGTGGCCACCGTGGAGGCGGCCTTCGGCCTCGGCGAGGCCCTCGTCTCCGGGGCGGTGAACGCCGACGTCTACAGGGTGCGCGGCGGCCGGGTCGTCGAGAAGGCGGTCGGCGACAAGAGGTCGGCCGTCCATTCCGCACCGGAGGGCGGCACGCGGGAGCGGGCGGTCGGACACGAGCAGCGCGAGCGGCCGGTGCTGACCGATGAGCAGGCGGTGCGGCTCGTGGAGCTGGGGCGGCGCATCGAGCGGCACTTCGGCGCCCCGCAGGACATCGAGTGGTGCCTGGCCGACGGCGGCTTCAGGATCGTCCAGAGCCGGGCGATCACCACGCTCTTCCCCGTCCCCCGGACGCGGGAGCCGGGCGACCGCGTGTACGTCTCCGTCGGACACCAGCAGATGATGACCGATGCGATGAAGCCCCTGGGGATCTCCTTCTGGCAGGCGACGACTCCGCGGCCGATGGCCGAGGCGGGCGGACGGCTGTTCGTGGACGTCACCGGGCGCCTGGCCTCGCGGGCGGGGCGCGAGGAGGTCCTGGGGGCCCTCGGAGGGTCCGACCCGCTGATCGGGGACGCGCTGCGGACGCTCCTCGACCGCGGATTCGTCCCGCCCACCCCGGAGGAGGACCAGGGGGAGGCGGCCGGACCGCCCGCCGGCGGCGCGCCGCCGGCGATGGACGCCGACCCGGACGCCGTCGCCGCGATGGTCGAGCGCGGCCGCGCGTCCCTCGCCGCCGCCGAACGCGAGATCCGGACCGTGTCGGGCCCGGAGCTGTTCGACTTCATCCTGAAGGACCTGGACGACCTCAAGGGCTTCATGTTCGACCCGCAGGGCCTGCGAATGATCATGGCGGGGATCGATGCCGCCGGGTGGCTGAACGAGAGGCTGCACGCGTGGCTGGGCGAGACGAACCCCGCGGACACGCTGACGCGGTCCGCCCCCGGGAACGTGGCCTCGGAGATGGGGCTCGCGCTGCTGGACGTCGCGGACGCGGTCCGCCCGCATCCGGAGGTGGTGGCCTTCCTGCGGGAGGTCGGTGAGGACCAGGACTTTCTGGAGGAGATGGACGGGCTCGCCGGAGGGGCGGAGGCGCGGTCCGCGATCCGGGGCTACCTCGACACCTACGGCATGCGCTGCGTCGGCGAGATCGACATCACCCGGCCCCGCTGGAGCGAGCGCCCCGCCGCGCTCGTGCCCGCGATCCTCGGGAACATCGACAACTTCGCTGCGGGGGAGGGCTCGCGGCGCTACGAAGAGGGGCGGCAGGCGGCCTTGAAGAAGAAGCACGAGGTCCTGGAGCGCCTGCGCGCCCTGCCCGAAGGTGAGCGGAGGGCCGAGGAGGCCGAGCGGATGATCGACCGCGTGCGCACCTTCGCCGGGTACCGGGAGTATCCGAAGTACGCCATGGTCAGCCGCTACTTCATGTACAAGAAGGCGCTGCTGGGCGAGGCCGACCGCCTCGTGCGGGACGGCGCGCTCGGTGACCGGGAGGACGTGTACTTCCTCAGGTTCGAGGAGTTCCGGGAGGCCGTGCGCACGGGACGGGCGGACGAGGGGCTCATCCGCCGCCGCAGGGAGGAGTACGGGGTGCACCGGTCGCTGACGCCGCCCCGGGTGCTGACCTCGGAGGGGGAGGCCCTCTCCGGGGAGTACCGGCGCGGGGGAGCGCCCGCCGGAGCGCTGAGCGGCCTGCCGGTCTCCAGCGGCACCGTCGAGGGCAGGGCCCGCGTGGTCCTGGACATGGCCGAGGCGGACCTGGAGGAGGGCGACATCCTCGTCACCGCGTTCACCGACCCGAGCTGGTCCCCGCTGTTCGTGACCGCCGGGGCCCTGGTGACGGAGGTCGGGGGGCTGATGACCCACGGCGCGGTGGTCGCCCGCGAGTACGGCCTGCCCGCGGTCGTAGGGGTGGAGGACGCCACCCGGCTGATCCAGGACGGTCAGCGCATCCGAGTCGACGGCACGGCCGGGTACGTGGAGGTCCTGCCGTAGGGAGCTCCGGCCCGGACGCCTGACCGTCCGACGACGCCGGGGCCGCACCCCGGACGGGGTGCGGCCCCGGCGTCTTCCCCCCCGGTCGGCGCGCAGGGGGCATCGGTGGTCCCGGTTGATGTGTCATCGGCCATCGTCGTGGGTCGACGAGTAGTCCAGGGGGCCTCCTCCGTGCGCACCGCCGCCGTCGCCCGCGTTCCGGCCATGTGAGTCGGCCCACGCCTCGCCCTCTTCCTGAGGGGATCCCGCTCTGCGTCGCCTGTGTCACGAGGGCCGCCGCCGTGCCCGTCGGCGGCTCATCCCCCCGAGGAAAGATGTTGACGTGTCATCATCATGGGGTTAGGTTCAGTTGACGCATCAACATTAATTCTTCCCGGACAGGGGTTACAGCCATGAACGAGCAGAAGGTCATCGCGGTCACCGGAGCCACGGGCGCACAGGGCGGTGGTGCCGCGCGGGCGATCCTCGCCCACCCGGCCTCGGGCTTCACGGTGCGCGCGCTCACCCGGAACCCCGACTCGCCCGCCGCCCGGGAACTCGCCCGGCTCGGCGCCGAGGTCGTGCGGGCGGACTTCGAGGACGAGGCGAGCGTGCACAAGGCGTTCGAAGGCGCCTACGGTGCCTTCCTGGTCACCAACTTCTGGGCGCACGCCTCGGCGGCCAGGGAGATCGAGGAGGCCGAGGTGCTGGTGCGGGCCGCCAAGGCCGCGGGGCTCCGGCACGTGGTGTGGTCGACCCTGGAGGACACCCGCGAGCTGCTGCCGCTGGAGGACGAGCGGATGCCCGTCCTGCAGGGCAGGTACAACGTGCCGCACTTCGACGCCAAGGGCGAGGCGAACGACCTGTTCCGGAAGGCCGGGGTGCCGACGACCTTCCTGAACTCCACGTTCTTCTTCCAGAACTTCCTGACCACGATGGCCCCCAAGCGCGGTGAGGACGGCGTGCTGACCCTGACCCTGCCGCTGGAGGAGGGCAGGCTCCTCTCGGGCGTGGACGTCGACGACATCGGCCGGACCGCCCGCGCCATCCTCGAGGGCGGCGAGCGGTTCATCGGCCGGACCGTCAGCCTGGCCGGGGACCACCTGACCGGTGCGCAGTACGCGGCGAAGCTGGAGGCCGTGCTCGGCGAGCCGGTGCGCTTCCAGTCGGTGCCCTACGACGTCTTCCGCTCCTTCGGCTTCCCGGGCGCCGAGGAGGTCGGCAACATGTTCCAGTTCTACGGCGACTTCGACCGGGAGTTCACCGGTGCCCGCGACCTGGACGGGCTCCGGGAGCTGAACCCGGAGCTCAAGAGCTTCGATGACTGGCTGGCCGCCAACGCCGCGGCGTTCAAGGAGATCTGAGAGGACGGCGGCCGAGCGGCGGCGGAGGAGCGGCGGCGGCCCGGGCATGGGGGCACGGGCCGCCGCCACGGCTCACCCGCCGTCCGCGCCGCTCGCGCCGTCGGACTCCCGCTCCATCCGCTCGAGGACGCGCTCGGAGACATGGGTGAGCACCACGAGCTCCGCCGGGGTCAGCAGGTCGATGAACAGGCGGCGGACGGTTGCGACGTGGCTGGGGGCGGCGCGCTCGATGGCCTCGCGCCCCGCGGGGGTGATGGCGATGACGGCCCCGCGCCCGTCCTCGGCGCACGTCTCCCGCACCACCAGGCCGCGCTTGGCCATCCGGGCGATGTGGTGGGACATCCGGCTCTTCTCCCACTCCACCGCCCTGGCCAGCTCCTGGAAGCGGACCCGGCCCTCGGGCCGGTCGGTGAGCTCGACCAGGACGACGTAGTCCGCGCCGGAGAGCCCTGCCGCGGCCTGCACCTGGGCCAGCCGGTCGAGGAGGATCGCGTTCATCCGGACGAAGCCGCGCCAGGCGCGCTGCTCCTCCGGGGTGAGCCAGTGCGGTGTCTCAGTCACGAACGCCAGTGTACGTGTTAGTTGACGCATCATGTACATGGTCCCCGTGCGGCCGCCGCCCCGGCGCGCCGAACCCGCGACCCGGCTCGACCCGGGAGGACCGATCCTGCACCGCGAGGATCACGTCCCGTCCGGGGATGAGCAGTACGGTCGCGAGCGGTCTTCGGAGGGGAGCAGGCGAACCCCGTGCGTCAGCTCCAGGCCTGTCGTTCCTCGCTGCGGGGGTCGTCGACCTGGGACCACTCGGCGTCGATGCGCATCGTGGCCCGGCGCTCGGTGTCGTAGCGGTCCCAGCCGGGGTCGCCGGTGGCGGCGAACCGGATCCAGGTCGCGTGCATGCGGGCCGCGAGATCCGCGGGGGGCTCGCCGGGGCCGAGCAGACCGGCGGGGCCCTGCAGCTGCGGCAGGTGCGTGAGATCGAAGACGAAGGGCAGCTCGACCGCGTGCGCGGCGCCGAGTTGTCCGTCCAGGGCGTGCGAGCGCCAGGCGAACTCGTAGGCGAAGGTCGCGGCCCCGGGGTGGGCGGCATGGGAGCCGGCCAGAGCCCGGCTGCCCGCGCCGAACAGCGCGTCGGTCATGATGGCGGAGCGCAGTTCGCCGTAGGGCGCCTCAGGACGTGCCTTGCGGTACGCCTCCACGAGCCGTGCCGGGTCCGGGTGCGAGCGCGCCGCCGTGTCGTCCACGTCCTCGGCGGTCGAGGAGGCGTACCTGTCCACGGGGACCAGGTAGAGGTGGCCCTCCTCCGTGTTGGTCCCGACGAGCAGGTCGACGGCGGAGCCGTGCCCGGCCGCGACGGATACGGCGGGCTGCGTGTCCAGGACCAGGCTGAACGGGCTGAGGCCGATGAGCGGGTCGCGGTGGGTGGCGGTCTGCAGGTCGATGCCCGCGAGCTCGGCGGCGGCCTCCACAAGACGCTCATCGGAGATCTCCGCGAAGGCGTCCACGTGCGGTTCGACCCCCAACACCCCGGTGGCCGCGGCGGTGACGCGGGCGGCCTGCTCGGTGGTGAACGCGCCCAGGCCGCTGCCGCTCTGCACGATCGCCCTGCGGAACAGTCCCGCGGCCTCCGCGGTGGCGAGGACGCCGCCGACGACGGTGGCCCCGGCAGACTGGCCGAAGAGCGTGACGTTGTCCGGGTCACCGCCGAACGCGTCGATGTTCTCCCGCACCCAGCGCAGTGCGGTGACGACGTCGAGCAGGCCGCGGTTGGCGGGGGCCCCGGGGAGGTCGAGGAACCCGGCGATGCCGAGCCGGTAGTTGAGGGTGACGAGGACGACGCCGTCGCGGGCGAAGGCGGAGCCGTCGTACAACGCGGACCGTGTCGAGCCGGCGACGAATCCGCCGCCGTGGACGAACACCATCACGGGCAGGCCGCCCTGCGCGGCGGCGGGCGTCCACACGTTGACGGTGAGGTAGTCCTCGCCTCGGCTCCATCCGGTGCCGAAGTAGGGGGACATGTCGATGCTGCCGAGCTTGCGCTCGGACTGCGGCGCGTTGGGGCCGGGCACGGTGGCGTCCCGTACACCGTCCCAGGGCTCGTGCGGCCGCGGCGGCGCGAACCGGCCTGCGCCCACGGGAGGGGCGGCGTAGGGGATGTTCAGGTAGGCGGCGGTGCCGCCGTCACGGCGCAGGCCGCGGACGGCTCCCTGCGCGGTGGTCACGACGGGTTCGGGGTGGTGGCTCATTTCTGGCGCCTCTCCGCGGGCTTCAGTCCTGCTCGGTGTACTCAGTCCTGCTCGGTGTACGGGGTGAAGGGCGCCCAGTCCTTGATGGCGAAGGCGCTGCCCTCGCGGACGACTTCGGCGGCGCCGTGGCCGCCCAGGTGGGCCGGGATCACGAGGGCGTTGTTGTCGGCGGCCCAGCCCAGCGTCCTGCGGCGGGTGGCGCGGGATTCGGCGGGGTCCTCGCAGAAGCAGCTGTTGGCGTCCGGTTCGAGGATCTGTACCGGGCTGTGCAGCATGTCGCCGACGAACACCGCGCGGTCCGTGCCGGAGGTGAGGGTCAGGACGGAGGAGCCCGGCGTGTGCCCGGGGGCGGAGTCCAGGCGCAGGTTCGCGTCGATCCGGTGGCCGTGCTCCCACAGCCGCGTCTGTCCCGCCTGGTGCACCGGCAGGACGCTGTCCTCGAAGACGTTCTGGTTGCCGCGGCCGAGCAGCGGCCGGTGGCCGTTCTCCGGGTTCCAGAAGTCGAAGTCGTCCTTGGGCATCAGGTAGGTGGCGTTCGGGAAGGTGGGGACCCACCGCCGCCCGTCCAGGCGGGTGTTCCAGCCGACGTGGTCGATGTGGAGATGCGTGTTGACCACGATGTCCACATCCTCGGGCCGGACACCGGCCCGGGCGAGGTTGTCCAGGAAGTCCGTTTCGAGGCGGCTCCAGACCGGGGCGTAGGGGCGCTCCTTGTGGTTGCCCACTCCGGTGTCGACCAGGATCGTCCTGCCCTCACTGCGCAGCAGCCAGGTCTGGATCGCGGAATTGACGATGTTGGTCTCGGAATCCAGGAAGTGCGGGGCCAGCCAGTCGGCGCCGGCCTCCCAGGCTTCCTTCGAACTTCCCGGGAAGAAGGTGTCTGGCGTCATTTCAACGGGACCGAAGTATTCCCACACCCGGGTGATGGAGACATCGCCGAGGACGATCTGATTCATGGATTCCCTTGGAATTCGGAGGTGTTGCTCGACCGTGGTTTTGCTCAACCGTACGAGCGGCCCCGGCGGGCGCGGTATCCGTCACGTGACTGCCCCTGTGTGTACAGCGGAGGTCGGCGGCCGCATCGCCGCGATGTCCGTGCGGCGCGCGGCCCCACCTCGTCCACTGCGCCCCGATGCGCTCTGAGTGGCTTCGGGGCCCTCCGGCGGGAGCCGACGCGGCTCTCCCGCGCTAATATCAGCGGTATCCTGATTCCCTGGAGCGTCCGTGGAGAACAATGGAAATGCTCGTGGGGGCCAGCACTCGACGCGGGGTAATCGTCTGACGCTCGTGGGCAGAGAAGCCGAGACGGAGGAGATGATCCGGCGTTCCTGCGCTGACCGATCCCACGGCGACGTGCTGATCGTCACGGGTGAACCGGGCGCCGGAAAGAGCGCGCTACTCGACATTGCGGCCGATCACGCACGGAGCGCGGGCGGCTGTGTACTGCGAGCGGTGGGGAGCGAATCCGAAACATATCTCGGATTCGCCGGCCTCCATCAGATGCTCCGCCCGGTACTCGGTGCGGCGGAGGGCCTGCCGTCGCGGCAGCGCGCCGCGCTCCGCGCCGTCTTGGGGATCGACGAGTGCGCCGAAGCCCCCGACGCGATGGTCGTCGGTCTGGCGGTTCTGACCCTGTTGTCGGACCTGGCGGAAACCGCCCCGCTGTTGGTGGTGGTCGACGACGCACAGTGGATCGATCGCGGGTCACTGGACGTCCTCTCCTTCGTGGCGCGGCGCGTGGACGGCGAGCCCGTCACGCTCCTGGTCGGAGTCCGCACCGCGGCCGCACTGCCCGGCTTCGACAAGGGGTACGACCGCCTCGAACTCGGCCCGCTGGACGGCGAGGCGGCCAACCGGCTGCTCGACCAGCAGCCCGCACCACCCACCGGCCGAACCCGCGTGCGGATCCTCGAGGAGGCGGCCGGCAACCCGCTGGCCCTGGTGGAACTCGCCCACGCCGCTGCGGACCGGCCCTCCGAGGGCAGCGCTGTGGAGGGCCCACTGCCGGTCACAGACCGGCTGGAGCGGATCTTCGCGGGGCACGCGGCGGACCTGCCGGAACCGACCCGCCGTGTCCTGGTGCTCCTCGCGGCGGCCGACGCGGTGGACGCACACGCGGCCGCCGCGGGTCTCCCCGAAGCGGACGACAAGGCATGGGAGCCTGCGGACCGGGCCGGCCTCGTACGCCGGGACGGAGCCGGGATCTCCTTCCGCCACCCGCTCGCCCGCTCAGCCGTCTACCATTCGGCGTCGTTCGAAGAACGCCGCGGGGCGCACCTCGCTCTCGCGGAGCTGCTGCGCGAGGAGCCCGACCGCCGCGCCTGGCACCTCGCCGCCGCGACGGTGCGCCCCGACCGGGAGGTGTCGGCCGCCTTGCAGCGGACGGCCGACCGGGCCCGGCGCCGAGGCGGATTCGCGGCCGCCGCCGCGGCCCAGGAACGCGCCGCGGAGCTCAGCCCCCGCCGCGAGGACCGGGCGCGCCTGCTGGCCGAGGCCGCCGACACCGCCGTCTTCACCGGTCAGCTCGGCTGGGTGGAACACCTGGCCGCCGCGGTCCGCGAGAGCACCGACGACCCGGCGCTGCTGGGCAGAGCCGCGCTGGCCACCGGTCGGCTCATGTCTCTGGGCCCCCACCACACGGCAGCGTTCGCCCTGCTCATGCGCGTCGCCGACGAGGAGGCGGACGCCCGGTCGCCACTCGTGCTCGACGCGCTGGCCGCAGCGGCGGTGGTCCGCTACTACTCGGGCGAGGAGTCCCAGCAGCGGCGGATCCAGAGCCTGGTCTCCCGTATGCCCGACGACCCCTCCGGAGCGGCACTGCGCGCATGGGTACTGGCCGTCTCCGACCCCGGCGGCGCGGGAGCGTCCCTCGTACCGGAGCTGCCCGGGCTCATCGCCGAGGCCGAGGGGGACGCGCGGCGCCTGACCGCGCTGGCCATCGTCGCCTGGCTGCTCGACCAGACCACCCTCGCCGCCAGGACCTTCGACGAGGCGTTCGACCGGTGGCGGGCGCACGGCCCGCTCCCGGACGGACTGGGATGCGCGGTCGGCTGGACCCGCCTGGAACAGGGCCGATGGGGCGAGGCCCGCTCGGTGGCGGCCGACATCGCGGCCACGGCATCGGCCGCCGGACTCGACCACGCGGAGGCGTGCGCCCAGGTGCTCGACGCCACGGTGGTCGGCCTGCAGGGCGACCCGGCCGCCGCACGCCGACTCGCCGGGCGGGCCCTGTCCCTCGTGGATCCGCTGGAGAGCCGCTCCATCGCGGTCTTCGCGGGCCGGGCCCTGGGGATGGCGGCCGTGGCCGAGGGCGACTACGACACCGCGTACACACACTTCCGCTCCGCGTTCACCGACGACGGCGATCCCGTCCACTACCACGTCTCCTACACGGTCCTGGCCGAGCTGGCAGCGGCGGCCGTCCGCCGCGGGCAGCGGGAACACGCCGCAGTGCTGATGGAACGGTCGGCGCGGCGCCTCGGTGCGGGCATGTCGGTCCGGGTGGCCGCGCTGATCGACCGGGGCCGCGCCCTGCTGGCGGATCCCGAGCACGCGGAGCCGTTCTTCCAGGCGGCGCTCGCGCGGCCCGCGGGTGAGCAGTGGCCGTTCGAACGGGCACAGACCCGGCTCGACTACGGGGAATGGCTCCGGCGCCGACGCCGTATCGCCGAGGCCCGTCCACTGCTGAGCACCGCCCTGGAAACCTTCCAGCGCCTGGGCGCGCGGCCGTGGATCGAGCGGGCACAGGCAGAACTGCGCGCCGCCGGCATCGAGGTGACCGACGCCGTGCCCAGCGCCTTCACCGAACTCAGCCCCCAACAACAGCAGATCGTCCAGTTGGCGGCCCGCGGCCTGACGAATCGCGAGATCGGGGAGAAACTGTTCCTGTCACCGCGCACGGTCGGCTCCCACCTCTACCGGGTCTTCCCCAAGCTGGGCATCACCGCCCGCACACAACTCCGCGACATGCTCGAGGGCTCCCTGTCGAATACCGGAGCCCAGGGCTGAACGGCGAATTATGGGGGCGGTCATTATTGTTACCCCGGATGGTAAATTATAAATGAATACTTATAATGCAGGAAATATGGGGTGAATTGGATGGGGGATGGTGAAAGTAGAGCGGTAGAGTTGGTTGATCGGACTATATGGTTATTGAGTAAGGGGGCATCCTCCGGGGTCTCATCACTCAACTGGCGCTATAGCCCTTTGGGAGAGACCTTGCAGATTCGGGAGTTGGAAGGACTGGCGGGAGAGCAATACGAAGAGTTTCGGCAACAGGTTAATTCGCTAGTGGTGAAAGGGCAAAACCCGACCCTGTTGAGAAGGTATATACTGGAATGTTCGAATCGCTTTGAAGAAGCGCCGTCTTCCGGGGCTTGGCAGGCGTGTTGGAAAAGAAGTGCAATTCAATTCTTCAATGATGAGTATATTTCTCTTGAGAGTGTACTTCCCGGGCTCGCTGAAGGTGACCTGGCCGACATTGATGATGTGATTGAGGACATCAAGGATCTGTCTCCGCTGCTCGACTCTGCGGATATACCAGGATGGGCGCCGGCGTCGCATACCTGGTGGTGGTGTCTGTCTGAAGGCGGAGCTTACATTCCGGACATAATCGCGGAAGATTAGATATCGGGCTCCTGGCCCTCCGATCATCTTCCTCATGTAGAAGACTGTAATCGAAATTCCCGAGGCTCTCCCGCCTCTGGTACGGGCGGTCGGCACTGAGAGAAACCATGTCCCTGCTGGTGAGCGCGCCGCAGGTGACTGTCACGTGGACGTGGGTGGTCGGGCACGCTGATGGGGCGGACAAGGTGGAGGTCCCTCGCGGTGGTTCGCCCAGTCGAGGCCTCGACATGACTGACCGCCTCTAACGTGGGGGCGTAGCTGGTTCGGAGGAACCGATGGGGGGACTTCTCAGAGCTCCCGAGCCTGCTGGCTCATGGGAGTGGTTCTTCGATACAGGGAAGGTAGAGGCAGGTTTTGCCGATTCACTATCCATGCTGGCGGTGGTTGCCGGGGTCATTCGCCGCCATGGGCTTCTAACGGTCGATGCCGTCGAGATCTGTTGGGAGTATCCTCGGGGTCGGCGTAGGCCCCGTGATTGGCGGACCGTTCCTGTCTGCGGGGCTGTAGACTCATCCGAGTGCGCTGAGAGCCTCCTTGCCACCCGCCCGGATAGTGACCCCGCCTACGCAGAGCTGCTACTGCTGCAGGCGCACGGTAGTGGTACGTGGATTGATGCCCAGGGTGGTGCTCACACGGAGTCCGATCTCCTCCTTGTGGAGACGATGCCATTGGACGAAAAAGTCGCCGTGGACGTATCTGTTTACCATGACATCTGGGCGCCGCACGCATTCAACGGCGCTCCCCATCCGGAGCTGCACGCCGCCAACGCTCCGCGACTTGCAGCGGCGCTTAAGGAGATTGAATCCACGCTGCAGACACCTATAAACCCTGGAGAGGTTACTTATTTCGGTGCTGTGGAGGGGTACGGCATAGTTGAGCCCGAGCCGGATGACCTGGATGATGGCTGGGATATCGATAGGACGGACCAGATCGTCTGAGGTTGACCCGTTCTCCGATTTGCCTCCTCCTGGCTACCGGCCATGGTGTGCAGGCACCTCGCGGAGGTTTGTCCAGTCGTGACCTGTGAAGGGGTACGGGATCAGTGATCCTGACCCATTCGAGATCGTCCCTGGTGGAGGAGCTGTGCCCTTCGGGCTTTGACTCCCTTCGGGCCGCGACGCCTCGCTGCCGAACAGAAGCACTAACGTTATTATGCCCTTCGGGCTTTGACGTCCTTCGGACCCAGCACGGGATTCCCCAGTTTGTGCTGGGAGAGACCGTTCTTATGCCCTTCGGGCTTTGACGTCCTTCGGACCTCTTGCGGAATTTCGCGGCACCTGGCCTGCGGCGATCGTGTCCGATTGCATGCGACCATCTCACGGATGCTTCGGTGTCGGGTGATGTACGTCACAAGTCCTGCCTCTGGGGGCTTGAACTGCGAAAATGCCGTGCACGCGATTATGGATTCTCGACCCCTGGCCGCACCCGCTGTACATGGCGGCGCCGGACATGCCTCCGGCCGCCGAATTATCGCATCGACGAGCGCGTGTGTCCATGTGCCCGCCGATTCTGGCCATGTTTCCGTGCATTCGCCCCGCACGCGGAGTCGAGCTTGCTAGCGTTCCCCTTCCCCGCGCCCGCAGGGGCTGCGGGCGCGGTTTGGTGTTCTTGACAGCGGTAAGACTGTGGCGACCCGATACGGGAGGATGGCGAGTGCCGAGTCGGCTACAGGTCCACTTGCACGGTGCGGCCGTAGGGGCGGAATGCGTCTCGGCTGCGCAGGCGCACGGGCTGGCATGCGCACTGGTGGAAGAGGACGACCGGAACCATCACGCGCCGGTGAAGCCGTTCGCGCTACAGGGGATCGGTACACCGTCTCCCTCCCGCTCCCGCGGCGAATCGGCCGCCTCGATGGTGATCGGCTGGCTCGACGACGAGCGCGTCCCGGCCTGGGAGTCCTGGCACCAAAAGGAGACACGGTTGGGGGCGCGCCAGGTGCAGGTGCGCGCCGTGGAGCAGGAAACGGCCTCCTACGCCGATCTGGCCACGTCCGCGGCGGTGTCCCGGGTCGGGGTGGTGTTCGAGGCGCCGACGCTGGTGCGCCGCGGCGGGCGCAACCTCCCACTGCCCGAGCCCGAACTACTCGTGTCCGGTCTGGTGCGGCGGTGGAACGCCTTCAGCCCGCTGGCCGTTCCCGAGCCCCAGGCGGCGGAACTGCTCGCCTCGGTGTACGTGGCGCGCCACGCGGTGCGCACCGTCCCCCTGGAGCTGCGCGGCCGGGGCCGGGCCGGGTTCGTGGGAACGGCCACCTTCGGGATTGCGGGGCAGGCGCCGCTGGCGCTGCGGCGGTGGCTGGCCGCGCTGTGGCGCTTCGCCTCCTTCAGTGGGGTCGGAGCCCACACCACCCACGGGCTCGGCCAGGTCACCGTCTACCCGGGCGAGGATCCCCCCTCGGCCGGAGCCTCCCGCTCCCGCCGCCGCAGTGCCGACCACGGTGCCCATGGCCCGCTGCCCCAGCAGGGGGCGGCCCGGTGACGGGGCAGGAGAACGAACCAGACGCGAAGATGGACCAGCAGGCGGCGCCCGAGACCGGGCCCGGAGAAGACCTGATCATCGTCGCCCTGTCAGGGGTGCAGCGCTTCATCACCGAGTCGCGCTCGACCGCCGACCTGCGCGCGGCCAGCCGGATCATGTCGGAGCTGGCCGAGACCGCTGCGCACACCTGCGCCGCCCACCGCGCCCGCCTGGTGCTGCCCTCGGCCACGCCCTCCACTGGCGCCCCCAACCGCATCGTTGCCCTGGCCCGGGCCGGTGAAGGAGCCGACATCGCCGCGCTCGCTGCCGCCGCCGTGCACAAGCAGTGGTCCGATTCCGTCGAAGACGTCTACAAAGGCGCAGGCGGGGCACCTGCAACGCCGGGGATGCCGCGGGTGGTGTGGGTGTGCGCGCCCGCCTCCGACGACGGCTACCAAGGCCAGTGGCAGCGGGCCCAGCAGATGCTGGCCGCGCGCAAGCGCGTTCAGGACTTCCAGGCCCAGGCCTGGCCCCGCACCCGGGTGTGCACGCTGAGCCCGCGCTGGCCCGTGGACCCGCGCCCCGAGAAGCGCATGCCCAAGCACGAGGACGACGCGCTGGCCGCGGCGAACTGGGTCAAGCGCCAGCGCGGCCGCAGCACCGCACGCGATTCGCGTCACCGCAGCCAGGGCATCGCCTCGACCAGCGGCTTCGCCTCGGCCTTCTACCGGCGCGCCGTCCTGGAGCATGCCGCCGACGACCCGGAAGTGGCTGGGGTCGTGTCCGACCTGCACGACATGGTCACGCACCGCCCGAGCGGCCTCTCCACCGGCACACCGGTCCTGGACACCCCCGAGACACCGGTGCCCGGACTGGAGCGCCCGGAAGCGGGACCGCTGCGCTGGCTGTGGGGGCGCGGCGGGCGCTGGGTCTACCCGCAGACATGGGAGGCGGCGACGCTGGCCCGAGAATTCGGGCTTGCCACCTCCGGTCCGGACTTCGCCGCGTTCGCCGAGCACTGCGCCTTGGGGCGCCTGGCCGCGAGCGAGCTGGAAAGGCTGATGGGCGAGCGAGGGGTGGCCCCGCCGGTTCCGCACCTGGCCGTGCTCGCCCAGGACCTCGACGACATGGGCGCGCACCTGGGCCGGATCACCACGCCTGAGGACCACCAGCGGGTTTCGGCCCAGCTCGATGCTGTGGCCCGCGCACAGACCGACCTGCTGCGCGCCCCCGACGTCCTGGGCGATGCGGTCTACGCCGGAGGCGACGACCTGCTCGCCTTCACCCCGGCCGCCACCGCCCTGGCGGCCGCGGCCGCCTGCTACAGGGCTCCGGCCACGGCGCAGGCGCAACTGCCTTCCGCCTCCAGCGCCGTGCTGTTCTTCCACCACCGCTACCCGCTGCACGCGGTGCTGGAGACGGTGCGCGCGGCGCTGGCCGATGCCAAGCGCATGCCCGACAAGCACGCACTGTCGGTGGGCTACATCCGACGCTCCGGTGCCCGTGGGGCCACCGTTCACCCCTGGCGGCATGAGACCTCCACCGAGGCGGCGCTGGCCGCCGACGACATGGCGGTCTTCCTCCCCGAGCCTCCCCCCGAGGGCGCAGGAGAGCGGGGGGAGCAGGTCCGGCCGCGTGTGCTCTCGCCGCGGCTGTTGGCCGATGTGGACCGCGACCGCGATGCCTTGGCCGACCTGCGCGATGCCGACCAGGACGACTACGAGCGCGAGCTGCGGCGCCTGGTGCTGCGCCACACTTCCGGCTCCACCGAGGCGGCACGGGAGGAGTTCGCCTCGCGAACCGCCAAGCGGCTGCGGATCCTGGCCGGGGCGGCCCCGCCCTGGCGGGGCGGCGAGGCGCTGGCCGACACGGTGCGCGTGGGAGCATTCGTTGCCAAGGAGTGCATGTGAGGACCACCCCTGCGACGGCCTCCGGTCCGGAAGACGATCGGGAACCGCAGGCCGGCCCGCCGACGTGGGCGGTGATCGAGCCCCACGACACCGTCCAGGTACGCGACGGGCGCCGCTTCGAGGCCGGTGACGACGGCGCCGGGGTGGCCGAGACCGTCGCCCCGGGGCCCAGCACCGTGGCCGGGGCGCTGGGCTGGGCCCACGACGGAGAACTCGCCTATGTGCGCGGCCCGGTCGTCGCCCGGCGCGACCGGCAGGACGGCCCGTGGCAGCCCCACTTTCCCGTGCCTTTGGACGTGGTGGCCGATGCGGGCGGGCGCTCGGCCTACCGCCTGGAGCCCGGGGCAGACTCCTCCGCGAGTGACCTGCGCACGATGGGTTCCGACGCCCCGGCTCCGCGGAGACTGCTCCAGGAGCCCGCCCGCGCATGGGGCGGTCAGCCCATCGAAGAACTGATACACGCCCATGCGCTGGGCTCCTACCTGCGCGGGGAACTGTTCCCCGCTCCGGGGGAACCCGTGCCGCTGGGCCGCCTGGAGACGGCCGCCGAACCCCCGTGGGCCGCCGAACCCCGCATCGGGCTGGCCAGGCGTGGCCGACAGGTGCGCATCGGCTACCTCTACCAGGCCACCCACCTGCGGCCCCGGCCCGGCTGGGCCCTCCTGGCCCAGACCGCCGCGCCCGGCGGCCGCCCCCTGCACCTGAAGTCCCCGGTCCCCTTCGGCGGGCAGACGCGCATGGCCGACGTGACCACCGAAGCCGCCCCCGCCGGGCCGAACGGGGTCTGGCCGCAGCGGCCCGAGGAGTTCCCCCAGGACCGGCTCTTGCTGTACGTGGCCACTCCGGCCCTGTGGCCCGAGGGGTGGTGCCCGCCGCTTCCGGAGGAGGCGTCCCTGGTGGCCGCAGCAGTGGGAGCGCCGATGCCGGTGGCCACCGCTTCGTCCGGGCGCGGCTTCGGCGCCACCCGGATGCTGCGCTGGGCGGTGCCGCCCGGCTCGGTCTACTGGCTGCAACTGCCTCCCGGCACGGCCGCCGCCTTCGCCGCCCGCTGGCACAACCGCCCCCTCACGCCCGCCGCCGACTGGACCGCCGACCACCCCGGCGGGACGCCCTGCCCACCCGGCAAGGCCGCACTGCACTCGGCCGGGTTCGGCATCGTGCTCACAGGAGTCTGGAAATGACGACCACGTCCCTGCTGCTCTACCTCTACGCCGAATCCCCCGTGCATGCGGGGGCGGTCGCCGCCGACGGGGTCCTCGACCTGCCCATCCAGCGGGAGGCCGCCACCGGCTACCCCCTCGTCTGGGGCCAGAGCCTCAAAGGGGCCCTGCGCCAGGCCGCTGGGGAGGCCGGCTGGGGCCGCGAGGAGGTGGCCGCGGTGTTCGGCTCCGACATCGCCGACAACGAGGACGGCCAGCAGGTCGGAGGCGACAACGGGGAGGACACCGGCGAGGCCACCACTCCGGGGTCGCTGATGGTGGGCGACGCCCAACTGGTCGCGCTTCCGGTACCCACGCTGCGCCGCTCTTTCGCCTGGGCCACCACCCCGTTGGCTCTGGCCCGCCTGGCCCGCAAGCACGCCCTGATGGAGATCGATCCACCCGCCCCGGTCGAGCTGGAAGACGCCGAGGCGGCCGCGGCCGATGCGTTCTGGTGTGGGCCCCGCGGCGAGGTGTTGGGCCCCTGCGTCGTGGACATCCCTCCTGTGGAGGCCGATGCCGCCAACCCGGTCCAGGCCTGGGCCGCCCTCCTGTCCAGGACGGCCCTGGCCGGCGACCACCTGGCCCCGTTCGCGAAGAAGTTCAGCACCGACCTGGTGGCCCTGGACGAGACCGTGATGCGCACCCTGTTGCGCGAGTGCACCGAGTTCGCCGTCCGCGTCCAACTGGGGCGCGAGACCAAGACCGTCCAGCAGATGTTCACCAGCGAATACCTGCCCGCCGAGACACTGCTGGCGGCCCTGATCACCCTGCGCGCCGACACGCTGCCCGCCCGGCCCGACGCCTCCGCCCACCTGCAGCGGCTGCGCACCCTGCTCAACGGCAAGCCCCTGCGCATCGGCGGGCAGGAGAGCATCGGCAAAGGGCTGATGTGGGCCCGCCTCGTCGACGCCGCGACCACGCAGGAGCACCGCAATGGGTGAACCCCCGCAGCCCCACCCCCGCGCGCCGCGCCTGGACCAGGCCATGGCGGCCCAAGCCGCCCGCATCCTCCCCGACACCGGGACCGACGAGGAGGCCGCCAAGACCCTGCGCACCCGCATGCGCCAGCTCCCCCTGCGGCTGCGCTCCACCGGCTTCGTCGCGGCCTTCGCCTTCATCCACTCCAAGTCCGGCGACGCCACCGCAGTGGCCCGCGCCTACCGGGACCTGCGCGACCTGCTCATCCGCCGGATCGCCGAGGAGGAGCTGCTCGAAGGCCTCACGCCCCACACCACGCCCGCGGAGTTCCTGCGCGCGCTCAGCGAGGCCGATGCCACCGCCTACGCCCGCATCACCACCGAGGCCGACATGCTCGCCGGGTGGCTGTCCCGCATCGCCGATGCCCGCTACCAGGCCGCCCGACCTGCCAACGCCACCGGCACCGGCGGCGCCGGTGAAGGCGCCGAGGACGCCCCTTCCCGGGAGCAGGCATGAGCCCTTCCCGGCGCAACCACGGTCAGAACACGCACCCGCGTTTCACCCTCCTGGAGGTCGGCCGCTGGCCGGCCGCCGGTCCCGCCGGGCGCCTCATCGAGGCCCGAGTTCGGCTGGAACACCAGGTCACCGACGATAAGGGCAAGCGCCTCGCCCCGGCCAAGCCGGTCAAGGGGCGGCGCCCGCGGCGCAACGCCGGCTTCGAGCTCGCCGGGGAGCGGCTCCGGGGCGAAGCCAACGCCCTGATCCTTCTACGTCGCCTGGCCCTAGTGGGCGAGGCCACCGACAAGGCCCGCCCCGAGGAGCCCGCCCTCGAATGGGCCCAGGAGTTCCGGCTGGGCTATGACCCCGTCCGGGCCGAGGCGCTGCAGGCCCGCCGCGACCACCTGCTGCGGTGCCTGCGCGAGACCGGCAAGCACGTCCTGCGGCTGCGCCTGGCCACCGAATGGCGGCTGGTCATCGGTCTCGGCGAACCCATGGCCGACCACGAGTTCGGACTGCACCTGCACGGCACCCACGGATGGCCGCTGCTGCGCGGCTCCGGCCTCAAAGGCGCCGCGGCCGCCTGGGCCCGCCACGTCGAAGCCCCGCCGGAGGAGTACCGCGCGGTCTTCGGCGACCCTCCGCCGACCGGCTCCCAGGACGAGACGGCCGAAAGCTCCGACGAGCCCGCCGACAGCGACGACCCAGGTGGGAGCCCGGCCCCGGGCGGGGTGCGCTTCCTCGACGCCCTGCCCGAATGCGCCCCTGCCGACGGCCACGGACTGGTCGTGCACCGCGACGTCATCACCCCGCACCAGCAGCCCTACCGCACCCAGCGGGACGGCCCCCAGACTCCGCCCGGCGAGCACGAGGCACCCAACCCCCAGCCCTTCCTCTCCCTCAGCGGCGCCTTCACCGCTGACCTGGTCGGCGATGAACCGGAGGCCACCCGCAAGGCCGCCGACTGGCTCACCGCCGCCGCCACCGAACAGGGGCTGGGCGCGCGCACCGCAGCGGGCTACGGCTACACCACTGTCGACGAATCGGTCCTGCCATGATCCACATCCTTCCGGTCGGGCTCAGCCTGCGCGAAAACCTCGTCAAGGCCTGCGACGACCCCAGCCGCTGCGAACACCTGCTCCCCAGCAAAGACTTCGGGAGGGCCCGCGAAATCGTCGCCCCGAAGGAGGAAGACCCCAACAGCCTGAGGTCTCGGCTGTATCCGAACAGCGATGACAAGGAGCGGGCCCGCACCGAGGTCACCGCCGCTCTGAACGATCCTGCGGGCTCGGGGCTTGAAGACCAGATCAAACGCTTCTGTCCCGGTAAGTGGACCCAGCCCATCAGCGCCGAGATGAACGCCATCACCCGCTTCGCTGCCGGTGGGCCCCGACGCCGCATCGGGTTCCGCATCAAACGCGTCACGAAACTGCAGCGCGGCGACACAGCGGTCCTGGCCGGCACCGACACCGCGGCCGGACTGCTCTCAGCCCTGTGGAACGCACTCGCCCTGGTCGACGGCGATGCGCGGCGGGTGGGACTGCTCGACGTGAGGAGCGGTGTCCTGACCGGTGCCCAGGACGCGGCGGCGCTCATCGCCCCCATCCCCGGCCTGGACGCGTCCTCGGCCGACGAATTCACCGCCTCCATGTTCCACCTCGGAGTCCTCGGCAGGCGGCTGATCCGCGAAGTGTGCGGAGCGGGCGGCGACTACGTCTTCCACCTCTCCGGCGGCTACAAGGCCGCCCTGCCCTACTTCATCGGACTGGCTGAAGGCATGCGCGGCCTCATCGACATGCCCGGCGAAGAACACCCACTGGGACTGGTCTCCTCGGTGCAGGCCCACATCCTGCACGAAGAGACCGCCAGACAGATGATCCCCGTACCGCTGCGGCGCCTGGCCTGGCAGACGGTCAGGGACGAACTGGAAAACGTCGACAAGAAGAAGCCGCAAGTGCCCGGGCGTGGCCGTCCTATGCGGCCGGGCAAAGGGCACGGCACGCTGTACGGCTACGCCTACGAGAGCGCCACCGGCCGCCCCCAGGACGACCTGCACCTCACCCCCTTCGGCGAGGGGCTGTACGAACTGATCGATGTGGTATCGAAGCGATGACGCCCCCCGCCCCCGACGGTGCCGCCCCTCTGCCTCCGGTGCTGGAGCCCCTGCTCGAACGCCTGACCGGCGGCATCGGCGACCACCTGCGCACCTACGCCGGCTCTCAGGCCCGGACCGGGGCCTGGGACGGGCTCGAACCCCACCTGTACCGCCTGTGGGGCCTGCCCGTTCCCGCCCCGCCGCGCGCCAGGGGGCGGGCGCAGCTGCCCCGCCTGCGGCGGCCCGCCAAGGACGAAGCGCCAGCGCCACGCTCACCAGAGGAGATGGAGCGGGCCATTGCCGCCTTCACCGCCCACTTGGCCGCGCCGGCCACCGCGGCCACCTCCCAGATCGAGGCCCTGGCCCTTGACCCCGGAACGCTGCTGCACCGCGCCCAAGCGGCGGGCCCCGCCCCCGAACCCTTCACCGTCCACCAGCGGGCCTGCCTGGCGGCCGAGGCCCTCTGGCGCCACCTGACCACCGCCACCGGCGAGCGCGCCCGGCTGCTTCCTGCGGCCGCCCGTACCCGCTTCCTGCTGCTCAGCGAACCCCTGCGCCACCGCGGTGCCGCCCCGGCCTCGGTGTGGACTCCCACCGTCGTCGACAGGGAAGGCGGCGACATCTACGGCCCGGTCGGACACATCTTCGGCGCCGACCAGTGGCACCTGTTCCTCGAACGCGCCCGCCAGTCCCGCCGCGACTGGTTCCGCGTGCTCTCGGCCCGCCAGGACCACCCGATCCTGGCCCAACCCCCGCCCTCGGCCCTGGAGAGCGAACTCGACCTGCTCACCAGGACCTCCCTCCGCTTCCCGGCGGCCCGTCTGGTGATGTCCGATGTTCCGCTCTCCGACGCCGACCTCGGCGACGGCGAAGACGAAGCCCTCATCTGGGACGTCACCCAGCACCACCTCCTGCCCCGCTTCCGCCTGGGGCGCGTGGCCGCCCTGGCCGACCCGTTCTCCACCGCCCTGGGCTTCGTAGGCGCCGGGCTCGTCGTGGCGTGCGCCGCGGCCGCTCTGAGGCTGGTCCTGGACCACGGCTTCGCCCTGGCGGCCGCCTTGGCCGCTGCCACCTACCTGGGGATCGGAGGGGGCACCCTGTTGTGGGGCCGCATCTGGGCCGCCCAGTGGCTGCTGCGCCTTCCCGCGGCTTCCGCGCTCGGACTGACCGTGCTCATCGCACTGCCCGACTGGTGGCAGCGCACCCGCCTGGAGCTCCTGCCCCCGTCGGATGCCGTGCAGGCCGCCGCGCTGCTGCTCGCGATCGCCTACGGCTACCTCGTGGTGGAGGCCCGCACCCACGGACTCGCCCGCGGTGCCGCCCTCGTCCGCGCCCTGGGCGTAGCCGCAGTGGGCTGGGTCCACGCAGGGCTGGTCAGCCTCATGGGCCTCGTGGTGCTGGCACCGGCCTTCGGTGAGCAGGGCGGCGGACCCCGACCGCCGACCCTGGGCGGCCAGTCCGCCGCAGACCCCCTTGCCGCCCTCGTTCTGGCCTCGGCCTGGTGCCTGACGGTCGGCGTGCTCTCCCAGATCCTGTGGGAGGACCGCTCCATCACCGCCCCGCTGGCCCACCTGGAGTGGCGTTCCACCCCCCACCCCTGAGACGGAAACGGAGCGGAACCCGTGCACTGGATCACCCTGCGCATGCGGGTGCGCACCCCGGTCTTCAACGGCGATGACGGCGCCGGGCTGCGCCCGGCGTCCCTGCGCGGCCCCATGGCCTTCTGGTTCCGCGCACTGGCGGGCACGGTGGCCGGACCCGACGTGGACACCCTGCGCCGCATGGAAGAGGCCGTGTTCGGCGCGATGGGCGCCCCCTCACCCATCGCGGTGCGCCTGCCCCGGCCCGTGCCCGTCGAATGGGAGGAGAGGCCTGAATGGCTCAAATACGGCGATAAAGATTCCGGACTGGGTTATCTCCTCGGCCAGGGCATGGGGTCCATCGTCGCCAAGCATTATCGCCTTACACGCCCCTACGCGACACCGGAACGGGCGGGCCTGTTCCCCCTGCGCATCGGTCTGTCCGGGAATCCTGCCGTCGACGCCCTTGCCCTGGCCAGCCTGTGGCTGCTGTGCGCCTACGGCGGGGTCGGTGCCCGCGTGCGCCGCGGCTTCGGCGGCCTGTCCATCGAAGGGGTCGGCGACGGCGTCGAGCACTTGGAGGAAACCCCCTGGACCGCGGAGACCCTGCGCAGCCCCGGCCTGGACCACTACAGCGGCCTCACGAGGCTGTGGACCGACACCCCTGAACTGCGCGAATGCGCCGCCTACCTGCCCAAGCTGGTCGACCTTCAGAAACCGGGGGTCTTCGCGCGCCCCTGGGAGGAGGACGAGGTGCCGACGTACCCTGTGCTGAGCCGGGCGCGCACCTGCGCCGGACTCAGCGCCGCCTCCGATCGCACGTGGGAGGGCCTGCTCTCGCACACCGGCAACTGCTTCTCCCGCTTCCGCTCCGCAGCCGCCGCAACACCGGCCACCGTGCACACCAGCCCACAAGAGAAACAAGCGGACGGCGATGACGCTTCCGGGGCCGCACCGCCGACTCACCCGCTGTTCCCGCTGGGCGCGCTCGGGCTGCCCGTGGTCTACGCCAACGGCAGCCGGGTCGGTGAGCGTCGCGCGTCCCCGCTGTGGCTGCGCCCCGTGGCCGAGTCGGGCGGCCAGTGGCGCCTGTTCTCCTTCGCCTTCCACGACCGCTTCCTGCCCGGCGACTCCCCGGTCGTTCCGACCCATAAGCGCCGGGGACCGGTCGTGGTCCGTGATCACGACGTGGTGGAGCTGAGTCGGCGATGGGTGGAGACGATGAGGAAGGAGGCCGATCCGCAGTGGCAGTAGTCCGCGCGCCCGGGACGAGGGCGGGCCAGGGGCCGGTGGGCCTGCTGTCTTCAGGGGAGGGCGGCACCGGGCTGCAGCGCGGGCGTGTACAGGGGCACCCGCCGGGGCGCTGGAACGGAGGTTCGCGTGCAGCGTGTTTCCGCTGGTCCAGGCACCGCACCGGCAGTCTGTGGTGCGCATCACGCAGGTTCGAGGGCCTGGTCGAGAGATCGCGTGCAATCGGGCATCGTCAGCGCAGGTCAGGTGCCGTAGAATCCGGCAAGAGGTTCGAAGGACGTCAAAGCCCGAAGGGCATAAGAACCCGACTGCGCCCGCGACGCCGGTGAAAATCGCCGGGTTCGAAGGACGTCAAAGCCCGAAGGGCATAAGAACAGTTCCCGAACAGCCTGGCTTTTCGCAGTCGAGGTTATTGGTCCGAAGGACGTCAAAACCCGAAGGGCGGCAATCCTCAAATGTAGAAGAACTTCAAACGGGGAGTTCCAATGGGAACCCTGCTCCACCGAGTTGCTTCCGAGGAGTCACTGTCCGCTGCCTGGCATGAGGTACGCGAAAACGACCTCGACGACGGTGTGAAGAGCGCGGCCGTCCAGGAATTCGAGAAGGGGGCCCTGCGGCGCCTCCTGGAAATCAGCGAGCAGCTACGCGAGGGAACCTACGCCCCCGAGCCCGTGACCGCCTTCGACGTCCCCAAACCCTCCGGCGACGCGCGGCTGCTGGGCATCGGGACGGTCGGCGACCGTGTCGTGGAGCGTGCCGTGCTCGCGGTCATCGAACCCTGCATCGACCCGGTCCTGCTCCCGTGGAGCTTCGCCTACCGCAAGGGGCTGGGTGTCCCCGACGCGGTACAGGCACTGACCGAGGCCCGTGAGAGCGGCAGTACGTGGGTGCTGCGCGCCGGCTTCGCCGACTGCTTCGAGACCATCCCCCGATGGCCGGTCATCACCCGCCTGCGCGAACTGGTGCCCGATGCCGAGCTGTGCCTGCTGGTCCAGCACCTCATTCAGCGCAAGGCCCGCGGGCCCGGCGCCCACCGGCTGCGCCCGGGCAGCGGACGGGGCCTGCACCAGGGCAGCGCATTATCCCCGTTGCTGAGCAACCTCTACCTGGACTCCTTCGACCGCACCCTGCTCCAGCACGGCCGCCAGGTCCTGCGCTACGGCGACGACTTCGCCATTCCCTCCGGGTCCCGCCAAGCCGCCGAGCAGGCGCTGGCCCAGGCCACCGAGGCCGCCCGCGAGTGGGGCCTGGAACTCAACACGGCCAAATCGCAGATCGTCTCCTTCGACGAAGGCGTGCGCTTCCTGGGACGCACCGTGGGCGGCCACAGCAAGGCCCGTCCCGGTGAGCGGGCCAGCCCCCTGGAGGCCACCATGTACGTCACCCGGCCCGGGGCGCTGGTGCGCAGCCGGGGCGACCGGGTCCGGGTGGAACACAACGACACCACCCTCATGTCGGTCAACCTCAAGCGGGTGCGCCAGGTGGTGGGCATCGGGCGGGTCGGATTCAGCACCCCGTTCCTGCACCGGGCCCTACGCCAAGGCGTCGAACTCGTCCTCCTGGACGATCTCGGCCGCTTCCAGGGGCGCCTGTCGGCGGCCCTGGGCGGAGACGTCCATGTGCGCGCTGCCCAGTACGAGGCCGCGCTGGACGGCGCCCGCGCATTGGAGCTGGCACGCGTGTTCGTGGCCGGGAAGATCGCCAACCTGCGCACCGGGCTGCTGCGCGCATCACGCCAACGCGGCGCCCGGCCCCTCGATATCGCACCTGCGGCCGAACACCTCGCGCACGCCCGGTCCACGGCGCTGGAGGCGCCGGGGATGAACGAACTTCTGGGGACCGAGGGCGCGGCCGCACGCGAGTACTTCGGCCTCCTGGGGCGGTTGCTGCCCGCCGAATGGGGGTTCACCCACCGGCGGCGGCGCCCGCCGCCCGACCCCGTCAACGCGATGCTGTCCCTGGGGTACACACTGCTGCTCAACGACGCGGTGGTGGCCTGCCATATCGCCGGCCTGGACCCCGAGGGCGGGTTCCTGCACACCCTGCGCCGCGGCCGCGCCAGCCTCGCCCTGGACCTGATCGAGGAGTTCCGCCCGCTGATCGTCGATGCCGTCGTCGCCCGCCTGCTGCTGGGCGCCAGGCTGACGCCCGCCGACTTCGACACCCCGCAGGCCGAGCGCGGCTGCCGTATGAAACCCGATGCGTTGAAGACCTTCCTGGCCGCCTACGAGACACGCATGCTCACCCTCGCGCGCCATCCCGGACTGGGGCGGCGGGTGTCTTACCGGACGGCGCTGGTGGCTCAGGCCCGGATGCCGGCCGCCGTCATCGCCGGCGAAGAGCAGGCCTACCGTCCGCTGGCGTGGCGGTGAGGCGCAGATGGGGACGCACCCGCACCGGCGCCGCTTCTACCTGGTCTGCTACGACATCGCTGATGACGACCGCCGCGAAGAGGTCTCCGACCTGCTGTCGGGCTATGGCCCGCGCGTGCAGTACAGCGTGTTCGAGGCCGCGGTGACCGGGCCGGAGGCCTACGAAGAACTCACCCGGGGCCTGCGCGGGCTGATCGAGCAGGACGAGGACCAGGTCCGCATCTACCCGCTGCGGGTTCCCGACCTGGACAAGGTCACCGGTCTGGGCAACAGGCGGCTGGAGGAGCGCGATGACTTCTGGATCTTGTGAGCGGCTGTGTACAGCCATGCATGAGGATCGGTCGAAGAGCATGATCGCGTGCATGGCGTCGTCGCAGCTCAAGGAGTCGTTTCGCCGCAATATGGCGTGCGCCACCATGGCTGTTGGCGCCGGTCGGGCGGTGCCGTGCAATCGGACATCGTCGACGCAGGTCAGGTGCCGTAGAATCCGGCAAGAGGTTCGAAGGACGTCAAAGCCCGAAGGGCATAAGAACGACGGAGTGTCTGATTACTACCACGGCATGTTTTGGTCCGAAGGACGTCAAAGCCCGAAGAGTGGAGGTTGTTTGCGTGGGAACGTGGATTGAGGGGACGGGGCTGCCCAGGGTGTCGTCAGGCGGTCGACAGGCCGTGTAGTGCGCGCATTGGACGTTGAAACCTATCGCCCTGGCCGTACCGCTTCCCGGTGATAGGTCGGCGTGCTTGAGGAGGGCGGAAGGGGCGCACGCCGGGGGAGGAGATCATGCCGTGAAGCTAGGAGAGTGACTTCTCGGCACACCAGAAGTTTGCTCGTGTTTGCTCACTCGGTTTCGTCGGCGGCTCGAGTGATCAATTCACGGGCCGCGCGGCCGTACACCGCCGCCTGCCGCAGTCGTTCGAAGGCGTGGGCGTACTGGGCGATCTCCCGTGGCTGGGTGATGGTCAGCTTCGCGCTGTAGAGGGCGTCTGAAAAGGGGCAGGGCGTGGCTCTGGCCATGCGCCGCACCAGGATCAGGCCCATCGCGAGGCAGAGGACGTTCTCCGAAATCACTGGCCGGTACTCGTAGTCCTTGCTGGTGCGCTGGAACTTGCCCAGCCAGGCGAAGGTCCTCTCCACCATCCACCTGCGCGGTACCACCGCGAAGCGGGGCACCGGCGGCGATGGTTCCGCTGAAGCGGGTCCGTAGCGGCGCGGCCGGGTAGCGGGGTCCCGACGAACGGGGTGGCCCTGTGCCGGGCGGTGGGCGCCCGGTGCGGGGCCGCCCTGTGTTGTCCCGGGGCGGATGTGGGCCCGGGCTGTGGTGGCCGATTCCGGGGTCCCTGGTGCGGCTGGGGCCCGTGGGGCGGGGGACTGATCGCTGTGGGGTGGATCCGTGCCCGGGGCGCCGGGGGTTCCGGGCGGGGCGTGGGGCGGCCCCGGGGCGTACTGGTGTGCCCGGTGGTGGGAGGGCCTGTCCAGGGTTGGGTCCGAGCCGGGGAGCGACCGACGAGCCCGAGATGGGGTGGACCCCAGGCCTGTGCGGGGTGTGTGTAGCCGTCTGACCTGGGGTTATGTTGGCGCACCCGGCAGGATTCGAACCTGCGACCGTTGGATTAGAAGTCCAGTGCTCTATCCACTGAGCTACGGGTGCCCGATTCAATTGTGTCGCGGTGCGACAGGCGGCGATGCCAGGGCTGCCTGCAGGATCACAGGGCGTGGGGCGGGGCGTGGCCCGTGCTCCTGCGATCGGGGCGGGGTCCGTATCGCGGCCTGCCGTCGACCTCGGGGCGACATCCTACGGTATTCGGGCGATGTCACCCATGGTCGGGCAAAAATATAACAACTACGGACATTCGTAGTTGCGTCTCGTTACCACGCGGGCTCCACCAAATCGACTGCTATCGGCTCCTCACCACACGTTACCCGTGATTAACCCCGCGTGTGGTGCACCCTCGGCGCGTTTCGCGAAGTCGGTGGCGGGGTGGCCGGCCGCGCGGCCCTGTCCGGCCCCGTGCGGTGGGCCGGGACCGCCCGGCCGCGGTGGCCGGGCGGTCGGCCGCTGCGGCCTCAGAAGACCCAGAACACACCGGCCGAGGCCAGCCAGTTCAGGGCCGCTAGGACGCTCATCCTCCCTCCTCTCCCGTCCGCACTTCCAACCAGGCGGGGGAGCTCGGAGGAGGGAGACGAGGATGCTCGTGTCGCGGTCGGAGCAAACCGGGCTTGCCGAGGATTTGGCCGATCCCGGACACGCCCGTGGACGGTGGGGCGGCCGTGGACGGTGCGGCGCCCGTGGCGCGGCGGGCGAGGCCGGGGCGCCCCCGCCCGCGTAGCGGTCGGCCTCGCTTCGGGCCCCGTGACCGGCGGCGCTACGGTTGTGCCCGTGACTTCGCCTCGATCCCGTCCCGGACGCCCGCCCTCCCGCCCCTCCACACCCCCGGCGGGAGTGGAGCGCGGCGGTCCGGTGTGGCCGACATCGGCCGGGCTCATCGCCGGAGCCGTCCTCGACCGCCTGATCCCCGACCCCCGGCGCGGCCACCCCGTGGCCGTCTTCGGTTCCGCCGCCGCCCGCCTTGAGCAGGTCCTCTACCGGCCCTCCCGCGCGCGCGGCGCCCTCTTCACCGCCCTCGCCGTCGGGACAGCCGCCGGACTCGGTGCCGGCCTCGGTGCCGCCGTCGAGCGTGCGGCGGGCCCCACGGGGCGCGCCGCAGCCGCCTCAGCCACCGCTGCAGCCACCGCCGGGGCCACCTGGGCGGCCCTCGGCGGGGCAATGCTCGCGCGCGAGGCCGAGGCCATCGCCGACGCCCTGGAGTCCGGCGACCTGGACGAGGCCCGCCGCCGCCTCCCCGGCCTGTGCGGCCGTGATCCGTCCGTCCTGGACGAGAAGGGCATCGCCCGCGCCACCGTCGAATCCGTCGCCGAGAACACCTCCGACGCCGTCGTCGGCCCCCTCGTCTGGGGCGCCCTGCTCGGCCTGCCCGGCCTGCTCGGCTACCGCGCCGCCAACACCCTCGACGCGATGGTGGGCCACCGCTCCGAGCGCTATGAGCGCTTCGGCGCCGCATCCGCCCGCCTGGACGACGTGGCGAACTGGGCGCCCTCCCGACTGACCGCGCTGCTGGCGTGTGCCGCCGCCCCCCTCGTCGGCGGAAGCCCGCGCCGCGCGCTGCGCGTCACCGCACGCGACGGCGACCGCCACCCCAGCCCCAACTCCGGCCGCTGCGAGGCGGCCTTCGCCGGCGCCCTCGACCTGCGTCTGGGCGGCACCAACCGGTACGGAGACCGCGTGGAGCACCGTCCCGAGCTGGGGGAGGGCCGCCACCCTGAGGCCGCCGACATCCGCCGCGCCGTCGCCCTGGCGCGCGCTGTGGACGCCGGGGCGGCCGCCGTCGCCGCGGCGGTCGCCGTCCTCCCGGCCCTCCCGGCCCTCCCCGGGGGCCGACGGTGACCGGGCGCGCCGGGCAGGCCCCGGCACTCCTGGTCGCGGGCACCACCTCCGACGCGGGCAAGAGCGTGGTCGCGGCCGGCCTGTGCCGCTGGCTGGCCCGCCAAGGGGTGCGGGTCGCCCCCTTCAAGGCCCAGAACATGTCGCTCAATTCGGTGGTCACGCCGGACGGCGCCGAGATCGGCCGCGCCCAGGCGATGCAGGCCGCCGCGGCGGGCATCGAGCCCTCCGCCGCCATGAATCCCGTGCTGCTCAAGCCCGGCGGCGACCGCACCAGCCAGGTCGTCGTGCGCGGGCGCCCGGTGGGCGAGGCCGACGCCGTGGGCTACCGCGCCTACCGGGACCGCCTGCGGGAGGTCGCCGCCGAGTCCCTGGCCGAGCTGCGCTCCGAGTACGACGCCGTCATCTGCGAGGGTGCGGGCAGCCCGGCCGAGATCAACCTGCGCGCCGGGGACATCGCCAACATGGGCCTGGCCCGCGCCGCCGACCTCCCGGTGCTGGTCGTCGGGGACATCGACCGCGGCGGGGTGTTCGCCTCCATGTACGGCACCCTGGCGCTGCTCGAGCCGGAGGACCAGGCGCTGGTCACGGGCTTCGTCGTGAACAAGTTCCGGGGCGCCCCCGAGCTGCTGGAGCCCGGACTGGAGATGGTCCGCGGGCTCACGGGCCGCCCCGTGCTCGGGGTGCTGCCCTGGCTGGACGGGCTCTGGCTGG
The DNA here is from genome assembly GCF_027706725.1 of Nocardiopsis endophytica. Lineage (GTDB taxonomy): Bacteria > Actinomycetota > Actinomycetes > Streptosporangiales > Streptosporangiaceae > Nocardiopsis_A > Nocardiopsis_A endophytica. Next base: position 65,694 of record NZ_JAQFWQ010000015.1, read on the forward strand.
ACGTGGAGGACTCGCTGGCGCTGAGTGTCGACCGCGGGCCCGCGCAGGCCCCGGTGGGCGGGCGCTCGCTCAGGGTCGCGGTCGTCCGCCTCCCCCGGATCAGCAACTTCACCGACATCGACGCGCTGACGGTGGAGCCCGGGGTGGACGTCCGCTTCGTCACCGGGGCCCACGAGCTGGACGACGCCGACCTGGTCGTGCTGCCCGGCAGCCGCGCCACCGTCTCCGACCTGGCGTGGCTGCGCGAGCGCGGCCTGGACCGGGCGGTCGCCGAGCGCGCCCGGCGGGGGCTGCCGGTGTTGGGCATCTGCGGCGGCTACCAGATGCTGGCGCGGCGCATCGACGACGAGGTGGAGTCCGGCGCCGGCAGCGTCGACGGGCTGGGGCTGCTGCCGGTCGGCGTGCGGTTCGCGAAGGAGAAGACCCTGGGCCGCCCGCGCGGCACCGCCTACGGCGAGGACGTGGTGGGCTACGAGATCCACCACGCTGTGGCGGAGGTCGACTGGGCGGGAGCGTCGCCCGGAACGGCCGGGGGAACGGAGGCGCCGCGGCCGTTCCTCGACGGCTGCCGTACGGGGTCGGTGTGGGGCACCACCTGGCACGGAGCCTTTGAGAACGACGCCTTCCGGCGGGCCTTCCTGGCCGACGTCGCACGGGTGGCCGACCGCGACTTCCGCCCTGCGCCCGACACCGACTTCGCCGAAGCGCGCGCTTCGCGGCTGGACGCCCTCGGCGACCTGGTCGAGGACCACATGGACACCGACGCCGTCTGGCGCCTCCTGGAGAAGGGGGCACCGGAGGGCCTACCGGTCATTCCCCCGGCGGGTCCGCCGCTCTGAGAGTCCTCGTGAGGGCTGCCCGGAAGGCCGGTCCGCGGTGGGCGGCCGTCGGAGGCGATGCCCCGCCTCTCACTCCTCGATCCAGTAGGACGTGATGCGCTTGATGGTCGCCGTCTTGCCGTGGCCGCTGAACGTGTAGACGTCGCAGCAGCGCAGCCCGCCTCCGCCGGGGAGCCCCAGGCGGCTGCTCACCGCCCCCTCGCGGCCGTGGGTGAGGATGCTGTCCATCCGGAGCGTCTCTGCCCGCCGATCGACGCCCGCCGCGACGGCAGCGGCGAAGTCGGCCTTGCCGCGGACGGTGCGCCGCCCGACGATCTCCCACTCGACATCGTCGGCCACGGCCGACAGCAGACTGTCGGTGTCGTGCTCGGCCATCGCGACCGCGAAGTCGCGCAGGACCTGCTTCCTGGGGGCGTTGCCGCAGTCGGGTGCGGCCGTGACCTGGACCATGGCGGCAGATTAGCTGCCGACGGCGACAGCCGGGCGCGCCTCGTGCCGGTTCTTGGCGCGGGGCGGGTGGGCCCTGCCCATCCCGACCCGTCCCGTCCCGGCCGAAGCCTGTGGACAACGGGTGGCGGCCGTCGCCGCCCCGCTCTACGGTGGTGGGCGACCGGTGGCGGACCGGGGACACGGGCCTGGACGACGCACGCGCACGGCGGAGCGGCCCTGGAGGGAATGCGGCCGCCACGCCCTCCGGACGCGCGTCCGGAGGCTCCCTCGGCCTGTGACCACGGAGGTCCCCATGAGCGCCGAACACACCACCGCGACCGTGCGAAACCCGGAGCAGGACCGGACCGGCGACGCCGCGCCGGACGCCGCCAAGGCCGGTGAAGCCCCTCGCCCCGCCGAGCACGATGGGCCCACCGGGCCCGTGGCCGCCACCGACCCCTCGCGGGCCGACTCCTCGGGAGCCGACCCCACAGGGGCAGCACTCTCAGGGGCCGAATCCCCGGGGGCCGACCCCTCGGAGGCCGCGGAACCCCCGGAGCCCGCCGCTTCCGGCCCCCTGCACGGCCCGGCCGCCCCCGCGCCGGAGCACCGGGTCGTTCTCGACCTCGACCCCATGACCCACGCCGAGCTCCGGCGCGCCGCGCGCGGGCGGACCGTGGACTCCTACCTGTACGTCATCGCCGGGCGCTACGCCCGTTGGAGCGAGATGCGCGACTGGCTCGGCCGCCTGGAGGCCTGTTACGGCCCCCTCCCCGCCGAGGCCCTGGAACGCGTCCACCGGCGCATGCTCGGCCTGTCCCAGGTGCGCGGCGCCGGGACCACCCTCAGCGTGGCCTTCTCCGACGAGGAGTTCGCCGCCCTGGAGGAGGCCGCCGACGGCCGCCCTCTGGCCCCCTTCGTCCGCGAGACCGTCATCGACCGCCTCACGCGCGCCGATGCCGCCGTTCGGCACCCGTGAGCGGGCCCTGCACCGGCCCTTGAACAGCCGACCATGACCGGCCGACCCTGAACCGACCCTGAACAGCCGCCCTTGAGCGCGCGGCCCTTGGGGCTCCCCCGGGCGCGCCGCTCCCGGAGGCGCGGTCGTGCCGCCCTGCCACCGCGGGGCGGCGCGGCCCGCCTCCGTCGCCCTTCAGGCCCCTCCACCTACATGGCCGACAGCGACCGGACGTAGTTCACCTGCTGGGTGACCTGGTGGATGGTCTCCGGCCTACGGGCCGGGATCACCGTCGCGTACTGCGCCCTGCCGTTGGACACCGACACCTGGATGTTGCCGGTCGTCACCTTCTCCTTCATGGTCAGGAAGAACAGGCCCAGCAGGCCCAGCAGGCAGAACCAGATGAACAGCGCGATCGAGCCGATGGCCAGGATGAGCCCGGTGGTGGAGATCTTCTCCTCCACGTGGCTCATGTCGTTCACCGTCCACACCGCGCCCTGGAGGGGGAACCGGCCCGAAGGGGTGATCACCTCGCTCTGCGTCACGGAGATGTCCCCGATGGTGGTGAGGACCGGCTCGGCCGACGCCTGCTGGGGGAAGGCGTCCCACCCGCCCGTGCCCGCGGGCACGATCTCACCGTGGGACTGGGGGAACCCTCCGCCGGGATAGGGCTGCTGGGGGCCGTAGGCCTGGTCGGCGGGCCTGCCGTACGGGTCGTCGGGTCCCGTGGGGGGCTGGGGGTATTGGGTCATGCGCCGATTGTTGCAAACCCGCCGCGGTCCAGGGGCGCACAACCCTGGCCGGGCCCGGTCCCGCCGCTTCTGCGAAGATGGGGCTGCGCCGCTGAGGAACACGGAGCCCCGCCCGGGCGGGGTGCGAAGCCGTGGCTGTCCCGCAACTGTGAGGGAGGAGCCCGCCCCGACGCAGGCCACTGCCGGTCCGCCGGCGGGAAGGCACGGGGACGGGCGTCGACGCCCGAGCCAGGAGACTCCGCGGCGCCGGACGACCGCTCGGCACCGGGGCGCGGACCCCGGCTCGACACGAAGGGCCACGCGTGGCAACGATCCTGCTGCTGTCCACCGCGGACACCGAACTCCTCGCCGCGCGCGCCGCGGAGGCGGGCTACCGGACCGCCAACCCGGCGCGCACCCCCGCCTCCGAGGTCCCCGCACTGCTCGACGGCGCCGACGTCGCAGTGGTGCGGCTGCTCGGCGGCAGCGAGGCCTGGAAGGAGGGGCTGGAGGCGCTGCGGGCGAGCGGCGTCCCGCTGGTCGCCCTCGGCGGGGAGACCGCCCCCGACGCGGAGATGATCGCGTTGTCCACGGTCGCCTCCGGCGTGGCCACCGAGGCCCACGCCTACCTGGCCGAGGGCGGCGTGGGCAACCTCCGCGAACTCGCCCGGTTCCTGTCCGACACCGTGCTGCTCACCGGCGACGGATTCGCCCCGCCGGAGAAGATGCCCGAGTACGGGGTGCACCGGCTGCCCTGGCGGGACGAGGACGACCCGGCCCCCGAGCCGGGCCGCCCCACCGTCGCCGTGGTCTTCTACCGGGCGCACGAGCTGGCGGGCAACACCGGGTTCGTGGACACCCTGTGCCGCGCGGTCGAGGACGCCGGGGGGCACCCCCTGCCCGTCTACTCCGGCTCCCTGCGCGGCCTGGACGCCGGCAACACGCCCGGCCTGTTCGCCCTGCTGGGCCGCGCCGACGCGGTGGTCACCACGGTGCTGGCCGCCGGGGGAGCGGTGGCCGCCGACGCCAGCGGCGGCGGCGACGAGGACGCCTGGGACGCCGGGGCGCTCGCCGCCCTGGACGTGCCGGTGCTGCAGGGGCTGGTGCTCACCTCCACCCGCGAGCAGTGGCAGGCCTCCGACGCCGCGCTCACCCCCATGGACGCGGGCATGCAGGTCGCCATCCCCGAGTTCGACGGCCGCCTGATCACCGTTCCGTTCTCCTTCAAGGAGGTCGGCGAGGGCGGCATCGCCGTCTACCGCGCCGACCCCGAGCGGGCCGCCCGCATCGCGGGGATCGCCGTGGCCCACGCCCGCCTGCGCTCGGTCCCGCACGCCGACCGCCGCCTGGCCGTGGTGCTCTCCTCCTACCCCACCAAGCACTCCCGGGTCGGCAACGCCGTCGGACTGGACACGCCCGCCTCGGCGGTGCGCCTGTTCCGGCTGCTCGCCGAGCGCGGGTACGACCTGGGCGCCGACGACGCGCTGTGGCGCGTCCCCGCCCCCGAGGAGGGGCGCCGCGAGGACGACGGCGACCCGCTCATCCACGCCCTGATCGCCGCGGGCGGGCACGACGTGGAGTGGCTGAGCGAGGACCAGCTCGCCGCCGCCGAGGTGCGCGTGCCGCTGGAGGACTACCGGCGCTGGTTCGAGGCCCAGCCGGAGGCGCTGCGCGAGGCGGTCCGCGGCCACTGGGGCGACCCGCCCGGCGAGCTGTACGTCGACGACTCCCGCGGCCGCCCCGAGATCGTGCTGGCCTCGCTGCGCTTCGGCAACGTCGTCCTGATGATCCAGCCGCCGCGGGGCTTCGGCGAGAACCCGATCGCCATCTACCACGACCCCGACCTGCCGCCGTCGCACCACTACCTGGCCGCCTACCGGTGGATGGAGGCCGTGCCCGAGGACGGCGGCTTCGGCGCGCACGCCGTGGTGCACCTGGGCAAGCACGGCACCCTGGAGTGGCTGCCCGGCAAGGGGCTGGGCATGGCGGCCGAGGACGCCCCCGACGCGGTGCTGGGCAACCTGCCGCTGGTCTACCCGTTCATCGTCAACGACCCGGGCGAGGGCACCCAGGCCAAGCGGCGCGGCCACGCCACCGTGGTCGACCACCTGGTGCCGCCCATGGCGCGCGCCGACACCTACGGCGACATCGCCAAGCTGGAGCAGCTCCTCGACGAGTACGCCATGGTCAGCGAGCTCGACCCGGACAAGGCGCCGACGGTGCGGGCCCAGATCTGGACCCTGATCAAGAGCGCCGAGCTGCACCACGACCTCCACCAGGAGGAGATGCCGGACGAGGACGACTTCGACGACTTCGTCATGCACGTCGACGGCTACCTCTGCGAGATCAAGGACGTGCAGATCCGCGACGGCCTGCACGTCCTGGGCGCCGCCCCGCAGGGCGAGGCCAGGGTCAACCTGGTGCTCGCGGTGCTGCGCGCCACCCAGGTGTGGGGCGGCCGGGCGGGAGCGCTGCCGGGCCTGCGCGCGGCGCTGTCCCGCCGCTTCGGGCTCGACGAGAAGGAGCTGCTGGCCGAGCCGGGCGCCCGGGTGGAGGTGCCCGGCGAGCTGACCGCGCTGGCCGAGGGGCCCGCCCGTACGGCCTCCGACGCCGTGGACCTGATCGAGGCGCTGGCGCGGCGCATGGTCGAGCGCATGGAGGAGGACGGCTGGGCGTCCGAGAAGGCCGGTGCCGCCGTCGCCGAGGTGCTCGGCGGGGCGGCGGCCGACGGCCGGGCCGGGGACGGCGCGGCCTCCGAGGCGGTCGCCGACATGGTGCGGGTGCTGGAGTTCGCCGCCGAGGAGGTGGTGCCGCGCCTGGACGCCACCGGCGCCGAGATCGACGCGGTGCTGCACGCCCTGGAGGGCGGGCACATCCCCGCCGGGCCGTCCGGGTCGCCCACCCGCGGGCTGGTCAACGTGCTGCCGACCGGCCGCAACTTCTACTCGGTCGACCCCAAGGCCATCCCGTCGCGCAACTCGTGGGACGTGGGCCAGGCGCTCGCCGACTCGCTGGTGGCGCGGCACCTGGCCGACACCGGCGCCTACCCCCGCTCGGTGGGGATCACCGTGTGGGGGACCGCCGCCATGCGCACCCAGGGCGACGACATCGCCGAGGTGCTGGCGCTGCTGGGGTGCCGCCCGGTGTGGGACGACGCCTCCCGCCGGGTGACCGGCTTCGAGGTGGTGCCGCTGGAGGAGCTGGGGCGCCCTCGCATCGACGTGACCCTGCGCGTGTCCGGCTTCTTCCGGGACGCGTTCCCGCACGTCATCGGGTTGGTCGACGACGCGATCGCGGCGGTGGCGGCGCTCGACGAGCCCGCCGAGTCCAACTTCTGCCGCGCCCACGCGGTCGCCGACCACACCGAGCACGGCGACTGGCGCCGTGCCACCACCCGCATCTTCGGATCCAAGCCGGGGGCCTACGGGGCGGGGCTGCTGCCGCTGATCGACGCCCGGAACTGGCGCGACGACGCCGACCTGGCCGAGGTGTACGCGGTGTGGGGCGGCTACGCCTACGGCCGGGGCCTGGACGGCGCCGAAGCCCGCACCGACATGGAGGCCGCGTTCCGCCGCATCTCGGTGGCGGCGAAGAACCAGGACACCCGCGAGCACGACATCGTCGACTCCGACGACTACTTCCAGTACCACGGCGGCATGGTGGCGATGGTGCGCCGCCTGACCGGCGAGTCCCCGGCCGCCTACATCGGCGACTCGGCCGTGCCTGAGCAGGTCAAGACACGCACCCTGGGGGAGGAGACCCGCCGGGTCTTCCGCGCGCGCGTGGTCAACCCGCGGTGGATCGCCGCGATGCGCCGCCACGGCTACAAGGGCGCGTTCGAGCTGGCGGCCACGGTGGACTACCTGTTCGGCTACGACGCCACGGCCGGCGTGGTGGACGACTGGATGTACCGGACGCTGGCCGAGACCTACGTGTTCGACCCGGAGAACAGCGAGTTCCTGGAGCAGTCGAACCCGTGGGCGCTGCGGGGCATCTCCGAACGCCTGCTGGAGGCGGCCGACCGGGGCCTGTGGGCCGAGCCCGACAAGGAGGTCCTGGACCGCCTGCGGGAGACCTACCTCCGCCTGGAGGGGGACCTGGAAGGCGACGACGAGGACCAGGACTGACCTGCACGGACGCCCGTCCCCGGCCATGGTCGCGGCCGGGGACGCCGCCGATGGCGGCGGGCACGGTGGCCCTTACGGCAGCGCGGTCGGCCCGCGGGCGCGCTGTTGTTGATCTCGGGGAAGTCGGGCTTATCGTGTCCGGTTTAACCCCGGGTTCCCCGAGATCATCGCGGAGCTGCCCTTCGCGGTGACCATGCGCGCGGCCTACGCCCGCAAGTGCTGCCGGATGGACCGCCGACCTGCGTCGTCGCCGCCCCCGACCCACTCGGCTGGAGTCCGCCAGCGGAGTACCTCCTGAGCTGAATCCGATCGCTGTGGCCGGATGTGGCCCCTCCCCTTGCGTGTGGCTCGGATCACTCTCTCCCTCCTCGGCGCTGCCCTGTTACCGCTGGTAGCGGGTGTCGGTGGTATGCGGCGGGTGGGGCGGACCCTCTGGGACCCCGGCCGTCACCCGTGCAAGGTGCGTGACCGGGGGAACATGAATCTCTTTCGCGAATGGCGTTGTCGTGCGTAATCTGCCGCTCACCTGACGCTTACCGCGACCTCCCACCCCCTACTCCCGACGCCGAGCACCATTCCCCCGACGCCCCTCACCGCCTCCGTACCGACCCCCGGCCGACACCCGCACCGATCCCCCCTGTCGCCCCCTGCCGATCGAGGTACGACCCATGCCCCAGCACCCCCGACGCAGCCTCCCGGCCGCCGGGCTGGCCGTCGCCTGTGCGCTCGCCCTGGTCCCGGCCCTCGGCGCCGCGCCCGCGGCCGCCGACGACGGCCCCGACCCCGCCGAGATCCTCGCCGCGATCGAGGACCACTGCGGCGAGGACGGCTGCAGCGACGTCCTGCCCCCGGGCCAGAACGGCAACGCCACCCTCATCGAGATCCTCGGCAACCAGGCCTTCGGCACCCGCCCCGCGCACTCCTCCGACCAGCTCGACCGGTACGACAACCTGCTGCACGACTACCAGGGCCTGGACGACTCCGGCCTCGGCGACTACTTCATGGACGCCTCCTTCGGCGTCGACCCCGGCGACGTCGAGCGCGAGTACAGCCCCCGCGGCGACGTGACCATCCAGCGCGACAAGGGCTTCGGCGTCCCGCACGTCTACGGCGAGACCCGCGAGGGCACCATGTTCGGCGCCGGCTACGCCGCGGCCGAGGACCGGCTGTTCCTCATGGACGTCCTGCGCAACCTGGGCCGCGGCGAGCTCACCCCCTTCGCCGGAGGCGCCGAGGGCAACCGCGCCTTCGAGCAGATGCTCTGGCGCACCGCCCCCTACACCGAAGAGGACAAGCAGGCCCAGATCGACCGGGTCGCCTCCTCCGGCGAGCGCGGCGCCCAGGCCCTGGCCGACGTGGAGTCCTACGTCGAGGGCATCAACGCCTACATCGACCGCTCCCAGGACCGCCGCGACTACCCCGGCGAGTACGTGCTCACCGGCCACAAGGACGCCATCACCCAGGAAGGCGAGATCGAGCACTTCCGCCCCACCGACATCGTCGGCATCGCCTCGATGGTCGGCGCGCTGTTCGGCGGCGGGGGCGGCGGCGAGGTCCAGTCCGCCCTGATCCGCCTCTCCTTCCAGAACCAGTACGGCGAGGAGGAGGGCGACCGGCGCTGGCAGGCCTGGCGCATGGAGAACGACCCCGAGGCCGTGACCACCGTCGACGGCGAGTTCCCCTACACGGGGACGCCCGAGGACCCGGTCGGCCGCGCCATGCCCGACCCGGGGTCGGTCGAGCCCTACGACATCGTGCACGACGAGACCGGGTCCGCCGCCTCCGGCGACGCGGCCCCCGAGAGCAGGGTGGAGGCCGCCTCGGCCGCCAGCGCCGAGGAGGGCGGCGGCACCGTCGAGGAGCTGCCGGAGGAGGACGCCGCCGCGCTGGAGGACAAGGCCGAGAAGGGCGACCTCGAAGACGCGGAGGGCATCTTCAACGACGGCGTGCTGCCCGAGGACCTGGCCGAGCCGCGCGGCATGTCCAACGCGCTCATGGTCTCCGGCGAGCACACCGCCGACGGCGCCCCCATCGCCGTCATGGGCCCACAGACCGGCTACTTCTCGCCGCAGCTCCTCATGGTCCAGGAGCTGCAGGGGCCCGGCATCAGCGCCCGCGGCGCCTCCTTCGCCGGGACCAGCTTCTACGTGCAGATGGGCCGCGGCGTCGACTACGCCTGGAGCGCCACCTCCGCTGGGCAGGACATCACCGACACCTTCGCGGTGGAGCTGTGCGAGACCGACGGCTCCGACCCCGGCACCGGGTCGCGGGCCTACGTCGCCCGGGACGGCTCCTGTACCCCCTTCGAGGAGCTGACCGTGGAGAACGCCTGGAAGCCCACGGTCGCCGACCAGACGCCCGCCGGGTCCTACCGCCTGACGTCGCTGCGCTCGGAGTTCGGCCTGGTGGAGTCGTTCGGCACGGTGGACGGCGACCCGGTCGCCTTCACCGTCCGCCGGTCCACCTACATGCGGGAGGTCGACTCCATCATCGGCTTCCAGCGGTTCAACGACCCCGGCGAGGTCGGCTCGGCCGAGGACTTCCAGGAGGCGGCCGCCGACATCGGCTACGCCTTCAACTGGCACTACGCCGACGCCGACCAGGTCGCCTTCCAGAACTCCGGCGCCAACCCGGTGCGCACCGAGGGAACCGACCCCAACCTGCCCATCGCCGCCGGCTCGGCCGCCGGCTGGAAGGGCTGGGACCCCGCCGACAACGGCGCCGAGTACCACCCCCGGCAGGACCACCCCAACTCGGTCGGCCAGGACTACTACGTCAACTGGAACAACAAGGTCGCCCAGGGGTACACCTCCGGCTGGGGGACCGGGTCGGTGCACCGCGGCGACCTGCTCGACGGGCGGGTGGCCGCCCTCATCGACGAGGGGCACTCCTTCACCCGGGCCTCACTGGTCCAGGTGATGATGGAGGCCGGCCACACCGACCTGCGCGGCGAACAGGTGCTCCCGGAGATGCTCCGGGTGCTGGAGCGCGCCGACACCTCCGACCCGCAGGTCGCCGAGGCGGTCGGGGCGCTGCGGGCCTGGCAGGAGGCGGGCGCCCCGCGCCGGGAGCCCTCGCGCGACGCCGGGGCCTACGAGCACGCCGACGCCGTCCGGATCATGGACGCCTGGTGGCCGCGCCTGGTGGAGGCCGAGTTCGAGCCGGGCCTGGGCGAGGAGCTGTTCACCGGGATCACCGGGGCCGTGCAGGTCGACGAGACGCCCAACGGCGACGGCGAGCACAAGGGCTCCTCCTACCAGTACGGCTGGTGGTCCTACGTGGACAAGGACCTGCGCACCGTGCTCGGCGAGGACGTCGAGGGCGGCCTCGGCGGGGCCTACTGCGGGGGCGGCGACGCCGACGCCTGCGCCCAGGTGCTCGCCGACACCCTGGCCGAGGCGGCGGCCCTGCCCGCCGAGGAGGTCTACCCGGGCGGCGGGGGCTGCGACGCCGGCGACCAGGTGTGCGCCGACGCGATCGTGCAGCAGCCCCTGGGCGGCATCAACATGTGGCCCATCGCCTGGCAGAACCGGCCGACCTACCAGATGGTGATGCAGTTCGAGAGCGGAAGGGGCTGACCCTTCCGGCGTCCGCGGGGCCGGTGCGCCCGCCCCGCGGACGCGCCCGCCATCGCGCCCGAGGCCGCGCGGTCCTCCGAATGCAGGGAGGGCGCCGCGGCCGCGTTTCGGGAGCGTGCGGCGCGGTCGCTGCGCACCGGACCGGAAACCGCCGCAGCGGCGGGCATCGGATGGCCGAAAGATGTGTGCTTCCTCACCATCGCGCGGGTAGTTTAGTGGTACCCGCTGGACGGGAGGCCGCTTATGCCGCTATGGGTCCTCTGGCTGATCGCCGCCGTCGCGCTCGGCATCGCCGAAGCCTTCACCCTGACCCTCTCGCTCGGCCTGCTCGCGGCGGCGGCGCTGGTCGCGGGTGTGGTCGGCGCCGCGGGCATGGGCGTGGTGGCCCAGGTGCTCGCCTTCATCGTCACCTCGGCCGCCGGGATCCTGGTGATCCGCCCCATCGCCCGCCGCCACCTGAAACAGCCGCCGCTGCTGCCCTCCGGGACCGACGCCCTGGTGGGCCGCTCGGCCGTGGTCACCGAACAGGTCACCGGCGACCACGGGCGGATCAAGCTGCTGGGCGAGGAATGGTCCGCGCGCGCCCTCGACGAGGACCACGTCATCCCCGCGGGCGTGCACGTGGACGTGATGGAGATCGACGGGGCCACGGCCGTCGTCTACCCGCGCGAGGCCTTGCCGTGACCGGGGGAGCCCCACGCACCGACCCGCACGACCCGACTCGCAGGGCAGGTACATCATGGGAGCCGACATCCTCTTCATCGTCCTGGCGGCCATCGCGGTGCTGCTGGTGGTCTCCACGGTGCGGATCGTTCCACAGGCCCGCGCCTACAACATCGAGCGCTTCGGGCGCTACCAGCGCACCCTCCAGCCGGGGCTGAACTTCATCATCCCGATCGTCGACCGCGTCAACACCAAGTTCGACCTGCGCGAGCAGGTGTTCTCCTCCCGGCCGCAGCCGGTCATCACCGAGGACAACCTGGTCGTCAACATCGACACGGTGCTCTACTACCAGATCACCGACCCCAAGGCGGCGGCCTACGAGGTCGCCAACTACCTGCAGGCCATCGACCAGCTCACTGTCACCACGCTGCGCAACGTGATCGGCGGCATGGACCTGGAGCGCACGCTGACCTCCCGCGAGGAGATCAACACCCGGCTGCGGGGCGTGCTGGACGAGGCCACCGGCAAGTGGGGCATCCGCGCCAACCGCGTGGAGATCAAGGCGATCGACCCGCCGCCCACCATCAAGGAGGCGATGGAGAAGCAGATGCGGGCCGAGCGCGACAAGCGGGCCGTGGTCCTGCACGCCGAGGGCGAGCGGCAGTCGCGCATCCTCACCGCAGAGGGCGCCCGCCAGCAGGCGATCCTGGAGGCCCAGGGCGACCAGCAGGCGCGCATCCTGCGCGCGGACGGCGAGGCGCAGGCGGTCGAGCGCGTGTTCCAGGCGGTGCACCGCAACAACGCCGACCCCAAGCTGCTGGCCTACAAGTACCTGGAGACGCTGCCGTCGCTGGCCAACGGCGAGGGCAACACCTTCTGGGTGATCCCGGGCGAGCTGACCTCGGCGGTGCAGAACGTGACCCGCGCCTTCTCCGGGCAGGCCGACTCCGCGGCCGACGGCGGGGGCGAGCAGGAGGACCGCGAGCGCACCGGCGAGCTGGAGGAGGGCGGCACCCCGGAGCTCACCTCGGCAGAAGACGGGGACCGGGCCTCCCGGGCGGCCGCCGACGACGCGGCGCAGAGCGCCGCCGAGGCGGTGGAGAACGCCCGCCGCGCGGCCGAGGCCGCGGCGGCCGGAGGCACCACGGGCGGCGCGAGCGTCCCCGAGCAGGGCCCAGGGGAGAGGTGACGGGCAAAGGCGGGTCCCGGTCCTCCGACCGGTGCCCGCGCCCGCCCCGCGGGCGCCGTCGGCCCCGGGATCAGCTCTCGTCGCCCGAGCCGCCGCCGTCGCTGTTCTCCGGGTCTTCGTCCTTGGTCGCGTCGGCGGTCCTGAACAGCTCGTAGTCGTCGAACCGGGCGACCGCGTCGTCGCCGCTGCCCCCGGACCGGGAGAGCAGCAGGCCCGTGCCCCGGCCCAGGACCGGGTTGTCGTCGGTGGCCTCGGCCGCGAACTCGCCGTTGACCCAGGCCCGGACCGTCACCGTGCCGTCCTCGATGTCCTGCCCCTCCTCGACGGTGCGGTCGCAGGTGATCTGAAGGGTGTTGGTCGCGCCCTCCGTCGCGTCGTACCCGGGCACGTCCCCGACGCGTGCCAGGGTGCCCTCGCCCTCCTCGGAGCCGCCGTTGCGCCGGATGATCAGCTTCTTGCCGTCCTTGCGGAGCCGCACCTCGTACTGGCGGTAGTCCTCCTCGTACCGGTTGTCGTCCGCGTCGTAGCCGAAGCAGTACATGCCCGCCTCGGAGTAGTCGGGCCCGGAGTCCCAGACCAGATCGACGGTGGCGGCCATGTGCACCGGGTGCTTGTCGCCGATCGGGGCCGAGGCCCGCACGGTCGGCTCGTCGTCGTCCTCGGTCGCGCGCATGGCGAAGGCCTGGTCGATGTGGCCGATGGCGGAGTCGTCCTCGAACTCGTAGCTGTACTCGTCGGTCCAGTCCGTCTGGCCGCTGTCGAAGTCCTGCTGGTGGATGCTGTCGGCGTCGGCGGGGAACTGCGGGTCGCGGGTGAAGTAGACGGCGGCGCCGCCCGCGGCGACCAGGACCAGCACCGCACCGGCGGCGACCAGGCCCAGGACGGCCTTGGAGGGGCGCTTGCGCCCGCCGGGCGAGGCCTGCCCGCCCGGGGGCGTCCCCGGGCCGCCGGGCATGCCGGGTCCGCCCGGGGCTCCCGCGGCGAACGGGGCGGGTCCACCGTGCGGGGGCGAGGGCACCCCGGGACCGCCCGGACCCGTCGGGCTCCCCGGGCCGCCGGGCATGCCGGGGCCGCCGGGGGCGTACCCGTGCGGGGGCGGGCCCGGCGGCTGCTGCGGACCCGAGGGGACTCCTCCCTGCGGGACGCCGCCCGGCACGGGCGGCTGCGGGCCGGAGGGGTACTGCGGCGGCGCGTAGGGCATGGTGGGCGGGGCCGCCGCCATGGTGTCCTGCGGCGGAGCCGCCTGCGTCGCCCCCGGCGGAGGCATCGCGGCGGTCGGCCGCTCACCCAGCTCGGAGGTGGGGGTGTCGCCGTCGCCCGCACCGGCGGCCGCACCCGCGGCCGCCGCGCCGGCCGCGGTCGGGGCGGCCATGGCCTGTGTGGGCCGGGCGGTCGACGGCGGGGTCCAGGAGCGCACCACCGTCTGGTCGACCACCGACTCGTCCGGGTCCTCCTGCCCGACCAGGCGGTTGAGGAGCTGCTGGGCGGTGGGGCGCTCGGTGGGGTCCTTGGACAGGGCGGCAGCGACCATGTCGCGCAGCGGCGCCTCCAGGTCGCCCAGCTCCGGCGCCATCGAGGTGATCTGGTGCAGCACCGCCGGGACGCTGGGGGCGTCGAAGGGGGCGCGGCCGGTCCCGGCGAAGGCGACCAGGCACCCCCAGGAGAAGATGTCCGAGGCGGGGGTGATGTCCTGGCCCGCGATCAGCTCGGGGGCCAGGTAGGCGGGGGTCCCCATCAGCTGGCTGGACCGGGTGACCGCGCCGTCGTCCTCCATGGCGCGGGCGATGCCGAAGTCGATCACCTTGGGGCCCACCGTGGACAGCAGCACGTTGGCCGGCTTGAGGTCGCGGTGGATCACCCCGGCGCCGTGGATGGCGGTGAGGGCGGCGGCCACGCCCATGGCCAGGCCGTCCAGGGTGCCGCCGGCCATCGGCCCCTCGGCGGCGACCGCCTCGGCCAGGTTGGGCCCCGGCACGTACTCGGAGACGATGAACAGCGGCTCGCCGTCCAGGCGCGCGTCCAGCACGCCCGCGGTGGAGAACCGGGCGACCCGGCGGGCCGACTCGACCTCCCGGGCGAACCGCCGCCGGAAGTCCTCGTCGTCGGTGAGGTCGGGGTGGATGAGCTTGACCGCGACCCGGCGGCCCTCGGGGGAGCGGGCCAGGTAGACGGTGCCCATGCCGCCGCGCCCCAGCCGGCCCAGGACCGTGTAGTCGCCGAGCTCGCGGGGGTCGCCGGTGCGGAGGGGTTTGGCGCTGTCGTGCCCGTTTGACGTCACTGTGCTGAAGTTCCTTTGTGGGTCGCGATTCGCCGTCATAGCGTACCGAGCCCGTGCCCGGCCGGGCATCCGCGCGGTCCGCCCCCGCGGCCCCGCCCGCGCCGCTATGATGGGAACACGTGTTCGACGCCTGTCCTTCCCCGCAGGCTCTCGTCGTGCTGCCGGTGCCGCGGCGCCGGAGCGAGAGGGGAGGAAGGCCGATGAGCCGTGTGTACGGCGCGCCGATCGAGGTGGTGGAGAGCGGGGGCCGTCCGGTCCGCTTCACCTGGGGCGGGCGGATCCACACCGTGCGGCGGGTGATCGACCACTGGGTGACGCTGCGCGCCGAGTGGGCGGCCGAGGCGGAGGAGAGCCTGCCGCAGCGGCGGCACTGGCGGGTCGAGGCCGGGTCGGACCGGTCGCTGGGCGTCTACGAGCTGCGGCACGACGTGGCGGGCGGCGGCTGGACGCTGGTGCGCGTCCTCGACTGATCCGCGCCGCTCCCGTGCTCGGGGCGGCGTTCGGCCGTGGGCCCCGTGCGCGGCCCGGAGCGCCGTCGGCGCCGTCCCCGCCGCGTCTCACCGCTCACCCCAGCACCATGTCCCGCAGGGCGCGCAGGGTGGGCTCGTCCCGCACCCCGGCGACCAGCAGCGTGGTGACCGGGGAGGCGCGCCAGGCCTCCAGCCGCTCGGCGATCCGGGGCAGGGGGCCCACAAGGCACAGGGCGTCGGCCAGCTCGTCGGGGACGGCGGCCACCGCCTCGCCGCGGCGGCCGGCGAGGAACAGCTCCTGCACCTTGTGGGCCGCGTCGCCGAAGCCGAGCCGGACGAAGACGTCGAGGTGGAAGTTGCGGCGGGCGGCGCCCATGCCGCCGATGTAGAACGCGAGCGGGGCCTTGGCCGTGTAGAGCGCGGCATCGGTGTCGGTGCCGGGGACGACGGTGACGGTGCAGGCGATGTCGAACCCGGGCGGGGCGGAGGCCAGCGCGTCCGCGTACAGGGCGGGGCTGCGCTCGGGGTGGAAGAACATGGGGACCCACCCGTCGGCGGCCTCAGCGGCGAGCGCGACGTTGCGTGGGCCTTCGGCGCCCAGGTAGAGGGGGATGCGCGGGCGCAGGGGGCGGGTGATCGGCTTGAGGGGCTTGCCGAGCCCGGTGCCGCCGGGCAGGGGCAGGGGATAGTGCGGCCCCTCGGAGGTGACGGGGCCCTCGCGCCGCCAGACCTGGCGCATGATGTCGAGGTACTCGCGGGTGCGCTCCAGGGGGCGGGGGAAGGGGGTGCCGTACCACCCCTCCACGACCTGCGGCCCCGAGACGCCGACGCCCAGGCGCAGGCGGCCGCCGGAGAGGTGGTCGAGGGTCAGGGCGTGCATGGCGGTGGCGGTGGGGGAGCGGGCGGAGAGCTGGGCGACGGCGGTCCCCAGCCCGATGCGGCGGGTGCGGGCGCCGTACCAGGCGAGCGGGGTGAAGGCGTCGGAGCCGTAGGCCTCGGCGGTCCAGACCGAGTCGTACCCCAGCTCCTCGGCGGCGAGGACGGTGGCGGTGGCGTCGTCCCCTTCGCGGCCCCAGTAGCCCAGGGCGAGCCCGATCGACATGTCCGTGGCCACGGCGCCTCCCCAGGGGTCGGGTGGACAGCATGGTAGAACGTGTTTCAGTTACCGGGGAAGGGCCCGGTCGGCGCGGTGCGGGTCTCAGAGGCCGCCGCCACCGCCGTCCCCACCGCCACCGCCACCGCCGTCGCCGTCGGCCCCGGCTCCCCCGCCCGTGTCGGTGATGACGAGCCAGGATCCTGCGCGTCCGTACGTGGGCCTGCCCATGGGCCGGTCCGTGCCCGCCGTCGCCGTGTTCCGGTGCTTTCGCCGGTCGGCGATGGCCCGCACCACCGCCACCGGCGCGGCGCGCAGCAACAGGACGAGTGCCGCCACCACCGCCGACGCCGACGCAAGGGTCGCGGCTATCGCGGCCGCCGTCTGACCTTCCATGGGCCCTTCGCTCCTCGGCGCGTCTGCGCGGCGCGTCCGTTCGGCCGTCGGTGCAGGGGTCAGGCGCTCTCGCTGGCCCCTGTGCCGGAGCCGCCTCCGCCGTCGGTTCCGCCGTCCCCGGTGCTTCCGCTTCGGCCCTCGGGTGCCGTGCCCGCGCCGCTCCACATCCAGTACAAGGTGGCGTCGTCCGCCGCGGACCGGCCCGGCCGCCGGGCGGCGGAACACCGGGCGCCCCCGACCTCGTTGCGGTGGACCCGCACCGACAGCGCCGCGAGCGCCGCCAGCCCCACCAGGGCCACGGCCGCGAGGCCTGCCGACAGAACGGCCGTCATGGCGACCGCCTCCTTACCACATCGGACCCTCGGGCGCCTGCCGTCTCCCCGTTTCGACGCCGCCGCCGCGGCTCCGGTTCGGCACCCGGGCGGGAAACGGCCCGGAACGCGCCGTATGAGACTCTGTAGGGCGGTGCCGAGGCAGGAACGCCGGTGTGAGACCGGGGCGGACCCGCCACTGTGACCGGGGAGCGGACCCGCGCGATAGCGCCACCGCCGACACGTGCGGCGGGAAGGCGGCGGGCGAGCGCCGATCCGGGAGCCAGGACACTGCGCGGCGCCGCGACGGACCCCTATGGGCGTGGACTCCCGAGGAAGGACTGACCCGCGTGAGCGCTACCGCTCGCTACCCCTTCAGCGCGGTCGTCGGCATGGACGACCTGAAGCTTGCCCTACTCGTCAACGCCGTGTCCCCGGCGGTCGGCGGGGTGCTGGTCCGCGGTGAGAAGGGCACCGCCAAGTCGACCGCCGTGCGGGCCCTGGCCGCGCTCCTGCCCGGCCAGCAGGCGGTGGCCGGGTGCCGGTTCGGGTGCGACCCGGACGCGCCCGACCCGGAGTGCCCCGACGGCCCCCACCCCTCCGGCGCGGTGCCCGAGGACCGCCCGGCCCGGCTGGTCGAGCTGCCCGTGGGCGCCAGCGAGGACCGGCTCGTCGGCTCGCTCGACATCGAGCGGGCCCTCACCGAGGGCGTCACCGCCTTCGAGCCCGGCCTGCTCGCCGCCGCGCACCGCGGCGTGCTGTACGTCGACGAGGTGAACCTGCTCCACGACCACCTGGTCGACCTGATGCTGGACGCGGCCGCCATGGGCACCTGCCACGTCGAACGCGAAGGGGTGTCGGTACGGCACGCCGCCCGGTTCCTCCTCGTCGGCACCATGAACCCGGAGGAGGGGGAGCTGCGGCCCCAGCTCCTGGACAGGTTCGGCCTGACCGTGGAGGTGGCCGCCACCCGCGACCCGGCCGAGCGCGCCGAGGTGGTGCGGCGGCGGCTGGCCTTCGAGACCGACCCGGACGGGTTCGCGGCCGGGTTCCAGCACGAGGAGGAGGAACTGGCCGAGCGCATCCGGGCCGCGCGCAAACGGCTGCCCGGCGTCGTGCTCACCGACGCGGCGCTGCGCCAGGTCACCGCGGTGTGCGCGGCCTTCGAAGTGGACGGGCTGCGCGCGGACATCGTCACCGCGCGCGCCGCCATGGCGCTGGCGGCCTGGCGCGACCGCACCGAGGTGACGGCCGACGATGTGCGCGACGCCGCCCGCCTGTCGCTGCCGCACCGCCGGCGCCGGGACCCCTTCGACGCGCCGGGGCTGGACGACGACAAGCTCTCCGAGGCCCTGCAGGAGGCGGGTGAACAGGACCCAAAAGGCCCTGAGGACGACCCGGACGGCCCGGGGAGTCCCGACGGAGACGGCGGAAGCGACGCCGACGGCGGCGGTGACGCCGATGGGGGCGACGGCGGAAGTGACGCCGATGGAGGCGGCGACGCCGGACAGGGCCCGGCGCCCGATGCGGATTCGGGTGGGCCCGCCCAAGAGGGCGACGCCCCGCCCGGGCCCTCGCCGGGGCGGCCCGACGACCGCTCCTCCGAGGAGGGCGAGAGCGAGAGGAAGGCGTCCGGGGCCGGCGGCGAGCAGGCCTCCGAGGCGGGGGAGACCTTCCGGCCGCGCCTGTTCAGCGTGAAGGGGATCGGAGCGGGGGCGCCCGGTCGGCGCTCGCGCGCGGAGACCCCCTTCGGCCGGGCCTCCGGCTCCCGCACGCCCGGCGACGGGCACAAGGGGATGGGGCCGCTGCACCTGACCGCGACCCTGCGCGCCGCCGCTCCGCACCAGAGGGTCCGCGGGCGTATGGGCCCCGGCCTGGTGCTGCACCGCGGGGACCTGCGCGAGGCCGTCCGCGAGGGCCGTGAGGGCAACCTGGTGCTGTTCTGCGTGGACGCCAGCGGGTCGATGGCGGCGCGGCAGCGCATGCGGGCGGTCAAGGGGGCGGTGCTGAGCCTGCTCCTCGACGCCTACCAGCGGCGCGACAAGGTGGGGCTGGTGACCTTCCGCGGGCGCGAGGGCCGGGTGGAGCTCCCGCCCACCTCGTCGGTCGAGGCGGGGGCCCGGCGGCTGCGCGAGCTGCGCACCGGGGGCCGCACCCCGCTCGCGGCGGGGCTGCTGCGGGCGGCCGACGTGCTGCGGGTGGAGCGGCTGCGCGACGCGCGCCGCCGGCCGCTGCTGGTGCTGGTCACCGACGGGCGCGCCACGCACGGCGGTCTCGACCAGGCACTGCGGGCGGCGGCGTGGATCGGCGCGCAGGACGTGCGGACGGTGGTCGTGGACTGCGAGTCGGGCCCGGTGCGGCTGGGGCTGGCCGAGCGGCTGGCGGCCCAGGCCGGGGGAGAGGCGGTCCGCCTGGAGGAGCTGGGCGCGGAGGCGCTGACCGGGCTGGTGCGCGGCACCCGCCGCGCCGCCTGAGCGGCGCCCCGCCGGGGATCGGAACACGAGCCAGAAAGCAGGAAGTACGCATGCCTCAGGGCAAACCCGAACACGTTCCCGACGACGGCCTGACCACCCGCCAGCGGCGCCACCGGCCCCTGGTGGCGGTGCACACCGGCCCGGGGAAGGGCAAGTCGACGGCGGCCTTCGGGCTGGCGACCCGCGCGTGGGCGCAGGGGTGGGACATCGGCGTGTTCCAGTTCGTGAAGTCGGCCAAGTGGCGCATCGGCGAGGAGAAGGCGCTGCGGGTGCTGGGCGAGTCCGGCGAGGGCGGCTCGGTGACCTGGAACAAGATGGGCGAGGGCTGGTCGTGGATCCAGCGCCCGGGCACCGAGCAGGACCACGCGGCCGACGCCGCCGAGGGGTGGGCGCAGATCAAGCGCGACCTGGCTGCCGAGACGTACCGGCTGTACGTGCTGGACGAGTTCACCTACCCGATGAAGTGGGGGTGGGTGGACGTGGAGGACGTCCTGGAGACGTTGCGCACCCGCCCGGGGACCCAGCACGTGGTGATCACCGGCAGGGACGCCGACCGGCGCCTGCTGGACGAGGCGGACCTGGTCACGGAGATGACCAAGGTGAAGCACCCCATGGACAACGGCCAGAAGGGCCAGCGCGGCATCGAGTGGTGACCACCGTCCTCGGGGACGCTCCAACGGTGTCCCCGAGGGTGGCGCCGGCGGCACACCGGGGGTCGGGGCCGGGTGCTGTCCCAATCGTCCATGGGTGGGCGGCTGCGGATGGGCGGCTGCTCTCGCCCGGTGGCCCCACCCCACCCCAAGGCGCGCGGCGGTGCAGGTCAGCGGCCCCTTCACGGCCCCGGTGGGGGGCGGGTCGGCAGGTCCCCCGCTTCAGGGCGTCGGCCGGGTGGCGGGTCTCCGGAGTGTGGGGTGGTCGGCGGCGACGAGGAGAGGTCGGCCGCCCGTGCGGCAGCGCTGTCGGGTGCCGGGCGTGTGCGTGGTCGCCGTGATGGGCGGCGACGGACTGAGCCGGGCGGCTCCCGGGCCCTGCTTGCCGGGCGCGAGGCCGCTCACGGTCCGGGCGGCGGCGCGGTGGCGGAGGTGCGCGGTCGCCCGCGCCCGTGGCGCCCGCGCCCCCGGTGCCCCCTGCTCCTCGGCGATGATCTCGGGGAACCCGGGGTTGAAACGGACACGATAAGCCCGACTTCCCCGAGA
>NZ_JAQFWQ010000016.1 GCF_027706725.1 Nocardiopsis endophytica
GGGGAAGTCGGGCTTATCGTGTCCGGTTCAACCCCGAGTTCCCCGAGATCAACGCCGAGCGCCGGACCGCGAGAGACCCGCCCCCGGCGGCCGGGGCCCGGTAACCGCCGTCGCCGCACCCCTGCGTTCAGGGCTTCGCGGGGGACGCCTCCGTCAGGGTGCGGACCAGGGTGCGCACGCCTGCGGTGTCGTTGTCGTGGAGCAGCGTCTCCAACAGTGAGAGCGCCGCCTTCTGGTCCCCCGGTTCGCGGCGGACGTGGTGCCACTGGGGCTCGGCCGCCGTGTCGCTCAGCATGAGGGTCCGGCCCACCTGGCCCAGCGCGTTCAGCAGCGCGGTGTCCTCGGGGCGGCGGGCGCGCGCCGCGACCACCAGGTCGGCCTGGCGCTCGGGGTCCACCGACGCGCGCGGCTCCTTGCGCAGCTCGTCCAGGAGGTCCTCCGGCTCGGTGGGCAGCACCACCGCGGGGACCGCCCTGACCATCGCGTGCGCCTCTTCGAGGTCGTTCTCCAGGTCCTGGGCCCTGCGCACGCGCACCAGCGCGCGCTGGGCGCGGCGGATCGCGCAGTCGGCGACCCAGCGGGCGTCGCGGGCCGCCGCCAGGCGCGCGGCGGCCATGGACATCTGGGCGCACGGACGGTGCGCGCCGACCCGCTCGGCGTACCGGGACCACGACGTCAGGGCCACCCCGACGCGCCAGTCGTTGCGCAGCTCGCCCAGCGCCACCAGGTCCTCGGCCGCGTCCACCCACGCCTTGCGCAGGCGCGGGTTGGCGTCGGCCTCGCCCGTCTCGGGCAGGGCCTCGCGCGCCTCCTCCGGGGGCTTGAGGCCCGAGCGCGCCAGCCAGGCCAGCAGCCGGGCCCGCTCGAAGCGCAGGCGGCGGGCCGCCGCCGAGCGCGGCACCCCGACCGGGACCGCCCGCAGCGCGCCCTCCTCCAGCCGGTCCACGGTGAGCAGGGCGTCGGTGTAGCGCTCCTGGTAACGCAGGGCGCGCACATAGGCGAACCCGTACTCCATGCCGACCTCGGCCCCGGCCTCGCGGATCTCGGCGGCGCGCAGGTCCAGCTCGCGCACGGCCTCGTCGGGCCGCTCGTCGTCGATAAGCATGTCGGCGTGCGCCACGACCAGCGCCTCCCAGGCGGGGAGCCCCGGGCCGCCGTGCGTCATGGCCTCGGCGAGCAGCGCGGTGCGGTCGACGGTGCGGCCCGGGCCGTCGATGTTGGCGTAGCAGTCCAGGACGTTCTGCGCCGCGCAGGCGGCCGGGCCGCAGGCGCCGCCGTCCTCGTCCTCCTCATCGCCGTCCTCGCCGTGCGCGGCGCGCAGAGCGCCCTCGACCAGGTCGAGCGCGGCGGTCCCCTCACCCCGGTGGCCCACCCGCGCGGCCGCACCCCAGTGGTTCAGGTATCCCTCGGTCCACGGGGGGAGTGCGTCGGCGCCGTCCCGCACGGCGCGCAGCGCCGACGGCAGCAGGCCGCGGATCCGCCCCACCTCCCCTTCGGCCGCCAACTGCGGCAGCCGCGCCACGGCGTCGGCGGTCTCCGCGTGCCCCTCCTCGCGGAGGCGCCGCGACGTCTCGGCGACCCAGGTCCACAGCGTCACGCCACACTCTCCCTCGCGTCCGTGCGCACCGACCGTAGCAGCGCGATCACTCCCGCATACCCTGAACGCCGAAAACCGCCTGGCCGCAGGTGGATAGACTCGGTGGCACATTCCCCACCGCACACCACGACCAGCACACACCGGCGGAACGGCGACGGGAGCGCACACGCACATGGGATGGCGAGACCGGTTCGGACTGCGCAGAGCCCGCAAGCGGGGCAAGGCCCGCTTCGACCGAGCCGCCGAGGACTCCGACATCAAGACCCTGATCGACTTCGCGAAGTCCCGTACCGGTGTGGAGTTCTTCGTGGAGCCGGAGACGTTCGCGACCTCCACCACGGCCGTGGCGGTCGCCCACGACGGGGAGTGGACCCGGCGGCGGGTCGGGTCGCCCGACGTCATCCGCAAGGTCGCGCGCGACCTGGCCGCCCCCGTCTACGATGTGCAGATCGTCGGGTACCCCAAGCGGATGCGCGAGTGGACCGAGCGCAACAAGCGCGGCCTGTCCCTCGACGACTGACCCCCCGCCCCCGGGCCGTCCCCTCCGGTCCCCCGACACCGCCGCCGCCCGCCCCGGGCCGCGGCACCACGGCGAGCAGAGCAGAGATGGCGATTCCACCCCGATGACCGACTCCGACAAGGGCGGCATGCCCGCGTGGCTGCCGCGCGCGATGTTCCTGGCGGTCATGACGGTCATCGGCGTCGCGGTGGCGGGCTGGCTCTTCCTCCAGCTGCGCGGGCTGCTCGTGCTGCTGCTGATCTCCCTGTTCCTGGCGCTGGCCCTGGAGCCGGCGGTGAACTGGCTGCAGAGGCACCGCTGGCCGCGCGGGCTGGCGACCGGCGCGGTGATGCTGGCGGCGCTGGGCGCTCTGGTGGCGTTCCTGTCGGTGCTCGGATCGATGCTGGTGGGCCAGGTACTGGAGTTCGCCGCGCAGATCCCCGCGATGAGCCGCGCCCTGCTGAGCTGGGTCAACACCACCTTCAACGCCGACTTCGAGCCGGAGCTGCTGCTGGCCGAGGTGACCGACGTCAGCGGCCAGCTCAACCGGTGGGCCTCCAGCGCCGCCGAGAACGCCTGGGGCGCGGGGACCGCCCTGCTGACGCTGCTGTTCAACGGCCTGGCGGTGGCGCTGTTCACCTACTACCTGACCGCCGACGGCCCGCGCTTCCGGCGGACCCTGTGCTCGGTGCTGCCCCCGCGCACGCAGCGGGAGGTGCTGCGCGCCTGGGAGATCGCGATCGACAAGACCGGCGGCTACATCTACTCCAGGGCGCTGCTGGCGCTGGTCTCCACGCTGGCGCACTTCGCGGCGCTGATGGTGCTGGACGTGGACTACGCCTTCGCGCTGGCGCTGTGGGTGGGGGTGCTCTCCCAGTTCATCCCGACCGTGGGCACCTACATCGGCGGGGCGCTGCCGGTGGTGGTCGCGCTGATCGGCGGCGTGTGGCCGGCGGTGTGGATGCTCCTGTTCATCACCGTCTACCAGCAGTTCGAGAACTACGTGCTGCAGCCGCGCATCACCGCCCGGACCCTGGACATGCACCCGGCGGTGGCGTTCGGCGCGGTGCTGGCGGGTGCGGCGGTGCTGGGCGCCCCGGGCGCCCTGCTGGCGCTGCCCGCGGGGGCGAGCCTGCAGGCGTTCCTGAGCGTGTACATCCGGCGCTATGAAGTGGCCGGGCACCCGCTGCTGGACGGTCCGGAGGACGAGCGCGCCGCCCGTGGAGGCGGGGACGGGGCCGCCGGGGAGGACCCCTCCGGAGCCCGCGGCGCCGAACCTCCGGGAGGGGCCGAACCTCCGGACGGGGATGACGGCGGGCCGCCGGGCGGGCCCGAAGAGCGCCCCGCCGAGCCCGCGGAAAAGGCCGAAAAGGGCCGGGAGAGCTGACGGTAAACCTGAGAATGCTGGGAAAACGGCCGCGGCCGGGCCCCGCGGGCGGACAGCGGGCGCGGAGACATCGCAGGTGAAGGTCGGGGCGATTCGGGCGATCCATCACTCTTTGGTCATTGATCGGCACAAGTTTGACGGAACTCCTTCGGAGAACCGGTTCCCTAACGGTGCGCTCCCATCGCATACTCGCCGTGGGAGGGGGACTGAAGGATGAAGCAGGATCTCACGGCCCTGTGCTGCGAATGCGGCCGTATCCGCACCGTCAGCGACAGGCAGGGCACGGGTGAGGCGCAGTCCGCCCACGGGGTCGCCCGGTGCGTGGTACGTCGGCTGTGCGGCACCTGCGGGCGCCGCACCGACCACGCCTACCTGCGCGACGACAGCGACCGCGACGAGCTGGAGGAGGCCCTCCAACTCGACGAGGCGATGGCCGCCGAGGCGCTGGAGGAGGAGATCGAGCAGCTCCGCCAGTGCGACGTCGAGATCGGCCACGCCCCGGTGCCGGCCATCTGGGACGGCCAGCCGGTGGGGATGGTCACCCAGCGGCTGTCGGACCGGGCCTACTCGGTGGTGCTCGACCCGGAGTCGGCGGTGACCGCCCGGCTCAAACTGATCGACCTGGTCTGGAACGAGCTGGCGATCGGGGGGCACGAGGACCGCTGGCACATCCAGTCCTCCGAGGACGGGAGCAGCCCGGAGTACGCGGTGCGCCTGTTCGGCTACCGGGTCCGCCGCTGAGCGGCCGCCCCTGAGCCGCCGCGGCCGCCCTCACCCCTTCCCGACCGCCGCGGGGGCCGCCGCGTCCAGGCGCTTGAGCGCCGCCCGCGCCACCTCCGGGTCGCTCGTCCCCCAGTACGGCGGCAGGCTCGACCGCAGGAACCCGCCGTAGCGGGCCGTGGCCAGGCGCGGGTCCAGCACGGCCACCACGCCGCGGTCGTCCACCGACCGCAGCAGGCGCCCGGTGCCCTGGGCCAGCAGCAGCGCGGCGTGCGTCGCCGCCACCGCCATGAACCCGTTGCCGCCGTGCGCGCCGACCGCGCGCTGGCGGGCCGAGGACAGCGGGTCGTCCGGGCGCGGGAACGGGATCCGGTCCACGATCACCAGCTGCAGCGACGGCCCCGGGACGTCCACCCCCTGCCACAGCGACAGGGTCCCGAACAGGCAGGCCCGCGCGTCGTCGGCGAACCGCTCCACCAGGCGGCCGGTGGAGTCCTCCCCCTGGCACAGCACGGGCAGGTCGAGCCGCTCGCGCATCTCCTCGGATGCCTGCTCGGCCGCCCGCATGGACGAGAACAGGCCGAGCGTGCGGCCGCCGGCAGCCTCGATGAGCCCGGCGATCTCCTCCAGGTAGCGCTCGTCGAGCCCGTCCCGGCCCGGCTGGGGCAGGTGCTTGGCGACGTACAGGATGCCGCTGCGGGCGTGGTCGAAGGGGGAGCCGACGTCCAGGGCGCGCCAGCGCGGCTCCCCGTCGGCGCTGTCGGGGTCCGGCGCGAGGCCGGGGTCGGGCACGTCGTCCTTGAGCACGATCTCCCGCCCCAGGCCCCACTGGCCGGCGAGGGCGTCGAAGGTGCCGCCCAGGGCCAGCGTCGCCGAGGTCAGCACGGCCGTCCGGTCGCCGAAGAGCTTGTCCCGCAGCAGCCCGCCGACCCCGAGCGGGGCCACGTGCAGGCTGGGCGCGGTGCGCGGCCCCTTGGCCAGCCACACCACCGAGGTGCGCTCGCGCAGCGGGGGCTCCACCGACTCCAGGATGCGCTCGGCGGCGTCGTGCACCTCCTCCAGGGCGGCCAGGGCCCGGCGCCGGGAGGCGGTGCCCTCGGGGTCGTCCTCGCCGCCGGTCTTGACGCCCTTGACCGCGGTGAGGCAGGCGTGCGCGGCGTCGCGGACCACGGCGACCGCCCCGGCCAGGCCCTCGTCGAGCTGGTCCAGGCGGCCCGGCTCCACGTCGGCGACCATCAGCCCGAGGCCGTCGGCGGCCTCCTCCAGGCGCTCGGTGGTGTCCGGCTCCACCAGCCGGGCGGCGCGCTTGGCGGCGGCGGTCACCGCCCGGTCCCCCAGCTGGGCGGCGGCGACCGAGGTGACCCGGTCGACCAGCTCGTGCGCCTCGTCGACGACGAGCACGGCGTGCTCGGGCAGGATGTGGCGGCCCTGCATGGCGTCGATGGCCAGCAGCGCGTGGTTGGTGACGACGACGTCGGCCGAGGCGGCGTCCTCGCGGGCGAGCTCGGCGAAGCACTCCTGGTTGAAGGGGCAGGCGGTGCCGATGCACTCGTTGCCCGCGACCGACACCTGCCGCCAGGCGAGGTCGCCCACGCCGGGGTCGAGGTCGTCCCGGTCGCCGGTGGAGGTCTCCTCCGCCCACTCGTGCAGGCGCTTGACCTGGCGGCCCACGGCCGACAGCCGGCGGGGGTCGAACAGCTCGGCGCCGTCGTCCGCGTCGTCCCCGGAGCCGTCGAGCTTGTGCCGGCACAGGTAGTTGCCGCGGCCCTTGAGGATGGCGAAGGTCGGCTCGCGGCCCAGGCTCGGCGCCAGGGCCCCGGCCAGGCGGGGCAGGTCGCGCTCGATGAGCTGGCGCTGCAGGGCGAGGGTGGCGGTGGAGACCACCACAGTGGTGTCCTCGGCCACGGCGTGCCGGATCGCGGGGACGAGGTAGCCCAGCGACTTTCCGGTGCCCGTGCCCGCCTGGACGACCAGGTGCTCGCTGTCGCCGATGGCGGAGGCGACCGCCCGCGCCATGCGGGCCTGGCCCTCGCGGTGGGAGCCGCCGAGGGCGTCGACGGCGGCCTGGAGCAGGGTCGGGACGTCGGGGAGTTCTGGCACGCATGCGACAGTACCGCGCCCCGGTGACGCCTGCGGCCGTTGTCGCGGGCCGGTGGACGGCGGCCCCTGCGGCCTCGCGCCGCCCTCCGGCGCGAGGCCCCTGCCCGGCTCGGGCGTGCCCGGATCAGGCCTGCTCGACCGTCGTCTCCAGCTCGTCGTGCAGGAAGCAGTAGTGGTCGCGGATGTCGTGCCCGTCCTTGAGCGGCACCGTGTAGCTCCACGCGGCGTCGGCCAGCTCCCCGGCGCCGGTGCGCAGGTTCCAGTAGCGCGCCTGCCCCTTGTACGGGCAGTAGGTGGTGGTCTCGCTCGGCACCAGCAGGTCCCGGCGCACGTCGTCCGGCGGGATGTAGTAGCGGTTCGGCAGGCCGGTCTCGGAGACGATCTTGGGCTTGCTCGTGAGCGCCACCACCTGGTCGCCGTGGCGGACCCGCACCAGGGTCGACGACATGCGGGCGTCGACCCGGTGGAAGGGGTCGCGCAGGTGGCCGTGGACCTCCTCCTCTTCGTCCATCCAGGAGTCGGCTGCCTCCCAGTACATGGCGCTGAGGCCGCGCAGCCACCGCGCCCCGGGGAGCGGGTCGGTGTAGGACCACACGGCGTCCGGCACCGTTCGGTCGCCCGCCTTCAGGTGCCAGTAGGAGGCGTCCCCCTTGAACGGGCAGTGGGTGGTGGTCTCGCTCGGCGTCAGGCGGGCGGCCGGGATGTCCTCGGTCGGCACGTAGAGCTGCGGGAGCAGGCCGGTCTCGTGGACCAGGTAGCCGCGCCCGGAGTCCAGGACCGTGCCTCCTGCGAGCCGCGCCCGGACCCTGCGCGGGAACGGCTGCATGAAGAGCGCGTGGTGCGGCGACTCGATCGTGTAGTTGACGGTGTCCGGCGGATGCTTGCTGAGCGGACCACCGCCGAGGGTCAGGGACATCGCGGTCTCCTCCCTACCGGTGTCTCGGCCATCGGCGGTGGTTATGCCCAGGTCGGACCGGGTTCTACCGGTCGGCCGATTCGGCGGCGGCGCGGGCGGCGAGCCGCTCGGCGTCGCGTTCGGGGCGGGTGAAGGCGATCGCGACCGCGCCGCACACCAGGGTGAGGGCGCCCCAGAAGAGCAGGCCGTTGTCGAGCCCGGCGGCCTCGGTGGCGCCGGCGTCGGCGAACAGGCCGGTGACGAAGGGGCCGATGACCCCGGCCAGGCCGTAGAGGGCGGCGTAGGTGCCCAGGACCCCGGCGCGGCGGCGGGTCGGGGTGATCTGCCCGATCACCGTGCTGCCGACGGGGAAGGAGATGAGCACCAGGGCGGCGAGGATCGAGACGGCGAGCTTCAGCGGCAGGCCGGGGAGCAGCACGAACGCGATCATGCAGGCGCCGGCGAACAGGACGCAGGCGCCGCCGAGGACGCCGCGGGCGACCCGGCCGGAGTGGCCGCGGGCCATCATCGTCTTGATGACGAAGGCCAGCGCGACGTAGACGCAGAGCATCGTGAACAGCTGGCCGACGACGATGTAGAGGCTGGTCTCGTGCTCGGTGAGGCCGAGGACGTTCTGGACGTACAGCGGCATGAAGGCCAGCTTGACGGAGATCGACCAGTTCCCGGCGAAGGCCGCGAGGGAGACGGCGATGAAGGTGGGCGTGGTGACGATCCGCCAGAAGCCGGGGTCGGGTCCGGGTTCGGCGGCGGAGGCCGGAGCGGCGCCGCGACCGGCGTCTGGGCCCCGCTCGGCACCGGCGCCGGCGGAGTCCCCTCCCCGCTTCCCCGCGCGCCTCCGCCGGTCGCTCAGCGGCCCCTCCCTGCCGATGAAGAGCCAGACCGCGCACCAGAGGATGCTCGCCGCGCCGGAGACGATGAAGGCCATGCGCCAGCCGTGGTCGACGATCAGCCAGGTGAGCACCGGGGCGCCGACCATCACGCCGAGCGATCCCCCGGCCGACAGCAGGGAGCTGGCCAGGCTGCGGTCGCTCTCCTTGAGCCAGGTGAAGGAGGCGTGGTTGACCAGGCCGTAGGTGGGCCCTTCGGAGGCGCCGAGCAGGAGCCGGGCGAAGATGATCATCCCCAGGCCCGCCGCGGCGACCATGGAGAACTGGGACAGGCCCCACAGCACGGCGATGCCGCCCAGCAGCCAGGTGGTGGAGGTCCGGTCGGCGAGGAAGCCCACGCCCAGGGTGGCGATGAAGAAGGGGATGTAGAAGACGCTGTTGGCGAGCCCGAACTGGGTGGCGGTCAGGTCGAACTCGTCGATGATCGGGTTGGCGGCGAGGCCGAAGGCGAGCTTGTCGGCGTAGTTCAGGCCCATCAGGACGACCAGCATCCCGACGATGACCCAGGCCCGGACCGAGCCGGGCGTGTCCGTACGGCCGGGGGCCGCGGGCGGACGGGGAGCGCGTACTGCCATCAGGGGGACCGGCCTTTCTCGCTCCGAGATTCCTAACACCGTTCGGTTAGAGTGGCGCCCGTCACACTAACCGGGGACCCACCCCCGTCACAAGGGACGACTCAGAACAAACGCCCCCCAAGACCCCGAACCAGCCCACGTCCACCCAGGTCAAAGGGGGGAAACGAAGGAATCCCCCGGACACGGCGCGAACACGCTCGGCGACCGGACCGCGTCCGCTGGAGTGCACTGAAACCCCGGCAGGGGTGATCCCCCGAGATCAACGGGGAGGGGGCACCGGGGGTGCAGGCGTCACGGGCGCGGGCGACCGTGCACCCGCTCGACCGCGTCGCCGCCCGCACCACCAGAGGCCCGCCGCCCGGCCGGCAGGGCCGGGGAACCGCCCCGCTTCCGCCGTCGCCGCCATCGACGGTGGCCACGCACACGCCAGGCGCCCGACAGCGCTACCGAAAGGGCTGTTGCCCCCGTCGTCGCCGCCCTGCACGCCGCACCCGACAGCCCGGCGGCCGCCCGGGGCCCGGCGTCAGTCGTCGGCTTGCGAGGACCTTCTCGTGCGGCCCAGGTACAGGGCGGCGCTGCCTCCTGCCAGGGACAGGACACCGGCGGCCACCATGCCCGCGATCGCCGTGCCGGTCACCGGCAGCCCGCCCCGGGGCCCACTCCCCTGCGGGTCGATGGTCACGTCGTCGCGGCCGGGTGCCCCCCGGGAACCGGGATCAGGGCTCCTGCTCGTATCCGGGGACGAGCCGTCGCCGGTGTCGCCGCGCCCGTCGCCGTTCCCGTCTCCGGAGCCGGTGTCGGACCCGCTGTCGGAGGAGCCGTCCTGCGAGCCGTCCGGGGTGTTCCCCGCACCGCCGTCCGCTCCCCGATCCCCGTCGCCGGGGTCGGAGCCGGTACCGTCCGCGCCCTCGCGGCCGTCCCCGCCGCCACGGCCGTCCTGGCCGCCTTGGCCGTCCTTGTCGCCCTGGCCGTCCGATCCTCCGCCGTCGCTCTCCGGACCGTCGCCCGGGTCCGGCGGGACACCGGGCGAGAGGTCGTCGTCGGGCTCGGGGTCCTGACCCTGCTGCGGCTCCTGGCCGTCCTGGACGGCGCGCTCGCTGTGCACGCTCGTGCCGGCCAGCTCCAACCGGTAGGTCCGCCGCTCGGGCTCCTCCCCGTCCTCCGCCGGTGAGGTGACGTCGAACTCCATGTCCAGGCCGGCCGAAGCGGTCGTCGCCCCCGGCTGCCCGTCCGGCAGCTCGGTCACCGTCGCGCGCGCCGTGAAGTCGACCTCCACGGGCCCGTCCGGACCCGTCGCCGTGAACGTGCGCTCGTAGGTCCCGGCGCCGACCTCCACCTCGTGGCCGAGCACCTGCAGGTCCTGCACGTCGAGCCGCGCCGTCGCCCCGCGCTCGCGGGTCCACTGCGCCTGCGACTCGACCGTGCCGACGACCACCAGGTCGTCGGCGCCGAAGAGGGCCGCCAGGTCCTCGTCGCCCGAGGTCGCGTGCGCCCCCTCGTCCTGGCCACCCGAGCCGCCGGTGCCACTGGCGCCGTCCTGTACGAGCGCACACGACGGGGAGAAGTGCACGCCGACGACCGACGCTTCGGCGGAGAGCGCGTCGCGCCCCGCGGTCACCCTGCTGATGCCCGCCTCCGGCGGCTCGGGGAAGTGCTGCTCCCCCGCGACTCCGCCTGGGCCCTCCGAGCGCTCGGCGCCCTCGGGCCCGTCGGTGCCCTCCGGCGGGGCCCAGCGGGCGGTGGCGGGGCCCTCGGAGCGGTCGCTGTTGAGGTCGCCGACGACGCCCGTGCCGCACCAGTCGACGGCGGCGATGCGCGCGCCCGCGAAGTGCTCGCCTCCGGTCCCGGGGGAGTCCGGGCGCACGGCGTCCGCGGCCGCGGTGCCGACGGAGGCGGCCGCCAGCAGGGCCCCGGTCGCGATGAGTGTTCGTGCAGTGAGGCGGGACCGGGCGGGGGGATTCGGTGTCACGGTCTTCCTCTGCTCAATGGGTGACGTCAACGAAACTACCGTCCGATCGACGCCCTCAATAGGCCCCTGTCCGCGTCGGCGGCGCCGCCCAGGCGGCAGGGGCGGCGGCCCATGTGCGCGCCATCCGCCCTCACCTCCGGTTTCCCCGGGGACGTGGCGCGTATCACAGACACGGCTGACGGGTCGCGGGGCGGTCCGGTACCGGCCACGAAAGGTGTGGCCCGTGTGGCTGCCGGGACGGCGGTGAAAGGGGGCCGGTGGATGCGGGCGGCCCGGAAAACGCGGAAGGCCCGGACGGTATGTCCGGGCCTTCCGCGTTCTGTGGAGCTATGGGGATTCGAACCCCAGACCTCCTCCATGCCATGGAGGCGCGCTACCAACTGCGCCATAGCCCCGTGTCCCCTGAAGACAGGCCTTCTGATTCCGAGGAGGTGTCCCCTGAAGAGGCGTGCACCAGTCTAGCGGACGCCCAGGGGTGCGCCGTCCATGGACGGCCGGGCGCACAGGCCGATCCGGCCGCGGCTTGACGCGGGCGCCGCCCGCCGCACAGAATCATATACGATATCGTCTCTGATACGAGGTGACCGTCATGGGCAACGACCCGATCACCGCGCTCCTCGGCCACCGGCCGGGCAAGGTGATCGCCGTCCACCTCAACTACGCCTCGCGGGCGGCCCAGCGCGGCCGGACGCCCGCGCATCCCTCCTACTTCCTCAAGACCGCCTCATCGGTCACCGGCCCGGGCACGGTCGCCCGGCCGGAGGGCACCGAGCTCCTGGGGTTCGAGGGCGAGATCGCGCTGGTCGTCGGGACGGCCGCGCGCGACGTGCCCCCGGACCGGGCCTGGGCGCACGTCGGGTGGGTCACCGCGGCCGACGATCTCGGGCTGCACGACCTGCGCTACGCCGACCGGGGCGGCAACGTGCGGTCGAAGGGCGGCGACGGCTTCACGCCCCTCGGCCCGGACCTGATCCCGGCCGAAAGGCTCGATCCGGAGCGGATCGGCATCCGCACGTGGCTCGACGGGGCGCTCGTCCAGGACGACGGCGGCCCGGGCCTGATCTTCCCGTTCGGACTGCTCGTGGCCGACCTGTCCCGCCTGATGACCCTCGAACCGGGCGACGTCGTCCTCACGGGGACGCCCGCGGGCGCGTCGGTCGCGCGGCCGGGGCAGCGGGTGGAGGTCGAGGCCTTCTCCCTCGACGATCCCGCGCTCACGTCGGGCCGGCTGGCCACCGACGTGACGGCGGGCCCGGCGCTGGCCCCGTGGGGCCACCCGCCGCGGGTGGACGACGCGCAGCGCGCCGACGCGTGGGGCCGCGTGCCGGAACCGGTGCCCACCCCGGAGGTCCGGGAGCGGCTGGCGGCGGTGGCGGTGGCCACCCTGTCGGTACAGCTGCGCAGGCGGGGGCTGGACGAGGTCTCCATCGACGGGGTGCGGCCGCTGGTGCCGGGCCGGCGCCTGGTGGGCCTCGCGCGGACCCTGCGGTTCGTGCCGTACCGCAAGGACCTCTTCGCCGAGCGGGGCGGCGGCTTCAACGCGCAGAAGCGGGCGTTCGACACGGTCGGCCCGGGCGAGGTGCTGGTCATGGAGGCGCGGGGCGACGCGAGCGCGGGCACGCTCGGCGACATCCTCGCGCTGCGGGCCGAGGTCCGCGGCGCCGCGGGCGTCATCACCGACGGCGCGGTCCGCGACGCCGCCGCCGTCGCCTCGACCGGCCTGCCGGTCTTCTGCGCCGGACACCACCCGGCGGTGCTCGGGCGCAGGCACGTGCCGTGGGAGACGGACACGGTGATCGCGTGCGGCGGGGCCGCCGTCCGGCCGGGGGACGTGGTCGTGGCCGATGACGACGGCGCCGTCGTCATCCCGCCCGGACTCGTGGGCGAGGTGCTGGAGGCGGCCGAGGCCCAGGAGAGGGAGGAGGAGTTCATCGCCGGGATGGTCCGGCGAGGCGAATCCGTGAACGGCCTGTACCCGCTGAACACACGGTGGCGGCAGCGCTATGAGGCACAGGTGCCGGACGAGGAACAGGCACCGGACGAGGCGCCGGACCAAGCGCAGGATTTGGAGGCGGACTGATGCGATTCCGATCCGACCCGTCCCGCATCAGGGGCGCGATCGCGCCGCTGTTCACCCCCTTCACCGACGAGGGGGCCGTGGACCACGCGTCGCTGCGGACGATGGTGCGCTGGCAGCTCGCCAACGGCTCGCGCGGGATCTCGATCGGCGGGTCGACCGGGGAGCCGTCGGCGCAGACGCTCACCGAGCGCGCCGAGGCGATCCGGCTCGTCGCCGAGGAGGTCGCCGACGAGGCGCCCTTCCTCCCCGGCACGGGCTCGGCGAAGCTCGACGAGACGCTGGAGCTCACCGCCGTCGCCGCCGACGCGGGGGCGGACGCCGTCCTTGTCGTCACGCCCTACTACGCGCGCCCCACGCAGGAGGCGCTCTACACGTGGTACTCGACGGTCGCCCGCGAGTTCCCGGACCTCCCGGTCGTCGCCTACAACGTGCCGGTGCGCACCGCGGTCGAGCTGGCGCCGCAGACGTTCGCCCGGCTCTACCGCGACCACGACAACATCGTGGGCATCAAGGAGACCACCAAGGACTTCGAGCACTTCTCCCGCGTCATGCACGCCTGCGGGCGGGACGTCCTGATGTGGTCGGGCATCGAGCTGCTGTGCCTGCCGCTGATCGCGCTCGGCGGGATCGGCTTCATCTCCGCCCTGTCCAACATCGCGCCGTCCACCGTCGCCCGGACCTATGAGGCGGCCGTCGCCGGGGACTGGGACCGGGCCCGCGAGCTGCACTACGGCGTGCACCCGCTGGTCGACCTGCTGTTCGCCGAGACCAACCCGGCCCCGGCGAAGTGGCTGATGGCCCGCCGCGGCCTGATCCGCTCGGACCACGTCCGGCCGCCGCTGGCCCCGCTGAGCGGGCAGGGCCGGGACACGGTGCGCGCGCTGGCCGCCGAAGCCGAGCAGTACCTCACTCCCGTCCCGCCGAGGAGTCTCACATGAACATCCCCGACAGCCTCCCTGACGGCGTCCCCGCCACCATCCCCGACCCGATCCCGCACCACATCGGCGGCGAGCCCGCCGCCTCGGCCGACGGCGCGACGTTCGACGTGCTCGCGCCCGCCACCAACGAGGTCTACACCCGGGCCGCCGCAGGCGGGAAGGCGGACGTCGACGCCGCCGTCGCGGCCGCCCGCCGCGCCTTCGCCGACGGCCCCTGGCCGCGGATGCGCGACCGCGAGCGCGCCCGG
Organism: Nocardiopsis endophytica; assembly: GCF_027706725.1. Classification (GTDB taxonomy): domain Bacteria; phylum Actinomycetota; class Actinomycetes; order Streptosporangiales; family Streptosporangiaceae; genus Nocardiopsis_A; species Nocardiopsis_A endophytica. The sequence goes on from NZ_JAQFWQ010000016.1 coordinate 13,917, forward strand.
GTCCTCGGCAGGATCGCCGACGCCGTCGAGTCGGTCGACGAGGAGCTGGCCGCCATGGAGTCCTTCGACACCGGGCTGCCGATCACTCAGGCGAAGGGCCAGGCCCGCCGGGCCGCGGAGAACTTCCGGTTCTTCGCCGACCTGGTCGTGGCCCGGTCCGACGACGCCTACAAGGTGCCGGGCCTGCAGCTCAACTACGTCAACCGCAAGCCGGTCGGCGTGGCGGGGCTGATCACGCCGTGGAACACGCCGTTCATGCTGGAGTCGTGGAAGCTCGCCCCCGCGCTGGCCGCCGGCTGCACGGTCGTGCTCAAACCGGCGGAGTTCACGCCGCTGTCGGCGTCGCTGTGGGCCCGGGTCTTCGCCGCGGCCGGGCTGCCCGACGGGGTGTTCAACCTGGTCAACGGGATCGGCGAGGTCGCAGGGGAGGCGCTGGTCACGCATCCGGGCGTCGACCTGGTCTCGTTCACCGGAGAGACCGGCACCGGCAGGCGGATCTTCGCCAACGCCGCCGACGGGCTCAAGGGCCTGTCGATGGAGCTCGGCGGCAAGTCCCCCGCACTCGTCTTCGCCGACGCCGACCTCGACGCCGCGCTCGACTCGACCCTGTTCGGCGTGTTCTCCCTCAACGGCGAGCGCTGCACCGCCTCCTCCCGCATCCTCGTCGAACGGTCCGTCTACGACGCGTTCGTGTCCCGCTACGCCGAGCGCGCGGCCGCCGTCAAGGTCGGCCCCCCGGACGACCCGGCGACCGAGGTGGGCGCCCTGGTGCACCCCGAGCACTTCCGGCGCGTGATGGACTACGTCGATTCCGGCAGGAGCGAGGCCGAACTCGTGGCCGGCGGCGGGCGGCCGGAGCACCTGCCCGACGGCAACTACCTCTCCCCCACCGTGTTCGCCGGCGTCCCCCCAACGGCGCGGATCTTCCAGGAGGAGATCTTCGGCCCCGTCGTCGCCATCACCCCGTTCGACACCGAGGACGAGGCGGTCGGCCTCGCCAACGACGTCCCGTACGGGCTCGCCGGGTACGTGTGGACGAACGACCTGCGGCGGGCGCACCGGGTCGCCGACCGGATCGAGGCGGGCATGGTGTGGATCAACTCCCACAACGTCCGCGACCTGCGCTCCCCGTTCGGCGGGGTGAAGGCCTCCGGCCTCGGCCAGGAGGGCGGCCACCGCTCCCTGGACTTCTACACCGAGCAGCAGGCCGTGCACGTCGCCCTGGGCGAGGTGCCCACCGCGCGCTTCGGCGCCGGGGGCTACGACGACCGGGACCCGTTCTTCTCGGGAGCGAGGAGCCTGCGATGACCGCCGCACCCCCCGACATCCTGCGCTGCGCCTACCTCGAACTCGTGGTCGGCGACCTGGCGGCAGCCCGCGAGTTCTACGTGGACGTCCTCGGGCTGGTCGTGACCGAGGAGAACGGCCGCGAGATCCACCTGCGCGCGCTGGAGGAGTTCATCCACCACAACCTGGTCCTCCGCGAGGGCCCGGTGCCCGCCGTCGCCGCGTTCGGCTTCCGCGTGCGGACCCCCCGTGACCTGGACGCGGCCGAGGCCCACTACCGCGCGCTGGGGTGCGCGGTCCGGCGCGAGCCCCCCGGGTTCCGCACCGGGGTCGGCGAGGTCGTCCGGGTGCTCGACCCGCTCGGGTTCCCCTACGAGTTCTTCCACGACGTCGCGCACGTTCCGCGCCTGACCTGGCGCTACGAACAGTACGGCGCGGGCGCGATCGTCCGGCTCGACCACTTCAACCAGGTCTGCCCCGACGTCGTGGCCGGAGCCGCCTACCTGGAGGGCCTCGGCTTCAAACGCACGGAGGACATCCGCGACGACGACGGCGTCACCTACGCCGCCTGGCTCGCCCGCAAGGACACCGTCCACGACACCGCGCTCACCGGCGGCGCGGGGCCGCGGATGCACCACATCGCCTTCGCCACCCACGAGAGGCACAACATCCTGTACATCTGCGACAAGCTCGGTGCCCTGCGCCGCTCCGACGCCATCGAGCGCGGCCCCGGCAGGCACGGCGTGTCCAACGCCTTCTACCTCTACCTGCGCGATCCCGACGGCCACCGCATCGAGGTGTACACCCAGGACTACTACACCGGCGACCCCGACAACCCCGTCGTCACCTGGGACGTGCACGACGAGCAGCGCCGGGACTGGTGGGGCCACCCCGTCGTGCCGAGCTGGTACACCGAGGCGTCCACCGTGCTCGACCTCGACGGCGACCCCGTGCCGCTCCGCGAGCGCGAGGAACCCGCCGAGATGGACGTGACCGTCGGCGCCGACGGCTTCTCCTACACTCGCAAGGACGACACGGGCGGAGGATTCAAGCTCGGCGGGCAGCTGTAGAGAGGACCTTCATGGCGGACACCGCCGCGGCCGGAGACCGCGCGCTGTCGAAGTCCGAGACGGTGTACCGGCAGCTGCGCGAACGCATCCTGTCCGGCCGCTACAGCGCCGGCTACCGGCTCGTCCTGGACCGGCTCGCCCGCGAGTTCACCGTCAGCGCGGTGCCGGTGCGCGAAGCGGTCCGGCGCCTGGAGGCCGAGGGCCTGGTGACGTTCACCCAGAACGTCGGGGCCGAGGTGACCGGGATCGACACCGCCGACTACACCGACACCATGCAGGTGCTCGCCTACCTGGAGGGCGCCGCCACCGCGCTGGCGGCGCCCCTCCTGGACACGGCCCGCCTCGACGAGGCCGCCGCCCTCAACGAGCGCATGCGCGCCCTGTACGGCGCCGACTTCGACCCGGTGCGGTTCACCGAGCTCAACGAGCGGTTCCACCGGCTGCTCTGCGCGCCGTGCCCCAACGGCCACCTGCTCGAACTGCTCGACCGCGAATGGCAGCGCATGGCGCTCATCCGCCGCTCCACCTTCTCCTTCGTCCCCGCCCGGCCCGCCGCCTCGCTCGACGAGCACGAGCACATCCTCGCGCTCCTGCGCGGCGGCGCACCGGCGGAGGAGATCGAGCGGACCACCCGCGCGCACATCCTCCGCACCATGGAGGCCTACCTCGAGGCGGGCCGGAGGCCGTGAGCGCCCTCCGAGGCACCGTGCGGGGCACCGGGGGCGCTCGGTCGCGGCGGCATCAGTCGTGGCGGCAGCCGCTGTGCATGTACGCCGCGAGGCCGCTGGGCCCGGACGCGGAGGAGGCCGCCGCGGCGGGCGCGCCGTCGGAGGTGTCGGACGCGTCGTAGACCACCTCGCCGCCGACGATGGTCATGGCGATCGGCAGGTCCACGATCTCTTCGGGCGGGGTGTCGACCAGGTCCCCGTCGAACACGGCGAGGTCGGCGGCCATGCCCGGCGCGAGCGTGCCCTTCCACGACTCGGCGCGGTCCTGCCATGCGCCCGCGGTCGTGTAGGAGGCCAGGGCCTCCTCCAGGCCGATGACCTCTTCGGCGCCGAACACCTCGCCGGTCTCCAGGCTCTTGCGCGTCAGCGCGGCCGTCAGTCCTTCGCGGAAGTCCGGCAGGCCCACGACGGGCGCGTCGGAGGCGCTGGCGACCGGGACGCCCAGGTCGAGCGCGGTGCGGTAGGGCCACTGGTAATCGGTGCGCTCCCGGCCGATCACGTCGACCAGCTGGTGCGAGAGGGAGCGCTTGATCTGGGGGTTGTAGCTCACCGGGAGGCCGAGCGCGGCCATGCGCCGCAGGTCCTCGGGCGTCGCCAGGTCGCCGTGGATGACGTAGTGGCGCAGCTCCTCGCCGCCGAACCGCTCGATGGCGGCCGCGTAGGCGTCGACGACCGCATTGGCCGTCAGGTCGCCGGTCGCGTGGGTCCCCACCTGGAAGCCCATCTCGTGCGCGGTCATGACCCAGTCGTTCAGCAGGGCGAGCTGCTCGTCCACCGAGTCCCCGGGCAGCGTGAGCCCGCCGTTGCCGCCGCCGACGTAGGGTTCGGAGACCCAGGCCGTCCGGGCCTGGGTCGGCACGCCGTCGGCGAAGATCTTCACCTGGCTCGCGTTCAGCCATTCGTGGTCGGTCTCGATCCGCCCGGCCTCCGCCAAGGTGTCCCGCAGGCCGTCGGAGGCGGCGATCATGACGGTGAAGCGCTGCCGGATGTCGCCCGACGCCAGCATGTCGCGGTACCGCCGGACCGAGTCCAGGTCGATCCCGGCGTCCGTCACCGAGGTGACGCCGTTCCGGTGCATGATATCCACGGCCGCGCGCAGCCCCTGCCGCTTCTCCTCCTCGGTGAAGTCCGGCATGACCGCGTCGACCAGGCCGGCCGCCCCCTCCAACAGCAGCCCGGTCGGTTCGCCGTCGCCGTCCTTGACGATCTCGCCGCCGGGCGGCGGCTCGGTGTCCCGGGTGATCCCGGCGAGCTCCAGCGCCTTGGAGTTCACCCAGAGGGCGTGCGCGGACCACTCCCGCAGGGCGGCCGGGTTGTCCGCGGAGACCTCGTCGATGTCGTGCCGGGTCGGGTACCGGCCCTCGGCGAGGTAGCCCTGGTCCCACCCGAAGCCGCGGATCCACTCCCCCGGCTCCTTGTCCCGGACGGCCTCGGCGACGAGGGCGCGGATGTCGGCGATGGACCCGACCGCGTCCCGGCCCAGGTCCAGCGTCAGCGGAGGCCGCCCCGTACCGAGGCCCATCGGATGGCAGTGCCCGTCGTTGACCCCGGGGATGACGGTCCGGCCCCGGAGGTCGACCGCCTCGGTCCGCGAGTCCATGTACCGCCGCAGCTCACGGGTGGTCCCCACGGCCCGGACCAGGCCGTCCTTGATGGCGACGGCCTCGGCGGGGGCGAAGTCCCCGTCCATGGTCAGCACCTTGCCGTCGAACAGCACCAGGTCCGCCTTGCCCTTGCCGGCGCCTCCGCCGCCCCGGCCCCCTCCGGACCCGGCCGCCGCCTCGGCGGCGCCTCCCATCGCGCCCAGCGCCGCTCCGGCGCCCGCGGCTTGCAGGAACCTCCGCCTCCGCAGCGGCCTTCGTCGATCCGTCATGGCTCGGCCTCCTCCGGGTTCGCCGTCGCACCGGCGTCGTAGCCAGGCATCGTCCGCGCCACGGGCGCCGCCGTCTTGCGCAGGAGTGCACGAGGGTTGTCGCCGGGCGCCGCCGTCCGGCGCACCGCCGATACACCGCCGCTGCACCACCTGTGCGCCACCTCTGTGCCGCCACAGACAAGACCCGTGCGCCGGTGTCATAGGCGCACGCCGCGGGGCTGCCTAGGGTCCTGGGATCCGGTCGCACCACCCGACGACGAGGAGACCCATGAGCCAGTCGTTCATCCCGGTCGGTGCCCTCGGCGAGGGATTCGCACCAGAGGCGGACCTCCTCGGCGAGACGGCCGACCTCGCAGGCCGCACGTTCACACTGCACTTCGAGGCGCCGCACTTCGAGGCGCCGATGGAACTGAGGATCGCCGGGAACACGGCGTCCTGGGGCGCCCACACCGACGTGCCCGTCCGGGTCACCTCGATCCGGCCCGGCGTCTACCTGGTCGACGGCGTCGCCGACGGGGTCTCCACGACGTTCGTGGCCGACACCGCCACCGGGGCCGTCACCCTGGTCGAGGGGCGGCTCCCGGACGCCGCGACGAGGGCGGAGTCCGCGCACACCCGGGTGCGGCGGGGCGACGAGCCCACCGGCGTCACCGCGCGCATCTCCCACGGCGGCATCGACGGCCCGCCGGCCCGTCCGCACGGGCCGACGACCGCGCTCGTCGGGCTGCGCAACCGGTACACCTACTCGCCGAGCGAGGTGTACGAGCACATCTACCTCACCCCGGAGCTGTACACCTGGCACTGCCTGCGCGGGGCCGAGCAGGGCCTCGCCGACACGGACCGGTGCCACCACATCGCCGTCGGGGACGGGCTGACCCTCTTCGTCTGGCGGGAGAAGATCGTCCCGACGCTCGGCCTGCTCCTCATCGACCTCGACGCCCTGCGCACCGACGGCAAGATCTTCGGCGACGACGGGTTCGACTCCGGCTCCACCGTGAACTTCCCCGTCGGCGCGCGGGCCGAGATCCTCGGCGCCGTCGCGCCCTGACACATCCCCCTGCGTCCCATCTCGGCAAGGGAGCGGACCTTTGTCCTCCACACCGGAAACGAGACTCAAGGGGCACCTCGGCGTCCCGGGGGTCGTCTTCCTCGTCCTGGCCGCGGTCGCCCCCCTGACCGGCATCATCGTCATCGGCGGCATCGGCATCGCCGTCGGCACGGGCGGCGGCACGCCGATGATGTTCCTCCTGGCCACCGCCGTGTTCCTGCTGTTCGCCGTCGGGTACGCCCAGATGGCCAAGCGCCTGGTGAACGCGGGGGGCTTCTACGCCTTCGTGGTGCGCGGCCTCGGCCGGACGGCGGGCCTGGTCGCCGCCTTCGTGGCCCTGGTCGGCTACAACTGCTTCGTCGCCGGGGCGGTCGGCACGAGCGGCTTCTTCACCTCGATCGTCGTCGCCGACGTCTTCGGCCCGGACCTGCCGTGGTGGCTGTGGAGCCTGGCCTCGGTCGCGGGCGTGTGGCTGCTGACGCGCAGCGGCATCGACCTGTCGGCCAAGGTGCTCGGCGTCGCCCTCGTCCTCGAGGTCGCCATCCTGGTCGTTCTGGACATCGCCATCCTCGTCACCACCGGCTACTCGTTCGAACCGTTCCTGCCCGAGGTGTTCCTGACCGGCTCGGTGGGGCTCGGGCTGCTCTTCGCCGCCAACGCCTTCGTCGGCTTCGAGGCGACCGGACTGTTCAGCGAGGAGGCCCGCGACCCCAAGCGCACCATTCCGCGCGCCACCTATGCGGCGATCGTCTTCATCGGCGTCTTCGCCGCCGTCACCACCTGGGCGATCGTCTCCGCGCTGGGCGTGCGCGGCGCCGGGGACACGGCCCTGGAGCACCTCGCCGCGGGCGACCTCGTCTTCACCGTCTCGGCGGAGTACCTCGGCGACGGCCTGACCGACGTGATGCGCCTGCTGCTCGTGGTCAGCCTCTTCGCGGCCCTGCTCGCCCTGCACAACTCCGCGACCCGGTACCTGTACGCGCTCGGCCGGGTCGGCGTGCTGCCCCGGCCGCTGGCGCGCACCCGCCGCGCGAACGGGGCGCCCGTCGCCGCCTCCACCGTCCAGCTCGCCTTCGCGACGCTCGTCGCGATGGCGTACGCGGTCGCCGGCGCCGACCCGATCGCGAACCTCGTCGCTGCCTTCACCGGCATCGGCACGCTCGGCATCGTCCTGCTCCAGGCGATCGCCGCGACCGCCATCGTTGTGCACTTCCGGCGGGTCCGCGACCCGCGCCCGCTCTCGACGTTCGTCCTGCCGCTCCTCGGCGGACTGGGGCTGTGGACCGTCACGGCGCTGGCGTTCGGCAACTTCCCCGAGCTCGCGGGCAGCGACAGCCCGGTCATCGCCCTGCTCCCCTGGCTGCTGCCGGTCGCCGTCGCCGCCGCGCTCGCCGTGGCCTACCACCTGCGCTCGTCGAAGCCGGAGGTGTGGTCGGTCCTCGACCAGGACCTCGACCGCGTCTCCGAACCGCCCGCGACCACGGACACGGAGAGGAACCCATGAGCACCTACCTGGTCACCGGCGGCGGCACCGGTATCGGCGCCGCGGTCGCCGCCCGGCTGGCCGCGGACGGCGGCGACGTCGTCGTCTCCGGCCGGCGGAGGGAACCGCTCGACGAGGTCGCGTCGGCGCACCAGCGCGTGGTGGCGATGCCCGCCGACGCGGCGGACGGCGCCGCCATGGGGCGCCTCGTCGCGGACGTCGTCGAGCTCTACGGGAGCCTCGACGGCGTCGTGGCGAACGCGGGCGGGCACGGCTACGACAGCGTCGGCGACACCAGCGACGAGGCGTGGCGGTCGAGTCTGGACGCCAATCTGACGACGGCGTTCGTCACCGCCCGCGAGTCGCTCCGGGCGCTGGAGAGGTCGGGCGGCGCCTTCGTGGCCGTCTCCTCGCTCGCGGGCCTGCGGGCGGCCCCGGAGACGGCCGGGTACACGGTCGGCAAGCACGCGCTGCTCGGGCTGGTGCGGTCGATCGCGCGCGACCACGGGCACCGCGTGCGGGCCAACGCCGTGTGCCCCGGCTGGGTCCGCACGCCGATGGCCGACGAGGAGATGCGCGTGCTCGTCGAAGGCGGCGGCGCGGCCGACGTCGAGGCCGCCTACGCCACGGTGACGCGCGACGTGCCGCTCCGGCGGCCCGCCGCCCCGGAGGAGATCGCCGGGGTGGTGGCGTTCCTGCTCGGGCCCGACGCCGCCTACGTCCAAGGCGCGACCCTCGTGGTCGACGGCGGCGCGCACATCGTCGACGTGCCGACCCTGGCGTTCGACGGAAAGGCGGGGGACGCACCGTGACCACCGCTCCCCCGGACCCCGGCGGCCTCAGCGGCCTGGTCGTCCTCGTCACGGGCGCCGCGAGCGGCATCGGCGCCGCGGTCGCCGCACTGGCGGCGGAGCGGGGCGCGACGCCCGTGCTGCTGGACCGGGACCGCGACGGCGTCCAGGAGCGGGTGGACGCCCTGCCCGCGCACGGACCCCCGGGCGGCCCGGCCCTGGCCCTCGCCGCGGACGTCACGGACGAGGCGTCGGTGCGCTCGGCCGTCGGGGCGGCGCTCCACCGCCTCGGCCGCATCGACACCGTCGTCACCTGCGCCGGGGTGTCCGGGCCCGTCGGCAGCCGCCTGGAGGAGGTCGCCCTCACCGACTGGCAGCGGGTCTTCGCCGTGAACGTCACGGGCGCCTACCTGACGCTGAAGCACACCCTCGCGTCCCAGCGCCGCTCCCCGCACGGGGCGGCGGTCCTGGTCGCCAGCGACTCGGCGCTCGTGGCCGCCCCGGGGATGGTCCCGTACTGCGCGTCGAAGGCCGCCGTGGTGCAGTTGGCGCGGGCGCTGTCGGTGGAGACGGCCGACGAGGTGCGCGTCAACGCCGTCTGCCCGTCCGTGGTCGACACCCCGATGAGCCGGGGCGACCTGCAGGTCCCGGACTTCACCGGCGCCGGATACCCCGTCCACCGGCCCGAGGACGTCGCCGAGCACGTGCTGTTCCTCGCCTCCCCGCGGGCCGCGGGGATCCATGGGGCGGCGGTGACCCTGGACTTCGGCTACTCGGCGCGGTCGGCCTTCCCCGCGTGAGCCGTGCACGTTCGCGCGCCCGCCGTGCACGGACACACAAGCCCGCCCGGCCGGCCGGAGCCGAGAATCGACCCCGCGTCGTGGACGACACAGAGGCGGACGACACAGAGGTGAGGACATGGAGAGCTACGAGAACCTGCTGGCCGCCGTGGCGGCGCCGGAGGGCGGCCGGCCGGTGGCCGACCCCGCCACCGGCGAGGAGATCGGCCGCGCCCCCGAGCACGGCGCCGAGGACCTCGAACGGGCCGTCGCGGCCGCCCGGGCGGCCCAGCCCGCTTGGGAGGCGCTCGGCCACGAGGAGCGCTCCCGGCTGCTGAACGCCGCGGCCGACGCCGTCGACCGGTCGGCCGAGGCGCTTGCCCTCCTCATCTCCCGCGAGCAGGGCAAGCCGCTCAACGGCCCGGGCAGCCGCTTCGAGGCGGGCGGGGTCGCGGCCTGGCTCCGCGCCGCCGCCGCCACCCCGCTGGCCCCCGAGCGGGTGCTCGACGACGAATCCGGCCAGGCGACGCTCACCTACCGCGCCGCGGGCCTGGTGGGCGCCATCGGGCCCTGGAACTGGCCGGCGCTCATCGCGTCCTGGCAGTTCGGGCCGGCGCTGCGGATGGGCAACGCCGTGGTGATGAAGCCGTCCGAGGACACGCCGCTCACGGTGCTCGCGCTCGCCGCGATCGTGAACCGGGTGCTCCCCGAGGGCGTGCTGACGGTGCTGTCCGGGGACGGCGGCCTCGGTGCCGCGCTCGCGGCGCACCCGGCGTTCGACAAGATCATGTTCACCGGCTCGACGCGCACCGGGAAGGCGATCGCCGCGTCGAGCGCGGGCAACCTGCCGCGCCTCACGCTCGAACTCGGCGGCAACGACCCGGGGATCGTGCTGCCCGACGCCGATCCGGCCGCCATCGCCGAGGACCTCTTCTGGGGCGCCTTCATCAACACCGGGCAGACGTGCGCGGCGCTCAAGCGCCTGTACGTGCACGAGTCCGTCCACGACGGCGTCGTCGAGGCGCTGGCCGAGGTGGCGGCCCGGATGCCGATGGGGCCGGGGGTCGAGGAGGAGAGCATGCTCGGGCCGCTCACGACCGCCGAGCAGTTCCGGATCGTCGACGGCCTCGTCGAGCAGGCCAGGGCCGCGGGCGGGCGCCTGGTCACGGGGGGCGACCCCGACCGGGGGGCGCCCGGCCGCTTCTACCCGGCGACGATCGTGACCGGCCTGCCCGCCGACGCCGGGCTCGTCGTGGAGGAGCAGTTCGGCCCGGCGCTGCCGGTCCTGCCCTACACCGACCTCGATGAGGCGGTCTCCCAGGCCAACGCCCTCGACGTCGGGCTGGGCGCGTCGGTCTGGTCGGGCGACGTCGAGCGGGCCAAGCGGGTCGCGGCGCGCATCGAGGCCGGCACGGTCTGGATCAACAAGCACGGGACCCTGCACCCGATGGTGCCGTTCGGTGGTGTCAAGGGGTCCGGCTACGGCCTGGAGTTCGGTGTGGAGGGGCTCAAGGCCGTAGCCGTCCCGCAGGTCATCGCGGCCTGATGGCCGCGGCGCGTCCGGTGCGCGCGGGGGCGCGCGCCCGGTCAGTGGCAGCACTCGCCGCCGGACCCGCCGGACCCGCCGTGCCCGCCCCCGCCGGGCGCGGCGCGGTCCGGGAGGTCGAGCGCCGGGTTCGCGTCGAGGAAGCCGTGCGGCTTGAGCCAGAACCCGGAGTAGTCGACGGGCATCACCGGCCAGTCCTCGGGCCGGGGGATGTGGGTGGGCCCGAACGTGTGCCAGAGGACGATGTCGGTACCGGTGAGCGGGCGGTCGGCCTGCACCCACCGGCCGATGCCGTCCCCCGCGTGCTGGTTCGGGTAGTCGCCCGCCGGGAAGCGCTCCCGCGGGTCGTAGGCGGTCACCCACAGGTGGTGGCGGGCGAACGCGGCCCGCTCGCCCGCCGAGGAGCCCGGCCGGGCCATGAGCCGTGGGCCCGCCATCGGGGTGAGCTGGTAGGACGTGGGCCTGCCGACGGCGTTGCGCCGGTTGGCGCTGGTGACGTACCAGCGGCGCCCGGTCTCGCTGTCGGCGTCCCGGACGGCCTCCGACTCGCGGGACAGCGGGACGCGCTCGTAGGTGAAGGCGTTGCCGTAGGGGTTCTCCGGCCCGGTCGGGATCGGGACGAGGTTCTCCTCCTCGACCGAGTTCTCCGGCCCGTCGACGGCCATGTCCAGCCGCGCGCAGAAGATGTGCTGGTGGACCGGGGCGATGATGCCGGGGGCGATCTCGGGGGCGTGCGGGTTCCGGGTCCCCGGCTCGGCGGCGCCGGCGAACACGATGCCGGTCGCCTTGGTCTCCATCTGGATCGAGCCGTCGAGGTAGAAGTACCAGAAGAACCCGTAGTCGTAGTTGCCGACGGTGGCGAAGTAGGAGATCACGAGGCGGCGGGAGCGCCGCACCTGGGAGGCCTCGCCCGGCTCCGTGTGCTTCCAGAGGACGCCGTAGTCCTCCTCGTGCATGCACACGGCGTGCGGGATGGGCATCGGGTGGCCGTGGTCGTCGGCCACCACGGCGTCGAAGTAGGTGATCTCGCCGAGGCAGTCGCAGCCCAGCTCGAGGGAGTTGGCGTTCTTGCCGAGGGAGTACTCGCCCGCGTCGAAGTAGCTGATCCAGTAGCGGGTGGGCGCCGTGTCGCCGTACGGGACGACCATCTCGGGGACGGATGCCCGGTGGAGGACGGGGCGGTCCTCCTCGCCGTCGCGGAAGGCGACCTGGTTGAGGACCAGGCCCTCCTGGGCGTTGAAGCCGACCCGCAGGGACCAGTTCTCCCAGCGGACGAAGGTGCCGTCCACGGTGAAGGAGGGGCCCTCGGGCTGGGTGATCTCCAGCGGCTTGAGCGTGGTGCGGGCCGGTCCGGTGTGCTCAGGGGTGTAGTTCCACTCCTCCATCGGCACGGGGACGTCGCCGTCGTCCTCCAGGCGCACCACCTCTCCCGCGGTCAGGTCCACGTGCGCGATCAGCCCTTCGACGGGGTGCGCCCAGGGGTTGTCGCCGGCGTGGCGCCGGTGGAAGGTCAGCGACCGGATCATGCGCCGTCCCGTCTCGCCCTCCCGGGGGAAGTGGCCGGGCGCGAGCGGGGCGACGAAGGTGTGGGCCGTGTCGGTGATGCCGCGGCGCGCCATGGCCTCCTGCCACCGGGGGTCCGCCTTGACGATCTCGGCGGTGCGGCCGTACTCCTCCATCAGGTAGGGGGGCTGCCCGTAGGGGTGCTCCTCCGTGGCCACCTCCCGCCAGGAGGTGACCGTTCCGGCGGTGACGGACACGACGGCCTCGCTGACGCGTCCCGTGGCCGTGTCCAGCAGGGTGGCCAGGACGCTGCGGTCGAAGTCGTCCGCGCCGGGGTCCGGGACGGCCCGCTTGTCCGGCTCGACGGGCAACAGGCGCGGGAACCGGGTCGTCTCACCGACCCTGCCGTCGCGGACGAGGATGTCCCGGGCGGCGGTGATCTCCTCGGCCGTCAGCATGTCGAGCGGGTGCGTCACGCCGAAGGACGACGGCCGGGTGCCGCGGGGGGTGGTATCCGTCGTCACCGATCCTCCTTGTGCGGATGTTCCAGTGGTCGCGAGTGCGGGCATCAACGTAACCGCCCGCGCGGGGCGCCGTCCGCCCCCTCGCCCGATCGGCCACGGATCGTCAAGCGCTCTGCGCGCTCGGACAACCGGCACCGGCGCCGCGCCGGGACCCCTCGAGAACGGCGGCAGATCGTATACGGTTACCCCCATCCGCCACCCCCCGCGGGGAAGGACGAGCGATGAGCCACGCGATCGACACGCCGAACGCCCCCTTCGCCCTCGACGCCTGGAGAGCCGCGGTCGCGCACACCGTCGTGCCGCTGAGGATCGACGAGCTCGGCGGCGTCGCCTTCCACGGCCACCTCGCGCGGACCGTGGTCGGGAACGTCTCCCTGTTCGAGATCGCGGCGACACCGCACGTCGTGCGGCGGACCCCCGAGCTCATCTCCGACTGCGACGGCCAGTTCTACAAGCTGAGCCTGCAGCTGGCCGGTTCCGCGGTCCTGGAGCAGGACGGCCGCTCGGTGGGACTGCACCCCGGCGACCTGGCCATCTATGACACGCACCGGCCCTACACGCTGACGTTCCCCGAGCGCAACCAGGCCATGGTGATCATGTTCCCGCACGAGCTCGTGGACCTGCCTCGGGACGAGGTCGCCCGGGTCACCGCCACGCGCTTCCCCAGGGGGACGGGCCTGGGCCGGGTGATCAACCCGTTCTTCGTCGAGCTCGGCAGGAACATGGACCAGCTGTCCGGGAGCCATGCCTCACGGCTGGTCCATTCGGCGCTCGACCTGCTCGTCACCATGCTGTCGCAGGAACTGCACCGCCGCCGGGGGCCCGGGGCGAACCCGGCCCGGAGCCTAGCGCGGGAGGTGCGCGAGTACATCCTGGAGCACCTCGGCGAGCACGACCTCACGCCGTCGTCCATCGCCCGCGCCCACTACATCTCGACGCGGCACCTGTACACGATCTTCTCGGCGGAGGGGCAGACGGTGTCGATGTGGATCCGGTCGCGGCGCCTCGAACACATCCGCCGCGACCTCGCCGACCCGCTGTTCGCCGACCGCCCCGTCTCGTGGGTGGCGGCCCGCTGGGGCCTCCACGACGCCGCGCATTTCAGCCGGCTGTTCAAGGCGGAGTTCAGGGAGTCCCCCACCGCCTACCGGGAGCGGCTGCTCGATGAGCACGGCCGCTGGGCCCTCTGAGGGCTCATCGTCCAGGTGGAGCTATGGGGATTCGAACCCCAGACCTCCTCCATGCCATGGAGGCGCGCTACCAACTGCGCCATAGCCCCTGGTCGTCGCCCCTGCGTGCCGGTGTCGGCCTCGCCGCGGCGACACATCGACCTTACCGGATCAGCAGGAGTGCTCGCGCCGTTCCCCCGGCGTTCACCGCGTTCACCGTGTTCATCGCGGAGGCCCCCGCAATCCCGCGCCGGACATCGCACCCGGCCAATCGCTCCCGGTCACGGCTCGGGACCCAATAAGCTTGCAGGGTGCCCGATTCAAAGCTCGAAATCCAGATGCTCCACGATCGCCTGCTCGTGCGGCTGCTCCCGGAGAAGGGGGAGCGCCGCAGCACCGGCGGGCTGGTCATCCCGGACACCGTGAAGATGGCGACCCGCCTCATGTGGGGCGAGGTCTGCGGCGCGGGCACCAGCGCCCGACACGTCAAGACCGGCGACCGGGTCCTGTTCAACCCGGAGGACCAGCTGGAGGTCGAACTCCAGGCCGAGCGGTACCTGGTCCTGCGCGAACGCGACATCCACGCCGTGGCCAACGAGTCCCCGCAGCAGGGCACCGGCCTGTACCTGTGACCCCCTCCTGAGGGCGGGGGCCCGGACCGACGTGTGTCGGCGGGTCAGAAGTCGAAACCGTACTTCTCCCACGGCTCAGGACGATCCGACCGGTCCGAGCGCCCGTCGCCGTCGATCCCCCACGGGTCGCGCCTGTGGGGGCGTCGGTCCTTCCCGGACTTCCCTGGCCGCGGCCGCCCGGACCGGAGCCTCGGCCCGGCGAGCAGCACCATCGTCCCGAGCGACACCGCCCCCATCACCGACGGCGTCCACGGGTCCGTGGCACTGGCGGCCGGTTCGAACCGCAGGCGCCCCGTGGGGTCGTACGCCATGACGCGGGATTCCCCCTCCGAATAGCGGAGCACGGGCTCGCCGCCCTCTCCGCCAAACGCTCCGACACGACGCATGGAGACCTGCTCGCCCGCGCAATCCCATTCCACCTCGTGGACGAACCGCTTCCGCCGCTCGCTGAAGGGGTCCTGCCGCACGACCCGCGTCTCGGCCGCGACCACCGTGCACCTGACCTCCTCGGTCAAGGAGTCGTAGGCCAGGACCCGGGCCGCCAGGACCACCGCCCAGAGCAGCACGAGCCCCGCGGCCGCACCCACGAACGACCCGGCGCACCCGGCACTCGCGCAGCGGCCCCAGGCCAGGGAGCAGCCGAACCCGACGAGCCACACCACGCAGAGCAAGAGGAAGCCGAGCCACTGCGGCAGGGCGAAATAGTGCACGAGCGCGAGGAAGAACGTCAGGCCCGCCACCGCCGCGAAGACCACGGTGGCGATCAGCAGCGTCCGGTCCCTCGGCTCCTCGTCGCTGTAGGGGTCGCGGCTTTGGGCGGTCGGCATGCCCTCAGGCCTTGTCCATCCGGGTCCAGGCGGGGCGTCGCAGGTAGCCGCCGAGATACATCAGCACGCCGAGGGCCGCGACCCCGGTGAGGCCGGGCTTCCACAGGGCCAGGACCTTTCCGGCCCGTTCGAACGGCACGCGCCTTTCGGGGTCGTAGGCCATGTCGTAGCTCTCCCCTTTCTCAAGGGGAGAGTTCCCGGGCTTCGTCACCTTGACGTGTTCACCGCCGCACACCCACTCGACCTCATGGACGGCGCGCGACGCTCCGCCTCTGATCCTTCCGTTCCATTTCCTTCCGGGGGCCTTGTAGGTCTCCTTCCACGAGCTCGTCGCCACCACCGTGCAACGGACCTCATCGGCCCAGGCGTGGTACACGACCGTCCTGGCGAGGAACAGCGACGCCCCGACCAGGACCAGCACTGCGACGAAGCCCGCGGCCATCCTCGTGAACCGCATCGATACCGCGTAGGCCCAGATCACGGCACAGCAGACCGCTGCGACCCAGGCCAGGCAGAGAAGGATGAAGCCGGCCGTGTACGACAGCAGGGTGTAGTCCAGCACCCCCGCCAGGAACATCAGCCCCGCCATACCCCACACCAGCCGAGTCGCGACCGGAAGGGAGAACTCCTCCGGCTCCGGCGGGCGGTCGGGGCCCCGCTCCCAGTGGTTCGTCACGGCACTGGGACGGCCCCGTCGTGGGAGCGGTTCCCCGTGCGGTGGCCGGGACCGGACGGAACCGTCGGGGAGGAAGAGGAACAGGGAGGGGAACGACGAACGGCTCGGTGCGGATGTGATCCGCACCGGGCCGTTCGCTTCTGTGGAGCTATGGGGATTCGAACCCCAGACCTCCTCCATGCCATGGAGGCGCGCTACCAACTGCGCCATAGCCCCTCGGGTCCGGCGGGGGCGGGCCTGCCGCCCTGCCGACACCCTGAACGATAGCGGAATCCGCCGGATTAGTCGAAACGGATTCCGAACACGCCCCCTGGACCTGCGGGGACGTGCTCACCGGTCGTCGCCGAGGATCCTCTCCTCCGGGAGGCTGGAGGCGTTGTGCTCCAGCAGGCGCCACCCGCCCACGCGCAGCGGCCCCAGCACCGACCACGAGCAGTTGCCCAGCGGCCCCAGCGCCTGGCGGATCTCCACCGGCAGCCCGAGCATGCGGTTGATGCCCGCGCGCAGCGCCGCCCCGTGGCCCACGGCCACCAGCAGCCCGCCCTCGGGGACCCGCTCCAGCCCGCGCTCGATCGCCTCGGTGACGCGCTCGCCCACCTCCTCGATGGGCTCGCCGCCGGGGATCTCCATGCGGGCGTTCTCCTCCGGCCACCGCTCGCGGATCTCCGCGGTGGTCAGCCCCTCCCAGGGCCCGCCGAAGCGCTCCCGCAGCCCCTTGTCGGTGTGCACGGCGAGCCCCGCGGCCTCCGACAGGTACCCGGCCGTGTCCGCCGCCCGGCGCAGGTCGGAGGCGACGACGGCGTCCGGGCGCAGCGCGGCCAGCAGGCGCGCCGCGCGCTGGGCCTGCTCCCGGCCCACGTCGTCGAGCGGGATGTCGGACTGCCCCTGGAAGCGCTTCTCGGCGTTCCACTGGGTCTGGCCGTGGCGCCAGCAGAGGACACGACGGGATTCGGCCATCGGCTCAACTCCTGTGCGGGTGGGTGCAGGTCGGTGCGGACCGCCTCCGGGACGGGCCCCGGGAACCGCCCCATGGACCTCTCAGGCGCCGTCCTGGGTGCGCTCGCGGCCCCGCGCGCTCTCCGGCAGGGTGATCGCGGGGCAATCCTTCCACAGCCGCTCCAGGCCGTAGGTGCCGCGCTCCTCCTCGTGCTGGACGTGCACGACGATGTCGACGTAGTCCAGCAGTACCCAGCGCCCGTCGCGCTCGCCCTCCCGGCGGACCGGCTTGGCGCCGGCCTCGCGCAGGCGCTCCTCCACCTCGTCGACGATGGAGCGCACCTGCCGGTCGTTGGGGGCGGAGCACAGCAGGAAGGCGTCGGTGATGACGAGCTGGTCGCTCACGTCGAAGGCGACGACCTCCTGGGCGAGTTTGTCCGAAGCCGCCTCTGCGGCGATGTTCACGAGCTCGACGGCCCTGTCCGTAGCGGTCACGATGAAGCTGCTGCCTCCCCTGGGGTCCGCCCCGCCGACGGTTCGTCGAGGTAGAGCCCGGTCTTGTTGATGTAGCGGACGATCCCGTCGGGCACCAGGTACCAGATCGGCTCGCCCTTGCTCACCCGCTCCCGGCACTCGGTGGAGGAGATCGCCAGGGCCGGGATCTCCACCAGGCTGACCTTGCCGTCGGGCAGCCCGGTGTCGGTCAGCCGGTGCCCGGGCCGGTTACAGCCCACGAAATGCGCGAGTTCGAAGAGTTCGTCCACGTTCTGCCAGCTCAGGATAGCGCCCAGGGCGTCGGCTCCGGTGATGAAGAACAGCTTGACGTCCGGCCCGTAGGTGCTGCGGAGCTGGCGCAGCGTGTCGATGGTGTAGGTGGGGCCCTCGCGGTCGACCTCGATCCGGCTCACCTTGAACTGCGGGTTCTCCGCGGTGGCGATGACCGTCATCAGGTAGCGGTCCTCGGCCGGGGCCACCTTGGCCAGGTCCTTCTGGTAGGGCCGCCCCGCCGGGACGAAGAGCACCTCGTCCAGGTGGAACAGGTGGGCGACCTCGCTGGCGGCGACGAGGTGCCCGTGGTGGATCGGGTCGAACGTGCCGCCCATGACCCCCACGCGCCGGGGGCCTCCCGGCGCCCGGCCGGCGTCCGCGCCCATCGCTCCGTTCGCCACCTCATCGCTCCCTTTACACCGGTTTTTCCAGCCGCCGCCGAGACTAACCGAAGGCGTCCACCGCACCGTCCGCGCACCCGGCGCCGGGCGCGTCCCCGAGGGCGGCGCGGAGGCGGCCGGGAAGGCGGCGCGGACACGGCCGTGGAGGCGGCGCGGAGGCCGCCCCGGGCCGTACGGAGGGCTTTCCGCGCGGATCAGAATTCGCGTCATATCTCGTTGCCGGAAATCGTGGCGTCGGCCGGGGAGGCGCGCATAGCATGCCGACATGGCCACCAACACACCAGACCGCGCCCGCGTCCGACTCGACGACATCTCCTCCCGCGCCTACGAGCACCCGGCCGACCGCGGCGCCCTGGTCGCCCTGCGGTCGCTGCGCGGCTTCGACGAGGTCTTCCGCAAACTCTCGGGGCTGTTCAACGAGCGCGCGCTGCGCCTGATGTTCCTGTCCGGCGCCGTGCGGGTCGGGGAGCGCCAGTTCCCCGACGTGCACGACTACGTGCGCGACGCCGCGTACGTGCTCGACCTCAAGGAGGTCCCCGAGCTCTACATCAAGATGGACCCCAAGCCCAACGCCATGGCGATCGGCAGCCAGAAGCCGTTCATCGTCATGACCAGCGGGCTGTTCGACCTCCTCGACGCCGAGGAGCAGCGCTTCGTGGTCGGCCACGAGGTCGGGCACATCCTGTCCGGCCACGCCGTCTACCGCACCATGCTCCTGGCGCTGATCAACCTGGCCGCGCGCGTGGCCTGGATCCCGCTGGGCTACATCGGCCTGCGCGCCATCGTCGCCGCCCTGGAGGAGTGGTACCGCAAGTCCGAGCTGTCCTGTGACCGCGCGGGCCTGCTCTCCGCCCAGGACCCCGACGCCGCCAAGCGCGCGCTGATGAAGATGGCCGGCGGCTCGCGCCTGGCCGAGATGAACACCGACGCCTTCCTGGAGCAGGCCAAGGAGTACGACGAGGGGGGCGACGCGCGCGACAGCCTGCTGAAGCTGATGAGCCTGATCGGCACCACGCACCCCTTCGCCGTGGTGCGCACCGCCGAGCTGCACCGCTGGATCGAGGACGGCTCGTACCGCACCATCCTCGCCGGGGACTACCCGCGCCGCGCCACCGACAAGGACGCCTCGGTCAGCGAGGAGGCGCGCAACGCCGCCAACTCCTACAAGCAGTCCTGGGAGCGCTCCTCGGACCCGCTGGTGGGCATGGTGCGCGACGTCGCCGGGACCGCCGCCAACGCGGGCGGCAAGATCTTCGACACGGTCGCCGAGCGCTGGAAGAGCGCCGGGGGCCGGGGCGGGTCCGACAGCGGGCAGAGCAGCCGGAACTGACGGGCCGCATCCCCGCCGCCGGTACGGCGCCGCCGGTACGGGCGCCGTCGTCACGGCGCACGGCAGGGGGTGCGGGCCCGCCGGTCCCGACCGGCCCGCACCCCGCCGCGCGCCGCCCCTCGCCCGCGCGCTCAGTCCTTGCGCGCCACTCCCCCGGTCATGAAGCGCGCCGCGATGGAGGTGCTGTCCGGGACGATGCCGTCCGGGCGCCACAGCGGCAGCGGGACGAGCCCGGGCGCGAGCAGCTCCATTCCGTCGAAGTAGGCCATCAGCTCCTCGAAGGTGCGCACCCGGCCGGTGCCGAGCTGGCTCAGCAGCACCCGCTCCAGCTCCACGCTCTCCGGGGCGTCGCCCAGGCGGGTGAAGTTGGTGATGAAGAAGTACGACCCGGGGACGGCCGCGTCCCGGAACGCCGCGACGATGCCGTTGGGGTCCTCCTCGTCGAGGATGTGGTGCAGGATGCCGCACAGCATCACGCACACCGGCCGGTCGAAGTCGATGAGCTCGCGCACCTCGGGGTGGTCGATCACCGAGCGCGGGTCGCGGATGTCGCCGGTCACGACGTGGGTGTAGGCGTTCTCCGCCAGGATGGCGTGGCCGTGCGCCGACACAAGCGGGTCGATGTCGACGTAGACCACGCGCGCCGCCGGGTTCGACTGCTGGGCCACCTCGTGGGTGTTGCGCGCGGTGGGCAGCCCCGACCCCAGGTCGAGGAACTGGTCGATGCCCTGCTCGGCGGCCAGGTGGCGGACGACCCGGTGCAGGATCTCCCGGTTGTGCCGGGCGATCTCCTTGAGCTCGGGCATGACCTCCAGGCTGGCCTGGGCCACCTGGCGGTCGATGGCGTAATTGTCCTTGCCGTCGAGCATGACGTCGTAGACGCGGGCGGCCGTGGGCACCCCGCTGTCGAACGTCGATCCGGACTGCGGGTGCTGATCGGTGGTCATGGGGGGCTCCCGGAAACGTGAAAAGTCCTGCTGTTCCGGCATCGTAGTGCCTCACGGGGCCGCAGTGACCGGCACCCGGCCGCGGTCGCCCCGCCCCGCCCGGCCGACTCCCGGTGACCGGCCGCCGACACAGAGCGCTCACCTGCGGACACGCGCCCGCACGGCATGGCGCCGGCCGCAGGACCGGGGATCCGCGCCGATGCCGGCCCTGCCGCTGCCGGTCCTGCCGCCCGGCCCGTCGTCTCCGCCCGGCGGGCGAAGACGACGGCGGGGCCCACCGCGGCGACGCGCGGCGGACCCCGCCGGCCCCTGGGCGCGCCGCTCAGCGCACCTGGCCGTCCCCGGTGACGATGTACTTGGTGGAGGTCATCTCCCGCAACCCCATCGGCCCGCGGGCGTGCAGCTTCTGGGTTGAAATGCCGATCTCCGCGCCGAAGCCGAACTCCCCGCCGTCGGTGAACCGGGTCGAGGCGTTCACCATGACCGCGGCCGAGTCGACGCGCGAGGTGAAGCGGCGCGCCGCCGCCTGCGAGTCGGTGACGATGGCCTCGGTGTGCCCCGTGGAGTAGGCCCGGATGTGCGCCATCGCCTCGTCCAGGGTGCCGACCACCTTCACCGCCAGGTCCATCGACAGGTACTCGGTGGCCCAGTCGTCCTCGGTGGCGGGCACGGCCCGGTCGTCGACGGCGCGCACCCGGTCGTCCCCGTGCACGGTCACGCCCAGGTCGCCGATCTCCCGCAGGAACCGCGGCAGGAAGCGGTCGGCGATCCCCTCGTGCACCAGCAGCGTCTCGGCGGCGTTGCACACCGACACCCGCTGGGCCTTGGCGTTGACCGCGATGGCCACCGCCTTGTCCAGGTCCGCGTGCTCATCGATGTAGACGTGGCAGTTCCCGGCGCCGGTCTCGATGACGGGCACCGTGGAGTCGCGCACCACGGCTTGGATGAGGTTGGCGCCGCCGCGCGGGATGAGCACGTCGACCAGACCCCGGGCGCTCATGAGCGCCTGCGCCGAGTCGCGCCCCGAACCGGGCACGAGCTGCACGGCGTCGGCGGGGACACCGGTCTTCTCCAAGGCGCCCCGGATGACCTCCACGATGCGGGTGTTGGAGGAGTAGGCCGAGGAGGAGCCCCGGAGCAGGGCGGCGTTCCCGCTCTTGAGGCACAGCGCCGCCGCGTCGGCGGTGACGTTGGGGCGGCCCTCGTAGATGATCCCGACGACGCCCAGCGGCACCCGGATCTGGCGCAGCTCCAGGCCGTTGGGCAGGGTGGAGCCGAAGACGACCTCGCCGACGGGGTCGGGCAGGTCGGCGACGGCGCGGACCGCGTCGGCGACGGCAGAGACGCGCTCCTCGGTGAGGGCGAGGCGGTCCAGGTAGGCCTCGGTCTCACCGGCGGCGCGCGCCCGGTCGAGGTCCTCGGCGTTGGCGGCGACGATCGAGGCGGCCTCGGCGACCAGCGCGTCGGCGACCGCGGCCAGGGCCTCGTCCTTGTCCGCCCGGCTCATCGGTGCGAGGTCGGCCGCGGCGTCCTTGGCCCTTCGGGCGGCGTCGTGCACCTCGCGCTCGGTGTTGCTCATCGGGGATTCCGTTCGCTCGGGAATGTCGTGGTCGTGGATCGGGTAGCGGGCCTGCGCCCAGCCTATTCCGGACGCCCCCGCCGGGGTGGGGCGATGATCTCGACGAAGGTGCTGCCAAAACCTCCGGAATGACTGCACTCCCGTCGAGATCATCGCGGAGCGGCGCAGCGCACCCTCCCGTTGATCTCGGGAGAAACGCCCCTAAAACCGCACGTGTAGCGTCGTTTTCCCCGAGATCAACAAGGAAGTGGCGGGTGGGGGGCGGCTACGCCGGGGAGCCGCCCGCCGGGGCCGTCGCCCTCGGGATGCCCGGAGCGTTCCCGCCGTTCGACGCCGCCGTGCTCCCCCCGTCGGCCGACCGGGCGCGGTCCAGCAGCACCATGTCGTCGCGGTGCACGATCTCGCGCTCGTACTCGGGCCCCATCTCGCGGGCCAGCCACCGGGTGGAGCGCCCCATCAGCATCGGGATCTCCGCGGCGTCGTAGTTGACCAGCCCGCGGGCCACCGTCCGCCCGTCCTCGTCGCGCAGGTCGACCGGGTCCCCGGCGCTGAACTCGCCCTCGACCTTCACCACGCCGGCGGGCAGCAGGGAGGCGTGCTCGGCGGCCACCGCCCGCACCGCACCCGGGTCCAGGACCACGGTCCCCCGGCCCGCCGTCGCGTGCGCGAGCCAGAGCTGCCGGGCCGTCGGCCGCCGCTTGGACGACGCGGTGAACAGCGTGCCCACCGGTTCGCCCGCCAGCGCCGCCCCCGCGTTCGCCGCGGAGGTGAGCACCGTGGGCACCCCCGCCTCGGTGGCGATGCGCGCCGACTCCAGCTTGGTCACCATCCCGCCGGTGCCGACCCCGCGCCCGCCGGTGCCGCCGACGTCCACCCCGTCCAGGTCGCCCGCGCCGGACACCCGCGGGATGCGCCGGGTCCCCGGCTTGGCGGGGTTCCCGTCGTAGAGCGCGTCCACGTCGGAGAGCAGCAGCAGCGCCTCGGCCCGCAGCAGGTGCGCGACCAGGGCGGCCAGGCGGTCGTTGTCGCCGAACCGGATCTCGTGCGTGGCGACGGTGTCGTTCTCGTTGACGATGGGCACGCCGCCCATGTCGAGCAGCCGCCGCAGGGTGCGCTGGGCGTTGCGGTACTGCACCCGCCGCATCAGGTCCTCCACGGTGAGGAGCACCTGCGCGGCGGTCAGGCCGTGGCGCGCGAACGCGCCCGTGTAGTGGGCCACCAGCAGCCCCTGGCCGACGCTGGCCGCGGCCTGCTGGGTGGCCAGGTCCCGGGGGCGGGCGGCCAGCCCGAGCGGGCCCATGCCCGC
Source organism: Nocardiopsis endophytica (assembly GCF_027706725.1). Taxonomy (GTDB): domain Bacteria; phylum Actinomycetota; class Actinomycetes; order Streptosporangiales; family Streptosporangiaceae; genus Nocardiopsis_A; species Nocardiopsis_A endophytica. Next base: position 37,120 of record NZ_JAQFWQ010000016.1, read on the forward strand.
GGCGACCGCGCCCGAGGAGACCAGCACCAGCTCGGTCCCGGCGGCGCGGCGGCGCGCCAGCACGTCGGTCAGCTCGGCGATGCGGTCGGTGTCGATGTGCCCGTCGGGGGTGGTCAGCGACGAGGAGCCGACCTTGACCACCACGCGCCGCGCTGCGCGCAGTTCCCCCCGGGCGCCTCCCGGGGTCCCGCCCCCGGAGACCCCGGAGGCGCTGTCCCTGTTCTGCCCTGCTGTGCCTTCCTGGTGCACGGCGGACGACTTCCCATCTGTGTCGATCGTCGAAGCGGCCGGGCGTCTGCCACCTCGCCCGCGCGGCGTCAGCCCAGCCGGGAGTCGCTGCCGCGCGGGCCGATCGGGGCCTGGTCGGAGTCGATGCCCGGTGCCCAGTCGAAGACCACGGAGTCCTCCTCGGTGCCGATGTAGACCTCGGCCCCCGCGGTGGCGCCCGCCTTGGCGAGGGCGTCCTCGATGCCGAGCCGGTCGAGGCGCTCGGCCAGGTAGCCGACGGCCTCCTCGTTGGAGAAGTCAGTCTGGCGGACCCAGCGCTCCGGCTTGGTGCCGCGGATCCGGAAGATGTTGTCGCCCAGGGAGACGACCTCGAACGAGGCCTCGCCGATCTCGCGGGGGCGCAGGACCACCCGGGTGGGCTCGGGCTCGGGCCGGGCGGCACGGGCGCGGGCGACCTCGTCGCCCATGGCGAAGGCCAGCTCGCGCAGGCCCTCCCGGCTGGCGGCGGAGACCTCCAGCACCTTCAGGCCGCGCTCCTCCAGCATGGGGCGCACGATCTCGGCCAGGTCGCGGGCGTCGGGCACGTCGATCTTGTTCAGGACGACCAGGCGGGGCCGGTCGGACAGGTCGACCTCCATCAGCTCGCCGTAGGCGGCCAGCTCGGCCTCCAGGGCGTCGAGGTCGCGGACCGGGTCGCGGTCGGGGTCGTAGGTGGCGGTCATGCAGTCCAGGACGTGCACGAGGGTGGAGCACCGCTCGATGTGCCGCAGGAAGTTCATGCCCAGGCCGCGCCCCTGGCTGGCCCCGGGGATGAGGCCGGGGACGTCGGCGACGACGTACTGCACCTCGCCGGAGTCGACGACGCCGAGGTTGGGGATCAGCGTGGTGAACGGGTAGTCGGCGATCTTGGGCTTGGCCGCCGACAGGGCCGCGATGAGCGAGGACTTGCCCGCGCTGGGGAAGCCGACCAGGCCGACGTCGGCGATGGTCTTGATCTCCAGGCGCACGTCGGCCGACAGGCCCTCCTCGCCCTTGAGGGCGAACCCGGGGGCCTTGCGCTTGGGCGAGGCGAGCGCGGCGTTGCCGAGGCCGCCCGCGCCGCCGTCGGCCAGCACGAGCCGGGTCCCGGCGCCGACGAGGTCGGCGATGACCTCGCCGTCCGCACCGGTGACGACGGTGCCGTCGGGGACGGGCAGGACCAGGTCGTCGCCGTTGGCGCCGTTGCGGTTGCCGCCCTTGCCGGGCGTGCCGTTCCCGGCCCGGCGGTGGGGGCGGCGCTGGTATTCCAGGAGGGTGGCGATCTGCGGGTCGACCTCCAGGACGATGTCGCCGCCGCGCCCGCCGTTGCCGCCGTCGGGGCCGCCGAGGGGCTTGAACTTCTCCCGGTGGATGGAGGCACAGCCGTGCCCGCCGTCACCGGCCTTGACGTGCAAGGCCGCTTCGTCGACGAAATCGGGCATGTGCCTGGTTCTCCCCGTGTCGCGCCGGCGCGCACTCCGGCGCGCGGTTCCTGCCGTGTGAAAGCCCTCGACCCGCCGGTCCGATCCGGGCGGGGAGGAATGATCCACCGCTCACCACTCTAGACGGTCGGGCCGACCGACGGCGAAGGCATGGGCGGGAGGGAGACCGATCACACCGTGGGGGCGGGGTGTGATGCCGGACGGCGCCCGTCGGACGGCCCCCGGCGCTTCCCCGCGCGTGCGGGGCTCCCGACCGACCCGACGCCCATCCACACGGAGGCCGACAAGGGTCCATCCCCGCATGTGCGGGGCATTCAAGGACAGCCAGGCTGACGTGAACTAGGTTCCATCCCCGCCTGTGCAGGGAGTGCGGGGGACCGCCCGCACCGGTGAACACGGTGGTCGGGTGGCCCATGGTGGTGAACGTGCTGCTCGTGGTCAATATGTGGCCATCCCCGTCCGAGCGGGGAGAACGGAGGCCCTCGCCAAGCGGGTCCTACCGAAGGGTCCATCCCCGCGTCGCGGGGCAGCCAGTCTTCACGATCCTCACAGAGACGATCGGCGGTCCATCCCCGTCACGCGGGGAGCGGTCCATGTGCGTGAACGTCGTCGTCGGGTCCTTCCTGGTTCCATCCCCGTGCACATGGGTGGCAGAAGGCTATCGATCAAGGCGGTCCATCCCCATACGTGCAGGGCGCACCGAGGTCTTCGCCCACCCGATCGAGACGGCGGGTCCATCCCCGCGCGGGCGGGGCCTACCTCTGCAGTCGTTCCAGGGGTCGTTCTCGATCGCGGGTCCATCCCCGCGCGTGCGGGGTAGCGGGCCGTCGGAAGGATCTTCGTCGAGGAGCAGCGGGGTCCATCCCCGCGCGGGCGGGGAGCACGGAGTCGGCGAACTCAGCGAGACGTCGGTGACGGGTCCATCCCCGCGCGTGCGGGGAGCACCCATCCACCAGGGGCGCCTTCCCGCCATCCGCGGGTCCATCCCCGCGCGTGCGGGGAGCACGGTGTCGGGTCGGCTAGTCGTCCTCGGCGGTCGGGTCCATCCCCGCGCGGGCGGGGAGCACCCCCGCGACGTCGGGGACTTGTGGGCAAGGCCGGGTCCATCCCCGCGCGGGCGGGGAGCACTCGACAGCGCGGAGCTGGCCGCCGAGATCGTGCGGTCCATCCCCGCGCGGGCGGGGAGCACTCTCGTTGACCTGGGGCGTTCCCTCCCGGCACTGCCCTCTCATGCCACTTCGCACTCCCCCATCATCCACGAAAGGCGGGCCGGAAGGGTCCCCCCTTCCAACCCGCCTCTACGCGGAATGCTCCGTCTCGCGGCGCGCCTGGTTACTCGGCGACGGCCGGTACGATGCTGACGGCCTTGCGGCCGCGCCGGTTGCCGAACTCGACCTTGCCCTCGACCAGCGCGAACAGGGTGTCGTCGCCACCGCGGCCGACGTTGTCGCCGGGGTGGAACTTCGTCCCGCGCTGGCGGATCAGGATCTCGCCGGCCTTGACGGACTGGCCGCCGAAGCGCTTGACACCGAGCCGCTTAGCGTTGGAGTCGCGCCCGTTACGGCTGGACGATGCGCCCTTCTTGTGTGCCATCGGGGAGCCCTCCTCTACTTGGCGATGCCGGTGACGCGGACCCGGGTGTACTTCTGGCGGTGACCCAGGCGCTTCTTGTAACCGGTCTTGTTCTTGTATTTGATCATGTTGATCTTCGGGCCCTTGGTCTCGCCGAGGACCTCGGCGGTGACCTTGTAGGCGCTCAGCTCGCTGGAGTCGCTGACGACCTTGCCGTCGTCGACGACCAGCAGCGGCTCCCAGGACACCGTCGAACCGGCCTCCTCGGAGACCCTGTCGATGTTCAAGACGTCATCGACAGACACCTTCTCCTGTCGGCCGCCCGCTCGCACGATCGCGTACACCGGGGAACTCTCTTCCTGCTCGTGGACAATCCCCGCCGAGGCGGGGAGTGAAATGCGCTGCTGTTGACCGCAGCCCCATACCCACCGGGCTCCCGCTAGGGGGCGTGGGAATCGAAGTCGGGTCTCGGGCGCGCGAACGATAGGGGCGCGCCGACGCACCGACCTTTAGGTTACCACCGCCCGGTCGGCACCCGGCACGCCCGGTCGGGGGCCGGACCGCAGCGCACCGCGGTCCGGCCCGCGCCCGTCAGGCCTCGACGACGACCGCCGACTCCGAGGGGGTGCCGCCGGTCTTGGTGCGCCGGGTGCGGCGGCGGCGCGGGCGCTCGGCCCCGCCGTCGGCCTCCCCGGCGTCGGCGGAGTCCGCGGGTGCCGCCGCGCCCTCGGGCGCGGCCGTCCCCTGCTCCGCCGCCGCGGCGCCCGAGGGCTCCGCGGAAACCTGCTGGGCCGCGTCCGCGACCGGGGCGGCGGCCTCGTCGGCGGTCTCGGCCGCCTCCTCCGCCGCCTTCTTGGTCCGGCGCGCGGACGTGGACTTCGCCGCCGCCTTGGTGCCGGTCTTGGAGGTGCTCTTGGCGGTCTTGGCCTTGGACGCCGTCGACGTCTTGGCCGTGGACCGCGTGGAGGCGCGCTTGGTCTTCTTCGGCGCCTCCTGCGCCTCCTGTGCCTCCTCCGGGGCCTCGGTCCCGGAGGCGTCGGGCGCGGCCTCGGCGGGCGCCTCGGCCACCTGCTCGACCGGCGCGTCCGCGGCCTCGGCGGCCGGCTCGGCGACGGGCTCGGAGGCCGCCGCCTCCGCGGCGGGCTCCTCGGGCGCGGCCTGCTTGGCGGACCTGCGCCTCGACGAGCGCTTCTTCGGCGCCTCCTTGGCCTCCGGCTCGGCCGCCTCGGCCTTCTCCGCCGCCTTCTCAGCGGCCTTGTCGGCCTTGTCCGCGGCCTTGTCCGCCTTCTCGGCGACCGGCTCGGCCGCCTGCTCGACGGCCTTGTCCGCCGCCGCGTCGGCGCCCTTCTCGGACGCCTTCTCGCCGCCCTTGTCGGAGCCGTTCTTGCCCTTCTTCTTCCGGCCGCCGCCGGAGCCGCCGCCCTTGCCCTCGACGGGCTCGCTGGACAGCACCAGGCCCCGGCCGTTGCAGTGCTCGCAGGAGTGCGAGAACGCCTCCAGCAGCCCCTGGCCGACCCGCTTGCGGGTCATCTGGACCAGGCCCAGCGAGGTGACCTCGGCCACCTGGTGCTTGGTGCGGTCCCGGGACAGGCACTCCAGCAGCCGCCGCAGCACCAGGTCGCGGTTGCTCTCCAGCACCATGTCGATGAAGTCGATCACGATGATGCCGCCGATGTCGCGCAGCCGGAGCTGGCGCACGATCTCCTCGGCCGCCTCGAGGTTGTTCTTGGTGACCGTCTCCTCCAGGTTGCCGCCCTGGCCGGTGAACTTGCCGGTGTTCACGTCGACGACGGTCATCGCCTCGGTGCGGTCGATGATCAGCGACCCGCCGCTGGGCAGCCACACCTTGCGCTCCAGCGCCTTGGTGATCTGCTCGTCGATCCGGTAGGCCTCGAAGACGTCCCGCTCGCCGTCGTAGCGGTCCACCCGCTCGGACAGGTGCGGGGCCACGTAGTCCACGTACTCGCGGACCGTGTCCCAGGCCTCGCCGCCGGAGACGACCAGGCTGGAGAAGTCCTCGTTGAAGACGTCCCGGACCACCTTGACCGTGAGGTCCGGCTCGCTGTTGAGCAGCGAGGGCGCCGAGGCCGACTTCGACTTGCGCTTGATCGACTCCCACTGGGAGGCCAGGCGGGAGATGTCCCGCTCCAGCTCCTCCTCGCTGGCGCCCTCGGCGGCGGTGCGCACGATCACGCCGGCGTCGGAGGGCATCACCTTCTTGAGGATCTGCTTGAGCCGCGCCCGCTCCTTGTCGGGGAGCTTGCGGCTGATGCCGGTCATGTTGCCGTCGGGCACGTACACCAGGTAGCGGCCGGGCAGGCTGATCTGGCTGGTGAGCCGGGCGCCCTTGTGCCCCACCGGGTCCTTGGTGACCTGCACCAGGACCGACTGGCCGGACTTGAGCACCGACTCGATGCGCTTGGGCTGGCCCTCCATGCCCGAGGCGTCCCAGTTGACCTCGCCCGCGTACAGCACCGCGTTGCGGCCCTTGCCGATGTCGACGAAGGCGGCCTCCATCGACGGCAGCACGTTCTGCACCCGGCCCAGGTAGACGTTGCCGACGTAGGAGCGGTGGGTGGCGCGGTCCACGTAGTGCTCGACGAGGACGTCGTCCTCCAGCACCGCGATCTGGGTGCGGTCCTCGATGCGGCGGATGATCAGGTCGCGCTTGACCGACTCGCGGCGGGCCAGGAACTCCGACTCGGTGATGATCGGGGCGCGGCGGCGGCCCTGCTCACGGCCCTCCCGGCGGCGCTGCTTCTTGGCCTCCAGGCGGGTGGAGCCGCGGACCGCCTGGACCTCGCTCTCGGCGGTGGCGGCCGCGCGCGGCTCGCGCACCTTCACCACGGTGTTGGGCGGGTCGTCCTTGGACGCCGGCTCCTCGGCGGCGCCGTCTCCGGAACCGCGGCGGCGACGGCGGCGACGGCGGCGGCTGCCCGCCGCACCGCCCTCGTCGGACTCGGCCTGCCGGGCGGCGGCCCTGCCGCCCTCGGCGGTGTCGGCCTCGGCGGCGGGCTCCTCGCCCTCGCCGCCCTCGTCCTCGGCCTGCTCCTCGCCCGAGCGCGAACGGCCGCGCCCGCGTCCGCCGCGGCGGCGGCGACGGCGGGTGGGGCGCTCATCGGAGGCCTCCGCGGACTCGTCGGCGTCCCCGGCGTCGGCCTCGGCCTCCCCGGCCTCCTCATCGGCCTCGTCCACGGGCTCCTCGGCGTCCGCGGCGGGCGCGTGCGTGCCGTTGGCCGCGGCCGCGGGCGCCTCCGCGGGCGGCGCGACCGGCGGCTGGAACAGGACCATGGGCGACTGGAACGGCGAGGCGGCCGACACGTCCGCGACAGCGGCGGCGGGCTCCTCGGCGGCCGGGGCGGCCTCGGGCTCGGGCTCCGGCTCGGCCTTCCTGCGGCCCGTGGACCTCTTGGCGGCCGTCTTCTTCGCGCCCGCCTTCTTCTCCTCGGCCCGCCCCTCGGCGGCCGCCTCGTCGGCGGCACCGGCGTCGGCGCCGCCGGCCTTGGCGGCGCGCCGCGTCCGGGTCCGGGTGCGCGGCTTCTCGGCCGGCTCCTCGGGCGCGGCAGCGGCGGCGCCCTCGGCCTGCGCCTCCTCCTGCTCCTCCTCGGTCCCGTCGACGCCGTCCGCCTCCGCGGCCTCGGCCGCGGTGACGGTGCGCCGGGTCGGGACGGCGGGGGCGGGCGGCTCCTCGGGCGTGATCACCCGGCGCACCGCGCCCGCGGCCTTGGGGGCCGAGACGACCACCTGGTGGGCGTCGTCGTCCACCTGCCCGGCCGGCCGCGTGAGCGGTGCGGCGGGGGCGGCCTGCGGGGCGTCCGGCTCCGGAGGCGGGCCGGCGGCCCGAACCCCCCGGCGCGCGGCCGGGGCGCTCACCCTGACCTCGGCGTCGGTCCCTGCTGTTTCAGTTGTACCCGCGGTGCCTTCGGCACCGCCGTTGGGCTCGTTCTCGAGCATCCGGGCGGTCTCCCGTCAGAGCCCTCGGGCGCGGCTCCGGCTCGGTGCCGGGCCGCGGCTCGCGAGAGCTGTCGTCGCTGTGTCGGCGCCCGGCGGCCTCCCGCCGCCGGGGCAAAGTCGTCATGTCGGGCCCGCGATCCCCGACGGGGGCGGCACCGGCCGCTCCCCTTCCGCGGGTCCGGGGGTCGCGCCCCGTCGATCCGTCGCGAACGGGTCGGCGATCCCTCCGGTCCCCTCGTCCAGCGGCCCCTGCGCCAGCCGGGTCATCATCGGCGATGACGGCGGCGCCAGGCCGGCCGCGTGACGCAGGCCGGTCACCACGTCGTCCGGTCGAACGGCAGGTGCGGTGTGCCGGACGACCATCCGAAGTATGGCATATGTCGCGTTGTGTTCCCTTGCGGCACGCGCGTCCGACTCCAGTCGGACCACGGCCGCGCGGACGTCGAAGCGGCGGCGGCCCTTCTTGGTGAGCCGCTCGACCTCGACGCTGTCGGCCGCCAGGAAGGCGGCCACCGCACTCTCGGCGTCGTCGGGGGCGACGCCGGGCAGCTCCACCCGCCACTGCGAGGCCTGCAACCGGTCGGCCAGTCCTCCCGGTCCCGCCTGGACGGCCTCCACGACGTCCAACCCGTCGGGCAGGGCGGCGTCGAGGCCGGCGCTCACGCGCGCCGGCGGGACGGACTCGGCGAGCACCATCTCGAAGTACTCCGCCTCACTGGCCACCCCGGTGGGGGCGGCCCCGGTGTAGGAGAGCTTCGGGTGGGGTGTGAACCCCGCCGAGTAGGCGACGGGCACGCCCGCTTTGCGGATCGCCCTCTCCAGAGCGCGCGCGATGTCGCGATGGCTGGCGAAGCGCATCCGGCCGCGCTTGGCGTAGCGCACGCGCAGCTTCGGTGCGGGTCGGTCGTCGGCGGGCGAAGCGGTGCCCTCAGGTGCGGGGGGCAGCGGAACTCCTTTCCTCGTCGACCCCCCTGGCGGGGTGCCGATACCAACACGACACACCCACCTGGGGAATTCACGTCCCATTCAGCCTACGGCCCGCGGGGGGCGGAGCGCGCCACCGCCCCGGGGGCGAGCGCCCATCACCCGACGAAACGGGGCCTGTCGGCCACGCCGGCGCGCTCAGGGCACACCCGTGCTGTTCCCAGGGCGACACCGGTTGAAAAGCGGACACGCCGCCCTCCGGACCGCGCGCCCCCCGGACCCGGGCCGTCCCACTACCTGGGAAACACCGCGCCGACCTGCGAAAATCCCTGGCACCAAAGAATCTTCGAGATTTTTCGCCGATCGTGCAAACCATCCGGGCGCCCCGTCCGTCTTACACGGCGTATGGCCCGGTGCGAGCGGGGCACCGGGCCATACTCATGCGCTCCTGCGCGTCAGACCACGCTCAGCGGCAGCAGCTTCGAGCGGTCCGCGGGGGACACGCCGATCTGGATCCCGGTGCCCATGCTCGGGCACACCCCGCAGTCGTAGCAGGGGTTCCAGCGGCAGTCGTCGACCTCCACCGACTCCTCGCCGTGCTGGGCGTCCTGCCAGTCCTGCCACAGCCAGGAGCGGTCCAGCCCGGCGTCCAGGTGGTCCCAGGGCAGCACCTCGTCCTCGGCGCGCTCGCGCACGGTGAACCAGTCCGCGTCGACCGGCTGCCCGGCGAAGGCCTCCTCCGCACAGCGCATCCACCGCTCGTAGGAGAAGCGCTCGCTCCACCCGTCGAACCGGCCGCCGTCGCGCCACACCCGCTCGATGACCGCGCCCACCCGGCGGTCGCCGCGGGAGAGCAGGCCCTCGATGATGGAGGGGCTGCCCTCGTGGTAGCGCAGCCCGACCGACTTGCCGTAGCGCTTGTCCGAGCGCAGCGCGTCGCGGAGCTTGCGCAGCCGGGCGTCGACGGTCTCGGCCGGGGTCTGGCCCGCCCACTGGAACGGGGTCTGCGGCTTGGGCACGAACCCGCCGATGGACACGGTGCACCGGATGTCCTTGCGCCCGGTGACCTCCCGTCCGGTGCGGACGACCTCCTTGGCCAGGTCGGCGATGGCCAGGACGTCCTCGTCCTCCTCGGTGGGCAGGCCGCACATGAAGTACAGCTTGACCTGGCGCCACCCGGCCTCGTAGGCGGCGGTGACGGTGCGGATCAGGTCCTGCTCGGTGACCATCTTGTTGATCACCCGGCGCATCCGCTCGCTGCCGCCCTCGGGGGCGAAGGTCAGGCCCGAGCGGCGCCCGTTGCGGGTCAGCTCGTTGGCCAGGTCGATGTTGAAGGCGTCCACCCGGGTGGAGGGCAGCGACAGGCCGGTGTTGGTGCCCTCGTAGGCGTCGGCCAGCCCCTTGGCGATGCCGCCGATCTCGGTGTGGTCGGCGCTGGACAGGGAGAGCAGCCCCACCTCCTGGAAGCCGGTGTTGCGCACCCCCTCGTCGACCATGGACTGCACGGTCTCCCGGCTGCGCTCGCGCACGGGGCGGGTGATCATGCCCGCCTGGCAGAACCGGCAGCCGCGGGTGCATCCGCGGAAGATCTCCACGCTGTACCGTTCGTGCACCGACTCGGCCACGGGCACGATCGGCGCCTTGGGGTAGGGCCAGGAGTCCAGGTCCATGACGGTGTGCTTCTGCACCTGCCAGGGCACCCCGGGCCGGTTGGGCCGGTAGCCGCCGATCCGCCCGTCGGGCAGGTACTCCACGTCGTAGAAGCGCGGCACGTACACCCCGCCCCCGGCCGCGAGCCGCTCCAGCAGCCCGTCGCGGCCGCCCGGGCGGCCCTCGCGCTTCCACTCCCGCACGACCTCGGTGATCGCCAGGGCGACCTCCTCGCCGTCGCCGAGCACCGCGGCGTCCAGGAAGTCGGCCACCGGCTCGGGGTTGAAGGCGGCGTGCCCGCCGCCCAGCACCACCGGGTGGTCCCCGGTCCGGTCGGCCGCGTGCAGCGGGATCCCGGCCAGGTCCAGGGCGGTGAGCAGGTTGGTGTAGCCCATCTCGCTGGCGAAGCTGACGCCGAGCACGTCGAAGCCGCCCACCGGGCGGTGCGCGTCCACGGTGAACTGCGGGACGCCGTGCTCGCGCATGAGCGCCTCCAGGTCGGGCCAGACCGCGTAGGTGCGCTCGGCGAGCACGCCCTCGCGCTCGTTGAGGACCTCGTAGAGGATCTGCACGCCCTGGTTGGGCACGCCCACCTCGTAGGCGTCCGGGTACATCAGGGCCCAGCGGACCTCGGCGCCCTCCCAGTCCTTGGCCACGGAGTTGAGTTCGCCGCCGACGTACTGGATCGGCTTCTGCACACGCGGCAGGAGCCCCTCCAGCTGCGGAAGGACGCTCTCACCGGCATTGAAGGACATCGGACTGTCGCCTCCGGGTCGGGTTCTGCGGCACGTGCCCTACCAGGGTATGCCGAGTCACTCGAAGCCCCGGTCGCGCGCGTGCACCCCCAGGACCAGCCCCACGGCGCACATGTTGGCGATGGTGGCGCTGCCGCCGTAGGACACGAACGGCAGCGGGATCCCGGTGATCGGGGTGACGCCGATGGTCATGCCGATGTTGATGAACCCCTGGAAGGCGAACCAGGCGGCCACGCCCACGCACACCAGCCGGGCGTAGGGCTGCTCGCACCCGGCGGCGATGCGCAGGATCCGCAGCAGCACCAGGGCCAGCAGCCCGATGACGGCGATGCCGCCGACGAAGCCCAGCTCCTCCCCGGCCACGGTGAAGATGAAGTCGGTGTGCTGCTCGGGGACGAACCGCCCGGCGGTCTGCTCGCCCTGGAACAGGCCGGTGCCGCTGATGCCGCCCGACCCGACGGAGATCATCGCCTGGTTGGCGTTGTACCCGGTGCCCCGCGCGTCCAGCGAGGGGTCCAGGAAGCTGGTGAAGCGCGCCAGCTGGTAGGCCTTGAGCAGGCCGAACCACCACACCGCGACGACCGCCGCCACCCCGCAGGCCAGCATCCCGGCGATCCACCGCAGCGGCGCCCCGGACAGGGTGAGCATGGCCAGGTAGGTGACGCCCACCACCATGCCGGTCCCCAGGTCGGGCTGGAGCATGACCAGCCCCAGCGGGACCGCCATGGCCCCCAGGCTGAACAGCACGTCGCGGCTGGTGGGCGCGGTCTCCCCGTCGCGGGGCTCGCCCAGCAGCATGGCGACCATCAGCACCAGCCCCACCTTGGCGAACTCGGAGGGCTGGAGCTGGACGGGGCCGAGCGCGACCCACGACCGGGAGCCGTTGACCACCTGCCCCAGCGGGCTGAGCACCAGGGCCAGCAGCACCGAGGAGGCGATGAACACGATCGGGGCGTAGGCGCGGGGCTTGCGGTAGTCGACGAAGGCGACGGCCGCCCCGGCCGCCAGCGCGATGCCCACGTGCGCCAGGTGCCGCTCGACGTAGGCCAGCGGGCTCTCGGGGTCTCCGGGCTCGTAGGTGGCGGCGGCCAGCAGCACCGTGCCGATCGCGGTCAGCGCCAGGACGCCGCCCACCAGGGTGCGGTCGAGGCGGCGCGGGCGGTTGACCGCCACGGTGTGCAGGACCCGCGAGGCGGCCCCGCGGCGCAGGGGCTCGGGTGCCGAGCGCGTGGTGGACACGGCCCTCACTCCCCCGCCGCCAGGCCGATGGTGCCGTCGGGCCGCACCTCGGGCAGGTCCTCCTGGGGCTCGCCGCCGGGCAGGTCCGGGTCGCCGCCCTTGACGCTCTTGTCCTCGCCGCCGGCGCCCTTCCCGTCCTTGTCGTCCCCGCCCTCGCGGGTGAAGCCGTAGATGCCCTCGTAGATCTCCCGGACGATGGGGGCGGCGGTCTCGCCGCCGGTGCCGCCCTTGGGGACGACGACCACCACGGCCAGCCGCGGGTCGTCGGCCGGGGCGTAGGAGGCGAACCAGGCGGTGGAGTCGCTGTTGAGCGCCGAGCCCGAACCGGTCTTCCCGGCGATGGAGACCTCGTCCTGCGGGAACCCGCCGAAGGCGCCGCGCGCGGTGCCCTCCTTGGGCACCTGGGTGACGGCCTTCTGGATGTAGGACAGCACCTCCGGTGGCACGTCCAGCCTCCCGGCCTCCTTCGGCTCGATCCGCTTCACCGTCTCCCCGTCGGCCGAGACCAGCGCCTTGCCCACGCGCGGCTCCCACAGGGTGCCGCCGTTGGCGACGGCCGCGTAGGCGCGCACCAGCTGCAGCGGCGTCACCAGCACGTCGCCCTGCCCGATGGAGAAGTTGACCGCGTCACCGGCGCGCCACCGGTAGCCGTCGGTGCAGTTCTCCTTGGCGACCCTCTTCAGGTACGAGGCCCGCCCCGGGTCCTTCTCGGCCACGCCGGGGTAGCCCTCCTTGGCGCGCTTGCAGCTCTCCTCCTTGGTGGCCTCCCACAGCTCCCTCTTCCACTCGCGGGTGGGGATGCGCCCGGCGGCCTCGTGCGGCACGTCGACGCCGGTGGGCCGTCCGAACCCGAAGTCCTCGGCGGTGCGGGCGAACACGTCGTCGGGCTTCTTCTTGCGCCCGTCCTCGCGCCACTCGTCGTAGGCCATCTGGTAGAAGACCGTGTTGCAGGAGACGACGATGGCGCGGTGCAGGCTGAGCGCGCCGTGCGCCGACCCCTCGTAGTTCTCGAAGGAGCGGTTGCCCACCGAGATGGAGGAGGGGCAGGAGTAGGTGCCGCGCAGCGCCTGCCCGCCCTTCACCCCCGCCGCCAGCGAGGACACCTTGAAGGTGGAGGCGGGCGGGTACTGCCCCTGCATCACCCGGGAGGTCAGCGGCGACCCCGCCTCCTCGCTGAGCAGCTCCTCGAACGTCTTCTGGTCGATCCCGCCCTGCCAGACCGACGGGTCGTAGCCGGGCAGGCTCGCCGAGGCGACGATGCCGCCGGTGCGCACGTCCATCACCACGCCCGCGGCGGTGGACGCGGGGTGGCCGGCGCCGCGCGCCCGGTCCAGGCCGCGCCGCAGGGCGTCCTCCACGGTCCGCTGCACCCGCTGGTCGATGGTGGAGACCAGGTGCATGCCGGGCTCGGGGGCCTGCTCGTCGACGAGGCCGGTCACCTCGCCGTGGTTGTTCACCGCCAGGGTGCGCACCCCGGCGGTGCCGCGCAGCTCGGGGTCGTAGGTGGCCTCCAGGCCGTCCCGGCCGACCTGGTCCACACCGCTGTACTGGGTGCGCAGCTCCTCGCGGGCGTCCAGCTCCTCCTGGGTGACCGGCTGCAGGTAGCCGAGCGCCTGGGCGGCCAGGTCGCCGTTGGGGTAGTCGCGCACCGCCAGGTGCTGGGCGGAGACGCCGGGGAAGTCCTCCGAGCGCTCCATGATCTGCAGCGCCGCCTTGGGGTCGACGTCGTCGGCCAGGGTGACCGGCTGGTACGGCGAGCCGGGCCAGCAGGGGCGGCTCACCTCCGGGCCGCACAGCCGGGTGCGCTTCTTGACCGTGTCGGCGGGCTCGCCCACCACCTCGGCCACCCGCTCCAGGACCTCGGCCCCCTGGTCGGGCATCCGCTGCAGGGCGTGCCAGTCGGCCGAGACGACCAGGGCGGTGCGGTTGCGCACCAGCGGCCGCCCCGCCTGGTCCAGGATCAGGCCCCGGGTGGCGGGCACCACCAGCTCCTGGGTGTGGGTGGCCTCGGCCAGCCGCGAGAAGTGCTCGCCCATGGGCACCTGCAGGTACCACAGCCGCACGCCCAGCGCCGCGAACAGGGCCAGGACCAGCACCTGGGCCAGGACCAGCCCGCGGCGCCCGGGCGCCGCGCGGGCGGTGGGCCCACCCCCCGGCGCCTCTCCGCCGCGCCGCCGGGGGCGCCCCGGCCGCCTCCTCCTCATCCACGCCATCCGCGCGTCCCTCCCCCGCTGAACGCGGGCAGGTCGGGGTAGCCGCCCTCGGCGTAGGCGTCCGGGGCGACCGCCCGCATGATCCGCCCCGCAGGGGCCAGGACCAGCGGGCTGACCAGCATCGTCTCCGCCGCCGACAGCGGGACCGCGACGGCGGCCGCCGCCAGGCCCACCCGCGGGTCGCCCAGGCCCGCGCCCAGGAGGGCGAATCCGGCGGCGGTCCCCAGGGCGGCCACCGCGGCGGTCCCGTAGACCCGGGCGCGGCCGCGGCCCTCCACCCGCCCGTAGCGGGAGACCAGGTAGCCCGCCAGGCAGTACAGCAGCGCGTACCGCCCGGCCTCGTGGTCGGCGGGCGGCAGCAGGTCCACCGCGAGCCCGGCGCAGAACCCGGTGGCGGCCGCCCCTGCGGGGCCGCTGCGCAGCGCGGTGGCCGCGACCGCCAGGACGACCAGGTCGGGGCCCACCCCCCAGGGCAGCGGGAGCCGGTTCACCAGCGCGGCCTGCGCCAGCACCGCGGCGGCCACCAGGAGTGCGGTCACCGCCCCCTTCATCGGTCCCCCTCCTGCCGGTCGGAGTGCCGGTCGGTGCGCCGCTCGGAGTCCCCGGGCGGCCGGGCGGCGTCGCCGTCGGGCTTCTCGGGCAGCACCGAGTCGCGCGGGTCCTCCTCCGGGCCGCCGACGACCACCCCCACCACGTCCAGGGAGCCCAGGTCGGCCGCGGGCCGGATCTCGGCGGTGCGGGTGAGCGCACCGGGGGTCTCGCGCACCCGGGTCACGGTGCCCAGCGGCACGCCGGGCACGAACGGGGCGTCGTTGTGCGAGCCCATGGTCACCACCCGGTCGCCCTCCTCCACCTGGGCGTCGGCCTGCATCAGCTCCAGGACCGCGGGGGCACGGCCGTCCAGGGCGCGGGACCGGCCGTGCACCGCGCCGATGTCCCGCGAGCCCTCCATGCGCGCGCCCACCGAGGACGCGCCGTCGGTGAACAGCAGGACCGTGGAGGTGGAGCGGGAGGCGCGGATGACGCGGCCGACCAGGCCGGAGCCGTCGACCACCGTCATGTCGCGGGCGACCCCGTCGCGGGTGCCGGCGTCCAGGGTGACGGTCTCGGCGTAGCCGCCCGAGCCCATCCGGGTCACCGCCTGCGCGGGCACGATCTCGTAGCCGCCCAGGCCGGACAGGTGCAGCAGGTCGTCGAGGCGCCCGGAGCGCACGCCGTCCTGCTCGGCGGCGGCCAGCTCGGCGCTCAGGGCGCGGTTGCGCTCCTCCAGCTCCTCGATGCGCGCGCGGGCGCCGGGCGCGGCGGCGAGCGTGCGGTAGCCGTCGGCGAGGGGCCCAGCGGCGGCGGACACCGCCCCGGCGACCGGGCCGAACGCCGCGCCGGCGGCGGCGCGGGCGGTCCCGGTGACCGGGTCGGTGCCCGGGCGGCCGTCCAGCACCATCAGCGCGATGGAGGCCGCCACCAGCAGGACCAGGACCAGGCGCGGGCGTGGGCCGTCGCGCCGCATGTCAGCGCCGCCGTTCGGGGACGAGGACCTGGTTCAGGCGCTCGTAGTTCTCCACGCAGGTGCCCGAGCCGATGGCGACCGAGTCGAGCGCGTTCTCGGCCAGGTGGATGGGCATGCCGGTCTCGTGGCGCAGCCGGTCGTCCAGGCCGCGCAGCAGGGCTCCGCCGCCGGTGACGGCGATGCCGCGGTCCATGATGTCGCCGGACAGCTCCGGCGGGCACTTGTCCAGGGTGGTGCGCACCGCGTCGATGATGGCGGTGACCGGCTCCTCGATGGCCTGGCGCACGTCGGCGGCGGAGAGCACCACCGTCTTGGGCAGCCCGCTGACCAGGTCGCGCCCGCGCACCTCGGCGTGCAGCTCCTCGGCGCCGGTGGGGTAGGCCGAGCCGATGGCGAACTTGAGCTCCTCGGCGGTGCGCTCCCCGATCATCAGGGAGAACTCCTTCTTGACCGAGGTCATCACCGCCTGGTCCAGCTCGTCCCCGCCGACGCGGATGGACTGGGAGGTGACGATGCCGCCCATGGAGATGACGGCGACCTCGGTGGTGCCGCCGCCGATGTCGACGACCATGTTGCCGGTGGGCTCGTGCACCGGGAGCCCGGCGCCGATCGCGGCGGCCATGGGCTCTTCGACGATGTGCACCCGGCGGGCGCCGGCCTGGTAGCCGGCCTCCTTCACTGCGCGGTGCTCCACCGAGGTGATGCCGCTGGGGACGGCGACGACCACACGGGGCTTGGCGAAGTGGCGGCGGCGGTGGATCTTCTGGATGAAGTAGCGCAGCATGCGCTCGGTGATCTCGAAGTCGGCGATGACGCCGTCCTTGAGCGGGCGCACCGCGGTGATGTCGGACGGGGTGCGACCGATCATCTGCTTCGCCTCGACACCCACCGCGACGATCTTGCCGGTCGAGGTGTTGAGGGCCACGACGGAGGGCTCGTTCAGCACGATGCCCCTGCCGCGCACGTAGACCAGCGTGTTGGCGGTACCGAGATCGACCGCCATGTCGCGGCCGAGAAAGGCGAGATTAGTGGTCATGAATCGTCCTCAGCGGCACCGAATCGGCGCGTCGCGCACGGGGCGGGCAATAGGGTCTCGTTCCAGCACGGATGTGGATCCAGCACCCGTATCGTAACGCTGGGGAGTTGCTCCGTTACGCAAACACACCGAATCGTTGCACCGCTGAGGACTCGGGCTCACGACGCGTCGGCCGGGGCGGCCGACGGAGACCGGTCCGGCGGTCAGGCCTGCAGGTCGGGGAAGAAGAGCTTGATCTCCCGCTCGGCCGAGTAGGTCGAGTCCGAGCCGTGCACGATGTTGGCCTGGACCTCCAGGGCGAAGTCGCCGCGGATGGTGCCGGGGGCGGCCGAGACCGGGTCGGTGGCCCCGGCCAGGGCGCGGAAGGCCTCGACGGCGCGCTCGCCCTCGACGACCATGGCGACCAGCGGGCCGCCGGTGATGAACTCGACGAGCGAGGGGAAGAACGGGCGCTCGGCGTGCTCCTCGTAGTGCGTCTTGGCGGTCTCCTCGTCGAGCGTGCGCAGGTCCATGGCGACGATGCGCAGGCCGCGGCGCTCGATGCGGGAGACGACCTCGCCGATGATGCTCCGCCGGACGCCGTCGGGCTTGATCAGGACAAGGGTGCGCTCCACGTGGATCTCCTCAGGGCTGTCGGTAGGGATGGCGCGGCCGGCGGTTTCGGTTCGCACCCGCGACGGGCGGTCGGCCCGCGCGAGGGGTGCGCCGTCGGCCCCGGTGAGCGCAACCTTACCCGTGCGGCGGCGGTCCCGAGGCCGGTTCAGGGCGGCCCCTAATACGGCAACGACAGGTCGGCCCCAACCCGTGTTGATCTCGGGGATGTCGGGCTTAAGCGGGCCCGTTCAAGCCCGACATCCCCGAGATCATCGCTGATAGGGCCGGAGGCCGAGGCGCCCCTCACCCCTCGAAGCGGCCGCGGGAGTCCTCGATGTGGGCGAGGTTGGCGCGGGTCCAGTCGCAGAACAGGTCGACGGCCTGCCGCAGGTCGCGGCCGGGCCCGGTGAGGGCGTAGTCGACGCGCGGCGGGACGGTGGGGTGCACGGTCCGCTCGACCAGGCCGTTGCGCTCCAGCATGCGCAGGTTCTGGGTGAGCATCTTGTGGCTGATGCCCTCGACCTCGCCGCGCAGCTCACTGAAGCGCAGGGTGCGCTCGCCCAGGGCCTCGATGATGAGCAGGGCCCACTTGTTGGCGACGTCGGAGAAGATCTCCCGCGCCAGGGAGTCCGCGCGCCGCAGGTCCGCGTCCGCCTCGCTCTTCATGCCCGTCCCGCCCCTGTCCTGCTCGGTCACCGCCGGGTTCCCCCGTTACGGAAAAGTGCGTTCTTCCCTGTCGGCGCTCACTCTCCTACGGTTCCCGGGTAACCGCAAGAGAGCGTGGGCCGCCAGGCGCCGCGCACGAGGAGAGGACCGGCATGGCCGTCACCCTGATCCACCCCGAAGGACTGCCCAAGATCGACCTGTACAAGCAGGTGTCGGTCGCGACCGGGTCGAAGCTGGTGTCCGTGGCCGGGCAGGTGTCCTGGGACGCCGAGCAGAACACGGTCGGCAAGGGGGACCTCGCCGCCCAGGTCGAGCAGTGCTACCGCAACGTCGCCACCGGCCTGGAGGCGGCGGGGGCGACCTTCGACGACGTGGTGCGGCTGACCGTGTACGTCGTGGACATGGCCCCGGAGAAGCTGCCCGTGTTCCAGGAGGGCATGGAGCGGGTGGCCAAAGCCCTGGGCAAGGCCCCGACGCCGCCGATCGCGGTGATCGGCGTCGCCGCCCTGGACATCCCCGACCACCTGGTCGAGATCGAGGCCACGGCGCTCGTCGACTGAGGCGGTTCCGAGGGCGGCCGACCGGCTCACCCCGGTGGCGGACGCCTACGCGCCGCCCAGGGACAGGAGCACGATGACGATCACGAACGCCGCGGCTATGACCACGACCGCGGCCCACTCGTTGAATCCGCCCGCCGCGCCGGACGGGTGCCGTGCGTGCTTCTGGGGTCGGGGGAAGACGAAGGCGCCGGGGGAAGGTCCGTGCCGGAACGTGGTGACACCGTTCGCGGTGGAGGCGGTGTAGCCCCTTCGGCCCGGCCGGACCTCGAAGGTGACCGTGCCGCCGTACGTCAGGCTGATCAGACCGGCGTGCACGGCGGCAAGGCCCACCGAGGATTCGTCCGTATAGACGCCGTCGCCGTGGACCCTGCCGAGCCCCGTGTTTCCGTTGGGGGGCAATCGGACGGTGAAGCGCTCGTGGTCGCGGCCCCGGAAGTTCACGGCGGTGAACTCCCAACGCACGTCCGTGTTGCCGAGGGAGACCGGGGCCGCGGCCGCGCGCCGCGCCGAGGGCGCGGAGGGCCGTGGCCTCTGGGGCCCGGCTCCCGCTTCGGCCTTGCGGCTCCCCTCCGCCCGCTCCGGCGTCCGCCTCACTCCCTCGGGCCCGGTCGGCGCGGACTTCGCCCCACTGGGGCCGACGAGCGTCAGGACCTTCGTCTTCTCCCGGGTGATGACCTCGGTGACCGCGTCGGGCACCCAGTGCGCACCGGGCGGCGCCTCCTCGGCCTCCGCCTGTGATGCGAGGGCCTCCAGCACATCGTTCGTGGAGGGCCTTCGCCCCGGCCTCTTGTCGAGGCAGGACCTCACCAGCCCGGCCAGGCGCCCCGAGACCCCGGACAGGTCGGGCGCCTCGTGCACGATCCGGTAGGCCACCGCATGCGGAGCACCCGTCCCGAAGGGGCCGGCGCCCGTGGCAGCGAAGAACAGTACGCACCCCAGGGAGAACACGTCGCTCGGCGGACCGATCTCCTCACCGCGCGCCTGCTCGGGGGACATGAACGCAGGGGTGCCCAGCAGGGTCCGGCTCTGGGTGAAGCTGGTCGCGTCCATGGCCCGCGCGATACCGAAGTCGATCAGCCGGGGCCCGTCCTCGGCCAGGATGACGTTGCCGGGCTTGAGGTCCCGGTGCACCAGCTCCTTGGCGTGGACGGCGGCCAGCCCCTCCGCGAGGCCCGCTCCCAGAGCGGCGACCGACCCCGCCGGGAACGGGCCGTGCTCGTCCACGGCCCACTGCAGGGACGGACCCGCGATGTAGGCCGTGGCGAACCACGGCGGCGTACCGCCGGTATCGGCGTCGACGACCTGGGCGGTGTAGTGGCCGCCGATGCGGCGGGCGGCCTCCACCTCCAGGGCGAACCTGCGCCGGAACCCGCCGTCCCCGGCGAGGTCGTCGCGCACCACCTTGACGGCGACGGGGCGGCCGCCCTTGGAGCGGCCGAGGAACACCTGCCCCATTCCCCCTGCGCCCAGGCGCGCCTTGAGCCGGTAAGGGCCCACCGAACGCGGGTCGCCACTGCGCAGGGGTGCGAGCACGGGGCCTCCAGGGGGCCGGGGCCCCGGGCGGGCCCGGATCAATGCATGATGCCAGGCCCCACCGACCGGCGAACAGGCCTGACCGCCTGCCGCACAGGGGCTCCGGCCGGCCCTCCGACACCGTCACACGGCGGCGAGGGCCTTGGCGATGTCGGCCCACAGGTCGTCGGGGTCCTCGATGCCCACCGCGATGCGGACCGTCCCCTCGGTGATGCCCGCGGCCTCCAGCTCGGCGGCGGTGAGGCGGTGGTGGGAGGTGGAGGCGGGCGCCATCGCCAGCGTCTTCACGTCGCCCAGGGACGGGGCCAGGCTCGCCACCTCCAGCGCCTCGGTGAAGGCGGCGCCGGCCGCCCGGCCGCCGCGCAGGTCGAAGGAGAGCACGCCGCCGCCCGAGGCGAGCAGGCGGGAGGCCCGGGCGTGGTCCGGGTGGTCGGGCAGGTCGGGGTGGGACACCGAGCGCACGGCGGGGTGCTCGGCCAGGCGGCGGGCGATCGCGGCCGCGTTGGCGCTGTGCCGGGGCATGCGCAGGGCCAGCGTCCGCAGGCCGCGCAGGGTGAGCCAGGCGTTGAACGGCGAGGCGCAGGCGCCCAGTTCGACGCCGTGCTTCCATACCCGCCGGTGCAGGTCGCGGTCGGCGTAGACCGCGGCGCCGCCGATCGCGTCCCCGTGTCCGCCCAGGTACTTGCTGGTGGAGTGGAGGGCGATGTCGGCGCCGTGGTCGAGCGGGCGGAACAGCAGCGGTGTGGCGAAGGTGTTGTCGACGGCCGTGGGGACCCCGGCCTCGCGGGCGACCGCGGCCAGCGCGGGCACGTCGCTGACGCGGGTGGTGGGGTTGGCGATGGTCTCCAGGTAGAGCAGCCGGGTGTTCGGGCGCAGCAGGGCCCGCACCTCCTCGGGGTCGTCGCCGGAGACCCGGTCGACCTGCACGCCCCAGCGCTTCTCCAGGTCGGTGAGGAGGGCGTGGGTGCCGCCGTAGAGCGCGCGCTGGGTGATGATGTGGTCGCCGCCGCCCACGAGTGCGGTGATCACGGCGTTGATGGCGCCCATGCCGGAGGCGTAGGCGGTGGCGGCAGCGCCGTGTTCGAGGTCGGCGAGGGCGTGTTCCAGGGAGCGGACGGTGGGGTTGGAGTAGCGGCCGTACAGGGGTGCGGCGTCGGGGCCGTTGAAGGCCCCCGCCAGCGCCTCGGCGGTCGCGAAGGCGAACTGGTGGTCGAGGTGGAGCGGGGCGCCCAGCGGGGTGCTGCCCTCGGGCTCGGACACCGGGGTGTGCACACTGCGGGTCGCGTCGTGGAGTTCGGTGCGCTGCATGCCTCCATGCCATCGGGGATTGGTCCGCTGATCCAGGGCCAATCAGGGCAGAATGGTCCGCATGGGAACGGACAAGGTGGACGCGCGGACCCTGGCGTCGCTGCTGGGGCGCTGGTCGTCGGGGCGGGGGCCGCTGTACCTGCTGCTGGCCGGGCGGCTGCGGCGGCTCATCGAGGAGGGGACGCTGCGCGCCGGGGCGGTGCTGCCGCCGGACCGGGTGCTCGCCTCGGCGCTGGCGGTGGGGCGCACCACGGTGGTGGCGGCCTACGAGGAGCTGCGCGGCGAGGGGCGGATCGAGCGGCGCCAGGGCAGCGGCACGCGGGTGGCCGAGGCGGTGCCGCTGCCCCCGGCGGCGGAGGAGGGCCCGGTCAACCCGATGTTCCTGCAGCTGCTCGAGCCGCAGGACGGAACGGTGGTGCTGAGCTGCGCCGCCCCGGAGGAGCCGCCGCCGGAGGTGGCGCGGGCGTACGGGGAGCTGTCCCTGCCCTCGGCCGTCGACCTCGGCTACCACCCGGCGGGGCTGGCGCGGCTGCGGCGGGCGGTGGCCGCCAAGTACACGGCGCAGGGGGTGCCGACCGCGCCGGAGCAGGTGCTCGTCACCACGGGGGCGCAACAGGCGCTGTCGCTGCTGGTGGAGCACCTGGTGGCGCCGGGCGACGGGGCACTCGTGGAGGCGCCGACGTACGCGGGGGCGCTGGACGTGCTGCGGGCGTCGGGGGCCGCGCTGATGCCGGTCGCCACGGGCCCGGAGGGACTGGACGTGGCGCGGGCGGTGCGGCTGATGGCCGAGCGCCGGCCGGTGCTGGCCTACACGGTGCCCAACCACCACAACCCGACCGGGTCGGTGCTGCCGCCGCTGGCGGCGCGGCGGCTGGTGCGGGCGGCGGCGCAGTACGGGGTGGTGCTGGTGGACGACGCGGTCGCCGCCGACCTGTCGCTGGACGGCTCCCCGGCCCCGCCGCCGCTGGCGGCCTACGGGGAGGCGGTCACGGTGGGCTCGCTCAGCAAGGTGGCCTGGGGCGGGCTGCGCGTGGGGTGGCTGCGGGCCCGTGAGGAGCTGGTGGCGCGGCTGACGCGGCTGAAGTCGATGCGGGACCTGGGCGGCGAGGTGGGGTCCCAGCTCGTGGCGGCGGCGCTGCTGGAGGACTACCAGCAGGTGCGCGGGCGCCGCATCGCGGAGCTGCGGGCGGGGCACGACCTGCTGCTGGAGGAGATGGGGCGGCGGCTGCCGGAGTGGGAGTGCCCGCCGGCGGCCGGGGGGCAGACGGTGTGGGCGCGCCTGCCGCGCGGGGACGCGGCGTCCTTCGCGCAGGTGGCGATCAGGCACGGGGTGGCGGTGCTGCCGGGCCCGGCCATCGACGCCTCGGGAGGGAGCCGCGACCGGCTGCGGCTGCCGTTCTCCCCCGCCCCGGACCGCCTGGCGGAGGGCGTGCGGAGGCTGGCGGAGGCGTGGAACGCCTACACGGCCCCGAAGGGGGCACCGAGGTCGGTGTCCCTGGGCGCGGTCGTGGTGTGAGGGACCGGCGTCACACAAACGGAGACACGCACCAAGGACACACACTCTTGATGCTGGCTCACACGCACTGAGAGCACCAGAAAAGTTCAACCAAGCACACCACGAACCCGCAACTGTGGCCTATAACCGATGCATGACGAGGATCACTGTTGATGTCAATGACGAATGGCTCGACGCAGCCCGCGAAGAGCTGGGCACCGGAACTAAGGTGGCGACGATCAACGCCGCCCTTGAATCATTCGCCGAGCGCAGAAGGGCTCGGGAGGCACTCGCGATCTTCGACGAGGTGGAGATGGATTTCGAGGGCTCCTCTGCGTCCTTCGGATACGGCGGTGGACGCGACCTCTCCCGACTCGCCGAGGAAGCCAGGACGCGGAAGGCTGTGTGATGGCGGGAGTCGTCTAGGCGCTGTGAAGGCCAACCGACACCGACGAGGGAGCCTCCGATGACCACCGACCCGATCATGGCCCGGATCGGCGAGGCGGTGGACCTCAACCACCGCCAGGGTCGACGGGAAGACGCCCGCGACCTCTTCGCCCGGATCTGGGACGACATCGGCGGCGACCAGGGCGACCCCCTGCACGTGTGCGTCCTCGCCCACTCGATGGCCGACGTGCAGGACGACGTTGCCGAAGAACTGGCCTGGGACCTGCGCGCGCTCTCCGCCGCCGACCACATCACGGATGAGCGCGCCGCGCAGGCCGGGGTACCGCTGTCCGTCGCCGGTCTCTACCCGTCACTGCATCTCAACCTGGGCGAGTGCTACCGCAAGCTGGGCGATCTCGACCGCGCGCGGGAGCACCTCGATCACGCACGGGCCACGATCGGCACCCTCAACGACGACGATTACGGGAAGCTGATCCGAGGCGGCCTGGAGCAGCTGGCGGAACGCCTGGGGTGAGGCGTCCAGGTGCGGACCGCCGGTACGGTGGGGCCACTTCGGACCCGATGGGCGAGGAGCCGCACATGGGCCATCCACAGCCACAGGGGCGGCCGGTGTGGGCCCTGCCGCCGACGAACGCCCCGCTCGGCGACGCCGCGGACGCCCCGGACACCCCGACGCCCATGCCGGTCGTCATCGCCCGCATCCTCCTGTGGGCCCAAGGGGCGGCCGCCGCCCTGGCGGTCCTTCTGGGCCTGGCGGGGCTGGCCCTGCTCGTCTTCGTCGCCGACTCACCCCTCGGAGGGGCCGAGCCGCCGGCGGACTTCTTCGATGCACTCGCCGCCATCGGGGTGGCGATCGTGATCCTCGTGGTGGGCATCGTCGCCGTGGCGTTCGGGGTGGTCGCCTTCGGCGTCATGGTGCCGACCCTCGTCCTGGCGGCCCGCTTCGGCCGTCGCAGTAGAGGAGTCCGCGTCGGCACCCTCGTGCTCGAAGGGATCGTGTGCGGGGTGTTCCTCCTGGCCATGGTGTCGGCGGCCGTCGACGGCGAGACCGTCCCCGTGCTGACCCTCCTCCCCCTGGCCGCCCTCAGCGGCACGGTGTTCGGCCTGCTGCTCACCCCTCAGGCCGCGCACCACTTCCGCTTCTAGCCCCGAGTCATGCCGGGCGCCCGCGGTGCGCCTTCGGCCGGCGGGTCTTCAGCCCTCCCACCAGGCACATCACGCACGACACGGCAAGGACCGGAGCCGCGATGAGCAGGCCCCACGTTCCGAAGAGGACGTGGTCCACGCCGTATTCGAGGTTGATCACGGCGAAGTAGAAGGAGCCCACCCCGGCGGCCCCTGCCCCGAGCGCCGCCAAGAGGCCGACGCCGAACCCGAGGTAGCCGGTGCCGCCGCGCCCCATGATGAGGGCGATGACCCCGACCAGTACGGCGAACAGCCCGGACAGGGCGATCAGGCCGGGGCCGAGCATGTTCTCGATGTGGCCGCTGGTGAGCAGCTCCAGCCAGGTCCGCCCCTCCCCCGCGTCGACGTATCTGTCATCGTCGGGCACCTGCCACGGGGCGAACGGCAGGGCGGCGAAGAGCACCAGCGCGCCGAGGGCGAGCCCGGCCCCGCCGAGGCGGACGACGCCGTTGCTCTTCGGCGGCGAAGGCGGCTGCGGGGACGGGTTCGCCTGCGGGGGCGGGGCAGCGTGGGGCGGCTGCGGGCGGCCGGGCTGTGGGCCCGGCCCCGGCGGCCCCTGCGGCGACGGCCGCCCGTGGGGGTGGGGAGGGTACGGAGGGGGATTCGCCATCGTGGCGCCCTTTCATGGGGGAAGGGGGATGCGGAGGCGTCGGCCCGTACCTGGGACGCTGGTCAGGGCGGTCGCGTTCCCGCCCGCATTGGCGCCCGAGGCGTGTCAGCCTATTGTGCTGTACCGCTCCGCGAACGCGGGGATGGAGACTGTTTGATCGTTCCCTGCCCGATGAGCATTTCCAGCGCCCCGCACGCGCGGGGACGACCCTCCCGCCGACCGGCGGAACGAACGACGGGGGCGGCGCCGTGACCGGCGCCGCCCCCGTTCGTCATCTCCTCGAAGCCTGCCTCGGCCTCAGCCCGCCTCGGCGGCCCCTGCCGCTCCGGTGGCCCCGTCGGTGCCCGAGGCCGCGGCCCGGGCGTCGGCCTCCGCCTTCATCGCGTCGGTCTTCCGCCCCAGCATCACCCCGGCCACCCACAGGCCCGCGAAGATGATGCCCAGCACCCATAGACCCGGCACCAGGAACCCGCTCGCCAGCAGGGTCGCCTGCAGGACCCACCCCGCCCAGTGCGCCCAGGCGTGCTTGCGCTGCAGGGCCGCCAGCACCAGCGCCGCCAGCGCCTGGCCGCCCCACACGGCGCCGGCGACCGCCGGGGAGAACCCGCTGAGCTGGATCGCCACCGGGACGGCCAGCCCGATCACGATCACCTCGAAGCCGAGCACCACCGCGCAGATGGTCCGCATCAGTCCCCCTTCAGCAGGTGGCCGGCGTCGCCCGCCGTCACCACCGAACCGGTGATCAGCACACCCGTCCCGGAGAACTCGCCGGTGTCCTCGGCCAGGGCCACCGCCCGGTCGATCGCGTCGTCCAGGCGCGGCGCCACGTGCACCCGCTCGCTGCCGAAGATCCCCTCGGCGATGTCGCCCAGGTCCTCGGCGGTCAGCGAGCGCGGCGAGGAGTTGCGGGTCACGACGACCTCGGTGAGCAGCGGCTCCAGCGGTTCGAGGATGCCCTCGACGTCCTTGTCCCCCATCACCGCCAGCACGCCGACCAGGCGGGTGAAGCCGAACGACTCCTCCACGGCGGCGACGGTCGCCGCCATCCCGGCCGGATTGTGCGCGGCGTCGACGATGACCGTCGGCCCGCGCCGCACGACCTCCATGCGGCCCGGGGACTCCACTCCGCCGAGCGCCTGCCCGATCAGCTCGGGGTCCAGCTCGTCGTCGCCCTCGGCCGGGGCGGCGAAGGCCTCCACGGCGGCGATGGCGACGGCGGCGTTGCTCGCCTGGTGCTCCCCGTACAGCGGGAGGAAGACGTTCTCGTAGCCGCCGCGCAGGCCCTTGACCGTGACCAATTGCCCGCCCATGGCCACCTCGCGGTGGGTGACGCCGAACTCCAGGCCCTCCCGGGCCACGGTGGCGCCGACCTCGGAGGCGCGGCGCATGAGCACCTCGGCGGCGGGGAGCTGCTGCTGGGCCAGGACCGCGATGGCGCCCGGCTTGATGATGCCCGCCTTCTCCTCGGCGATGCCCTCGACGGTGTCGGGGAGGAAGTCGGTGTGGTCGATGCCGATCGGGGTGACGACGGCGACGTCCCCGTCGGCGACGTTGGTCGCGTCCCAGGTGCCGCCGAGGCCGACCTCGACGACGGCGACGTCCACCGGGGCGTCGGCGAAGACGGCGAACGCCATCACCGTGATCACCTCGAAGAAGGACAGCGGGACGTCGGAGCCCTCGTCGACCATGCGGATATAGGGGATGACGTCCTCGTAGGCGGCGATGAACGCCTCCTCGGAGACGGGGTCCCCGTCCAGGACGATCCGCTCGCGGGCGGTGCGCAGGTGCGGGCTGGTGTAGCGGCCCACCCGCAGGTGGCGCTCGCGCAGGAGGGCGTCGATCATCCGGGCCGTGGACGTCTTGCCGTTGGTCCCGGTCAGGTGGATGACCCGGTAGCTGCGCTGCGGGTCGCCGAGGAGGTCCAGGACCTCCCGCACGCGCTCGGTGGTGGGGTCGATGTCGGTCTCGACGCGCCTGCCCATGATCTCGGCGATGATCGCGGTGTAGCGCTCGTGGACGCTCTGCTTGCTGCTCATGGCGCGGTGACTGGGGTCGGGATGCTCACAGGCCCAGCGTAGAAGACGGCGGACCGTGGCCCGATTCACCCCGCGGGTGCCCGGCGGACCGGGCGGGCGCCCGCGGTTCCCCAGGGGAACCGGGCCACGGCGGTCATGGTGCGGTCATTCCGCGGTGGTCGTGCGTGTCAACGGTGCGGGTGCAGGCCGATGCTCCAGTCGATGGCCTCCTGGTCACGGAGGCGGCGGGCGAACTCGTCGATGTCGCGGGCGGCGACGCGGCCGGTGGCGCCGACCGCGCGGGCGTGCTCCGGGAGTTCGGTGCGCCGCTCGGCGATGTACAGGTCGGGGCGGAGGTGGTCGTCCCCCGCCCAGCGGAGGGTCCAGGTCTCCCGCAGGTCGCACGCGAGGAGGAGGAAGAGGTTGTAGGCGCTGGAGGGGGCGGAAGGGTCGTCCCCAGAGTTGCCGAATCGGGCGGCTTGCGCATCGGGCGGACGGATAGGGTTGCCCATCAGGTCCTCACCTGTCATTCCAGGTCGTGGGCTCAGGTCCCGGTCCGGCGCGCTACCGCCGATCGGGGCCGCTTCGGTATTGATCCTGCTTGACGCACAAGTCAATCCACTAGCAAGTCAACTGAACTGCGGATTTTTGTTCATTCTGGTTGACGCAGGTTCAGCAGCGGTTCAATCATGTTGACCATGAGCGACAGGAGTCGCCCACAGTGGGTGAAACTCGGACGCGAACTACGACGACTACGGATCCAAGCTGGGCTGACACAGACGCAGCTCGGCAAGCGGGTCATGCTGTCCTACGGGACCATCAGTGGCCTCGAACGGGGTGTACGGGGCACCAATCCGGAGCATCTCGCCCAGCTCGACCAGGCACTTTCAACAGAGGGTGCGCTCTCTCGGATGTGGGAGGGCATGAATGCCTTCAGCGGACTCGCCGAATGGGCCCGACAGGTAACCGCCCTCCAGCAGGATGCAACCGAGATTCGGCAATTCAGCCCTCTACTGATCCCGGGGCTACTACAAACGGAGGAGTACGCACGGGCCATCATCCGGACCGGCCGTCCGTCGAGCAGTGCCGAAGAGCTCGAAGAACGGGTGCGTGCACGTATCGAACGGCAGAGGATCTTCGCCTCAGACCGCCCTCCGCTGATGACGACGGTGTTGGACGAGTCGGTCCTCCGTCGCCCCATCGGTGGCCGCGAGACGATGGCGAGACAGATCGAGCACCTCTTGCATATGGCTGAAGCCGCTCGCGTGACGGTTCAGATAGTGCCTCTAGACTGCACCCGGCATCCCGGGCTCGATGGTGCGTTCAGTCTCTTCACGTCCCCCGGTCGTGGCCAGGTCGCGCACACCGAGACCCGCTTCGAGAGCTCGCTGATCGAAGCGCCTGAAGATGTCGCCGACTACGCCCGAGTCTTCGAGGACCTCAGGGGAGCGGCGCTTCCTGTGGAGGCTTCGCACGAGCTCATCTCCACTGCTTTGGGAGAACTTCGGTGACTTATACGTCCTGGCGCAAGTCCAGTTACAGCAGCACGACCGGCGGCGAGTGCGTCGAGGTCGCAGGCCCGTGGCACAAGTCGAGCTACAGCAACCAGAGCGGTGGTAGCTGCGTCGAGGTCGCCGCGACCTCAGCCCCCGGCATCGCCGTCCGTGATACGCAGAACCGCGGGCTCGGGCACCTCTCGTTCCCGGCCTCTGAGTGGGCCTCCTTCATCAGGGACGTTCGCCGGCGGGAGCTGTAAGACCCCCCACTCCCCCACCGACACGAACGGGCCGCCGCCCCGTCGGGGCGGCGGCCCTGTGCGTCACTCAGTCGCCTGAAGGCTCAGAGCCTCAGTACTGCGGCTGGTTCTGCGGGTTGAACTCGTCGAACTCGACGTCCTCGGCGCCCTTGAGGCGCTTGTCGTCGACCTTCAGCACGTCGAAGCCGCGGTCGATGTCCGAGGAGTAGATGTAGCCGTTGTAGTAGTAGGTCGACCAGGTGTTCGTGTTCACCTCGACGTCCTCGTCCACCCGGTTGTCGGCGTCGAAGAAGCCGATCTCCTCCGGGTTCTTCAGGTCGTTGAAGTCGATGATGGACACGCCGCCCTGGTACCAGGACTGCACGAAGAAGTTCTTGCCCTTCACCGGGATCAGCGACCCGTTGTGGGCGACGCAGTTCTGCTCGTCGCCCTGGTGGCGGTCGATCTTGTAGTAGCTCTGGAAGCTCAGGTCCGCCTTCGCGGGCTTGTCGCCCTTCGCGGGCTTGGCCTTCAGCGAGAAGATGGCGTCCGCGCCGCGCTCCGGGCCGATCTCGGCGGTGCAGGTGGGAGCGCCGCCACCGCCCAGCTCGTCGGTGAAGATGACCCCGTCGCCCTTGTTGGTGAACGTCGCCGAGTGCCAGAACGCGAAGTTCTCATCGCGCACGGTCTCGATGACCTCGGGCTGCAGCGGGTCGCTGATGTCGAAGATCACGCCGTCGCCCATGCAGGCACCGGCCGCGATGTCCTTCTCCGACCACACGGTGATGTCGTGGCACCCCTGGGTCGGCAGCAGCAGGTTGTCCTGGTCGTGGTTGCCGCCGTCGGGGAAGACCACCGGCTCGCTGGCCAGGTTGGCGTCCTCGGGCGCGTCCTTCGGCACCTCGATGACCGAGAGCTGGTCGTGCGGCGGCTGGCAGTTCGGGTACCGCTCCGACGGCGAGTAGGACGACACGTAGATGTAGTCCGTCTCCTCGCCCTGCACCAGCGAGTTGGTGTGCGACCCGCACGCCGTGGGCACCGCCGCGACGTACTGCGGGTTCTCCTTGTCGGAGATGTCGAACACCCGGATGCCCTCGAAGGCGTCCGCGTCGGCCGGGGTGCTCTCGGCGGCCCCGCAGTCCGTGCTCTCACGCGGGTAGTCCACCGAGTAGTAGAGCAGGTCACCGCTGACCGACACGTCGCCCTGCCCGCCCGGGCACAGCACCGTGCTGACGACCTCGGGCTCCTCCGGCTCCGAGATGTCGTAGATCACGAAGCCGTTGTAGTTGCCCCCGATGGCGTAGTCGCCGGTGAAGGCCAGGTCCGAGTTGGTGCTCTCGAACCCCTCGGGCTTGGGCAGGTGCGCCACGTGCTCGACGTTGTCACTGGTGACCGAGTCGGCCGGCGGGGTGTCCGCCGCGGCCGGCGGCGCCACTGCCAGGCTCAGCGCCAGGCCCGCAGCGCCCGCGACGGCGGCGCCGATGCGCCCGAACCGTCTGCGCTTGGGGGATAGCGACATGCAGAACTCCTCGTTCCGTGGGAGGGGCGGGGCCGGCCGGGCACATGCGGGCCCAGACCGCGGCCCCGTCGGTACGCCGCCCGCCCCGGTTCACGGGGCGGGCGGACGGTGGGGGTGGGGATGGGTGGGGCCGGGCGCGCCCGGCGTCAGTAGCGCGGCTGGTTCTGCGGGTTCAGCTCGTGGAACTCCACGTCCTCGGCGCCCTTGAGCCGCTTGTCGGTCACCTTCAGGACGTCGAAGCCCTGCTGGATCTCCGAGGAGTAGATGTGGCCGTTGTAGTAGTACGCCGACCACGACCCGCTCAGGTCCTCGGTGAATGGGCCCCGGTCGAAGTAGGCGATCTCCTCCGGGTTCTCCAGGTCGTTGAAGTCGATGACCGACACGCCGCCCTGGTACCAGGCCTGGACGAAGTAGTTCTTGCCCTTCACCGGGATCAGCGAGCCGTTGTGGGCCACGCAGTTCTCGGTGTCCTCCTGGAACCGGTCGATCTTGAAGTAGCTCTTGAAGCTGAGCTCCGCCTTCGCGGGCCGGTCCCCCTTGGCGGGCTTGGCCTTGAGCCCGAAGATGGCGTCCGCGCCGCGCTCCTGGCCGGTCTCGGCGTTGCAGGTCGCCCCGGCGCCGCCGCCCAGCTCGTCGGTGAAGATGACGCCGTCGCCCTTGTTGGTGAACGTCGCCGAGTGCCAGAACGCGAAGTTGTCGTCCCGCACCGTCTCGACGACCTCGGGGTTCACCGGGTCGCTGATGTCGATGATCACGCCGTCGCCCATGCACGCCCCGGCCGCGATGTCCTTCTCGGCGTAGACGGTGATGTCGTGGCAGCCGCTGGTCTCCCGGCTCGGGGTGCCGGGCGGGTTGCCGCCGTCGGGGAACAGCACCGGCTCGGACACGACCGCCGCGTCCTCAGGAGCGTCCTTGGGGACCTCGATGACCGAGATCTGGTCGTGCGGCGGCTGGCAGTTCGGGTAGCGGTCGGACGGCGCGTACGAGGACACGTAGATGTAGTCCGTCTCCTCGCCCTGCACCAGCGAGTTGGTGTGCGACCCGCACGCCGTCGGCACCGCCGCCACGTACTCCGGGCTCTCGATGTCGGAGATGTCGAAGACGCGCATGCCCTCGAAGGCGTCGGCGTCGGCCGGGGTGCTCTCGGCGGCCCCGCAGTCGGCGCTCTCCCGGGGGTAGTCCACCGAGTAGTAGAGCAGGTCGCCGCTGACCGACACGTCGCCCTGGCCGCCCGGGCACAGGACGGTGGTGACGAGCTCGGGCTCCTCGGGCTCGGAGATGTCGTAGACGGCGAAGCCGTTGTAGTTGCCGTCGATGGCGTAGTCGCCGGTGAAGGCCAGGTCCGTGTTGTAGGCCGAGGTGCTGTCGAAGCCCTCGGGCTTGGGGAGGTTGGCCACGTGCTCGATGTTGTCGCTCTTGTCGGTGCCGCTCCCGCCGGTGTCGGCGGCACCGGCGGCGGGGGCGAGGCCGATGGCCAGGGCGGCCGCGCCCGTCAGAGCGATGCCGAGGCGCGCCGCGCGCGCGAGCGGGGACCGCCGGGGCGGCCGGGGGGATGTCGGCATCCGGACTCCTTCGTCGGTGAGAGCCGAAAACAGGGGCAAACTACATAGACCGGTCCCCTCCTGTACAGAGGGGTAATCCGGACCGCTTCCGATTCGACACACTGCGCGCTTCCCCCGTTGCCGGTGCACGTCGTGACACTCCGGGCACGAACCGGGAATGTGCGCACGCCGGAACGGGTGCGCCTGGGCCCACCGGGGGCCCGGCGGCCCGGCGCCGCTCCCCGGCCTGCTGTCCGGGTTTCGGACGGGAGTGAACCGACGTTAGGACGTCCGCAAAACGGCCGCGGCGCCCGGGAAGGGGCCCAGCACCCGCGGGGCCGACAGGGAGGCGCACGCGGAGGGGCCGACGACGGGGCCGTCGGCAGGACCGAGCGCAGAGGGGCCGGGGCCCACGTTCCGGTTACGGGTACGTGGGCCCCGGCGTCATGTCCTCGGCGCAGGCGCCTTGTGCCGGCGACGTTGACGGCGCGTCAGTAGCGGACCTGGTTCTGCGGGTTCAGCTCTTCGAACCGCACCTTCTCGGCACCCTTGAGCCGCTTGTCGTCCAGGCGGAGGATGTCGAAGCCGCGGGTGCGCTCGGCCGAGTACACGTAGCCGTTGTAGTAGTACGCCGACCAGCTGCCGCCCCGCACCAGCTCGGTGTCGGACACCGGGCCGCGGTCGAAGTAGGCGATCTCCTTCGGGTTCTCCAGGTCGTTGAAGTCGATGACCGACACCCCGCCCTGGTACCAGGACTGCACGAAGTAGTTCTTGCCCTTGACCGGGATCAGCGAGCCGTTGTGCGCCACGCAGTTCTCGGTGTCGCTCTGGTGCCTGGGGATCTTGTAGTAGCTCTTGAAGCTGAGCTCGGCCTTCGCGGGCCTGTCGCCCTTGGCGGGCTTGGCCTTCAGGCCGTAGATGGCGTCCGCGCCGCGCTCGGGGCCGATCTCGGCGTTGCACGTGGCCGCACCGCCTCCGCCCAGCTCGTCGGTGAAGATGACGCCCTTGGCGTCGTTGGTGAAGGTCGCCGAGTGCCAGAACGCGAAGTTGTCGTCCCGCACCGTCTCGATCACCTCGGGCTCCAGCGGGTCGCTGATGTCCATGATGATGCCGTCGCCCATGCACGCCCCGGCCGCCAGGCCCTTCTCGGCGTAGACGGTGATGTCGTGGCAGCCCTGGGTCGGCCGCAGCAGGCCGTCCTGGTCCTCGTTGCCGCCGTCCGGGAACAGCACCGGCTGGGCGACGACCGCCGCCTCCTGCGGGGCGTCCTTGGGGACCTCGACGATGGAGATCTTGTCGTGCGGCGGCTGGCAGTTCGGGTACTTCTCCGACGGCGCGTACGACGACACGTAGATGTAGTCGCTCTCCTCGCCCTGGATCAGCGAGTTGGTGTGCGAACCGCAGTCCGTGCGCACCGACGCGATGTACTCGGGGTTCGACTTGTCGGAGATGTCGAACACCCGGATGCCCTCGAAGGCGCCGGGGTCCTCGGGGGTGCTCTCCGGGGCCCCGCACTCGTCGTTCGCCCGCGGGTACTCCACCGAGAAGTAGAGCAGGTCCCCGCTGACCGACACGTCGGCCTGGCCGCCCGGGCACAGCACCGCGGCGGTGATCTCGGGCTCGGACGGGTCGGAGACGTCGTGGATGACGAACCCGTTGTAGTTGCCGACGATGACGTGGTCACCGGTGAAGGCCAGGTCCGAGTTGGTCGGCTCGAACCCCTCGGGCTTGGGCAGGTTGGCCATCAGCTCGACGTTGTCGCTCTTGTCGATCTCGTCGACGGGGGTGTCCGCCTGGGCCGGCAGCGCGGAGGCGGTCAGTCCCGCGGCGGCCAGGAGGGTCACGGCGGCGCTCAGCACGCGCCGGCGCAGCGGGCGTCTCGTGGACACCCGGGGGGATCTCGGCATGAGGGCTCCTCATCGTCGCCGATACCGAAGGTGAACACGAAGAAGATACATATCCACACGAACCGCGACCATGAGTAAAAACGACATAAATGATCACACGCGGCGATCAGAGCAGTTCAGCCCGTACGCACACCCCCCGTCACGATGTGGCGACGGGACGGATACTGGACAAACCGGCCCTGATGACAGTAGACAACCCGGAGCGGCCGACCGCCGCGCCTTCCCCGCCGAGAGGAGCCCCCCGTGCCGCGTCACACCCTGGCGCTCGGAGCCGCCCTCCTTCTCGCCGCGGCCACCGCCTGCTCGGGCGGCGGCTCCGGCGACGAGCCCGATGTGGTGATGCCGGGCGGCCCCGGCGAGTCCGCCTCGCCCGCCTCCCAGGAGCAGATCGACGCCGCCAACCAGGAGATCACCCACAACGAGGCCGACGTGGTCTACGTGCTCAAGATGATCGAGCACCACAAGCAGGCCCTGGACATGACGCCGCTGGTCCCGGAGCAGGGCGAGAACGAGGACGTGCGCAAGATCGCCGAGCGCATCGAGGACGCCCAGGGGCCCGAGGTCGAGGCCATGGAGAACTGGCTGGAGACCCACGTCTACGGGCCCGCCGAGGGCAACCCCAACTACGCCGACTCCTGCGGCCTGACCCAGTGGCGCGAGGGCGAGGCCGGGGTCGAGGACGGCGGCGGCCACCACGGCGGCGGCGGGCTGGAAGCCTGCCCCATCGAGATCGACCACACGGACATGCCGGGCATGCTCGTCCAGGAGCAGCTCGACGAGCTGGAGGCCGCCGAGGGCGAGGAGTTCGACGAGCTGTTCGTCGAGCTGATGACCGAGCACCACGAGGGCGCCATCCAGATGGCCGAGGACGTCACCATCGACGGCAAGGACACCGACGTGCTGCGGATGGCCAACGACGTCATCGCCGAGCAGCAGGCCGACATCAACCGCATGCAGGAGGCCCTGGAGGGCTGACCGCCGGGTCCCCTCCGCGTTGATCTCGACGAAGGTGCTGTCATTCCGGCGGTTTTGACAGCACCTTCGTCGAGATCATCGAGGGCCCAGCGGACAGCGAAGGAGCGGCCGCCCCTCGGCGGGGGCGCCCGCTCCTTCGTCGTCGGTGGGTGCGCCCGTCAGGCGCTCTTCTCCTCGGGCTCGTCGCCCGGGTTCACGCGAGGGACGATCGTGGGGTTCACGTGCTCCAGGACCGCCTCGCGGGTGATGATCACCTGGCCGACGTCCTCGCGGCTGGGGACCTCGTACATCACCGAGAGCAGGACCTCCTCGATGATGGCCCGCAGCCCGCGCGCGCCGGTGCCGCGGATGATGGCCTGCTCGGCGATGGCCTCCAGGGCGTCCCCGGTGAACTCCAGCTCCACGTTGTCCAGCTCGAACAGCCGCTGGTACTGCTTGACCAGGGCGTTGCGCGGCTCGGTGAGGATGCGCACCAGGGCCTCGCGGTCGAGGTTGTGCACGTTGGTGATGACCGGCAGCCGCCCGACGAACTCCGGGATCATCCCGAACTTCAGCAGGTCCTCGGGCATGGCGTCGGTGAACAGGTCCTCGGCCTTGTGCTCGGAGGAGGTGCGCAGCACCGCGTTGAAGCCCATCCCCTGCTTGCCGACCCGCTGGTCGATCACGCGGTCCAGCCCGGCGAAGGCCCCGCCGCAGATGAACAGCACGTTGGTGGTGTCGATCTGGATGAACTCCTGGTGCGGGTGCTTGCGCCCGCCCTGCGGCGGCACGCTGGCGGTGGTGCCCTCCAGGATCTTCAGCAGCGCCTGCTGCACGCCCTCCCCGGACACGTCCCGGGTGATCGAGGGGTTCTCGCTCTTGCGCGCGACCTTGTCGACCTCGTCGATGTAGATGATCCCGGTCTCGGCCTTCTTGACGTCGTAGTCGGCCGCCTGGATCAGCTTGAGGAGGATGTTCTCCACGTCCTCGCCGACGTACCCGGCCTCGGTGAGCGCGGTGGCGTCGGCGATGGCGAAGGGGACGTTGAGGATCTTGGCCAGTGTCTGGGCCAGCAGCGTCTTGCCCGAACCGGTGGGGCCCAGCAGCAGGATGTTGGACTTGGCGATCTCCACGTCCTCGTCACGGGGGCGGTCGCCCTCGGACTGGACCCGCTTGTAGTGGTTGTAGACCGCGACCGACAGCGCCTTCTTCGCCTGGTCCTGGCCGATCACATAGGAGTCGAGGAACTCGTAGATCTCGCGCGGCTTGGGGAGGCTGTCCCACTTGAGCTCGGTGGAGTCGGCGAGCTCCTCCTCGATGATCTCATTGCACAGGTCGATGCACTCGTCGCAGATGTACACACCCGGGCCGGCAATGAGCTTCTTCACCTGCTTCTGGCTCTTGCCGCAGAACGAGCACTTCAGCAGGTCTCCACCGTCGCCGATGCGTGCCACCCAGCCACTCCTTAAAACGTAGGCCGCCCCGTCAACGGCGCCCGTGCGCCCGCTGCGCGGTCCGCGGTACGAGGCGTCCCCAGCGGGCCTATCCGCTCTTGCAGGATATGCCCTCCGGCGCCGACTCCGTGCGGGGTGATCTGTGCGTCGCTCTTAACGAGCGTAAGCGAAGAGGGAGACCGGCTTCACCACCCGATCGCCCGCGGCGTGTGGGGGCCGTGCCCCGCGGACGGCCCCGCGGGCCCTGCCGGGCCCGCGGACACCGCCTACTTCAGGGAGGTCTTGCGGTACGGCAGCACGAAGTCGATGATGCCGTAATCCTTGGCTTCCTCCGCGGTGAGGATCTTGTCCCGCTCGATGTCCTGCGAGATCTCCTCCTCCGTCTTGTCCGTGTGCTTGGCCAGCGTGGACTCCAGCTGCTTGCGGATCCGCATGATCTCGTTCGCCTGGATCTCGATGTCGCTGGCCTGGCCGCGGGTGACGTCGGTGGCGGGCTGGTGGATCAGGATCCGCGCGTTGGGCAGGCAGCCGCGCTTGCCCTTGGTGCCGCCGGCCAGCAGCACCGCGGCGGCGGACGCCGCCTGGCCGATGCACACCGTCTGCACGTCGGGGCGGACGAACTGCATCGTGTCGTAGATCGCCATCAGCGACGTGAACGACCCGCCCGGCGAGTTGATGTACATCTGGATGTCGCGGTCGGCGTCGATCTGCTCCAGCGTCAGCAGCTGCGCCATGATGTCGTTGGCCGACGTGTCGTCGATCTGCACGCCGACGAAGATGATCCGCTCCTCGAAGAGCTTGTTGTACGGATTCATCTCCTTGACGCCGTACGAGGTGCGCTCGACGAACGACGGAAGGATGTAGCGGCTCTGGGGGCTCGGCGGAGCCATGCCGCCGGCGCCGAACGCCTTGTACTCGTACTCGTTCATGTTCTGGCCCTCCACATGCACCGTACTTCGGGGGTAACCGGTCCCGGACTCCTCAGGCGTGACACGGCCCTCAGGACTGGCCGGAGACGTCGAGGGTGCCCTCCAGCACCTCGTCGATGAACCCGTAGTCCTTGGCCTCCTGGGCGGTGAACCAGCGGTCCCGGTCGGAGTCCTTCTCGATCTGCTCCACCGTCTGGCCGGTGTGGAAGGCGATGCGCTCCTGGAACATCTTCTTCACGTACAGCAGGTCGTCGGCGAGGATCCGGATGTCGGAGGCGGTGCCCCCGATCCCGCCGATCGGCTGGTGCATCATCACGCGGGCGTGGGGCAGGGCGAAACGCTTGCCCGACGCGCCCGCGCACAGCAGGAACTGGCCCATGGACGCGGCCATGCCCATGCCGACGGTGCGCACATCGTTGGGGATGTACTGCATGACGTCGTAGATCGCCATACCGGCGGTGACCGAACCGCCCGGCGAGTTGATGTACAGCGTGATGTCCCTCTGGCGGTCCTCGGCGGACAGCAGCAGCAGTTCACCCACGATGCGGTTGGCGATCTCGTCGTCGACCTGCTGGCCGAGGAAGATGATGCGCTGGCGCAGCAGACGCTGCGACGTCTGCTCGAACACCGGGGGAATAGGCGACTCGGCCGTACGGGCTTCGACTCGCGTGGACTCGTTCTGGGTCGGCGGCACTCTCGTCACCTGCTCCGAAATCGAAACGGTTGCGACGCTTGCGACACTAACGCTCTTCACGGTCCCGCTCGCACGCTTCACGGGCCTGTTCGCTTTGAGCGCATGGGGCGGGCCACGGCGGCCGCGCATTCCGCAGAAAGCGAACGGGTCCCCGGGCCGCGCACGCGGCGCGGCCCGGGGACCCGGAGCGTCAGGGCGAAAGCCTTACTCGGACTTCTCGTCCTCGGCCTTGGCCTCGGACTCCTCGGCGGCCGGGGCGTCGGCGGCCTCGGCCGCGGCCTCAGCGGGGGCCTCGGCGTCCTCGTCGCCGCCCCGGGCGGTCTCGACGGGGTTGCCGGACTCGTCGGACACCTTGGCCTTCTCCAGGACCAGGTCCATGGCCTTGGAGCGGACGACCTCGGTGTAGGCGATCTGCAGCTGGTTGGACTGGACCAGGTGCTGGGCGAGCTGGTCGGGGGAGACGCCCATGCGCTGCGCCTGCTCGACGACGTAGGCGGTCAGGTCCTCCTGGCCGGCCGACAGCTCCTCCTGGACGGCGAGCTGGTCGAGGACGAAGCCGGCCTTGACGGCCGAACGGGCGCTGGTCTTCAGCTCCTCGTCGAACTCCTCCTCGGTCTGGCCCTGGGACTCCAGGTAGGACTCCTTGGACAGCCCGCCCTGCTGGAGCTGGTTCTCCAGGCTCTGGCGGCGGCGGTCGACCTCCTCGTCGACGACCGAGTCCGGCAGCGGGATGTCGACCGAGTCGACCAGCTTCTCCATGGCGCGGTCGCGCGCCTGGGAGAGCTGCTGGACGCGGCGCATCTCGCCGAGGCGGTTGCGCACGTCGGCGCGCAGGTCCTCGATGGTGTCGAACTCGCTGGCCAGCTGGGCGAACTCGTCGTCCAGCTCGGGGAGCTCCTTGACCTTGACGCTGTGCACGGTGACGGTGACGTCGGCGTCCTTGCCCTCGTGCTCGCCGCCGACCAGCTTCGTGGAGAAGGTGGCCTCGTCGCCCTCGGACATGCCCGTCAGGGTGTCGTCCAGGCCCTCGAGCATGGTGTTGGTGCCGACCTCGTAGGAGACGCCGGAGGCCTGGACGTCCTCCAGCTTCTCGCCGTCGACCGCGGCCGACAGGTCGATGGAGACGTGGTCGCCCTCGGCGGCCGGGCGGTCGGCGCCGACCAGGGTGGAGAAGCGCTCGCGCAGGTTGCCCAGCTGGTCCTCGACCTGCTCGTCGGTGGCCTCGGCGTCGTCGACCGTGACCTCGATGCCCTCCCAGTCGGCGACCTCGAACTTGGGGCGGACGTCGACCTCGGCGGTGAAGGCGAGCTCGTCGTTGTCCTCCAGCTTGGTGATCTCCACGTCGGGCTGGCCGAGCGCGAAGACCTCCTCCTTCTGGATGGCCTCGTTGTAGAGCTCGGGAACGGCGTGGTTGACCGCCTCGCTGATCACCGCACCGCGGCCGACGTAGCGGTCGATCAGCCGGGCCGGCGCCTTACCCGGGCGGAAGCCCTTGATCCGGACCTGCTTGGCCAGCGACTTGTAGGTCACGTCGAAGGCGTGGTCCAGCTCCTTGAACGGAACCTCGATGGTCAGCTTGACCCGGGTCGGGCTGAGCTCCTCGACATCGGTCTTCACGGGGCGGTACTCCTAGATTTCCGGCTGTTTTCCGGGACGACCCGGCACGCAGGGCACGACGCAAGGCCGCGGTGTCCGGGACGGCACCGGCCGAGCAGTCAGTGATCCGAGCCGCGGGGCCTTGAGCCGGGACCTGACCCGGTCCCGCTCGTCCCCCCTGCTGATCACACCAAGTCTAGGGCAGAACAGCGGGGGCTCACGGCCTTCGGGAGCCGCAGCGCCCCCGGACCTGGAGCCGTAGACGTCGTCGGGGAGGCGGGATTCGAACCCGCGGCCTCATGCTCCCAAAGCATGCGCGCTAACCAAGCTGCGCTACTCCCCGTACCACTCGCGCCGGCCGCGCCGTCCGGGTGTACGACCAACGCTGCGGAGACTGTAGTCTTGTCCCCGTCGGCTCAACGAGTCTAGAGGAAACTCAGAGGGACCGGAGCCACGCGGGCGTAGTTCAATGGTAGAACTCCAGCCTTCCAAGCTGGCCATGCGGGTTCGATTCCCGTCGCCCGCTCCGTGCACGGTCGAGGCCGGGTCCGAACGGACCCGGCCTTCGTCGTTCCCGGGGGCCGACGTGCCGCCGCTCCGCCGGTGTGGGCACCGCCTCATGGCCTCTGCGGGCCGAGGGGTGGGCCGTGCGCGGGGAATGGGGTCGCCCGGGGATATGTTGGTTCGGGCGGACAAGCCCCCGCCCCGCGGCCGCTCCGCGTCCGGTCGATCGTGTGAAGGTGTGCAGATGCCCATGGAGGTTCCCGCGCTGACGGCCCGCTGGGTCGCCGGGCCGCCGGGGGGCGCGTCCCCCGCCGTGGTGACCGGGGTGTTCGACGTGCTGCACGTGGGCCACCTGCGCTTCCTGTCCTCCATCCGCGACCGCGGCCTGCCGCTCGTGGTGGGCGTCGAGGACGACCGGCGGGTCAGCGCCTGGAAGGGCCCCGACCGCCCCGTCAACCCCGACGAGGAGCGCGCCGAGCTGCTGGCCGCCCTGCGCTGTGTCGACGGCGTGTTCATCGTCTCCGGCCCTCCCGAGGTCAACGGCTGGGACGCCTACGCCGACCTGCTGCGCCCCCTGGACCCCGCCGCGCTCGCCATCACCGCCGGCGACCCGCACACCGACGCCAAGCGGCGCGGCGCCGAGGCCCTCGGCGCCGACTTCTGGGAGCTCCCGCTCACCCGGGGGCGCTCGACCAGCGCGACGCTGAACCGCCTGTCGCCCAGCCTCTGAGCGGGGCCGCTGGACACCGCCCACGGCCCCGGGTGACGGCGGCCCGCCCCGCACGGCGACGGCCGGTTCCGGCCCCTTATTCCCGCGCATGGCACCTTCTTTGCTCCCGCCCGACCCGGGAACAGGCCGCCTCCGGGGGCTGTTGACGACGCTGCAGGGCGGTGCCGGGTCCGCCGCGCCTCCCCTGCTTTCCGCGCGTTGTCCCGAAGGCGAATGAGGTCGATATGGCGATGATGGGAGGGGGCGGCCCCCCGATCTACCGCTCCCTGGTCAACGACGGGAGCGCGAAGCAGAGCGCGCTGCCCAAGGGCCTCGCCCGGCGCATCGTGGGCTATGCCCGCCCGCACTGGCGCTCCATCGTGCTGTTCGTGCTCGGCACCTCGCTGGCGTCGGCGATCGTGGTCGCCAACCCGCTGCTGCTCAAGCAGATCATCGACCAGGGCGTGGCGAACCGGGACACCGGGCTGGTGGCGTCGCTCGCCCTGGCCGTCGCCGGGCTGGCGGTCCTGGAGGCCGTGCTCAACCTGGCCAACCGGTGGCTGTCCTCCCGCATCGGCGAGGGCGTCATCTACCTGCTGCGCACCCAGGTCTTCACGCACGTGCAGCGGATGCCGCTGGCGTTCTTCACCCGCACCCAGACCGGGTCGCTGATCAGCCGCCTCAACACCGACGTGGTGGGCGCCCAGCGCGCGATCACCTCGGTGCTGCAGTCGATCGTGTCCAACCTGATCAGCACGGTGGCGGTGCTGGCCACCATGTTCGTGCTGTCCTGGCAGATCACCCTGGCGGCGCTGGTGCTGGTGCCGCTCTTCCTCATCCCCGCAAAGCTGATCGGCCGCCGCCTGGCCGGGATCTCCCGCGACGGGATGAACCTC
Organism: Nocardiopsis endophytica; assembly: GCF_027706725.1. GTDB lineage: Bacteria > Actinomycetota > Actinomycetes > Streptosporangiales > Streptosporangiaceae > Nocardiopsis_A > Nocardiopsis_A endophytica. The sequence goes on from NZ_JAQFWQ010000016.1 coordinate 78,470, forward strand.
AACGCCGAGATGAGCTCGCTGATGACCGAGCGGTTCAACGTCGGCGGGGCGATGCTGGTCAAGCTGTACGGACGCCCCGACGAGGAGGCCGCGGCCTTCTCCGACCGGGCCGGGCGGGTGCGCGACATCGGCATCACCCAGGCCGTCGTCGGCGGCCTGCTGTTCACCATGATCGGGCTGATCACCGCCCTGGCCACGGCCCTGGTCTACGGGGTGGGCGGCGCCCTGGTCGTCGGCGGCGCCTTCGAGCTGGGCACCCTGGTGGCTCTGGCCACCCTGCTCACCCGGCTGTACGCGCCGATCACCGCGCTGTCCAACGTGCACGTGGAGGTGATGACGGCGCTGGTCAGCTTCGACCGCGTCTTCGAGGTGCTGGACCTGGAGCCGATGATCGGCGAGGCGCCCGACGCCCGCCCGCTGCCGCCGGGGCCGCTGGACGTGGAGTTCGACGGGGTCTCCTTCCGCTACCCCACCGCCGCCGAGTCCTCGCTGTCCTCCCTGGAGCTGACGCCGCAGGCCGAGTCCGGCGACGACACCCAGGTGCTCAGCGGGGTGTCGTTCACCGCCCCGGCCGGGTCGCTGGTCGCGCTGGTCGGCCCCTCCGGCGCCGGGAAGACGACGCTGACCCACCTGGTCTCGCGCCTGTACGACCCGACCGAGGGCGCGGTGCGCCTGGGCGGGACCGACCTGCGCGGGGCGTCCTTCGACTCGGTGCGCGACGCGGTCGGCGTGGTCACCCAGGACGCCCAGCTCTTCCACGACACCGTCGGCGCCAACCTGCGCTACGCCCGCCCGGAGGCCACCGACGCCGAACTGGTGGAGGCGATGCGGGCGGCGCAGCTCGGCCACCTGCTCGACGCGCTGCCGGACGGCCTGGACACCATGGTCGGCGACCGCGGGTACCGCCTGTCCGGCGGCGAGAAGCAGCGCTTGGCGATCGCGCGGCTGCTGCTCAAGCGCCCCTCGGTGGTGGTCCTGGACGAGGCGACGGCGCACCTGGACTCGGAGTCCGAGGCGGCGGTGCAGGAGGCGCTGGCCACCGCCCTGGAGGGCCGCACCTCCCTGGTGATCGCCCACCGGCTGGCGACGGTGCGCGAGGCCGACCTGATCCTCGTCATGGAGGACGGGCGCATCCTGGAGCGCGGCACGCACGACGAGCTGCTGGCGGGCGGCGGCCTGTACACGGCGCTGTACCGCACCCAGTTCGCCTCACAGGAGAAGTCCCGGGCCTGAGACCCGGGAGGCACCGAGGCCGGAGGGGGCCGCCGTGGACGGCGGCCCCCTCCGGCGTTCTTGCCCGTCCGGTATTCCCCGCCGCTCCAGAGATTCAGATCACGCAGAAATTCAGTTGCCGCATTTTTGCAGAGACTGCAAGATGGAAGGTGTCAGAGGAAGGCCCGGCTCCGACGGGGGGACCGCCATGGGACTGCGGGAGCGCAAGAAGCGCGAGACCCGCCGCAACCTGCACCGCGCGGCGGTGCGGCTGGTCCTTGAGCACGGGCTGGACGCGGTCACGGTCGACGACATCGCCGCCGCCGCGGACGTGTCCTCCCGGACCTTCTTCAACTACTACGCCTCCAAGGACGACGCCCTGGTCGGAGACGGCCCCCTGGGCCCGTCCGAGGAGGGACGGGCCGTCTTCACCTCGGGCGGCCCGACGGGGGACCCCGTCGACGACCTGAAGGCCTACCTGATGACCTTCGTCGGCGACGACCCGGAGGAGCACCGCACCGCCATGCGGGACCTGTACCAGCGCAAGCGGCTGGTCCAGCAGGAGCCCTCGCTGATGCCGCGCGTCATGGCCCGCTTCGCCGAGACCGAGCAGCGGGTCGCCGCCGACATCGCGGCGCGGCTCGGCGACGGCGACGCCGAGGGCACGCGCGCCCAGCTCGGGGCGCTGCTGGCCACCACGCTGATGCGGTTCACCATGCACCGGCTGAAGGAGTCCGGGCACGGCCCCGACGACCCGGCGCCCGAGCCCGAGGATTTCCGGGAGGACCTGGAGCGCGTCATGGACGAGACGTTCCAGGCCTTTCGGGAGTTCTTCGTGCTCCCCGCCGAGCGGGCCTGACCCGGCGCCCCTCCCCCGCACCCCCCGCACCGCCACCAGACCGACCCCACACCGACCCACACGGCGCCCGCCGGGGGCGGCGCCCGAACCATCCCACGGGGAAGCGAGATCCATCCATGACCACCACCGGCACCGAGGACCCCTCGGCACCGCCGAGCCGCGCGGGCGGCGAGAGCAGGAAGCCGCACGTCGGCTGGGTGTTCTTCAGCGTCATGCTGACGATGCTGCTCGGCGCGCTCGACCAGACGATCGTGTCCACCGCCCTGCCCACGATCGTGGGCGAGCTCAACGGACTGGAGCACCTGTCCTGGGTGGTCACCGCCTACATGCTCGCCGCGACGGTGGGCATGCCGATCTACGGCAAGGCCGGTGACCTGTTCGGCCGCAAGAACGTCTTCATCTTCGCCATCGGCATGTTCCTCGTCGGGTCCGTGCTGTGCGGCATCGCCCAGAACATGCCGCAGCTGATCGCGTTCCGCGCGCTGCAGGGCATCGGCGGCGGCGGGCTGATGATCACCGCCCAGGCGATCATCGCCGACGTGGTGCCCGCCCGCGAGCGCGGCCGCTACATGGGCCTGATGGGCGGCGTGTTCGGCCTGGCCTCGGTGGCCGGCCCGCTGCTCGGCGGGTTCTTCACCGACCACCTGGACTGGCGGTGGATCTTCTACATCAACCTGCCGCTGGGCGCCCTGGCCCTGGCCGTCGCGGCCGCCGTGCTGCACCTGCCCAAGCCGGAGGGGCCGCGCCCGCGCCTGGACTACCTGGGGACGGCGCTGCTGGCCGCCGCCAGCGTGTGCATCGTGCTGTTCACCAGCTGGGGCGGCGGCGAGTACGCCTGGACCAGCCCGGTCATCATCGGCCTGGGCGCCGGGGCCGTCGTGGGCGCCGCGCTGTTCGTGCTGGCCGAGCGCCGGGCGAGCGAGCCGATCATCCCGCTGTCGCTGTTCCGCAACCGCGACTTCGTGCTCACCGCGCTGATCGGGATCACCGTGGGCATCGCGATGTTCTCCACCGTGTCCTACCTGCCGACCTTCCTGCAGATGGTCAACGGCGCCACGGCCACCGAGTCCGGGCTGATGATGATCCCGATGGTGGCGGGCATGCTGGCGGCCACCATCACCACCGGGCGGCTGATCTCCTCGACCGGGCGCTACAAGGCCTTCCCGGTCATCGGCACCCTGGTGATCATGGCCGGGCTGGTGCTGCTGTCCCGGATGGACGCCGACACCGCCTACCTGTACAACGCGACCGGGATGCTGGTGCTGGGCCTGGGCGTGGGCATGGTGATGCAGAACCTGGTGCTCATCGTGCAGAACGCGGCCCCGGCGCGGTACCTGGGCACGGCGACCTCGGCCAACAACTACTTCCGGCAGATCGGGGCGTCGTTCGGCATCGCGGTCTTCGGCTCGATCTTCGTCGGGCGGCTGAACGACCGGGTGGCCGAGCTGCCCGGCGGCGGGCTGCAGATGCAGGGCGGCGAGGCCGGGCTCAGCTCGCTGACCCCGGACATGCTGCAGGCCCTCCCGCCGGAGGTGCGCGACTTCGTGGTGCACGCCTTCGCGGACGCGCTGCCCCCGGTGTTCCTCTACGGGGTGCCGATCGTGGCGGTCGGGTTCGTGCTGTCGCTGTTCATCAAGGAGAAGCCGCTGGCGACCAGCCTGGAGGCGGACGAGGGGGCCGGCTCCGGGTCCGACGGCCCGGGCGGGGGCGAGCCGGAGAAGGTGGCGGCGCCCGCGTAGCGGCGGACCCGGTCCCGGCGCCCGGCCAGGGCGCCGGGCCGACGGGGCGGGAAGGAGTGGGGTGGTCCGGGGGCCCACCTCACTTCTTCTTTTTCTTCTTCTTTTTCTTCTCGCCCTTCGCCTTCTCCGGCCCGTCCTTCTTGCCCTTCTTGTCCTTCGCCCCCTTGGAAGCCGCCCTCTTCTCCTCCTCGGCCCGCTTGCGCTTGCGCTTCAGCTGCTTCTTCAGCTTCTTCTTCTTGGGCTTCTTCGCGTCCTTGGAGGTCAGGTGGGGGCGCAACGGCTCGGGCACCGGCGCCACCCCGGGTCCGCCCTGGAAGATCCAGTCGTCGAGCTCGTCCACCAACCGGTCCTCGGCGAAGTCGCCCAGCCACACCGGCCGCCCGCCGCCGGCCCTCCCCTTGGACGACGGCTGCACGACCACCACGTTGGCCTTGAAGCAGATGCCCAGGCACTTGCTGACCCGCACCGGGACCGAACGCCCCTCGTGGTCCTCCAGCCCGCTGAGCCGCTGGAGCTGTGCCTTGTGGTCCACCCCGGGGACCTTCTTCTTGGTCCCGCAGCAACAGCCCCGGCACACGACCAGCTTGCACGGCCGGTCCGACGGGTCCCCTACCACCTTCTCGCGCCCCTTCCGCGCCGATCGCGGCGCGATGTGCTCACTGTCGCCTACCACGGTAAATGCGCAGGTCGACCGTGCGATCACCGGGCCCGTCCGCGTCCGGCCCGGGGGCGGGGCCCGGTGCCGGGCCGGGCCGCGCGCCCGTACGCCCCGGCGGTAGGGTGATCCGGCGTCCGACAGGCCCGCGAACGAGGGAGGGCGGTGACCCGTGGCCGCCGACGAGTGCGACCGGAACGTTATCGACGCCGACGGGGTGGACCTGGTCCGCACCGGCAAGCTCCTGCTCGACCAGGTGACCCTCGCGGTGCGCCCGGGCGAGCACTGGGCGCTGCTCGGCCCCAACGGGGCCGGGAAGACCACCCTGCTCACGCTCCTCGGGGCGCGCGCCCACCCCACCCGGGGCACCGTTCACGTGCTCGGGCACCGGCTCGGCCGGGTGGACGTGCGCGAGCTGCGGGCGCGCATCGGCCACGTCGACCCCCGCCACGACCTGCGCTCGGCGCTCCCCGCGCACACCGTGGTGCTGACCGGCGCCACCGGCAGCATCGAGGTCCCGCCGCGCTGGGAGCCCACCGCCGGGCAGACCGCGCGCGCCGGGGAGCTGCTGTCCCTGCTCGGGGTGGCGGACCGGGCCGAGGACCCGTGGACCACACTCTCCCAAGGCGAGCGGGGGCGGGTGCTCATCGCCCGCGCGCTGATGGCCGACCCCGACCTGCTCCTCCTCGACGAGCCCGCCACCGGCCTGGACGTGGCCGCGCGCGAAGGGCTGCTGGCGGCGGTGGACCGGCTGCGCGCCGCGCGCCCGTACATGGCCACCGTGATGGTCACCCACCACCTGGAGGAGCTGCCCGCCACCACCACGCACGCGCTGCTGCTGCGGGCCGGGCGCACGGTGGCGTGCGGTCCGGCCGACGAGGTGCTGACCTCCAAGTTCGTGTCGGAGTGCTTCGACCACCCGATCGAGATCGAACGCCGCGCGGGCCGCTGGAGCGCCCGCGCGGCGGCCACGGGCCCCTCCCCTCACTGATCCCGGGAGGACCGGCGCCGGTGGTTCAGGACGCGAAGCGCCGCAATCGGCCTTCGGAAAGCAGGGTCGCCGCCGGTGGAGGGCGACCCTGCTTCCGGTCAGAACGCGTACGGCCCGAAGCGTCCCCACACCACGACGGCCGCGAGCACGCCCAGGACGACGTTCATGGCGATCTTGGACCCTGCCGATTCCCGCGCGTGGGCCACGATGGCGCCGACCATGATCATGACGATGCCGACGGCCGCGAGCGGGCTCAGCACCGGGGCGATTCCGACGAGCGGCGGAACGACCAGGCCGACGGCGCCGAGGACCTCGACCAGGCCGAGGAGCTTGACCGCCGGGGCGGGGAAGGATTCGACCCATGCGCCCAAGGGGGCGACGAGGTCCTCCTTCGGCTTGGCCATCTTCGTCAGGCCCGCGCCGAGGAAGACGGCGGCCAGCACTCCCTGCAGGGCCCAGAGCACGATGTTCATCAATGGTCCGATCTGTGTCGAGGATGACCGCCTCCCTGAGTGACAGGTGCGGAACTCCCCTGTTCATGGGTCGTGCCGTGCCGTCAGCCGACGACGAGCCTGCGCGACTCGTGCCAGTGGATGAATCGCCAACCGCTGCCGGTCCGGCGCAGGCCGGCCGAGAGCCGTGACTCGCCGGCGAGCGGCTCGCTGGAGTCCTTGAACTCGAACGTGGTGTGGCCCCGCCAGTAGACGAGCGCGACATCGCCGAGCACGGCGACCTCGCTGCCGATCTCACGCCATTCGATCCGGTCGACCGCCTCCGGAATGCCGCGCCAGTAGTCGACGATCGCGTCCCAGGCCGTGATGGCGGTCCCGTACTCCTCCGGCTGGTAGACGAGGTGCTCGTAGCCGTCGTCCCACCGACCCTTCATCGCCTCGAGATCCATCGCCTGCAGCGCCCGGGCGAAGGCCGTGTACGCGGCGCGGACCGCCGTCTCGTCGTCGGTCATCGGCGTCCCTGTCGTGTCGGTCATCAGTGTCCTTGCCGTGGTGGAGGTCCGACTGCCGGCACCCGTGCCGGATCGGTCGTCGCCGTCCCTTCCGGACCCCGACCGATGCGGAGGCTTCCGGCTCCGATGGCGGAAAAGTAGCAGTACCACTCGGTTAGGACAACCGAGTGGTACGCTCAATCGACCGGGCGAGCGGAGGAGGACGACACCTGATGGGTTCCGAGCGCGTCGACGGGCGGACGCTCCGGTTTCAGCACCGGCGGCCGGAGCTGCTGGCCGCGGCGACCGAGTACGTCCTCGACCACGGCATCGCCGGCCTGTCGCTGCGTCCGGTGGCCCAGGCGCTGGGGGTGACGCACGCGACGCTGCTGCGCCACTTCTCGTCCAAGGACGAGCTGATCACGTGCGTGCTGGACAAGATCCGCACCGACCTCTTCGCCCAGGTGACCGCCGACAGCGGACTCCAGGAGGCCGGGTCGACGGCACAACTGCTGAGGACCACGTGGCGACGGCTGTGCGAACCCAAGGAGCAGCGGCAGTTCCTGCTCCTGTTCGAGATGGCCGCCGGCGCGGGTCGGCGGTCCGGCGACGGCGGGGAGCCGACACGGTCGATGGAGGACGACTTCGTCGGCTTCATCTCCGGGTGGCTCAGGCGGGACGGGTGGGCGCCCGAGGACGCGTCGGCCCTGGCCACCCTCCTCCTGGCTCAGATACGGGGGCTTCAGCTCGACCTTCTCGTCTCGGGAGACCGCGCGCGGGTCGACCGGGCGTTCGAGTTCGCACTCGCCCTCGTCGAACCCCGGACGGGGCCGAGCGTGTCCTGACGACGGCGGGCCCCACCGGCGCGGATGCGGGCGGCGCACGCGAAGCGGGTGGGACTCCGGTTCCATGGAACCGGGTCGGCAGGGGGCCTTTCCCGGGACCGACGCCCCTGACACGCCGCGGCGCCCCGGGGCGCCGCCCCCGGCCCCGCAACA